>JBKBON010000091.1:0-1500 GCA_046294755.1 Allorhizobium sp. | reverse complement strand
ACACCTCGGAATACGCCGCCGCGCTCGAGGCAGCGCTGAAGGGATGGGGATACACGGTCATCGCCGACGGGAACGTCGGCAAGGATCAGAAGCCGGTCGAGGTCGCATGGTCGATCGACAGCTTCGACGGACAGGTCCTGGCGCGGATAAGCACGCCGGCCATCGCGCTCGGCCGGGCCTACACGGCGACGTCAGCGGGCGCGACGCCGGCCAGTCCTCTTTCCATCATGCAGCGAAACTGAGGGGAGGGGAAACCATGATTCAATCGCTCCAGCTCGGCACGGCGGGCAATGGTGACGATCAACAAAGCATGCGGCGCCTCAATCGCCTGCCGATCATCGTCGCGATCGTCATCATCGTTCTGTTCTTCGGCGTCGTGATCGTCGGCCTGTCGTGGCGCGGTCTCACCTTCAACCGTGGAAATGAACTCGACACCACCTCTTCGTCACCGGCGACTACATTTGGCGATCAACTGAAACGAGGCGTGACGGACGGGATCATAGGCGAACCGGAGCAACGAGAAGTGTTTCAGCCGACGCCCGTCGTTGTCGAACGCGAGCCGTTGAGAGAGGCCGTCGTGGAGCGGCAGAATGAGGTCCGGACGGAACGGCGCTCACAACTCGAGCCGGAAGCCGAGTGGAAGGCGCGGCTGAAGCGCGAACAGGACGAGCAAATCCTCCGCGAAGCGCAGCGTCAGAGGATGGCAAGCATTCAGGCTCGCGCGACAGCGCTAGACTCCCCGCTCAAGGTAGATGTGTCCGAGGTGCAGAGAAACTCCTCGGGAACCGCAATCGATGCCCGTCAGCTTTTCAATTCCACAACGAATAGCGCATCCGATCTTTACAGCGCCGCGATGAAGTCCGGATTACTCGGACAGAACGTCGATCAAAACGGCCAGACCTCAAAGGAAGACTTCTTCAACCAGGACATCAAGGATCTTGGCTATTTGCCAAACCAGGTGGTCCCGCAGATCTCGCCCTACGAGTTGAAGCGTGGGTCTGTCATCCCTGCGACCATGATCACGGGCCTGAACTCCGATCTTCCGGGCAGGGTTTCGGCACAGGTCAGCCAGAATGTCTATGACAGCGCCACGGGCTACCGGCTGCTCATTCCGCAGGGGGCGAAACTCTTTGGTCGTTACGATTCCAAGGTGTCATTCGGGCAGGAGCGCGTGTTGGTCGTCTGGACGGACCTCATATTCCCGAATGGATCGACATTGCAGATCGGCGGCATGGCCGGCACGGATGCCGAAGGCTATGGCGGCTTCAAGGACAAGGTCGATCGCCACATTTGGCGTACGTTTGGCTCTGCCGCACTCGTTGCCATTATCGGCACAGGCATCGACATGTCGATGCCTGAAAGCTCGACGCTCGCGACGCAGGATACCGCGTCCGACGCCGCCCGTCGGAATTTTGCCGAGAGCTTCGGCCGAGTGGCCGAGCAAAGCATCTCAAAAAATCTGAATGTCCAGCCGACGGTCAGGATACGGCCGGGCTACAA
>JBKBON010000090.1:0-1654 GCA_046294755.1 Allorhizobium sp. | reverse complement strand
GTCGGGATCGCGGAGGCTGCTGCTTCCGGAACATGCAGGCCGCATTCGCGCTTCTCGTCATTCTCCCACCACCAGCGACCGGCGCGTTCCGGCTCGCCCGGCTTGATGGCGCGCGTACAGGGTTCGCAACCGATCGAGGGGTAGCCGCGCTTGTGCAGCGGGTTGGTGGGGACACTCTCGGCCTCGACATAGGCGTTGATGTCCTCGATCGACCAGTCGGCCAGCGGGTTCACCTTGATCAAGCCGCGCTCGGCATCATATTCGGCAAAGGGCGTGGCCGCGCGGTTACCGGATTGGGAGCGGCGCAAACCGGTGATCCAGAAACGGGCGCCGGAAAGCGCCTCCGCCAAGGGGACCAGCTTGCGCACATGACAGCAGGCATGCCGCGCTTCGACGCTTTCATAAAAGCCGTTCAGGCCGTATTTCGCTGCATAGGCATCGATATCATCCTGGTGGGGATGGAAGCGCTTGATTGCAATCCCGAAGCGCTCTTCGGTCTCCGCGATCAGATCGACCGTTTCCTTGAACAGCCGGCCAGTCTCCAGCGTCGAGACATCGATCGGCAGCTGGCCAAGGCCAATCGCTGCCGTGATCACCTGATCCTCGATACCAAGCGAGGTGGTGAAGACAGCACGGCCATCGAGTTCGGCGACGATACGCAGGCGCTCCGTCAGGTCTGCGGATGCCAGTTGCTGGTCCAGTGTTCTGGCCAGATCTGAAGAAGTGTCAAAGGTCATCATGGAATCCCTGCTCAGTGCCGGCATTATCCGGCAAGAGATGGGGAACCTCCAGAAATCGACGTTCGCCGAGCCGCACACAAAGAGCAAATATCTCTCCTGCACGGAGATATCGCGGCAATTCCTGCCGCCGGGCCCAAATGACACGTGGAACCCAATCAGGAATTGCGCTATGGCCGGTGCACGATTTTGGGACCCGTACTGGCAGACGTTAGCGATCGATGATCACACAGAAAGCCAAATATGCGCTGCGGGCGCTGACACTTCTTGCCCGCGCCGAGCCGGGCGAGCCGATCCAGATTCCCGACATTGCCGATCAGCAGAAAATTCCGAAGAAATTCCTCGAGCAGATCATGCTGGATCTCAAGCGCGGCGGCATGGTGGAAAGCCGGCGTGGCAAGCAAGGCGGTTATCTTCTGCTTCGGCCGGCAAGCGAGATCACCTATGGCGAGGTGCTCAGGCTGATCGATGGGCCTGTCGCCCCGTTGCCCTGCCTTTCGCTTACGGCCTATCGGCGTTGCGAGGATTGTGACGGCGAGACGGATTGCGAGATCCGCCGTGTCTTCGCCCGCGTTGCCGACGAGACCCGCGCGGTGCTGCTCTCGACGAGCTTGGCGGATGCTGCAGGCGAGGGTAGCGACCCTACCCACTGAACTGGACCAGCCCCAGGCTCCGCACTCCATCCCTTCAAACGCAAAAAAAAAGGCCCCGGGACTGATGCCCCGAGGCCGTTCACGCAGCCTTGGATCAGGAAGCGTTGGAGACGGTGCGGTTGACGAGGGTGACCGACTTGTCGGCGTTCACCTTGTAGATTTCGCGGACGTCACGGCCGCTGCCGTCATTGAAGGTGTGGAAGAAGGTCGAACCGGCCGGAGCCTTTTCGAGCTGGACATTGGGGTTGTCATAGGTGATCGAGC
>JBKBON010000089.1:0-1981 GCA_046294755.1 Allorhizobium sp. | reverse complement strand
TGCTTGATGTTGATGGTGCGGGCGCGGAGCTGGTCGTTGAAGCGCTCAACGCGATTGCGGCCGCGTCGCTTGGCCTCGTAGAGGGCGATGTCGGCATTCACCAGCAATTGCTCTGACGACACGCCGCGCTCGGTTTTGTCGGCGATGCCGATGGATGCTCCAACGCGGCACTCATGGCCCTCGTAAACAATCGGCGTGTTGACGGCGGTGATGAGTTTGCGCCCGACGACATCATGATCCTCGTGCAGGATGCAGCCTTTGCAGGCGATCAGGAATTCGTCGCCGCCGATGCGGGCGACGAAATCTCCGGGCTTGACCAGGTTTCGCAGTTCGTGTGCCACATGGCGTAGGATGGCGTCGCCGGCACCATGGCCGAGCGTGTCGTTGATTTCCTTGAAGCGGTCGAGGTCCATGTGGAGCACAGTCAGGCGCTCACCGGACGCGTTGCTTTCCTGGACGAGTTCTTCGAGACGCTGGTCGAGATAGCGGCGGTTGGGCAGTCCGGTCAGGGCGTCATGCAGGGAGTTGTACTCCATGCGCTGCCGCGCCGATTCCAGCTCCTCGTTGCGCTGTGCGGTCTCTTTCTGGGCGCGGCCCAGTTGCTCCTGCAGGGTTACGTCAGCGCTGACATCCCAGTTGACGCCAAGCACGCTGATCTTGCCGTCCGCATCCCGGAAAATCGTACCGACGGCGCGTATATGGCGGATTTCGCCGTTGTCGCGGAAAATGCGGAACTGCGTCTCATAGGTCTTGTCTGAGGCAATCGCGTCATCAAGCGCTTCGTCCGACGGGCCGATATCCTCGGGGTGGACTCGCGATTTCCAGACCTCGTAGCAGGCGTCGACGTCAGGCGGGAGCCCGTAGAGTTGATACATGCGCTCGTCCCACCGGATATTTCCGGTGGCGAAGTCGAGTTCCCAGATGCCGATGTTCGAGGCCTCCAATGCGAGGCCCAAGCGGTTCGACATTGCGGACAATTGTTCTTCGCGCTGGCGCAAGGCGGCATAATTGCGCTGCCGTTCGCGCATGAGTTTGGCTACCCAGATGACTATTCCAGCCATCAACGCGGCCATGGCGAAGATCATGGTGCGAATGGGGACGTTCTGACCGCTGACGCCGTGCCAGCCCTCCTTCGGGATCGCCGAGAGAAGCCATTGCTGGGTCCCGAAATTGACCACCATCGAGACGGGATCGTCTTTCAGAATATGGCCATCGCCGTAGATCACCGAGGATGTGATTTCGTTCTGGTTGGTGATGGCGAGCGAAAGTGGCAAGTCCGGTGAGCGCAGTCCGCTGTCGTCGTAAAGGCGGGCGACATCGACAATGCCTGCAAGGCCACCCCAGAAGACGCTCTGGCCGACGTCGTTGGTCATGGTGACCGGAAGCGTGATGATTAGCCCCATGTCGCCGTTGTTGAGCGGCAGGGGACCCCGAATGATGGTCTTGCCCTCTTCGCGCAATTGCCGGGCGGCGGCCTCGCCATTGGGCGGTGGCACTACCCAGCGGCCGATGAAGCCCTTATTCTCTTCATAGGGGTAAACGAAGGTGGTTATGAGGTTGGGTGCGGCTGCAATGTTGGTGATCTGTGAAGGGATCGCCATCAGTTTCGTCGCCAGCGCTTCAAAGCGCGGCTGTGTCACATGGGGTTCGGTGCCGATGACAGCCACCATGCCCTGCAGAAGTTTGATGTTGGCATTGATGTTGGCTTCGAGCTTCGTGCGGATCAGGCCGAGGCTCTCTTCGACCGTGTTGCGGGCTGCTTCGCGGCTCAGGCGCTGCTGCTGCAGGTCGGCATAGAATGCCGATAATGCGATGCCGGTCAGGACGATCACGCTGGGAATCAGAATCTGAAGGCGCGACCTCAGAGTCTGATTCAAAACTATCTCGTGTAATTTCATGCTCTTGCGATACGGCGTGTGAAGAGCTGGATTGATGCGATGAACAGCCAGGCGGTTGCTGAGGCGATGGTTTGTTCGAAGTC
>JBKBON010000088.1:0-2227 GCA_046294755.1 Allorhizobium sp. | reverse complement strand
TCGCCGCTCCGGCTGCGAAGCCGAAAAAGGCCACCGGCAAGGCCGACGATCTGAAGCGGATCGACGGCATTGGGCCGAAGGTCGAACAGGTTCTGAAGGGCAGGGGGATCACCCGGTTCCAGGATCTAGCTGAGATGGATGAAACGGCGCTTGTGGCGCTGGACAAGGAATTGGGTCTCGCCGGCCGCGCGCTGCGAGACGATTGGGCAGGCCAGGCACGCCGTTTGGCGGGCGGCAAGGCTCGATCACGAAAGTGAGATTACGGTCCGGCCGCGCAGGGGCGATGCGCCGGGCTTAAGGGATAAAACCGGCAGTTTTCATCCGGTGCGGACGAAAGCTGTCAGTCGCGGCAGGAATGCCACGGCAGGATGCGCGGAAGCGTGAGGCAGGAAGGCGAATATGGCTAAGCTGAAGATCGACGGCAAAGAGATCGAGGTTCCGGATCATTTCACGCTGTTGCAGGCGTGTGAGGAAGCTGGCGCCGAGGTCCCGCGGTTTTGTTTCCACGAACGGCTGTCGGTCGCCGGCAATTGCCGCATGTGCCTTGTCGAGGTGAAGGGTGGCCCGCCGAAGCCGGCAGCCTCCTGCGCCATGGGCGTGCGCGACATCCGTGGCGGCCCGAACGGCGAACTGCCGGAAGTCTTCACCAACACGCCGATGGTCAAGAAGGCCCGCGAAGGCGTGATGGAATTCCTGCTGATCAACCACCCGCTGGATTGCCCGATCTGCGACCAGGGTGGCGAATGCGATCTGCAGGACCAGGCCATGGCCTTCGGTATCGATAGCTCGCGTTACACCGAGAACAAGCGCGCCGTCGAAGACAAGTATATCGGACCGCTGGTCAAGACCGTGATGAACCGCTGCATCCACTGCACGCGTTGCGTCCGCTTCACCACCGAAGTGGCCGGTATCGCCGAACTCGGCCTGATCGGCCGTGGCGAGGACGCCGAGATCACCACCTATCTCGAGCAGGCGATGACGTCGGAGCTCCAGGGTAATGTCGTCGATCTCTGCCCGGTCGGCGCACTGACCTCGAAGCCCTTCGCCTTCACGGCTCGCCCGTGGGAACTGGGCAAGACCGAGTCGATCGACGTCATGGACGCACTCGGTTCGGCCATCCGCGTCGATACCCGCGGTCGCGAAGTGATGCGCATCATGCCGCGCGTCAACGAGCAGATCAACGAAGAGTGGATCTCCGACAAGAGCCGCTTTGTCTGGGATGGCCTGAAGACCCAGCGTCTCGACCGCCCCTACGTCAAGAAGGACGGCCGCCTGCAGCCCGCCAGCTGGGCCGAAGCTTTCGCCGCGATCAAGTCGGCTGTCGCCTCGACCTCTGCCGACAAGATCGGCGCCGTCGCCGGTGACCTCGCTTCGGTCGAAGAGATCTTCGCGCTGAAGTCGCTGATCAACGCGCTGGGGTCGTCGAATACTGACTGTCGCCAGGATGGGACGGCACTTGATCCGTCGCTCGGTCGCTCGACCTACCTCTTCAACGCCAGCATCGAAGGCATTGAAGCCGCTGACGCGATCCTCATCGTCGGCGCCAACCCGCGCTTCGAAGCAGCTGTTCTCAATGCCCGCATCCGCAAGCGCTGGCGCCGTGGCGGCCTGCCGATCGGTGTGATCGGCGAAGGCGGCGAGTTGCGTTACCCCTATGAGTATCTCGGTGCCGGTACCGAGACCCTGACCGACCTCGTCTCCGGCAAGAACAACTTCGCCGAGACGCTGAAGGCCGCCAAAAACCCGCTGATCATCATCGGCCAAGGCGCTCTGACAGGTGCTGACGGCAAGGTCGTGCTGGCGAACGCCGCCAAGCTGGCGGCCGATGTTGGCGCCCTCTCGGATGAGTGGAACGGCTTCGCCGTCCTGCACACCGCAGCCTCGCGCGTCGGCGCACTCGACCTCGGCTTCGTGCCGGGCGAAGGGGCAGTCGCTGCCGGTCAGATGCTCTCCTCGCTCGACGTCGTCTTCCTGCTCGGCGCAGACGAACTCGATTTCTCCGGCAAGACCGCGAAATGCGTTGTCTATATCGGCAGCCACGGCGACAACGGCGCGCATTACGCCGACGTCATCCTGCCGGGTGCGACCTATACCGAAAAGTCGGGTACCTGGGTCAACACCGAAGGCCGCGTCCAGATGGGCAACCGCGCCGGCTTCGCGCCGGGCGAGGCCCGCGAAGACTGGGCGATCCTGCGTGCACTCTCCGACGTGCTCGGCAAGAAGCTGC
>JBKBON010000087.1:0-2236 GCA_046294755.1 Allorhizobium sp. | reverse complement strand
GAAAGAAGTAGCTCCCCGGACGCTCTGCCAGCATATAGGCGAAATCTTCGCTTCCCATCATCGGACGCGGCAAGTCGTAGACCTTGTCCTGACCCGCGAAACTGACAGCAAGATCGCGGACGAAATCCGTTTCCGCCTTGTGATTGACGGTTGGGTCGTACCCGCGCTGGTAATCGATGGTGACCCCCATGCCATAGCTCGCTGCCTGCCCCTCTGCCACGGCGCAGATGCGGTTCTCCAACTGGTCGCGAACCCTGGGGTCAAAGGAGCGGATGGACAGCACCATCTCCGCCCGTTCGGGAATGACATTGCTCGCCGCCCCGGCGTGGAATCCGCCAACGGTGATCACTGTCGGGTCGAGGGGGTGGATGTTGCGTGACACGATGGTCTGCAACGCCATGACGATCGATGCTCCACAGACGATCGGATCCGCCGTTGACTGTGGCTCTGCACCATGGCCGCCACGGCCGTTGACCGTGATCTTGCACTCATCGACCGCCGCCATGATCGGGCCTTCCCGAAGCGCGAAATGACCAAAGGGAATTTCCGGATCGTTGTGCAGCGCGAACACCGCATCACAGGGGAAGCGTTCGAACAGGCCATCCTCGATCATGATCCGCGCGCCCCCGAAATTCTCCTCGGCAGGCTGGAAGATCAGGTGAATGACTCCATCGAAATTGCGCCGTTCGGCAAGGATCTTGGCCGCTCCCAGCAACATCGCGGTATGACCGTCATGACCACAGGCATGCATCACGCCGGGTATTTCGCTGGCATAGGGAAGCTCGGTTTCCTCGAGGATCGGCAGCGCATCGAAATCGGCGCGGATGCCGACACTGCGCCCGCTGGACCCGTTGCGCAGCGTCGCCACCACGCCTGTCGTCGCAAGCCCTCGCGTCACCTCGTAGCCGAGCGCCATCAGTTGCTCGGCGACATAATCCGACGTCTTGAATTCAGACAGTCCGATCTCCGGAAACCTATGCAGATGGTGGCGCGTTGCAAGGACTTCAGCCATCACATTGGGAGCATGGATCGTCATGGAATTCGCCTCTTGGTCGTCACGGTATGGTCGTCGAAGGGCGGACTGTGGCACTTGCCTGCTGGTTGTTCAACCATGTAAAAAGCGCAGGAGCGGTCGAAAGCGCCGCCATCCCATCCGCGCCGGAGAAACCTTGATGACACGACGCACGTTTCAGCGTGCCGGTGAAGCCGAGCGCCGAAAGGACCTCATTGCGGCCACCCTTGAGAGCATTTCCGAGCACGGCCTGGAAAGCGCCACCGTCCGCGACATTGCGGCCCGCGCCGGTGTGACCGGCGGGCTGATCCGGCACTACTTTGCCGGAAAGGAGGAGATGGTACAGGCTGCCTATCGGGAAATGCTGTCCGGGATGACCGGCACTGCAGTTAGCGCAATGGCAGATGCCGGCGACGATCCTCGCCGCCGACTGCATGATTTTATCATTGCAAATGTCAGCCCACCGATCGCCGACCCAAAGGCCCTCTCCCTATGGGCAGCCTTCATCGGCCGCGTCCGTTCCGACGAGGAGCTGGCCCGCATACATCGGGAGAACTATCTGGTCTTCATCGGCCTTCTCGAAGAGCTCATAGGAGCGGTTCTGACGGCGTACCGACACAAAGCGCCTTTCTCGGACAAACGCCACCTCGCGGTCGCAATCAATGGCTTGATCGACGGCCTCTGGCTTGAAAACTCGCTGGCCAGCGACCTTTTTGACGAGGGCCGTCTTGCCGACATCGCGCTCGATGCCGTGGAGGCCATGCTGGGCGGCTTGTCTTTGAGAGACCCGGCCTGAACCAGCTCAGAGTTTCTCCAGCATGAGCCTGTTGGCTCGACGCTTGAAATAGGCCATACAAACGCCAATTCACCTATCGAGTGCAGAGAGCCGCCTTCAGAGTTCCATCGCAACAGGTCCCCCGTCGCATTACAGCCTTTTTCTGGCTCGATTGTTGGTCAAAAGCCCGATTTGATGCAAAGAAGCGCCAAGGCGATGACCTCAGTGGTCCAGCCCGACGCTCCTCAATTTAACCGCCAAACTGAGAACCTATTCTTCATGACGCTGCATGTCCCATCGCGCGACCTCGAGACCAAGCAGATCGACCACAACGATTCCATTCGATCAGCCTATTTCACGATCGAGGAATTGCGGGAAAGCGCAGCGTCGCTCGCGCTGAACGGCGCCGACGACCTTCCGGGCCTCATGGATTTTGATTTCTTCGCCCG
>JBKBON010000086.1:0-2785 GCA_046294755.1 Allorhizobium sp. | reverse complement strand
AGTTGCTTTCGTGATGGTTCAGGGCATAGCTATGCCGCAAAGTGGAACAGTTCCAAGAGGCTATCACAAAAAGACGAGGAAATCAATATTTTAGTGCAGTGCGCCACAATCGTGACGCACAAGGCGGCGAATCCGCCGTCAAGCGATGGATTTTTGGGCAGGATTCCTGTGACCGGCCCAAGCCCAAAATATCAGTCGCCCGAACCCGGGTTTTCCGAGAAGAACTTTTCGAACTTGCCCTCGACGCCGTCCATCTCCTTGGCCTCCGGCATCGGGTCCTTCTTGACCGTGATGTTGGGCCAGATCTTCGCATAGTCGGCGTTGATCTTCAGCCACTTGTCGAGGCCCGGCTCGGTATCCGGCTTGATGGCCTCTGCAGGACATTCCGGCTCGCACACGCCGCAGTCGATGCACTCATCCGGATGGATGACGAGGAAGTTTTCGCCCTCATAGAAGCAGTCGACAGGGCAGACCTCGACACAATCGGTGTATTTGCAGCGAATGCAGTTGTCGGTGACGATATAGGTCATGCGGCACTCCAGAATGACGTTCTTAAACGGCAGGAGAAAGATGAACGTCGATCGTTCCTTCAGGGCGACACCCTGTTCGAAAAGCTCGCGCCCTGCCGGAAATTATAGTCGGACGGGAAGTGAGCTAATGCGGAATCCCGATCAAGGCAAGGATAAACGCCCTCATTTCAGGCGCCTTTGTAGAAATTTTCTAATCCACCGACCAATCCGGCTCACCGCGCAGATCTGCGAGCGCTCGGCGTTCCTTCTTTGTCGGCCGCCCCGCGCCAGGATCCCTGACGCCTTGGGCTGAAGGCATGAAGGAGGTCTTCTGCCGTGGTGGCGTGAGATCGTCGTAAAGCAGCCTGGCTTCCTCGTAAGGGCCACGCCTCTCTCCCGGCAGTTTCACGACAAGCACCAGATCGCGCTCCGGCATGGCGATGTCGAGCCGGTCCCCGGCTTTGACCTGATGGCTCGCCTGACGAACCTTCTGGCCGTTGACACTGACATGGCCTGCCGCCACGCGCTCCTGCGCGAGGCTGCGTGATTTTGCCACACGGGCGAAGAACAGCCACTTGTCGATGCGCTGGCGCGAACCGCTTTGTGGCTGCTTCTCGTCCATTACTTTTTCAGTTGCTCCTTGAGAGCTGCCAGCTTTGCGAAGGGCGAATCCGGATCGACAGGCTTTTCCTTGCGCGGAGGCTTGGCTTCAAAGCGTGCCGGCTGTGACTTGTTGTTGTCGCGCTCCGGACGCGGTCCGCGATCCTTGCGGTCCCCGCGATCCTGACGGTCGCCCTTGCCAGCAAACTTGCCACGGTTGTCATCCCGCCGCTCGCCGCGATTGTCCGAGCGGCGGTCGTCACGACGACCCTCACCACGATTGTCGCCGCCTTCACGCGGAGCCTGATTGCGCTGGCCCTGCGGACGGCGATCGCCACCCGTGCGCCCTGCACCGCGCTGGTTGTCGTTGCGACCGCCCGGGCGCCACAACAGAACGGGCTTCGGCTCGGTGGCTTCAGCAGACTGCGCTTCACCGACGGCAGCCGCCTCACCAGCGGCTGCAACTTCCGTTGCAGCAGTCTCCTCAGCAGCGGCAGCCGGAGCTTCAACTGGCGCAGCGGCCTCGCCGGCCTGGTCAGCATCGTCGGCAGCGTCGTCACTGCTCTCGCCAGCGGCGGCAGCGGGAGCGTCCGTCGCACCGGTCTGCGCAGCAAGGAAAGCAGCGGCCTCTTCAGCCGAAACGCTGTCGGCCCGATAGCCGAGGCCCTTCAAAATTTCTTCCATGTCATCCGGCGTTGCGCCGAGAATGGAGAGCATGGCGGTCGTCGTCGTAAAGCGGCGACCATCATAAGCGCCATCGGGACGCGCCGGCGAACCCGGCTTCCACTGCAGGAGCGGACGAATGAGGTCGGCGAGACGCTCAAGAATGTCGATGCGAACTGCCCGCTTGCCGAGGAAACGGAAACCCGCCAGCTTGTAAAATGTACGCTCGAAGCTCGGATCGGTCACAACGGAGGTACGGCCAGCGGCCAGAACCGGGATCAGGTCCCCATAACCGGGCTTGTCCAGGCCGTCATTCTTCAGCGCCCAGAGCAGCGTGATCAACTCCGCCGGTGCGGGCTTCAACAGAGCAGGCATGAAGATGTGATAGGCACCGAAGCGCACGCCGTAGCGCCGCATCGATGCGCGACCGTCCTGGTCCAGGGTTTTCACATCGTCCGCCACGTCGCGACGGAACAGAACACCGAGGTTCTCGACAAGCTGGAAAGCGAGCCCCTTTGCCAGGCCCTGCAGGTCCTCAGCGCGGGAGAGGTCATCGAGCGGCTTCAACACCGTCGAGATATGATGATTGACGAAACGCTCGACCCGGGCTGCGACGTGATCGCGCGCCATGCCGGTCAGTTGCTCGTCTGCCAGCAGGATAACGCGCGGATGGAGAACATGATCGGTGCCGGTCAGGCGCGCAACCGGATCACCGAGCCAGCGGACAAGGCCGTCCGAGCTGATGGCGAGGTCGTTGTTCCCCGAGGCATGAAGGCGCGCGGCGCGAGCCTCGAACTCAAGCGCAAGAGCCTTGTAGGCGGCGGCTTGAACAGCCTTCGCGTCCGGGCCTTCCATGCCGGAGATCGGCGTGAACCGGAAACCGGAGAGTTGCCCCATGGCATGGCCTTCCACGAAGACATCGCCGTTCACACTGATTTCAGCTTCCAACATTGCATTCTCTCTTAAGCGCTTCATGAGCACAGATGTCCTGCGATCAACAAAGCGTTTCGTCA
>JBKBON010000085.1:0-2824 GCA_046294755.1 Allorhizobium sp. | reverse complement strand
GCTTCCAGCAGATTGGGTGAGCTTCGATCGCCTTCGCCCCGGCACCTATTCATCAAACTTCTCAACCCTCAAAAAGGAAGCGGCCTGATCATGCTCGGCACACAAAACCGCTCACTTCCCCGCCTCGTCAGCAAACTGCAGAACGCGCTGGGAGACCATCTTTGCATAGCTCTCGAAGACCCTGGTGTCGTTGAGATCATGCTGAATCCTGACGGTCGGCTGTTCATCGAAAGGCTTGGTCACGGGATCGCCGCAGCAGGAGAGATGACACGGTCTGCGGCAGAAACCGTCATCGGCAGCGTCGCTCATGTTCTCAACTCCGAGGTCGATGATGATCGCCCGATCGTTTCAGGCGAACTGCCAATCGGCGGGCATCGCTTTGAAGGACTACTGCCTCCCGTCGTTTCAGGCCCGTCGTTCACCATCCGCCGTCGTGCGTCGCGCCTCATACCGCTCGACGACTATGTGTCCAGTAAGGTGATGACCGCGAAGCATGCCGACGTCATTCGAAGCGCAATTGCTTCGAAGCTTAACATTCTCGTCGCTGGCGGCACGGGCTCGGGCAAAACCACCCTCACTAACGCAATCCTCGCGGAGATCGTATCGAGCTCTCCTGACGATCGCCTCGTCATTCTGGAGGACACAGCCGAGATCCAGTGCGCCGCGGACAATGCCGTGAGCCTTCACACCAGCGACGCGGTGGACATGTCGCGTCTCCTGAAAAGCACGATGCGCTTGAGACCAGATCGGATTATCGTCGGCGAGGTTCGCGACGGCGCAGCACTGACTATGCTCAAGGCCTGGAACACGGGACACCCCGGCGGGGTCGCAACAATCCATGCAAACAGCGCGCGCTCAGCGCTTCAACGCCTAGAGCAGCTGACGGCCGAAGCCAGTCACCAGCCGATGCAAGCCGTCATCGGAGACGCCGTCGATCTGATCATCTCGATCGAGCGAACGGCTAAGGGCCGGCGGATCAGCGAAATCCTTCACGTCACCCGCTTTGCAGGCGGCCAGTACCAGACGGAACCCTATGCAGAGGAGAGCCGAGATGCAGCATAACAGATCCTTCCTGACACTCAGCGTTTTAGCTATCGCTGCCATCGCCGCTGCGCCGCCCGCTTTCGCTAGTTCCGGTGGAAGTCTTCCGTGGGAAGGACCGCTCGAACAGATCCAGGAATCCATCACCGGCCCGGTCGCCGGCTACATCGCATTGGCCGCCGTGGCGATTGCCGGCGGCATGCTGATCTTCGGTGGTGAGCTCAACGATTTCGCTCGCAGGCTGGTGTACGTTGTCCTGGTCGCCGGAATCTTGCTTGGTGCCACGACGATCGTCGGCCTCTTCGGCGCCACCGGTGCGTCAATCGGCCTACCGAAAGAGCAGGTCACGCAGGTCGTTTTGGACAGAGCGGGGGAGGGGGCTACGTGAGCCTCCGCCGCAATCGCATTCATCGCGCACTGTCTCGACCAAACCTCCTGATGGGTGCCGACCGTGAGCTGGTGCTGATCACCGGGCTTGCGGCCGTGATCCTAATCTTCGTGGTGCTGACGGTCTATTCGGCGCTCTTTGGCGTGGCCGTCTGGATCGTCATCGTCGGACTACTTCGAATAATGGCTAAGTCTGACCCGCTGATGCGGCAGGTCTATGCCCGTCACATTTCCTACAAATCCCACTACCGGCCGACGGCCGCGCCGTGGCGCAAGTACTAGAGCTGTCCAATGGCTGCCCTCAAACATTTCCGCGCAACAGGTCCCTCGTTCGCTGATCTGGTTCCCTATGCCGGCCTAGTCGACAACGGCGTCCTGCTTCTGAAGGACGGCAGCCTGATGGCTGGCTGGTATTTCGCGGGTCCGGACTCCGAAAGCGCCACCGACCTCGAACGCAACGAGCTTTCTCGGCAGATCAATGCGATCCTGTCGCGTCTCGGGACCGGGTGGATGATCCAGGTCGAGGCCATCCGAGTGCCAACGGTCGACTACCCCACGCCTGACCAGTGCCATTTTCCCGATCCTGTCACTCGCGCGATCGATTTGGAGCGGAGAGCCCACTTCAGGCGTGAGCAGGGGCATTTCGAGAGCAAGCATGCGATCATTCTCACCTACCGGCCGCTCGAGTCGAAGAAGACCGCGTTAGCCAAATACATCTACTCGGACGAGGAGAGCCGGAAGAGATCCTATGCAGACACAGTGCTATCAGTGTTTCGAAACGCGATCCGGGAAATCGAACAGTATCTGGCCAACACCCTGTCGATCGCCCGCATGCAGACCCGCGAAGTTCGCGAGAGGGGAGGGGAGCGGGTCGCGCGCTATGACGACCTCCTGCAGTTCGTTCGTTTTTGTATCACGGGGGAGAGCCATCCGGTCCGGCTGCCGGAAGTCCCGATGTATCTCGACTGGCTGGCAACGGCTGAGCTGGAGCACGGCCTGACGCCAAAGGTAGAGAACCGGTTCCTCGCGGTTGTCGCCATAGATGGCCTGCCTGCCGAGAGCTGGCCCGGCATCCTCAACAATCTCGACTTGATGCCGCTTACCTACCGCTGGTCGTCGCGCTTCATCTTCCTTGATGCGGAAGAGGCACGCCAGAAGCTCGAACGCACGCGGAAGAAATGGCAGCAGAAGGTTCGCCCATTCTTCGATCAGCTTTTCCAGACGCAGAGCAGATCGGCCGATCAGGATGCCATGACCATGGTCGCCGAGACCGAAGACGCCATCGCTCTGGCATCGTCCCAGCTTGTCGCCTATGGCTACTACACGCCTGTCGTCATCCTGTTTGATGATGACCGTGACGCTCTGCAGGAAAAGGCGGAAGCCATCCGCCGGCTCG
>JBKBON010000084.1:0-2865 GCA_046294755.1 Allorhizobium sp. | reverse complement strand
TCGGTCAGCACGAGAAATCGAAGGTCGCCGGCGACTTGCGGCAGGCCACTGAGCAGATGATGCCACTGGAGGATCTGATGCAGCAGGATGCCATCGAAGAATCCTCCAAGCGCAAAGCCGAGGGCACCAGCCGCCAGAGCAGCGTGACCCGCAAGGCGTTTCGTTTCCGTGTTTGCGTCGTGCATCCTGTTGCTCCCCAAAACAGGTCCCAACAGCAGGATCGAAAGACGGTTCCGATATTCGGATGTGAAAGAGCCAGTTCGAGCGCGTCTCTCGCAGCTTCCTTGCTGATTTATGAGAGACAATTGAAGTACACAGGCAATGTTACCCGACCGCTCCATCGATGATCTGGTTCAATCTTGAACGCCGGGACAGCCTATGCCATAGGCAACTCCACCGAAAGTCTTAAAGGGTCTCGAAATGGTTCAGGGTTCCGGCCTTATGTCAGGCAAGCGTGGCGTCATCATGGGTGTCGCCAACAATCGCTCCATCGCGTGGGGCATCGCGAAGGCCTGCCGTGACCAGGGCGCCGAGATCGCGCTGACCTGGCAGGGCGATGCGCTCAAGAAGCGTGTCGAACCGCTCGCCCAGGAGCTTGATGCCTTCCTCGCCGGCGATTGCGACGTGACCAATCTGGAGAGCATCGACGCGGTCTTCAACAACATCGAGGCGCATTGGGGCAAGATCGACTTTGTCGTGCATGCCATCGCCTTTTCCGACAAGGACGAGCTGACCGGCCGCTACATCGAGACAAGCCGCGACAACTTCAACCGCACGATGGACATTTCCGTCTATTCGTTTACCGCCGTTGCTGCACGCGCCGAGAAGATCATGAACGACGGCGGCTCGCTTCTGACACTCACCTATTACGGCGCCGAGAAGGTCATGCCGCATTACAACGTCATGGGTGTGGCGAAGGCCGCACTCGAAGCCTCGGTGCGCTATCTTGCCGTTGACATGGGCGGGCGCGGTATCCGCGTCAACGCGATCTCGGCCGGCCCGATCAAGACGCTCGCTGCCTCTGGCATCGGCGACTTCCGCTATATCCTCAAGTGGAACGAGTATCACTCGCCGCTGAAGCGCAACGTTACGACCGATGAAGTCGGCAAATCGGGCATGTATCTGCTGTCCGACCTCTCGACCGGGGTTTCCGGCGAAGTGCACCACGTCGACTGCGGCTATCACACGGTTGGCATGAAATCGGTCGACGCGCCCGACATCGTTCTCGGTAAGGACTGACAACGGAGACTGCGCCGTGCTCATCTACATGATCCGTCACGGCCAGACCGACTGGAATGCCGAAGGCCGCATGCAGGGTCAGAAGGATATCGGCCTCAACGATATCGGACGCCAGCAGGCAACCGAGAACGGGCGCACACTCGCTCAGATCCTCGGCGCCAAAACCGGAGATTTCGATTATGTCAGCTCACCGCTCGGACGGACGCGCGACACGATGGAGCGGCTACGCGCTGCCATGGGTCTCGAACCCACGCAATACCGTACGGATGACCGGCTGAAGGAGCTTTCCTTCGGTGACTGGGAAGGTTCGACGCTGCCGGAACTGGCGCAAGTGTCTGCCGAGCGGGTGGCCGAACGGGCACGGCAGAAGTGGGGGTTCATCCCACCCGGCGACGATGCCGAAAGCTATGAAATTCTCTCCTGGCGCGTTGGCGCCTGGCTCAAATCAGTGGAAAAGCCGACCGTCTGCGTCAGCCATGGCGGCGTCATCCGCAGCTGCTTCCGCCTGATCGGCGATGTCGGCGAAGATGAGGCCTGCGATATGAACATTCCGCAGGACCGCATCCTTAAAATCGATCGCGATCAGAAGCTCATCGGCTGGATCTGACCGACAATCGTGGCCGCCAGATGCCGGCAGCCCGTTGTTCCGTCACTGCAGGACTTCGAGATCGTCGACGACGCGCTTGCCGTCCACTTCGGTGTAGAAGACGATGACCTTCTGGCCCGGCTCAAGACCTTCGAAATTGAACTCTGCCGGAACGGTGTAGGACTTGCCGTCGTCGAGGACGAGGCTCATCCCATCGATATTCACGTCACGGATCGTCGCCTCGACATCGGCGCTGCCGGCGAAGGCGGCAACGGGTGACAAAAAGCTCGCCGTGGCAAGCAGCAAGGATATCACGATGCGCATGCGAACCACCTTTGACCAAATCACTGCTGAAAACGACTGCAAATTAGCCTCCTGAATGTGGCGGAATTCGCCCATGATAATGACAACTTAATGGGATTGTGGACCTGAAAGGCAGCCGGGATCAAGCGCTATCACGCGGTTATCCTTGGGCGAGTGTGCTGGAGATGGCTTGCGGTTACTGCGGCGTCAGAAGCCGGAGTGCGCTTATGAAAGTACACGGACCGGAAAAAACCAACCTCTCCCGAAATTCTAAATTAACCGCCGTACCATAGGCTTAGCCGACTTGGGATCAGGGGAAGCCTAGACTTGCGCAAATTGACGAAGGACTTGCGGGCCGAGAGCAGATGGGGCAACGGCATGCTCTGGCTGATCGGTGGCGCCGTTTTAAGTGTCCTGATCGTCTCGGCGGGGCTGATGATCGACCGGGACACCGCGCTCAGCGAGCGCAGCCGGGTCGAGCATGCGCTGCTTGATCGGCTCATGCACGTGAAGTCGGAGATAGATACCCAGATCCGCCATGATTCCAATCTGGTACTGCAGCTTGCCGATGACATCGCAGACGATGTCATGCTGTCGCCGCCGGAACTGAACAGGACGATGCGGCAGATCCAGGCGGACCACGCGCATATCAAGGGCATTCGCTTCCTTCCTCTGAACGATCCGGGTCGCATGGCCTTCACGGCCGCGATTAGCCTTAGAGATCGCAGCTTCATCAT
>JBKBON010000083.1:0-3131 GCA_046294755.1 Allorhizobium sp. | reverse complement strand
GTGGCAACGGCAGCGCGAACATCCATGGTTTTTCTCCCTGACAAATCGTTGGTGGCGACTTTGGCACGCCTTCACCATCCGGCTCAAGGGCTGAGCCGGATTTTCTCAAAAGTCTGATTTTTCTTGTCTATTCCGACAAAAGCATGGGGAAATGCGCAGCTGCATCCGCCCGCAGTTTGCCTGTGTGTCGGGGATCTTCGAAGATCTCTACCATGCGCTTGTAAGGCTTGAAGCCGGAACGCTGGTAGAAAGCAAGCGCTGCCGGATGGTCGAGATGGCAGGTGTGCACCCAGAATCGGGTGATCGGTTTCTCCCAGGCCCGGTCGATCGCGGCATTCATCAGGATCCGGCCGGCACCAGAACCGATCAGGCTTTGGTCAAGTCCGAAGAAGGCCAGTTCGCATTGTCCGGCCTCGCGGAAATCCAGCTCCAGCAGTCCGAGCCGCTCACCGTTGCGGATGAGCGCATAGACCTCGACGGAGGGGTCCTCGATGATTGCCTTGAGTTTGTCATCCTCCATCACGGCGCGCGAAACCCAGAGCCAGTCTTCGCCAACCCGCCGGTAGAGGGCGCGATAGTCGGCAAGAGAGGGGGCCGGCCAGCGCTCGACCGTCAGGCCTTCAACTGGCGGGTTGGGTCGCGGTGCCGGTTTCTCGGTCATTTCGAGGCAGGTGACGATCGTCGCGAGCATGTTGGCCGCGACATCGTGATAGCCGGCGGGAAGGGGAGCGTTCTTGGTATCCATCGGTCTGTTGGAGCGCGTGTGCGTTGCTCTGTCAAGCGCCTGAGCCCGGCATTGGGCTCACGCGAACAGCCGGTCGCAGGCATAGATCACCGCATAGGCGTGAATTGCCAGCGCGGCATAATAGCCGAACCCGGTCATCAGTCGTTCTGCTGCAGTCATCGGGACAAGTGCCTCTTTCGGCTTGGCCGACTTCGTCCGGATCATGCTGAGCAGGATGAAGATCGCAAGACCCGCTATCAGCATCGGGGCTCCAAGACCGATCCGCCAGCCCGTCCACAGGATGACACCTGTGACGACGAAGCTGATGGCGGCCAATGCTCGAGGCCCCTCAAAGACCTGCCGCAACACCTGGCCGCCATCAAAGCGGTAGGTGGGGAGCAGATTCAGGAGGTTGAAGGCGCCGAGGATGACGAGAAACACGAGTGCCGGTCCGTCCATGGCTTGCGGGTGCGGAATGTCCTGCAGGGACTGATTGGCAGCCACCAGGATGGGTACGAGCAGGGCGGAGAAGCCGGCCCCCATCAGGGCGCAGGTCGCCACTTCGAAATGGCTATGGTAGGGCCGCCCGCCGATCGCAATGCCACCCAGGAGAGGAACGAAGATCATCCGCACGCTCGGATGACCAAAGGCGCGGTAGGCGACCATGTGCCCGAGTTCGTGCAAGAGGATGACCAGTGTCAGAAAGACCGACATCATCAGGCCCGTCGCCGTCAGGCTGAAGAACGGCCAGAGCAGAAGGGTGGAGATAATGACCAGCACCGTCTGCCATGCCGGGTGCTCGAAATGCAGCAGCCCGGAGCTGCGGCGCCCTTCGACATGGTCCTTCAGAGACGCCAGTTCCCGAGTCAGCACCATGCGGCGGAACAGGTAGAAGGCGAGGCCGCGGTAATTGTCCGTCTGCTCGAAGGTGACACGGCTGCCGAGCGGCGCGCGTTCAACCCTGCGGCTTTCCCTGTAGCCCTCCCAGAAAGCAGCGTCGAGCGTGCTGTCGCCGACCACCCGCAGATCGCAGGAAAAACACCCGGCAGCCGTCAAGGCCGTCCGGTCGACAATCATCGTGCGGCGGCTCGGTTGACCGTGACGATCCGGATTGCGGTAGGAGAATTCCACCAGATCCGGCTTGCCTTTGACGGGGTCCACGGCGATCACCTGCGGATGCCAGGCGGCGAGATCCCCGGTCGGTCGCGCGATCTTCCAGATTTCCTCCGGGCGGTCGCGAATGATGCGGCTGACGCGGATCGTCCGGCGCCCGAGCGGCGCTGCCATCAGCAGCCAAAGGAGGCCGAGATTGATGGCGGCCAGAAACACTGCGGCCTGATAAGTCGCCAACAAGGCTCTCCCGATGGTTAGGATTGGTGACGCCAACCTAAGCGAGAGACCTTAGGATTTCATGGCCGGATTCGTTCAAGTTTTACGGATCGTGGGCTGGTGTCAGCCCGCCTCCGCCACGGTTCCGGATGCCGTGCGCTTCTGCTCGCGCCAGAGGATGAAGAGACCGGAGCCCACGATAATCAGTATTCCGAGCCACTTCGACGGCGTCGGAAATTCGTCGAACAGGAGATAACCCAGGGCGACGGCGGCGATGATTTCGAAATACTGGAAGGGCGCCAGAACGGAGAGTGTCGCCATGCGGAAGGCCCTGACGACGAGCAGATGGATGTAACCAGAGATGGCGCCGAGAAGGATCAGCAGTCCAAGCCCCAGCGCCGACGTCGGCAGGGAGATCTCGAAATCCCCGTCGCCCGCGGTCGTGCCGACTATCAGCATGGCGCCCATGAAAAGCGTGCCGCCGATGCCGGCCATGGTCTGCATGGTCATCGGCGTGTCGGCCTCGCCGATCGCCCGGTTGAGGAACATGTAGAGCGCGTAAAGGAAGGCGCAGGCGACCGGGAGCAGGGCCGTCAGCCCGAAGACCTCATAGCTTGGCTGGATGACGATCATGGCGCCACCGAAGCCGACGGCGATGGCCAGCCAGCGGCGCCAACCGACCTTCTCCTTGAGGAAGACGGCAGACATGGCTGTTAGAATGAAGGGCTCGACGAAATAGATGGCGAAAACGTCTGCCAGCGGCATGTATTTGACGGCCATGAAGAACATCAGGCTCGCCGCTCCATGGATTGCGCCGCGCAGAATATTGACCCAGGGCCGCCGGGCCGTGAAGGCTGCCATGCCGTTCAGCGCTATCAGTACCGGCAGGACCGAAGCGAGTTGGAAGAAGAACCGGTAGAATGTGATCTGCCCAGGGGACATGCCTTCCACCGTCGCCATGTATTTGGCGATCGCATCCATGACGGGCAGGACGAGCATGCAGCCTGCCATGAGGACCATGCCGCGGAAGGGACTGGAGGGCGTGCTGTGCATGATGGGAGACTCACAGGGAGCGGAT
>JBKBON010000082.1:0-3419 GCA_046294755.1 Allorhizobium sp. | reverse complement strand
GCTTTCGGCACGTAGCGATAGCCCTGGTCGATCTTCTCGACATAACCGACGGCCGGGAACGGCATATGGTAGCCGAGAAAAGCGACCTTGTCGGTCGCCAGCATGTCGAAGACCTTCATACGCGTTGCTGCTGCTGCTGCCTTGTCCATGTCGAAGCGCACTTCCCAGTCGGGACGCTGCAGCGACAAGACGAAGTGGTTCGCCGTGTCAGCGGTCAGAACCAGCTGGCGCCCCTCCGATTCGAGCCTGTAGATCATGTGACCGGGTGAATGGCCGAATGCAGCCATGCCGGTGATGCCGGAAACGACTTCGCCGCCATCGCCGATGAAGGTCATCTTCTCGGCCAATGGTTGGACATTCGCGAGCACTGCGTTGTGGCCGTTTTCAGCCGGAGTACCGGCGCGTGCCGTGTCGACCCAGAAGTCATACTCTGCCTGACCGGTGACATAGCGCGCGTTCGGGAATGCCGGCTGCCCGCCTTCCATCAGACCACCGATATGGTCACCGTGCATGTGGGTGAGGACAACGATCGTCACGTCTTCGCGCTTGTAACCGGCTGCCGTCAGTCCTTCCGCGAGACGGCCGAGGCCATTGGCACGACCGCCTTCACCAAGCCCCGTGTCGAAGAGGATGATTTCCGAGCCGGTGTTAACAAGCACTGGCGCGAAGCTGTTGACGAAATTGTCGGCGGGCAGAAAGTTGGCCTCCAGAAGCGCACCCACGGTCTCCACGCTCTGGTTCGTGCCAAAGGTCTCCTGCGGGTTTCCGGAAGGGCGGGAGCCGTCCTTGACGACCACGACCTCGAATTTCCCGAGGTTGAAGCGGTGGGTTTCCGGCGGCATGGCGTGGTCAATACTCATGGAGGTATCAGCACCCGATTGTTGTGCGAAGGCGGCCCGGGTCATGATCATCGGGGATGCGAGCGCTACACCGGCGCCGCCAAGCAGCATACGTCTTTTCATCGAAGTCATGGAAATCTCCTCAATCAACCAGCTGGCCCTGCAAGGGCTGAAAGCGACATAGGGGATCGCTGCCCGCGGAGTAGCGATCTCACACCATCGTGATACCCAGGCATCAAATCGGCGGGAACAGGTTGCTCTGGTTGCCCATCTTGCGAGGCGGAAGCCATTTCACGCGTACCGGCTTTGCGCTATCAGAACCCGTCTCAACCGCACTCGCGGTCCTGTCCGGAATGTCGATGAACCGCATCACACCCCTGATCCTCGCTGTCGCGCTTTTCATGGAGCAGATGGACTCCACCGTCATTGCGACCGCGCTGCCGACTATCGCCAGCGACCTCGGCGTGGGACCGATCACCCTGAAGCTCGCGCTTACCTCCTACATGGTGGCGCTTGCCATCTTCATACCGGTCAGCGGCTGGATGGCCGATCGCCATGGGGCCAAGCGGGTGTTTCGAGCCGCGATCGTCGTCTTCATGCTGGGCTCTCTGCTCTGCGCTGTCTCCGACTCGCTCATCACCTTCGTCGCGTCACGTTTTCTGCAGGGCATGGGTGGGGCGATGATGACGCCGGTCGGGCGTCTCGTTCTCTTGCGCACCACAAAGAAGAGCGAACTCGTCTCTGCTATGGCGCTGCTGACCATTCCCGGATTGCTCGGCCCGATCACTGGCCCGCCCGTTGGCGGTTTCATCACCACTTTCTTCAGCTGGCACTGGATCTTCCTGATCAATATCCCGATCGGACTCCTGGGCCTCTGGCTCTCCAGCGTATATCTGCCCGAGATCGAACCGATCGAAACAGCGCACATCGACTGGAAAGGCTTTATCCTCAGCTCCCTTGCGGCGTCCGGCCTGGTCTTCGGCCTTTCGGTCATGAGCCTGCCGGCCCTGCCCGTCTCCGTCGGCGCGGTGGCAACGGTGATTGGCGTTGTCTCGATTGTCCTCTACATTCTGCATGCACGCCGGCACCCGGCCCCCCTGCTTGACCTCTCCCTCTTTGCCGACAGGAGCTTCCGCGCCTCGATCATTGGCGGCACGCTGTTCCGCATCGCCGCTGGAGCCACGCCCTTTCTCCTGCCGCTGATGCTGCAGCTCGGCTTCGGCATGACCGCCTTCGAATCCGGCATGACCACCTTCATTGCGGCGGTGGGCGCGATCTCGACCAAGTTCATCGCGAGGCGCGCTTTCGCCGCAGCGGGTTTTCGCAATCTCCTCATATTCTCGGGTCTCTTCGGGGCGATCACCACGGGGGCCAACGCATTCTTCACGCCTGCGACGCCGCTTGCGCTGATCATGGCGATCCTTCTGCTCGGCGGCTTCTGCCGCTCCTTCTTCTTCACCGGCGTGAACACGCTGGGCTATGCCGAAATCGAGGATCGCGCGGCCTCGCAGGCGACATCGCTGACGTCTGTCCTGCAGCAGGTCAGCCTGGCGCTTGGTGTGGCTGTCGCGGCCTCGATCCTGGAGGCGAGTACGCGGCTTTCAGGCGGCGATCTGTCGCTCGGCGATTTCCACGTGGCTTTTGCCGTGGTGGCCGGACTGTCGCTGTTTTCGATCGTGCCCTTTTTCCGCCTGCCGCGCGATGTGGGTGCGGCCGTATCGGGCTACCGCCGCGCGACCGAGGACGAGACGATCAGCGTGAAGTGATCATTCGGGCCGCTCGCAGAGGGCCGAGAGCTTGTTGCCGTCGGGATCGCGGACATAGCAGGCATAGAAGTTCGGGTGGAAATGCCGAATGCCCGGCGCGCCTTCATCCGTGCCGCCATGGGCGAGCGCTGCGGCGTGGAAGGCATCCACCGCCGCCCGCGTCTCAGCCTCGAAGGCGGGCATGGAGCCATTGCCGACCGTGGCCGGCCGGCCGTCGAAGGGATGGTTGATCCAGAACCGGCAGCGGCTGTCGCCGGCACCGGCATAACCTGCCTCGTTGTCGTCCACTTCGCGGCGTTCGATGCCCAAGGTCCCCAGCACCGCATCATAGAAACGGATGGCACGCGAGAGATCATTGATGCCGACGGTGATGTAAGTAAACATGCTGCCCTCCCTGCCCAGCGCCTTGATAAACGCTAGTCCAGATTCTCCTCGGCGGGAATGTCTTCGCGCGGATCACGGGCAAAACCCTCCTCGTCGAGCTCGACGATGGCCGCACCTTTCCGCCCTTTGAAGCCCTTGGCGAGCAGGAACATCTCGACCGATTCCTGACGCGAGGATGCCGGCTTGATGTGCAGTACCTGGCGGAAATTCTGCTTCAGCATATTGAGCAGATCCTTCTCCGTGCCGCCCTGGAAGGTCTTGGCCAGGAAGTGTCCGCCCTCGGCCAGGACCTCCACGGCAAAGTGTGCCGCGACTTCGCAGAGATGCATGGTGCGGATATGGTCGGTCTTCTGGTGTCCGGTGGTGGGGGCTGCCATATCCGACAAGACGAGATTGGGCGTGCCGCCGACGGCCTCGATCAGCTGGCGCG
>JBKBON010000081.1:0-3442 GCA_046294755.1 Allorhizobium sp. | reverse complement strand
CAGCCGGCAAGCATGACACCCATCGACTGGGCGGTGATCGGAACCGGCAGCAGCGGGATCGGCACAGGCGGAATGAAGCCGAGCACAATGATGATGGCGGTGAAGAGTGCAGCAAGCACGAGGTCTCTGGTGGTCATGAAGGCGGTCCCCGATAGATGTGAACGTTTTAGTGACCCCGAATGCCCCGCGCGTCAATCGCCTCGGCGATTCTGTCGGCATCCTTCAACGTCGCAATGATCAGCGGACCCAGCAAACGAGACAGCTTGACCGGAACGCCGCGCGCCGCATGGGCCTCCTTCAGTGCTTCATGGCGTCCGGCGATCTCCGGCACGAAGCGCAGCACCAGCCCGAACGCCAGACCCAGATCGGCAGCCTTCATCAGGCCCAGCCGCTCCAATGGCCGGGCAAGATCGGTGATGGCTGCCATGAAATCGGCGATAGCAGTCGAGGCCGTCACGGCGGCTGCAAGGAAGAGGATGGCGACGAGCCTCAGCGTCGTCACCAGCGCTTCGAGCGGCGTAAGCAGCAGGAGATTGACCGCCGCCAGAAAGGCGATGGTGAAGAGCACGGGTCTCAGCCGCCGCAGCCCCTCCCGGAGGCCAACACCGGTCGAAAGATAGACGAGACCCGTCAGCAGGAGTGCTGCCCCGAGCAGCAGTGGCTGATCGACAAAGTACAGCGCCAGCCCGAACACCATCAGCCCTGCGAGCTTCGGCTTCACCGGGATCCGATGCAGCAGGCTCGTCCCTTCCACATGCAGGCTGGTCAGCATCCGGCAATCTCCCGGTAGCGGACGACGGCTTCATGGCCCATTCCGTCGAAAGCGAGCGCGCCCTGATCGAAGACCAGCACCCGGCCAAAATCCGCGACCAGATCGAGATCGTGGCTGATGACGATGGCCTGTTCGGCAAGCCCCTCGATCGCAGCCTTCACCCGGGCACGGTTCTTAAGGTCAAGCTGGTTGGTCGGCTCGTCGAAGATGATCAGTTCCGGGCGATTGACGCAGACGGCGGCAAGGGCAGCGAGCTGCAATTCTCCGCCGGACAGCTCATGTGGCCGACGTGTGCCGAGATCACCGATGCCGAAACGGGCAAGCGCTTCGTCGACCCGCCGCTCGACCTCGGCTGCGGCAAGCCCTCGCGATTTCGGCCCGAGCGCGATATCCTCGCGGATGTTGGGCAAAATGATCTGGTTGCCGGGGTTCTGGAAAATGAAGCCCGTCTTGGCCCGCGCCGGCTTCTCGTCGATGACCGTATCCAGCCCATCTAGCGACACCTTTCCCGACGTCGGCTTGGCAAGCCCCGCGATCAGCCGCGCGAAACTCGTCTTGCCGGAGCCGTTCAACCCGATAACGCCGATGCGCGGCTCGCGAAGCGACAGCGTCAGCGGCTGAAGCGCCACACGGTCACCGAAACGCAGCTCGGCCTGGTCGAAACAGATGTGCAAGGTGAGGGGTCTCCGGGGGCAGTTGGTGATCCTATAGACCGACGGTGGTGACGGTGCCAGAGGTCATTAATCCCACCGCTAGCGTGGCGGGGCAGCTCTCTGCCATTCTCCGCATCCGCAATCCACAACCTCTGATGTTTGGTCATTGAACAAACCACGAACATGCCCTAGCCTGTCTCTATGTCGATTCCCGTCCCCAATCCGCTTGCGCGAAAAATCTTCCTCGAACGGCAGGGCCTGTCCCGCTCGCCGACGAAGGCGCTGGGGCGTGATGGCCTCTACGACCTGATCCACGACCTCGGCTTCGTTCAGGTCGACAGCATCCAGTGGGTGGAGCGGGCGCATCACCAGATCCTCTTCTCCCGCAACCAGACCTACAGGCCGAGGGATCTCCAGCATCTCCTCGAAAAGGACCGCTCTCTCTTCGAGCACTGGACCCACGACGCCTCGGTCATCCCATCGGCCTTCTTCCCCTATTGGAAACACCGCTTCGTCCGCCGCGAAGAGCGGATTCGGCAGAACTGGGCGAAGTGGCAGGGGCAGGGTTTCGACCAGGCCTTCGAGGAAACCTATGCCCGCATCCGTGACCACGGCCCGGTCATGGCCCGTGACGTCAAGGCCGAGGACCACAAGTCGGGCGGCTGGTGGAACTGGCACCCCTCCAAGACCGCGCTGGAATTCCTATGGCACACCGGCAAACTCGCGATCGCGCGGCGGGAAGGCTTCCAGAAGGTCTATGATCTCGCGGAACGGGTGATCCCGGCCGACCATCACGCAGCCGAGGTCGAACACGAAGCCTTCGTCGACTGGGCCTGCCGGGCTGCACTCACCCGGCTCGGCTTTGCCACCTCGGGCGAAATTGCCGCTTTTTTCGATATTGTCACGCCGGACGAGGCCAAGGCCTGGGTCGCCGCCCACCGCGACGAACTGGAAGAAATGCAGCTCGAAACCGTCGACGGCAAGCCGCGCGCCTCGTTCGCCTTTGCCGAGCAGGCCGCGACCCTCCTCGAAGCGCCCGAGCCGCCGGCACGGATCCGCGTGCTCTCGCCCTTCGACCCCCTGATCCGCGACCGCAACCGCACCGAACGCCTCTTCGGTTTCTTCTACCGCATCGAAGTCTTCGTGCCCGAACCGAAGCGCCAATACGGCTATTATGTCTTCCCGCTGCTCGAAGGTGACAGGCTCATTGGCCGGATCGACATGAAAGCAGAGCGCAAGGAAGGTGTGCTCGACGTCCGCCGTCTGTGGCTGGAGCCGGGTGTAAAGCCGACGTCTGGCCGCCTCGACAAGCTGGAAGCTGAACTCCACCGCGTCGCCCGCTTTGCCGGGATGGACGCGGTCCGCCTGCAGCCCGATTGGCTCGGCTGAACCAAGAAACCAAACAGAAAGATCCGACGTGACCGACACCAGCGCCTACCGCATCGAACTCCGCGTGCCCTCTATCGACGACTACATGCGCCTGCGCCTCGAATCCGGCCTCACCCCCTTTTCCCGCGAAGCCGCCGAGAAGGGCCTGCCCAACTCCATCTTCGGAGTCAGCCTGATGCTGGGCGACGAGACCGTCGGCATGGGCCGCATCATCGGCGATGGCGGCTGCTTCTTCCAGGTCACCGACATTGCCATCCTGCCGGACCACCAGGGCAGGGGGCTCGCCAAGTGGATCATGGCAGCGCTGTCCGAGTTCATCGCAACTTTGCCGAAGTCTGCCTATGTCAGCCTGATCGCCGACGTGCCCGCCAACAGGCTCTATGCGCAGTACGGGTTCGATGAAACGGCTCCCCGCTCCGTCGGCATGGCGCGTCGGGTACTCTGAAGCGCCACCAGGGGCGCCCCCTTTGCTTCCGTCATGAAATTGCATGCAATCTTTGGAGTTGTGCATCAGTCTCAACTCACACAGTTCTTTCGCATAACCACCGCCCACAGCCCTTGCCGTGCAGCGGGAAAGCCCTTTGCGAGAGATCGAATTCATGCCTTTTTTTCACTCAGCCCGCCCGGT
>JBKBON010000080.1:0-3529 GCA_046294755.1 Allorhizobium sp. | reverse complement strand
GACTTCGCCCGGACGCTGCTGGCACTCGACACAGGTTCCGCCATTGTTGGTCCGGCACGGGGAGATATCTTCACCGGGTCCGGAGATCAGGCCGGCGACCTGGCCGGTGCGGTGCGCAATGCCGCAGATTTCTATATATTGGTCCCGAAACAGGCGGCAGAGAGGTTTGTCTGAGTGTCGGGTGGATCCAAGCTCAATCCGGAAGATCGCGTCCTCTGGGGCAAGGTCGCGCGCTCGACCCGTCCCATGCCGGGGCGGATGGAAGACTTGCTGAGCTTTGAGGCCCAGTTCGAAACGCCGCTGGAAGAGAAGACTGTGCCGGCACTGAACCGGGCCGCGGTGTCATCGACCGTCGGTAATGCCGAGATCGATCGCAAGCCGTCTCAACACGTCCATCATCCACTTGAGAAGCCGGTGAAGCGCAAGCTTTCCCGTGGCCATCTGGCGCTTGAAGCCCGGATCGACTTGCATGGCCTGATCCAGAGCGAAGCCCATGGCATGTTGCTGGATTTCCTGATCCGGGCGCACGAGCGCGGATTGCGGCATGTGCTGGTGATTACCGGCAAGGGCAGTTCTTTGGGAAGCGAGGGAGCGCTAAGACGCGCAGTGCCGCTTTGGTTCGCGATGCCGGAGTTCAGGTTCATCATCTCTTCCTATGAGCCAGCCGCTCGCCATCATGGGGGGGAGGGGGCTCTTTATGTGCGGCTTTCCCGGCGCGGGCAGGATCGTCGATGACACCCTTTGGTACCGCGCTGCGACAATTGCGAGAGCGCAAGGGGGTGTCCCAGAAGGAAATGGCCGCTGCCATCGGCGTTTCGCCCGCCTATCTCTCGGCGCTTGAGCACGGCAAGCGCGGACTGCCGAATTTCGACTTTCTCCAGCGGGTCGCCGGATATTTCAACATTATCTGGGATGAAGCGGAAGAACTCTTTTCTGTAGCTGGCCGCTCCGATCCCAGGGTGGTCGTCGATACCTCTGGAATGCAGCCGGAATACACCGCCTTTGCCAATGATCTCGCCAAGCTGATTCGCCACGTCTCTCCCGATGTGATAAGAGAGATGCAGGATATTCTGGATAGCGCCAAAAAACGGCCATGATGGGGTTGAAATGCCCCATCTATCCACGACAAACGACGCCCTCGCCTTTGGAACTCAGGCCAAAACCCCTATAGTCGGGACACTTGAAGCTGCTGATTCGAATCAGCCGGGCCTTTGAGAATTGACTGGAAAGATTGTTGAATGACCGACTTGCCGATCGCGGAAAATGATGGACCGGCCGAATATGGCGCTGACTCGATCAAGGTTCTGAAGGGACTGGACGCCGTCCGCAAACGCCCCGGCATGTACATTGGTGACACCGACGATGGATCGGGCCTGCACCATATGGTCTATGAAGTCGTTGACAATGCGATCGACGAGGCTCTGGCCGGTCATGCAGATATCGTCACCGTGACGCTGAACGCCGACGGCTCCGTCACTGTCACCGACAATGGACGCGGCATTCCGACGGATATCCATACCGGCGAAGGCGTGTCCGCGGCCGAAGTCATCATGACTCAGCTCCATGCCGGCGGCAAGTTCGACCAGAATTCCTACAAGGTGTCCGGCGGTCTCCACGGCGTCGGCGTATCAGTCGTCAATGCGCTATCCGTGAAGCTGACACTGAAGATCCGCCGCAACAACAAGCTGCATGAAATCAGTTTTACCCATGGCGTGGCTGACGGTCCGCTGAAAGTGATCGGGGAATACGAAGGACGGTCAGGGACTGAAGTGACCTTCCTTCCCAGCTCTGAAACTTTCACCAAAACGGAATTCGACTATGGAACGCTCGAGCATCGACTGCGCGAACTCGCCTTCTTGAATTCCGGCGTCCGCATTCTTCTGACGGACAAGCGCAAGTCGGACATCCGCCAGGAAGAGATGCTGTATGATGGCGGTCTTGAAGCCTTCGTCCGCTATCTGGACCGCTCCAAGAAGCCGCTGGTCGACAAGCCGGTGGCCATCAAGGGTGAGAAAGATGGTATCACCGTCGAAGTCGCCATGTGGTGGAACGACAGCTACCACGAGAACGTGCTCTGCTTCACCAACAACATCCCGCAACGTGACGGCGGGACGCATATGGCTGGCTTCCGCGCAGCCTTGACCCGCCAGGTGACCTCATATGCCGATAGCTCCGGCATCACAAAGAAGGAAAAGGTGACCTTGCAGGGCGAAGACTGCCGTGAAGGTCTGACGGCCGTTCTTTCCGTGAAGGTTCCGGACCCGAAGTTCTCGTCACAGACCAAGGATAAGCTCGTTTCCTCGGAGGTTCGCCCCGTAGTCGAAAACCTCGTCAACGAAGCGCTCAGCACCTGGTTCGAAGAGCACCCGACGGAAGCCAAGATCCTGGTCGGCAAGGTCGTCGAGGCTGCCGTGGCACGTGAAGCAGCCCGCAAGGCCCGCGAACTGACCCGCCGTAAGGGCGCTCTCGATATTGCTTCTCTTCCCGGCAAACTTGCCGACTGCTCGGAGCGCGATCCCGCTAAGTCCGAACTTTTCCTCGTCGAGGGTGACTCGGCAGGTGGCTCGGCCAAGCAGGGCCGCTCGCGCGAAAACCAGGCGATCCTGCCGCTGCGCGGTAAGATCCTCAACGTCGAGCGTGCGCGTTTCGACAAGATGCTGTCGAGTCAGGAAATTGGCACGCTGATCACGGCACTCGGCACCTCGATTGGCAAGGACGAGTTCAACGCGGACAAGCTGCGCTACCACAAGATCATCATCATGACCGATGCTGACGTCGACGGCGCGCATATCAGAACGCTTCTGCTCACCTTCTTCTTCCGGCAGATGCCGGAACTGATCGAGCGCGGCCATCTCTATATCGCCCAGCCGCCGCTCTATAAGGTCGCACGTGGCAAATCGGTTCAATATCTGAAGGACGAGAAGGCGCTTGAAGACTATCTGATCACCATGGGTCTCGAAGAGGCGACGCTGACGCTCGCAAACGGCGAGGTGCGTGCGAGCCAGGATCTTCGCGATGTGATCCAGGACGCACTGCGCGTCCGTTCTCTGATTGACGGTCTGCATTCGCGCTACAACAGGAACGTGATCGAGCAGGCTGCCATCGCTGGTGCCCTTAATCCAGAACTCACGGGTAACCGTCAGCAGGCAGAGGCAACAGCAGCGCTCGTCGCGAGCCGGCTCGACATGATTGCCGAAGACACCGAACGCGGCTGGCAGGGTTTCGTCACCGACGAAGGCGGCCTTCGCTTCGAACGTATGGTCCGCGGCGTCAAGGAAGTGGCTTCTGTCGATGTCGCCCTTATCGGTTCGGCGGACGCACGCCATATGGATCAGATGTCCGCACGCCTGCGTGAAATCTATTCGGAGCCTCCGGTTCTCACCCGCAAGGACGGCCGCAGCGAAATGTCTGGTCCGCGCGCGCTACTGGATTCGATCTTCGCAACCGGCCGCAAGGGCCTCTCCATGCAGCGATACAAGGGTCTTGGCGAAATGAATGCCGAGCAGCTTTGGGAAACGACGCTCGATCC
>JBKBON010000079.1:0-3591 GCA_046294755.1 Allorhizobium sp. | reverse complement strand
TAACGTGACGGTTGCTGTCGAGCTGATCGTTCCGATCGCGATGGAAGAAAAGCTGCGCTTCGCGATCCGCGAAGGCGGCCGTACCGTCGGCGCCGGCATCGTCGCTTCGATCGTCGAGTAACTTCGACGTTAAGAATAATGAGGGCCTCGCTGGAAACAGCGGGGCCTTCTTGCTTTTGGGAAGGGCACAAGAGGAAAGGTCTGCGCGCGGCGTAAGCTCACGCCCGCTCGAGCATCTGCTCTTCCGCCAGCCTGAGCAGATCCGTCACCAGATAGCCGTTGATTGTCATGCCGGTCAGATCACATTCGGCGATCGACGTGTCAGCGAGACTTGCGAAGCGGATCGTGCTGCCGTTGAGATCGACATGCGTTACGCTTGCCGTATGCATGACGACATTTTCCATCACGACGGCCGTCATGACGACATTGCGGACGACCATCTGTTCCGCATTGGCGTCGGTGATCAGACAGCGGCCAAGGTCAACATTGCTGAAGACGGCCTCCTTCAGGGAGACGTCTGTGAAGCGTGCCTCCGTCAGATCGCTGTCGTCGAACTCCGAGCCGGGCAGGGCGGCATTGCTGATACGGATCATGTCTGTCCTCCGCGGGCGCCTTGACAAGTATCAGCCAAAGCTGTGTGTCTGGCAAGCGGTGGCTCACCGAGGCTGTTCCCATGCCAAGTCGGGAAAAGCCTGACGGACAGAGCGCATGGCTCCCATGCAGGGGCGGTGCTTTTGCACGCGGACCGATTCGGTTACGATCGCAACCATTGTGATTTGAAGGCGCCGAGAGCGACGCGCACAGTCCGGGATTGGCAAATGGCTCCGCAACACCGTGCCAAAGCACTGCATCTATCTCTCCTGATTGCACTTGTCCTCCCGGCTTCAGCCCCAGCGGAGGACGGAGGTTTTCTCTGGAATCCCAGTGGTTCAGCCGGGGACCTAAGCCTCCGAACCGGAATTGCGCTGGATGTGCAGGGGCGCCCCCGTCTTGGAGCCGAATCGAACCTGCGCGTTGCGACGGCTGTCGATCCCGGTACGCTCAAGCCGCCCATACGGCTTTGGGGAGAGTTTGATGTGCTGCCAAGCGACGTGGCGCCGATGTCGGTCGGTGTGCGCCTCGATCTTGTCAGTGGCGCCGCCCGAGCGGCGCTTCGCCAATCGCGCACCGTCATCGATGAAGAGCGCGCAAGCCTGTCCTTCAACCGGACGCTGGAGATGGGGCGAAGGGGAGACGGAGAATCGGTCTTCGTCGCACGTCAGGATATGCATTTCGCTTTTGCCGAGGTCGATGCGGCCATGACCGGTGGTATTGTCATGGACAACAAGGCGCCATTCCGTGCCGAACTTGGTCTGGAGAAGCGACTTTACCCCGGCCTCAGCCTCAGGGCGAGCCTGTCGGATCTTGCCCATGAGCCGGCCGCACGCTTCAAGGCGCGGTTCGAACGGCAGTGGTGACCGATGCCATTGGCGGCTTTGGGGAAAAGCCGAAAAAAGACACTTGCCATTCCGGCCCGCCCGCCTTAAAGGGTGCTCCATGCCTCGGACGGGAGCGTTCCGGTCCGGAGTAAGGCTTAGGGGTATAGCTCAGTTGGTAGAGCGGCGGTCTCCAAAACCGCAGGTCGTCGGTTCAAGCCCGGCTGCCCCTGCCAAGCCGCCCGGCGCGCCATGTGGCTGCGACGAGCAAAAAGGATATGGCAAAGCCGAACGAGTGCTGAAGAACTTTTCCTCTTGTGAAAAGGGGAATCGCTCTTTATGTAGGGTTCAAACAGACACGCGGTGCGTGGGGCTGACTAAGTCGGCTTTACGCGCCGTAAATGCGTGGGCATTAAATGGCATCCAAGGGTAATCCATTCGCGTTTCTGCAGCAGGTTCGCTCCGAGACGTCCAAGGTGACGTGGCCCTCGCGCCGCGAGACCATGATTTCGACGCTCATGGTCCTGGCGATGGTGTTTTTCGCTGCGCTGTTTTTCTTCGGCGCTGACCAGCTGATCAGCTGGTTGCTCAGCCTCGTGCTGAGCGTCGGCAATTAATCGGGCGGAGAAGAACATGGCGGCACGTTGGTACATCGTCCACGCGTATTCGAATTTTGAGAAGAAGGTCGCAGAAGATATCGAGCACAAGGCCCGCCAGAAGGGGCTTGAGCATCTCTTCGAAAAGATCCTCGTTCCGACCGAGAAGGTTGTCGAGGTTCGTCGCGGCCGCAAGGTTGATAGCGAACGCAAGTTCTTCCCCGGCTACGTGCTGGTGCGGGCGAACCTGACGGACGAGGCCTATCACCTGATCAAGAATACCCCGAAGGTCACGGGTTTCCTCGGTTCTGACAACAAGCCGGTTCCGATCCCGGATTTCGAGGCTGAGCGCATCCTGGGTCAGGTCCAGGAAGGTGTCGAGCGTCCGAAGTCTTCCGTGTCCTTCGAAATCGGCGAACAGGTTCGCGTCTCCGACGGTCCTTTCGCCTCCTTCAACGGGATCGTCCAGGATGTGGACGAAGAGCGTTCGCGCCTCAAGGTCGAGGTCTCGATCTTCGGTCGCGCGACCCCCGTCGAACTCGAATACGGTCAGGTCGAAAAGGTCTGATCGGAGAAGGGGAGGTAACTCCCCGACCCCGCGTGGGAGGATGGCGGTCTTTAAGCCGGACCGTCCAGACGGACCACGCAACCGCAGCCGCCAGCGAAAGCTGGCATACTGGACCGGGCAACCGGTCTGAAATGAAAGGCAGAGAGTAATGGCTAAGAAAGTTGCAGGCCAGCTCAAGCTCCAGGTCAAGGCAGGATCGGCAAACCCGTCCCCGCCGATCGGCCCGGCCCTTGGTCAGCGCGGCATTAACATCATGGAATTCTGCAAGGCGTTCAACGCCGCCACGCAGGAAATGGAAAAGGGTATGCCGATCCCGGTCGTCATCACCTATTACCAGGACAAGTCCTTCACCTTCGCAATGAAGCAGCCGCCGGTTACCTACTGGCTGAAGAAGGAAGCCAAGATCACCTCCGGCTCGAAGACTCCGGGCAAGGGTGCAAAGATCGGCACCATCACCAAGGCTCAGGTTCGTGCCATTGCCGAAGGCAAGATGAAGGATCTGAACGCTGCCGACATCGAAGGCGCAATGCTGATGGTTGAGGGCTCTGCCCGCTCCATGGGCCTGGAAGTGGTAGGTTGATCATGGCCAAGGTAGCAAAGCGTATTCAGAAGATCCGCGAAGGCGTTGACCCGACGAAGCTCGTCGCCCTGTCGGACGCCATCTCAATGGTCAAGGAACGTGCCGTCGCCAAGTTCGACGAAACGATCGAGATCGCCATGAACCTCGGCGTTGACCCGCGTCACGCAGACCAGATGGTCCGCGGCGTGGTCAATCTGCCGAACGGCACCGGCCGTGACGTCCGCGTCGCCGTCTTCGCACGTGGCGCCAAGGCTGATGAAGCCAAGGCTGCTGGTGCAGACATTGTTGGCGCAGAAGACCTGCTGGAAATTGTCCAGGGCGGCAAGATCGATTTCGATCGCTGCATCGCGACCCCGGACATGATGCCGCTCGTCGGTCGTCTCGGTAAGGTTCTCGGCCCGCGTGGCATGATGCCGAACCCGAAGGTCGGTA
>JBKBON010000078.1:0-3855 GCA_046294755.1 Allorhizobium sp. | reverse complement strand
TGTTTTGCTGCGTTGAAATAGCAGAGCCAGGCAGCGAGCAGGAACAGGCTGCGAAGCATCATCGGGCGGAGTGCCGGAGAGGTGACTGTCTCGCGTGCCAGTGACCGACCGCCGAGGATGAAGCAGCCAAGCAGGATGGCAATGCTCCGGCAGAAGAGGATCTGCCAGACGGTCGTCGTTTCCACGAGCAGCTTAATCATGGCGTCGTGCGTGGCGAAACAAAGATAGGCGAGACTGGAGAGCAGGATCCCAGCGCCGACTGCGGTTTTCACGGAAGGCTTCTTTCAGGCAGGGCGGCGCCGATCTGGCGCCACGTCGAGGTCACTGTGTCGGGCTTGCTGTTACTCTGTCAATCCACTCCCTTCACCGACATTGTTGTGGTGCGAAACAAAAATTTACAGCGCAAGGCAGGCATGGGCCGTTGTCGCTTAAATCGATTTAATTAAAGTGCGCCGGACCAAGGGAGCAACACATGAACGACGCCGCACAGATCATCACTTCACCAGCCGCACCGGCACCCATCGTCACGAAAGAACGGGCAGCCGTGGCTTTGCTGTTCTTTCTGAACGGTCTGGTGATAGGCGCCTGGGCGCCCAAGATCCCGTTTTTCTCACAGGCGCTCGGCCTGACGGAACTGATGCTCGGCGTGATGATTTTCGTGTTCGGCGTGGGATCGCTGGTGCTGATGCCGATTGCCGGCATGCAGATCGCCCGCTACGGCTCCCGCCGCGTGGTCGAGATCACCACGCTTCTGTTCATCCCGACAATCGTTTTCGTCACGCTGGTCGACAACATCTGGATGGGCGCAATCGCCATCTTCCTGTTCGGCGGCCTCACCGGGGCGATGGATGTCGCAATGAACGCCAATGCGGTCGAGGTTGAGCGCAACATGCGCCGTTCGATCATGTCGTCCTGTCATGCCTTCTGGAGCCTGGGCGGCCTTTGCGGTGCGGCCACCGGCGGCTTCCTTATCGCCTCGCTCGGCGTGACCGGCCACGTGCTTCTGCTGGCTGCCGTCTGCGTCGTCCTGTTCCTGGTTGCCCGTCCGATGATCCTCGCCGATGCGCCGCATCCGAGTGACGAGCCTGCCAAGGCCAAGCTGCCGATGACGCCGCTGCCCTGGCTGATCGGCACAATCGCGCTGTTCTGCATGATCCCTGAGGGCACCGTGCTCGACTGGAGCGCGCTCTATCTGCGCAACGAGCTGAATGCTTCGACCGAAATGTCGGGCTTTGCCTTTGCCGCCTTCTCCTTCACCATGGCTGTCTGCCGCTTTGCAGGTGACTTCGTTCGTGACCGTTTCGGTGCCGTTAACACGCTGCGCTTCTGCGGGGTCGCGGCGATCATTGGTCTCGTGCTGGCCGGTCAGTCGGACAATGTTACTCTGGCGCTGATCGGATTTGCCATCACCGGTATCGGGATTTCCAACATGGTGCCGATCGCATTTTCAGCGGGCGGCAACATTCCCGGACTGGCGCCCGGTGTCGGCCTGTCGGTCGTCACCACCATGGGCTATTCCGGAATCCTGTTTGCGCCCTCGTTGATCGGGTTTGTCGCGGAGTACACCTCTTTGTCGACCGTCTATACGGCGATCCCGTCCTTGCTGATCGTGGTGCTGGCTCTTTCCAGGCTGGCCCGCCACGCTGATAGGGCGACAGGCCACTGAGTGACATGAGGTGGGACAGATTGGCTTGGGCTGAACGCACGCATGTGATTGCAGCTCGACAGCCTGCCGGTTGACAAGCGATCGGCTTTGATCCACCTCCATGGCGATTGAGGCTTGCAGAGAAACAGCCATGACCGCACCCCTGATCCAGCCCGCCGATGCCTTTGACCCCAAGCCGCGCCGTTCGTCGGTCGCGGTTGAAGTGGGGGGCGTCATTATCGGCGGTGGAGCTCCCGTCGTCGTTCAGTCGATGACCAATACCGACACCGCAGACATCGACGCAACCGTTGCCCAGGTTGCCTCGCTCTACAAGGCCGGCTCCGAGGTCGTCCGCATTACCGTCGATCGCGACGAGAGTGCCGCGGCGGTGCCGAAGATCCGGGAGCGCCTGTTGAGACTCGGGATGGATGTCCCGCTGATCGGCGACTTCCACTACATCGGCCACAAGCTGCTCGCTGATCACCCGGCCTGCGCCGAAGCGCTCGCCAAGTATCGCATCAACCCGGGCAATGTCGGCTTCAAGGACAAGAAGGACAAGCAGTTCGCCGAGATCGTCGAGATGGCGATCCGCTATGACAAGCCCGTTCGTATCGGAGTCAACTGGGGGTCGCTGGACCAGGAATTGCTGACGCGGCTGATGGATGAAAATGCCGCCCAGGGCTCGCCGCTTTCGGCCCGCCAGGTGACGCGCGAGGCGATCGTGCAGTCGGCGCTGCTTTCGGCCGAGCTTGCCGAAGAGATCGGCCTGCCGCGCAACCGGATCATTCTCTCCGCCAAGGTCAGTCAGGTGCAGGACCTGATCGCGGTCTATTCGATGCTCGCCGAGCGCTCGAACCATGCGCTGCATCTGGGGCTCACCGAGGCCGGAATGGGCTCGAAGGGTATCGTCGCCTCCTCAGCGGCGATGGGTTATGTGCTGCAGCACGGCATCGGTGACACGATCCGTGTTTCGCTCACCCCCGAACCGAATGGCGACCGGACCCGCGAAGTGCAGGTCGCCCAGGAACTGCTGCAGGTCATGGGCTTCCGCCAGTTTGTGCCGGTTGTTGCCGCATGTCCCGGCTGCGGTCGCACCACCTCGACCGTCTTCCAGGAACTCGCCCAGAAGATCCAGGATGACCTGCGCAAGAACATGCCGGTCTGGCGCGACAAATATCCGGGTGTGGAGGGGCTGAACGTCGCGGTGATGGGCTGCATCGTCAATGGTCCCGGCGAAAGCAAGCACGCCGATATCGGCATTTCGCTTCCCGGCACGGGGGAGAACCCCGCAGCACCCGTCTTTATCGACGGACAGAAGGCGATGACTTTGCGCGGGCCGAACATCGCTGCCGACTTCGAAGCGCTGGTCGCGGACTATATCGAGAAGCGTTACGGCCAAAAGTCGGCAGCTGAGTGAACCCGCCGGCAACTTTTTGTTGCCGCAATTTCGCGGTTGACGGATGATCAGTCGAATCCTGGAGGGACATCAAGCATGATCAAGAAAATCGCGACTGTCGCGCTGTGTGCGACTTATCTGAGCGCATGCACTACGACCGACCCCTACACGGGCGAACAAAAGGTTTCGAACACGGCGGGCGGTGCTGCGATTGGTGCAGCCGTCGGTGCGCTCGGCGGCCTTGCTGTCGGCGGATCTCCGGTCGGACGTCGCAATGCGGCTCTTATCGGTGCTGGTGTCGGCGCGTTGGCGGGTGGTGCGATCGGCAATTACATGGATCAGCAGGAATCGGAACTGCGGGCGCAGCTTCAGGGCACGGGCATCTCGGTCACCCGCGTCGGCGACCGCATCATCCTCAACATGCCGTCTAACATCACCTTTAACACCGATCAGGATGCGGTCATGCCGCAGTTCTATCCGACACTGAACTCTGTCGCGATCGTTCTTCGCAAGTTCAACCGGACGCTGATCGACATCAACGGGCATACCGATTCGACCGGGAGCCTGGCCCATAACCAGGCTCTGTCCGAACGCCGCGCGATGTCGGTCGCCAGTTACCTGAACGGTCAGGGTGTCGACCCGCGCCGCGTCTCTGCCGTCGGCTTCGGTCCGAGCCAGCCCGTTGCCTCGAACGCCACTCCGGATGGTCGTGCGCAGAACCGCCGCGTGGAAATCCAGATCTCGCCGCTCACCCAGGGCTGAGGTCTATCGACGCTCGAGATCAAAGGCGCCGCGTTCGTGCGGCGCCTTTTTC
>JBKBON010000077.1:0-4160 GCA_046294755.1 Allorhizobium sp. | reverse complement strand
CCTTGCGGGCTTCGCCACGCTTCGTCATGGGATAGCCGTCATAGGTGGTCAGGGCATTGACGGGGGTTCCCGGGGTGTTGACCAGGATCGCCGGTATCGCTCCCCCGAACATTGACGAACCGTAGATCCCGAGCAGGGCGGTCAAACCGACAATCGGCTCCAGCGAAAATGTCACCGGCAGTACGATGGCGATCGCCACCGCAGCGCCGACGCCGGGCATCGAGCCTACCAATACGCCGCCGATCGAACCGATCAGGAGGGCGGCGAAGACATCCCAGCGGGCCAGAAGTTCAATACTTGAAAGCAACGTGTCCATGGGGCTCTCAGAAATAACGAAGGAGGAAGTATCGAAGTTGCTCGGGGGCGAGTTCGTAGAGCATTCCGCCGGGGATCTTCACGTTCATGGTGGACTTGAAGAACAGCACCACCGCAAAGCCGAACAGCGCCGCAGCTCCAACGGTCGAGCCGCGGTAACCGAGGCGAAAGGCCAAACCTGAGCAGAACAGGATCGTTGCGAGGAGATAGCCGATTACCGGGATGGCAATGACGTAGAGCAGATACCAGCCGACGAACTCGAGGGAGCGAAGCCAGACAAGTGCCTCCTGCCAGCGGCCGGGTGTCCGTGTAACGCGCGCTCGGGAAAAGGCATTGAGCAGGCCAAACAGAACGATGCCGCTCAGAGAGAGCACCGGCCAGAAACGGGGCTGGGAGGCGAGGCCTTTTCCGGGTAACCAGGTGGTCTGCCAGGGCACCGAGGCAAGGAGCGCGGTGGCGATCACGATCGTTATCGTTGCAAAAAGTATCTCGCCTGGTTTCCGCGCTTCGGGAAAGACGTGGGGTTTGTCATCTTCTTGGGAGCTCAACTGGCCAATCTCCGTCTCGAAATTGAACGCAAGAGAGCGTCGGCCGCTGCTGTCCTATGTGGCCGGCGTTCAGATTCATGTTGAAGGGGTGCAGACAGCGCGGAAAGGACGCCTCATGCCGAGGCGGCCTTGAAACTCTCTGCAGGTCCGGGCAGCCTACTCGGCGAGCATGCCTGAGATGCGGGTCGATGCCTCTATGTCCGAGGCAATGCGCGCGCGCGATGCTTCCTCATCCATCCAATACACGATTGCACCTGTCCGCTGGGCTAGTTCCATTGCCCGATCGGAAGCCATGGTTTCCTTGGCCGTCGCAATGATCTTCTCGCGCACTTCCTTCGGCGTGTCCTTGTGAACAAAGAGGCCGTTCCACAGCGAAATGTTCAGGTCCGGCGCCGTCGAAGCCAGCGTCGGGGCATCGGGGACGACGGCGATGGGGGCATCGGTGATGGTTGCGAGGATCTTGACCTTGTCCAGGCAGGGGAGCAACTGCTGGATGGTCGTGTTGATCACGTCAAAGTCGCCGGAGGCGAGCGAATTGCAGTCGAGTGCTGCAGCTGAGGCTTCCCCGCCCCACTCGAATCCGAGTTCCTTCGCGGCGGCCAGGGTTGCCTACGTCGGAAGAAGAAAGGCACCGAAGTGGCCAAGCAGTTGTGGCTTGGTCTTGGAGTACTCCGCCAGTTCCTTCATGGTCGAGAAGGGCGCATCCGCGGTCGTTGCAATCACGAAGGGATAGGTCAGAAAAATGCCCAGAGGCTCGAAGGGATCAGGATTGAGGCCGGCGACCCCCACTTCCGGGCCGACGACCGGGATATCAACAACAAAGGAGCCAATCGTGTATCCATCGGCGGGAGCAGATGCCACTTCAGCAGCGCCTGGGAACGGGCCACCTTCGGAAGGCTTGTTGACGACCGCCGTCGCCACTCCGTATTTTTTCTGGAAGTCCTCGGCGATCATGCGCGTGAGCACATCTTCAAGGTCTCCCGGCGGGAAGGGGACGACGAAACTGACGGGGCGGTTAGGATAATCTGCAAAGGCAGGTCCGGCTGCGGTTGCGGCAGCCAGCAAAAGGGCGGCGAACTTGGTTTTCAGCATTGACAGGTCCCTCTGTGGTTTATTATTATCACCAGTAGTTCAAATATAACCCCTGCCTTGCTTGTCGTCAATAAAATTTGGCCTTCAGGACTTGAGGGGTGCTTACAGGTGGGTAACCTCATGTCCTCTACTGTCGCCAAAGCCCTCTCTCTGCTTGATTATTTTTCCGAGGCGGAGCCGGAGATCGGGTTGTCCGAGCTGGCTCGACGCTCCGGAATCGACAAGGCGACGGTACATCGCATGCTGGTGGTCATGTGTGACCAGGGCCTGCTGGAGCAGCGGGGAAGTGCGAGACTGTATCGTCTGGGAGCCGGGGTTCTGCGCTTGGCACGCGTACGGGAAACGGCGTTTCCTGTTACTTCGGTCTATCAACATTCCCTTGATGCCATTTCCGCCGAACTCGGCGAGACAGCGCATGCGTCACTGATTTCCGGACGAGCCCTCGCGACCATCGGTGTGTGCGAGAGCAATCGTGGCAGTCGTGTTTCGCTGGTGGCAGGCGAGATCCTGCCGATGCACAGCACGGCCTCGGGGCTCGCCTTTCTGGCGTTCGCGCCGCCTGAGTTTGTTGAGCGCGTCCTCAATGAGACGTTGAAGGCGAAGACGTCGAGGACCTTGACGGACAAGAACGTCATCCGCGTGCGGCTGCAGGAGGTCCGGCTGACTGGTTATGCAGAAGCCGATCAAACCAATGAGGATGACGTCTATGGTATGGCCGTACCGGTCTTCGATGCAGAAGGTCTGCCTGTCGGAGCTCTGGCCGTCGCAACTCCAGCCCATCGGATGACGAGCGACTTGCGGCGCCAAACGATTGACGCGCTTTTCCGGGAAGTCGAGGCTGTCCACCGCGGAACTGGCGGTCGTCCTCCGGCGGAGTTTCTGGCTGCCGCTAAACGTGCAAGTCAAGCAGGCGTTTAATCCTCGTTCCTCTGCATCACTCCCTGTCCTGAGAAAGAGACATCCGGGCGCGTGCTGCTTGTCCGGGCTTGACCGTGGCCGCTTTGCAAAGCATTATATAAACCGATGGTGTAAATAACGAACCAAAGCAAGGCGATCCACCATGAATCAGGACCAAATCGACGCATTAAGCGCCGTGCCGCTGGAGCCCTTTGCGCACGTAATCGACGGGCAGCGAGTGGTGGCCTCCGATGGTGGAACCATGACAGTGGTCTCACCAATTGATGGAGCTGTGCTGACGACGATAGCGCGGGGAACGCCGGAAGATACCGATGCTGCAATCGCCGCTGCACGGCGCTCCTTCGACAGCGGCGTCTGGTCCGAACTGGCGCCCGCGGCGCGCAAGAAGATCCTGCTTAAATGGGCGGATCTAATCGAGGCAAAGGCTCTGGAGATCGCGGTTCTCGGTGTTCGTGAAAACGGCACTGAGATCGGCATGGCGCTGAAGGCGGAGCCACTGTCGGCGGTTGCCACGATCCGATATTACGCGGAAGCCATCGACAAGCTGTTTGGCGAAATCGCTCCGACCGATCCGGCTTTCCTCGGGCTTGTCCATCGTGAACCTGCTGGCGTCGTGGGTGCGATCGTCCCCTGGAATTTTCCCCTGATGATCGGTGCGTGGAAGTTCGGTCCAGCCCTCGCTGCGGGCTGTACGATGGTGCTGAAGCCTGCGGAAACTGCTTCGCTCAGTCTGCTGCGGGTCGCCGAACTGGCGCTTGAGGCAGGCATGCCGGCGGGCGTGTTCAACGTGGTGACCGGGGAGGGGGCCGTCGTCGGTGCGCGGATCGCGGAGTCCATGGATGTCGATGTCCTGGTCTTCACCGGATCGGGGGCGACGGGACGGCGCCTGCTCAAGGCGGCGGCACGGTCGAACCTCAAGCGGGTCTATCTGGAACTTGGCGGCAAGTCGCCGAACATCGTGTTTGCGGATGCTCCAGATCTGGACGAGGCGGCGAAAGTGGCCGCACACGGCATTTTCCGCAATTCCGGCCAGGTCTGCATTGCAGGCTCACGCCTTCTTGTCGAACGCTCGATCCACGAGGTTTTCGTCGAGAAGCTGGCCCTTCATGCCGCGTCTATCCAGGTCGGAAATCCGCTTAATGCGTCAACCCAGTCCGGTGCGGTCAATTCCGAGCGGCAGTTGAGGCAGAATCTGCAATTCGTGGAGGAGGCGCGCAGCCAAGGTCGCAAGGTCATCGGCGGACAGCGGATACTTGAGGAAACCGGCGGTTTCTACATGGCACCGGC
>JBKBON010000076.1:0-4172 GCA_046294755.1 Allorhizobium sp. | reverse complement strand
GGGGTGTCCCCGGAAAATCGACTCGCCTTCCGGTTTTGCCTGGATTATCCTTTGGTCATGCGAGGGATTTCATGAAGAAGATGCCTGGCCCACCGCCGTTCAACGGACTCAGGAAGCGTATTGCCGACCACCGAGCCGGAACAACCGGGCGTATGGGCGGCAGTTATGTGCGTGAAACCTATTGCCTGACGCGTGAAGAAGCGCGCGCCAAGGCACGGGAATGGTTCGACACATTCCCGAAGGCCGCCTACTGGACGGAAGTGGAAAGCTGGCGGCAACTCGACGGCGACCAGATCGAATTCACCATGCGGCGGCTGCCCTCGGCGGACTGACTCCCGGCCCGCGGCAGGAGCGGTGTTCAAAATCGGATATCCGCTAAAATTCTAACATTCGTCGAAAGCCTATCACAAAACCTCCCCGCTAGGTTTGTCGATATACAGCCGGAATGATGCCGGCTTTGGATCGACATGACATGCGACACAAGGTTTTCTCATGAGTTCTGTTTGGCTCAACCCGTCTCTTGCCAGTGCGGTTTCGATGGCGAGCGCGTCCGTGGCTGCGCTCGAGCGGGTAACCCAGCCGGCAGCCGTGAAGCCGGCTGCGGAAAGTACGTCCGACACTTCCAGCTATTGGTCGATCTCCACCACACTGCGCTCCGACAGTCTGCCGATCGGCTCCGTGCAAGAAGCAAACGACACCGCGGCAGCGGTCACGGACACTGCGGCCCTCGGGCTTGAGCAGGCGACGGATATCGTTGCCCGCATCCAGCAGAAGCTCGTTCTGGCGAAGGGGATCGGCGCAGATCGGGATGCCATCAATGCCGACATCGCACAGATGAAGTCCGATCTTGGAGCGGTTGTCGAGGACAGTGCCTTCAAGGGTGAAAACTGGTTGGTGGTTGAAGCCGGCGGTCGACCGAAGGTAACCTCGTTGCTGGCCTCGGTGACGACGGACGGTGATGGCGGCCTGTCCATCAACATGGTCGATTTCGATACGGCCAAGTCGACGCTCGTGTCTCGCCAGGAGGCGAGGGACGGGGTGCTGACCCGGTCTTATGCCGGGAGCACGCTCGGCGGCGTTCCCTACAATTACTACCTTATGAATGCCCAGTCGCGAGAGCCGAACGAGCCAGGCGCACGCGAGATCAAGATCGACAACCGGACCACGGGCGACCAGATCGACGGGATGATCTCCGCGCTGAACCGAGTGTTGATCGACATGGTTGGTGCAAGTGCGGAGGTGAGCGCGACGCGCAGCCAGGTGACGGGTGGCGGGGTGCTGCTGCAGGGGCTTCAGGGCGCGACTGAATTGGGTGTGAGCCGGCTGGTCGACACCGAACTCAGCGAGCAGAGTGTGCGGCTGACGGCAGAGAAGGTGCAGGATCAGCTGCAATCGTCCCAGCTCAACATGGCCAATGTCTCGATGACGTCGTGGTTGAAGCTTTGAACCTATCCCGCTGAAGCAGAATCGAAAAGGCCCGCGTCGTGCGGGCCTTTTGTGCCTGGGGTATCTTCAGCGCTTGGCGCGTGGCCGCTTGCCCTTGCCGCGCGGAAGAGGGACCATGATCGGGGTCGAGGCCTTGGGCGCTGCTTTGGCTTTTTCGGTCGTCAGCGGCTCCGGCTCCGTGGCGTCGAGCAGAGCAGGTGGCGGCTCCGTTGCTGCCGTGTCGATCTTGGCAGGCTTGGTATCGGCCGGCGTTTCCACCTCGGGCTCCGGCTCGGCTTTGGCCTCGACCGGAACCGGCAGGGGTGCCTCTTTCGCGATTACCGGAAGGGCTGCGGGGTCAACCGGTTCCACGACGGGCGTTCCCGGGGCGGCCGCGACTTCGACTGGCGTTGCCACCTCGGTTTCAGGCGCGGGCTCCTCGGTAGCAGCCACCGGTGCCTTGGCCTCACCGGTGAGGATATCCCGCAATATCTTCGTGACCTGCAATGCCGCCGGCAGATCGGTGTTGGTCGAGTGGCCGCAAAGAGGGACCTTGATGTCTGCCGGGATCTTGGGCCGGGAGTTGAGTTCGCCGAACCAGTCGAGTTCACCGACGACGTCGATCACTTCGGTGAAGGCCTCCGGCATCTTGATACGTCCGCCGAAAGTCACGACGCGGGCGGAATTGGTGAGGGCTTCCAGTCTGCCTGGGTCGCTCGCCTTCAAGGCATAGAGCGCATCGGCGATGACGCGGTTACCACGCGAATGCCCCGCAATCAGCGTGAAGGACAGGCTCGGATCCGCAAGCAGGGTCGCCACAGTGTCAGTGTCGAGGCCAGTCTTACGATTGCTGTCGGCGTCTTCGTCGCGCCTGCCATAGGCGCCGAGTTTCGGACGGCCGACAACGTCGTCGATCACTTCGAGGTTGGAGCGGACATGACCGAGCCAGCCGAAGAGGAAGGCGCCGCCGATCGCCTCGTTGACGATGTCGCCCAGGCCGTAACCCGAGACGACGGCGGCAACAGGCGCATCTATTGCATCCGCCACATTGCGGGCGAAGGCGGCGGCGCCGATGGCCGATCCGCCGATGCCGGCCACCGCCATGGCGCGGACGTCGCGCCCGCCGCGCAGGCGAAACTCCTCGACGCTGTCGCAGAGTGTCAGCATGCCTCGGCCAGTCGGCGGCACGATCATGATCAAGCCTTCCGAGGCGATGCAGTCGCTGATGTAGAAGGTCTCATCGGCCGTCAGCGCCTTGACGTCGTAGTAGAGCGCGTCGATGCCGGTGTTGCGCAGCCGCCAAGGTTCGAGTGCTGCGTTGCGCATCGTACGGTGCCGGACGCGCTCGGGGAAACTCAAGGATCGGGCGAACTGGGTCAGGCCCAGGGCGAATGCTGTCTCAAACATGACTCCATCTCCCATTTTGCTGCAATGCAGCATATCGCGTTGCGGATGAATTAGCAATTGCCGCTGAATAGGTCTGTGCCTTCACGATCCGGTCATCGTAGTCGATGACCGTGGGGTGCGCCTTGACTTATGTCTGGTTGCGAATGGCTTCTTCGTCAGAAGCCGGTCTGGCGAAGTGCCTCGCCAGCAATCATCGCCGCAGACATGGCGACGTTAATCGAGCGTTGTCCCTCGACCATGGGAATGATTACCCGATGGTCGGCACGGTCGTGGACATGATCCGGGACGCCGGCGCTCTCTCTGCCGAACAGGAGGATGTCGTTCGCGCCATAGGTGAAGGTCGTGTAGGGCAGGGCGGCTTTGGTGGAGGCCAGGACCAGGCGGCGGTTCTCCGACAATCGCCATGCGTCGAATTGCTCCCAGTTGACATGGCGTGTCATGGCGACGCTTGCGAGATAGTCCATGCCGGCACGCTTCAGATTCTTGTCGGAAAGCACGAAGCCGGCTGGCTCGATGATATCGACCTTCAGCCCGAGACAGGCAGCCAGCCTCAGGATCGTGCCGGTGTTGCCGGGGATGTCGGGCTGATAGAGGGCGATGCGGATGTCGGACATGCGAGCGTCATAGGCGATCGCTGCCGGCGGCTCAAGCATCGTGCCGGGATGGCTCTGATGCCTGTGGTCGGTCTGCAACAGTTGCGGCGTAATGTCTCGTTCGCGGGAGAAGCCGGCTGGAAAAAACCGCACGCGCCCGATAGAAGGGAGTTCTACTTCAACACGCAAGCGGGAGGGCCATCGATGGATCTATTCGGTATTTCGCGCCAGCCCCGATTTATGGCTGTTGCCGCCTGAGCGCGTCAACGTCGCCCTTTTTTCCAAGCTGATTCATCCTGCGGCCGCAAGTGGCCTCAATCATTGAATATTTGCGTCTTCGCGTCACCTTTCCCGGTGCCGCCTGCGCGCCATTTCTGGAGACTTCCCATGTTCTCGTGGTTCGAAAGCCGCCTGAATCCGTATCCGGTCGGTGAGCCGACCTTGCCGCCCAAGGGCCTTGTTGCCTTCTGCTGGCATTACACCAAACCGGCCGGCTGGTGGCTGGTTCTGCTCGGGCTTTGCTCCGGCTTGATCGCTGTGGCCGAAGTGTTCCTCTACCAGTTCCTCGGCAATATCGTTGACTGGCTGTCGACCGCTGAACGGTCCACCTTCCTGGAGACTGAAGGGGGGACGCTTGCCTGGATGGCAGCCTTGCTGCTGATCGGTCTGCCTGTGATCGGAGCTGTTCATACCATCACCATGCATCAGGTGCTGGCTGGCAACTTCCCGATGATCGCACGCTGGCAG
>JBKBON010000075.1:0-4241 GCA_046294755.1 Allorhizobium sp. | reverse complement strand
ACGAAATGCCCTTGCGCGCGAGAGACAACGCAACGGTCAGCCCCGCCATCCCGGCTCCGACGATGGCGGCGTGCTTGATGGACATGTGATTATGCCAATCGCGACGCCGCGGTCACGCCGCCTTGACGTGGAAGACGCAGCCAGGCGGGTTGGTCTGTTCGGCCTTCAGGCTCGGATTGTAGCGATAGAGCGTCGAGCAGTAGGAACAGACCTTCTCGTTGTCATGTCCCATGTCGATGAAGATATGCGGATGGTCATAAGGCACGGAAGCGCCGGTGCACATGAATTCCTTCACGCCGACTTCAATCACGCGATGACCGCCGTCGTTCTGGAAATGGGGAATGGTGTGGCCGGCCATGATGTGCTCCGAGAATGCTTTGCGAATTGGGGCGGACATTAGCGCCGTCCTTGAGAAAAGTGTAGAGCCGGCAGCAGGCAAAAGTCACAGAAAATCCGCCTGCGGCAATTGATGTCAGGAAGCCGTTGGCTATGGTTGCCGCCTAAATGCCACAAGGACCCATTCATGAATCTCGACGCACCGCCGTTTTCCAGCTTTCACAATGATGGGCTCGAACTCGCCTATTTCGACGATGGCGACCCAGCTGGTGATCCGGTGCTGCTCATTCATGGCTTTGCCTCGTCTGCAAGCGTCAACTGGGTCTATCCGGGCTGGCTACGCACGCTGGGGGATGCCGGCTTCCGTGTAATCGCAATCGACAATCGTGGCCACGGCGCGAGCGCCAAGCCCCACGATCCAGAGGCCTATCATCCATCCTCCATGGCTGGGGATGCCGCCGCGCTTCTCACCCATCTCGGCATCGCTGATGCCCATGTCATGGGTTATTCCATGGGCGCGCGCATCTCCGCCTTTCTCGCCATCGAGCACCCCGACCGCGTCCGTTCGCTCGTTTTCGGCGGTCTGGGCATCGGCATGTGCGACGGGGTTGGCGACTGGGATCCGATCGCCGATGCTCTCCTTGCGCCGTCGCTGGACGACGTGACCCATGAGCGCGGCCGTATGTTCCGTGCCTTTGCAGAGCAGACCAAGTCAGACCGTCTGGCCCTTGCGGCCTGCATCCGCACCTCGCGCGATCTGGTGAGCAGGCAGGACATCGGCAAGGTCGATATTCCGACACTGATTGGTGTGGGCACCAAGGACGATATCGCCGGCTCGCCGCATGAGCTGGCAGCACTGATGCCGCGTGCGGTCGCACTCGACATCCCCAACCGCGACCACATGCTCGCGGTCGGCGACCGGGTGTTCAAGAAGGCCGCGCTGGATTTCTACTCAGAGCTTGAGGCGCGCTGATCCTCATCGCCCGGTGAAGACAGGTCGCCGCCGCTCGGCAAAGGCCGCTCGGCCCTCCTGATAGTCGGCGCTCTCGAAGGTCGAGGCGCCAATGATCTCGGCTTCACGAAGAAGGTCGTCGTCCGCCTGCTCGACAGCCCGCAATGCGAGCTTGGAGGCCCGGAGCGAGAGCGGCGCATTGGCCGCGATCGTGTCCGCCAGGATCTGTGCCTGTTGCTCCAACTGATCAGGTTGCGTCACCTCCAGCAGAAATCCGCATCCAAGAAGCTCGGAAGCCTTCATGGCGGCGCCGGTGAAAAGAGCGCGTCTTGCCATTTGACTGCCAAGGCCGCGCACAAAGTCCTGCACGGCATCGGCAGGATAAGCGAGGCCAAGCCGCGCGGCCGGCACGGCAAACACTGCATCGGAAGACGCGACTCGTAGGTCGGCTGCCGCCGCAAGCCCAAAGCCGCCGCCGTAGCAGATGCCGCGGATGGCCGAGATAACCGGAACCGGCGCTTCGCGAACTGCCGCAAAAGCCCGACTGTTCGACGCCTCGTAGACGCGGGCGGTCGCAGCATCCTTGCGTAATTCGGTAAATTCCGAAATGTCTGCGCCGGCGCTGAAATCCACCGTTCCGCCGCCGGTCATCACGATGACCCGGGCGTTCGCTACTGCATGCAGCCAGTGTATGGCCTCAGGAATGGCGCGCCACATGGCCGCAGTCAGCGCATTCTTTCGCTGCGGATTGTCGATCACCAAGAGGCCCGTTCCAGCCTCGCAGAAAGCCTTGATAAAGCCTTTGGCAAAGGTGTTCGACTGTTTCATGCTGTCCCCATTTGAGTTCGATCCGTCTTCGACTATATAATGCCATTCCAAGACGAACGAGGAGACCGGCAATGGTCGCACACAACGACGTCCTCAAGACCGAAACCGTCAAGTCCATGGACCCGATCTGGGACAGCCTGCGGCACGAAGCCCGTGTGGCTGCCGATCGCGATCCGATGCTGGCGGCCTTTTTCCATTCGACGGTGCTGAGCCACCGCTCGCTGGAGGATTGTGTGATCTACCGGATCTGCGAGCGCCTCGATCATTCCGACGTGCCGGCGATCGTCCTGCGTCAGGCTTTCGAGGCGATGATGAGAGACTGGCCGGAATGGTCCACGATCCTTCGCGTCGACATCCAGGCCGTCTACGACCGTGACCCCGCATGCACGCGCTTCATGGAGCCGGTCCTCTATTTCAAGGGCTTCCACGCCATCCAGACCCATCGTCTGGCGCACTGGCTCTGGAATAACGGCCGTCGCGACTTTGCGCTCTACCTGCAAAGCCGGTCCTCGAACATGTTCCAGACGGACATCAATCCGGCCGCCCGTATCGGAAAGGGCATCTTTCTCGATCATGCCACGGGTCTGGTCGTGGGTGAGACCGCCCGTATCGGCGACAACGTCTCGATCTTGCACGGCGTCACCCTCGGCGGTACCGGCAAGGAAGGCGCCGACCGCCATCCGAAGATCGGCGACGGTGTGATGATCGGGGCAGGGGCCAAGGTGCTGGGCAACATCGAGGTCGGCAGCTGCTCGCGCATTGCCGCCGGTTCGGTCGTACTGAAGCCGGTGCCGAAATGCACGACTGTGGCAGGCGTTCCCGCGCGCGTTGTCGGGGAAGCCGGTTGTGCCGAGCCGAGCCGGTCAATGGACCAGATGATCGCTTCCGACGACTGACGTCATTCCGGGGAGGCTTGAACACAGATGGGTCCGGCATGCCGGGCAAACTTTCCTTTGCGTCTTTACATCGGCGGAAAGGCCGTGCGACAAGCGCGCGAACCAAAGCACCCCCGAAAACAGTCCATGGAGACACAGTGTGAAGCCGGAAGAACTGAAGAAGCTCGACGCCTATTTCAAGCGCACCTTCAATCCCACCATGAGCGTGAAGGCGCGTCCGCGTAAGGACGATTCCGCTGAAGTCTATGTTGGCGACGAGTTTCTCGGCGTTGTCTTCAAGGACGACGAAGACGGCGACCTCTCCTACAATTTCTCGATGGCGATCCTCGACGTGGATCTGTGATCATGCGGTTCCTGCCGCCGTTGTCGGCGGCTGGGATTGACTGACTGAGACGGAGGAGGGGCTGTGCCAAGGGCGCAGCCCCCTTTTTCTTATCCGGCTTACAATTGACGATTGTTGTGCGCCGCACAAATTCGCTTGACCAAATTTGTGCGACTGCTATCTTTCGCCAAGCTCATATATATCGGACAGAAGGAGGATGCTCGCATGTTCAACATCGATGACGCCAGCAAGAAGAGCAAGGAAGCCATGGACACCATGCTGAAGAACTATTCCGAGGTGACCAAGGGCTTTCAGGCCATCGCCGCTGAAGCGACCGACTATTCGAAGAAGTCCTTCCAGGATCTGACATCCTTCATGGAAGCGATGACCTCGGTGAAGAGCGTCGAGGCTGCTTTCGAGCTCCAGACATCCTTTATGAAGTCGTCCTACGAAAGCTTCGTTTCTGAGGCCACCAAGATCGGCGAGATGTATGCCGACCTCGCAAAGATCGCCTACAAGCCTTACGAAGGCGCTGTCGGCAAGGCCATGACGCCGATGTCGACTGCCGCCTGATCGAAGCTTGCGCGTAACCTGCGAGACCGGCCGTGCCCTGCGCGGTCGGTCTTGTCATTTGTGGCTGCTGGTATAACCTGATTTATCAATTTTCTAGCTTTTGCGGGCTTCGTGACAAATTGACGTCAGCGAGGTTCGGGGGGCTTAAAATCACCGCATAATGAACTACCTTACTGTGCTGAGTGTTCGTCCGCACCGATGTGTAACGGCAAACGGCCGGACAACGGAGAATGAACTGAAATGACTGCCAAGCCGGTCTTCATGCAAAGCCAGGGTGACGGGGAAAACGCCAATCGCGGCACCTCGGTGATCACCCGCACCAAGCCGAAGACGA
>JBKBON010000074.1:0-4321 GCA_046294755.1 Allorhizobium sp. | reverse complement strand
GCGGCGGACGACGATGCGGTCGTGCAGCGGACGGAACTTCATGTTTTCCTCCTGGACAAACAAAATGGAACGTCCCCAAAAGCCGGACCGGATAGGGGGTCCGGACGGGTTGCCGGACCCTCTCATGGCATCCGGCGCGCGAAAATTTGGTTTTTCCAGTTTTTCGTTTCAAGAGGGACGTGGAAAAAATCAGCACTCTTTTCGGTTTGCTGCTAACATGCTGTTTTTTCAAAGGAATATGCGAATTCCTCTTGCCTCCCTGCAGATTTTTGTCAAACTTTTTAACGTTCGTGACCAAGAGGGAAACCGTATGAATTCATCGCGTGATTTCACCCTCCAGATGGAGGGCTATGGCTTGACCACCGCGCATATCCTCTATCGGATGCCCGACTTCCGCTCTGTGCTGCAGACCTTCCTATGGCAGGACTACGATCTGGCACCGGACTTCCCGCAGATGACAAAGTTTCTGGATTTCTGGCGCGCCAATCTCGACGGCGACTTGCATTCGGTACGCTTCAGCCACAAACGGCTGATCGGCCCGAACGAGTGGCGCAAGGTGGACGGCGAGTTTAGGCTTCACTGAGGCTTGATATCCCCGCTGTGTGCGGAACAAGGGGGGCATGGCGACGTTAGCTCGGGTCGGATCCATCCAGACCCAAGGATACCAGCATGCCCTTTCCCGTTTCGACCTACCGCCTGCAGTTTCGTGGCGGCATGGACTTCGACCGTGCCATCGAGCTCGTGCCCTATCTGAAGCGGCTCGGCATCACACACCTCTATGCCTCGCCCGTGTTCGCGGCGACGACCGGTTCGACTCATGGCTATGACGTGACCGATGCCAATGTGGTTGAGCCCGTGCTCGGAGGCCTCGCGGGCCTGGAGCGACTCGCCGGGGCATTGAAAGCGGAGGGCCTCGGCCTGATCCTTGACATCGTGCCCAACCACATGGCTGCAAGTCTTGAAAATCCCTGGTGGCGCAGTGTCATTGAGTGGAGCGAGGCAAGCGGCTTCGGGCACTACTTCGATATCGACTGGACGCAGCGTCTGACCTTGCCATTTCTCGGCAAGCCCTTCGAACAAGCGGTGTCTGATGGCGAGATCTCGTTAACGGTCGACCGCAAGAAAGGAGCGCTCGCACTCAACTATTTCGACAGCCTCTATCCGCTGAACCCCGCCACATATCCCGCCGCTCTCGATAGCTTCCGGGACCCGATGGCCGCCCAGCTCGCTGATCTTGGTCGCGAGGCCACGGCTGACGAAGAGGAGGCTTTTCACGATGCGGTGAGGGAATTCTGTTCCGACCCAGCCAGCGACTATCTCCTGGAGGAACTGAGCGCCAAGGCGGATGACAAAGAGTTGCTGCTTTCTCTGCATGATCTGCAGCCCTGGCGGTTGATGTCTTGGACAGAGGCTGCAAATGGTCTGAGCTACAGGCGTTTCTTCGAAATCGCGGGTCTGGTCGGTTTGCGGGTCGAGGCCGAGGACGTGTTTGCGGACGTGCATCGGACTGTGCTGGAGCTTGTCCGTGATGGCCACGTTGCCGGGCTGCGCATCGACCATGTCGACGGACTTGCCGATCCGACCGGCTATCTGGAGCAGTTGCGGACAGCCGTTGGGCCCGACATCCCGATCTTTGTGGAGAAGATTCTGGCGCCGGGTGAGGATCTGCCGGCGGCGTGGCCGGTCGAGGGCACGACAGGCTACGAATTCATCGCAGCCCAGGTTCCGCTTCTCCTTGACCGCCAGAGCTTTGTCGCCATCCGTCAGGCCTATATGGAGGTCGCGGGTCCACAGGCGTCCGTCGAAGAGAAGATGCGCGAGGCCAAGCTTCGCATGATCCGCGTCAACTTCGCCGGAGAAGTCGGGGCTCTGGTCAAGCAGGCAGCAGAGCTCAGCGGACATTCTGCCGCCCTCGTTTTGCGGGCTTTGGAAGGATTGCTGCTCGCCTTCCCGCGCTACCGCACCTATGGCACGCAGCAGGGTATGCCGTCATCTGATCGCGCGCTTCTCGAGGAGGTGCTGGTGTCCGCCACAGAACGGCTCGACGGTGAGGCCCAGGCGGTAGCCGAGGATATCGTCATGTTGCTCAAGGGGGAGGGTGTCGCTCATGACAGCCTTGCTCCGGTGGGCACGTTCCGCCGGCGGTTCCAGCAGCTCACCGGGCCGTTGATGGCGAAGTCGCTGGAAGACACGTTGTTCTTCCGCCATGTCGAGTTTCTTGCACTCAACGAGGTGGGCGGAGAACTGGAGCCGCAAGAGGGCGGGCTTCAGCATTTTCACGACGAGATGCAGCGGCGCGCGGCGCGCCAGCCGCTTGGCCTCTCCGCCTCTTCAACCCACGACACCAAGCGCGGCGAAGATGCTCGCGCCCGGCTCTTTGCGCTTGCCGAAGATATCCCGAAATGGGCCGGCCTGATTGAGAGGTGGCGCGAGGCCCAGCGGGATACCATTGTCGAGATTAAAGGCGAGCTCGCACCTGAGCCGGAAGTTGAATGGATGATCTTCCAGGCGCTGATCGGCCATTGGCCAGTTGATCTTGATGCAGAGGACCGGGAGGGCCTGGCCGATTTTGCTGAGCGTGTCGCTGCCTTCCTCGAGAAGTCGCTGCGTGAGGCCAAGTTGCGGACGGACTGGAACGAGGTGAATGCCGATTATGAAGCAGCGGCGAACCAATACGTAAAGAGCCTGCTCCTCGACAAAAGGGACTTCGTCATCCAATTCGTGCAGGAGATCCAGCCGCTGATCTGGGCGGGGCTCGTCAATGGCCTCACCCAAACCGTCATCAAGCTCACCGCGCCGGGTATTCCTGATATCTACCAGGGCAGCGAGGCAATCGATTTAAGTTTCGTCGATCCCGACAACCGGCGCCCGCCAGCTTTCGAGACACTCTCGACATTTGATCTTGGGGCGCCCGTCTCCTTCGCCGACGAGCGGGCTCTGGCGGAAGGGTGGTTGAAGCAGGCGGTGATCGGGCGGGGGCTCGCGCTAAGGAACCGCCATCCGGAGCTTTTCCTTGAGGGGCGCTACGTGCCGCTGGTGGTTGAGGGGGAACGCAAGGAGCAGGTTGTGGCTTTCGCGCGGGAGAAGGACGGCCTCTGTGTCGCCACCGTCGCCTGCCGCCTGCCGATCGCCATGCTGAAGGCCGGGGAGGGGCTGACATCCGCACAGTTCTGGGGTGACACCCGCGTCAATATCCCGGAGGTGTTCTCCACACGCACGTTCACCGATCTGCTGACAGGCAAAAGCATCCCAGGCAATTCGGTGTGGTTGCGGGATCTTATGGACGGTCAGACGGTGGCGCTTCTTATGTCGGCGGTGGATTGATGTGGGTGCTTCTTCGTGTGCTGTTCAGTGCCAGCAGCGTGAAGACCAGGATTTTACCCCTCAGCTTTCCAGACTGCGTGCAAGCGGCTCCGAGCGGGGGAAACACCTGCTTGTCGCGCACCCGGCGGTACCATGGCCGCGAGTTCCGGGACCAGATCTAGCTTTTGGGCCGGCAGTTTGTCGCCCGTCATCATCCACGAGCGCCGACAGCAATCGCGCCAGGCACCAACGCCTCGATTAGAGGCAGGTGGCGGCAGCAAGTGGGTGAAAACCATCCGTTGCGGCGTGGCTTCGGCAATGGCTACGATCCACGGCAGTGCCTTGTGGATCCACGGCACAAACCAAGGGTGTCTTGGGAACATCCGCTGGACGTCACACAGACATGACGCCATTCCCCCAGTTCCATATAGCACCTCTCGGGCGCCGTGGCTCAGGCCACGGCTGATCTGGTTCGCGGCAGGAAGCTCACGAGGTTCTGCGGGTTGGAGCATTGAGCGATGCCGGCCTCATGGGCGGCGGCGATGAAGGCGCTGCGGGCAAGTTCGGCTGCCCGCGAGCCGCGAAGGGCGTTCCTGCACAGGCGAAGTGCCCGCTCATAGGCGGGCCCGCGCCGGGTCGGCCACTCTGCATCGAGAAAATCAAGTGCATCATATGCGTTCAGGAAACGTCTCGTCAGTCCGCTGGGCAATTCCAGTTCGACGGGTACGGTCCAGGTGAAATCGGCTTCGGTCATGCCTTCCTCCGTTTGGCGCCCCACCAACTCAGAGGTGGGTCAGGAAGTTCCCGGATCTCGATCAAATAAAAATGTTATGATTTTGATTTTTCTGTTGCAAATCCTGTTTGAGATTCTCGGTGCTCGAGCCATGCCGTGGTCTCGTCGCCGGCAAGCTGGCTTGCCTCGTTCACGTCCTTTCCGGCCAGCAGGGCGTGCAGAAGACTGCCGCTGAAGGTGTCGCCGGCACCGATGGTGTCGCGAACGGTGACCTGGCGGTTCAGA
>JBKBON010000073.1:0-4498 GCA_046294755.1 Allorhizobium sp. | reverse complement strand
GAGTGAAGGTCGGCCGCCTGCTTCATCAGCACCAGCTTGCGGATCACGGGTTTGGCGGCCACCACATATCCGACGCGCAGGCCTGGCGCGAGCGTCTTGGAGAAGCTCCCGCAATAGATTGTCCGGCAGGAATCGATATCGCCGCTGCGGGCAATGTCGAGAGATAGGATCGGCGGGATCGCCTCGCCATCGTAGCGCAGATGTTGATAGGCGGCGTCCTCGATGACCGGAATGTCGAGTTCGTCTGCCAGCGCCAGGACCTGATGCCGCTCCTCCAGGGTGACGGTCTTGCCAGTCGGATTGGCGAAGTCGGTGGAGAGATAGGCAAACTTCACCGCACTGCCCTCAGCCTCCGCTGTCGCGCGGTAGCTCGCTGGCGTCCGATTGCCCGTGCCGAGCTGGTCATAATGCGGTTCATAGGCATTGAAGGCCTGCAACGCGCCGAGGTAGGTCGGCCAGGTCACAAGCGCTGTATCGCCAGGCGAAACAAAGAGTTTTCCCAGGTAATCAAGGGCTTGCTGGGAGCCGGAGGTGATGAAGATATTGTCGACGTCGCAAGCGATTCCAAGCCGGCCCATCTCCTCCTTGAGCCACACCCGCAAAGGCAGATATCCCTCAGACACCGAATACTGAAGCGCGGCGGCGGCCCGGCCATCCGCAAAGAGAGCAGCATAGGCCTGATTGAACTCCGCTTCCGGAAACAGGGCAGGATCCGGGATGCCACCAGCAAAGGAGATGATATCCGGCTTATCCAGCAACTTCAGGAGTTCACGGATCTCGGAAGCGCGCATCCGCGACGACCGGGTGGCAAAGACGTGATCCCAGTTCAGCATAGGGGTTTCCTCGGGCTTATTATTGTCACGCTAGGAAACCACGAAAGAATGGATAGGTCAACATTACTGACCTATCCATTCTTAGACTTTTTGACGTTGACGATCCTCAGCCAACTCAGGGATGACAGGCGCGAAACATTAATAAATGATCCCCTATAATTGGGGGTGTAATTGGAAACAGCGGACAGAATAAGCGTGCGGAAACTCATCCAACCCATGATTGGCGCCGAAGATCCTACGGATCCGCCATGGGATCATCTCAAGACGCTCTTCAGTACGACGCCACATCTCTTGGCAGCGGCAGCGTTACTGGTTGCCTCCGTACAGCCTTACCTGTCTGGGGAGATGACCAAGGTGAGCCTTGTGGTCATCGTCCTGATCCTCCAGGTGACGATGCGCGCGGTCGCCGACTACGGCTTTCGACGCCGATCCTCGTCCGATTCCCTGCAGCTGTGGCTTGGACGCTTCACGATCATTTCCCTGCTGTCGGGGGTGGCTTGGGGCGTAGTTCTAGCGATCCTATACATGGGGAGCCCGCCCGATACGCAAGTCGTAGTCCTGGCAATCGGATGCGGGATCCTGCAGTCGAGTGCCGCGCGGGCCTACATGGCACCGCGCTCGACATTCCTGATCATCGTCATAATCACCTTCGCCGTAAACATCGCCGCCATCAGCGAAGGCAACTGGATCATGGTGCCGGTCTGTACGGCCTATGTCGGCTTTCTCGCCTATTACATGGTGCGCTTGATTGCCATGGACGAGAAGCGCGTAGCAGCGGAAAGAAAGACGCACGTTTTGCTGAAAGCTCTGGCAGACAGCAACGACAAGCTGATGCGCGCCAACGAGCAGCTCAGCCGTCATGCCCGCACCGATGCACTGACGGGTCTCGACAACAGACGTGGATTTGACGAGGAACTGCGCCGGCGCCTGACGCTGATGCGCGAAACGGGTGAACCACTGGCCCTGCTGCTGATCGACGTCGATCACTTCAAACGCTACAACGACACATACGGCCATCAGGCAGGGGACCGCTGCCTGCAGGCGCTGGCGGACCTCCTGCTCGACAGTATCACGGGCAAGGACGCGGTTGCCGCCCGATATGGCGGCGAAGAATTTGCGCTTCTCATTCAAGGGAAGGATGCACATCAGCCGACCGTCTTTGCTGAATCCCTGCGCGGCCGCGTCGCGCGGCACCAGCTGCCGGCGAATGATGGTCACGCCGCAAGCCTTACCGTCAGCATCGGGGTTGCCGCCGCAACGGGCTTGGAGGACGAAATCTCCCTTGTCGCGACCGCCGACAGACGCCTCTATCAGGCAAAGGCTGCAGGCCGAGACAGAGTTTGCGCGGCGGACACCAGCGAGAGGCTTTCAGGCCTGATCTAGCTCCCAGACAACAAAAGGCCGGGAAGGTCACCCTCCCCGGCCTGAATTCACTCCTGAAGAACAGGATTAGTTGCGGGCCTTGTCGACCAGCTTGTTCTTGCCGATCCACGGCATCATGCCGCGCAGCTTGGCGCCGACTTCTTCGATCTGGTGGCTGTCGTTCATGCGGCGGATGCCCTTGAAGCGGGCTGCACCGGCGCGGTATTCCTGCATCCAGTCCGAGGTGAACTTGCCGGTCTGGATGTCGTGCAGGACGCGCTTCATTTCGGCCTTGGTTTCAGCCGTGATGATGCGCGGACCGGTGACGTATTCGCCCCACTCGGCCGTGTTGGAGATCGAGTAGTTCATGTTGGCGATGCCGCCTTCATAGATCAGGTCGACGATCAGCTTTACTTCGTGCAGGCACTCGAAATAGGCCATTTCCGGAGCGTAGCCGCCTTCGACCAGCGTCTCGAAGCCAGCGCGGATCAGCTCGACGAGACCGCCGCAAAGAACGACCTGTTCGCCGAAGAGGTCGGTTTCGCACTCTTCCTTGAACGAGGTTTCGATGATGCCCGAACGACCGCCGCCAACGCCGCAAGCGTAGGAGAGCGCGAGTTCCAGCGCATTGCCCGAAGCATTGTGATGGATGGCAACGAGGCAGGGAACGCCGCCGCCCTTCTGGTATTCACCACGAACCGTGTGGCCGGGGCCCTTCGGAGCGATCATGACGACGTCGACGGTCGACTTCGGCTCGATCAGGCCGAAATGCACGTTGAGGCCGTGGGCGAAGGCAATCGCTGCACCGTCACGGATGTTCGGCGCGATGTCGGCCTTGTAGATATCGGCCTGCAGCTCGTCCGGGGTCGCCATCATCATCAGGTCAGCCCAGGCGGCAGCTTCGGCAACCGTCATGACCTTGAGGCCATCGGCTTCGGCCTTCTTGATGGTCGGCGAACCGGCCTTCAGGGCGATGACGAGGTTCTGAGCGCCTGAGTCCTTCAGGTTCAGCGCATGGGCGCGACCCTGCGAACCGTAGCCGATGATGGCGACCTTCTTCGACTTGATCAGGTTCAAGTCGGCATCACGATCGTAATAGACGCGCATTGTAGTGTCCTTCCCTATGCTTGTCAGTTGTGGTGAATGTTGTTGGTCGGCGAGCCGGAGCGGGATGCTCCGTCCAGTCCCGCCAATACGCGATCTGTGCCATAAAGGGCGAGAAAGGCGGATACAGCCTTCGCAGCCCGGGCACCGAATTTGTGGGTCTGCGGCGCCTCGCCAAGCAGCATGCGGACATGCAGATCGCTGACGATCAGGCCGTAGAGGGTACGATAAGCGTCTTCGCCATCGCCGAAACGCAATAGGCCGTCTCGCTGGCCGGCGTCCAGCAAAGCCCGCGCCCGCCGATCGATCTGCCGGCGACCGCGCTCGAGCAGAAGTGTGCCCAGCTTGGAGCCATCCCGGCTCGACTGGCCGATGGCGAGACGGTTAAGCGCCAGCGATACGTCTCCGGCAAGCACCTCAAGCAGGTCGCGGGCAAAAACGTCGAGATGCTCCGAAAGGGTCGCAACAGTCAGGCGCTCGCCTGGACGCTCGAATGTTCGGACCTTGCTCGCCTGATAGGAGATCATCGCCGAGAGCAAGCCGTCGCGGTCGCCGAACCACTTGTACAGGCTCTCCTTCGAGCAGTTGGCGGCCCGCGCGAGACCCGCCGTGGTGACGGCCTTGTCCCCGCCTTCCACGAGCAGACGCAGAGCCTCGGCCAGAACCGCGTTCTGGCGTGGCGTGAATTCTGCGGTCTGATTGTCAACGGACATGCGCGCCTCCTGGTACCGTACGGTACGGTTCGCAGCCTTTATGTCCTTGGCGGCGCAAACGGTCAAGTCCGCATGGAGAAAAAAGCGGCAAATCGCCAGAATCTCCGAAGTGTTTTTTGGGCATCGCGCCCACGGTTCAGGCTCATCAACAAAGCCTGCGGGCACAAAGTGCCCGTCCCGAACCCATCACAAAAGGGTGAAATGAAATAAAAAATAATGGTTATATGTCATAGTTAAATGACCGGAAAACGACCCCCTAACCCGTTGTTTTTCCTCACCTCAAATTTCAAGTGTCAACAGTGATACCAAGTGTTCGAACCGAACCAATCGGTTCGATTGTGCGCAAAGGGGTATTGTAATCCCATTCATCCTGCGCCAAATACATCTCATCGAACCAAGCAGTTCGATCGCAAGGTTCTCTAAGGTACACCACAATGAAGATCATCGCAGCAGCACTCCTCACCACCCTCGCAGGCACCTCGGCCG
>JBKBON010000072.1:1482-4520 GCA_046294755.1 Allorhizobium sp. | reverse complement strand
GTCGAGCTCGCTTGGCGGGACCGAGACATCGAAGGAAGGGGCGTTCGGGAACCGGGCGAAGTAGAACCCCGAATCCTCGCGCAGATCCCAGAAGCGCCGGGCCTGGTCGGAGGATTGTGCCAGAAGTCCCCCTTTGAGATCCGCCTTCTCCCAGAGGTCAGCGAGTGCTTCCTCCAGATGTTGTGCCGCCTGTTCCTGTGTTTCGGCGGAAACCTCGACCAAGAGCATGGCGGCGCCATCCTCCAGCCAGCCAAGGTCGAAGCCCTTCAGCGTCGCGTGATCCCCGACATAACGCGGCCACATCATCTCAGCCGCCTCAAGCATAACGCCGCTTGTGCCTTGCAGGTGGCGGGCCACGACGAGCGCGGATGACGCATCGGCGACGCCGAGGAGGGCTGTCGCCCGGTGCGGACGCAAAGGTTCGACCGTCATCACGATGCGCGTGACAAAGCCGAAGGCGCCTTCGCCGCCGATGAACAGCTGTTTCAGATCCGGCCCCGCCGAGACCTTCACCACCCTTGTCATGTCCGAGAAGATCTCGCCGGACGGCAGTATTGCCTCAAGCCCGAGGATCTGATGACGCATTACCCCGTTGCGGAAGGCGAGGATGCCGCCGGCATTCGTCGACAGCATGCCGCCGATCGTGGCGCTGCCGCGCGAGCCGAGATCGATGCCGGTGGTGAGGCCGTGCGGCGCGAGCGCCGCCTGCAGGGCTTCGAGCGTGACGCCCGCTTCGACTTCGACCGTCGATTCCTCCGGGCGAATGGCCAGGACCCGGTTGAGCCGTGCGGATGACAGGATGACCTCGCCTTCATGGCTGACGCTGCCGCCGACCAGTCCGCTGCTCCCGCCCTGCGGGACGATTGCAACCTGATTGTTCCGGCATCACCCGATCAGGGCCGCCGCCGCCTCTGTCGTGGCGGGCTGTGCCATGACGCCGGCGCCGAGATTATCCTCGTGCTCGCCGGGATGCCGTCCGGAGAGCGCTTGCGGACCGAGGATGCGAAGCTCGGGATGCAGGTCTTCAAGGGCTTCGGCGAGGGCGGCTGGTGTCCAATGCGGCATGGTCGTCTCGGTTCGGGCGGAATGGCGTTCTCTTGAATGGCAACCGGACGGCTGGCAAGTGTGATTTATACGAACGGGCGACGCAAAGTCTCTCCTGGCGCAACCAAGAGATGGCCGGGCAGCAGGCGGGAATGTCGCATTGACCCTTACGTGCACGTAAGATATTCTCCTGTCTCACACCGCTCTGCCGGAATTTGCGCCTCGGCGCGTCGCGCTTCGGCTCGACAATCCGGTTGGGTTTTGTCAAGGAGGAAGGCGGACAAGCACCGCCTGGCGAGGAATGACAATGAGCACCGAGATGGAACTGCCTGAACGCGAAAGCATGGAATTCGACGTCGTGATCGTGGGCGCAGGCCCCGCGGGTCTTTCGGCAGCGATCCGGCTGAAACAGGTCAATCCCGATCTGACCGTCGTCGTGCTGGAAAAGGGTGCGGAAGTCGGCGCGCATATCCTCTCCGGTGCCGTGGTCGATCCCGTGGGTGTCGATAAGCTGATCCCCGGCTGGCGCGAAGAGGCCGATCACCCGTTCAAGACACCCGTCACCGACGACCAGTTCCTCTTCCTTGGGCCCGCCGGCTCTGTCCGCCTGCCGAATTTCCTGATGCCGCCGCTGATGAACAATCACGGCAATTACATCGTCTCGCTCGGCAATGTCTGTCGCTGGCTTGGCGCCCATGCGGAAGCCTTGGGTGTCGAGATCTATCCGGGTTTTGCAGCCTCCGAAGTGCTCTACAACGACGAGGGCGCGGTGATCGGCGTCGCGACCGGCGACATGGGCATCGAGAAGAATGGCGAGCCGGGGCCGAACTACACCCGCGGCATGGCGCTGCTCGGGAAATATGTCCTGATTTCGGAAGGCGTGCGTGGCTCGCTCGCCAAGCAGCTGATCGCCAAGTTCGATCTCGCCCGCGACAGCGACGTCCAGAAGTTCGGCATCGGCCTGAAGGAACTCTGGCAGGTCAAGCCGGAAAACCACAAGCCGGGCCTCGTGCAGCACTCCTTCGGCTGGCCGCTTGGCATGAAGACCGGTGGCGGCTCCTTCCTCTACCACCTCGAAGACAACATGGTTGCCGTCGGCTTCGTCGTGCACCTCAACTACAAGAACCCCTATCTCTATCCTTTCGAGGAGTTCCAGCGTTTCAAGACGCATCACGCGATCGCGCCGACTTTCGAAGGCGCCAAGCGCCTGTCCTATGGCGCCCGCGCGATCACCGAGGGTGGCTACCAGTCGGTGCCGAAGCTGTCCTTCCCCGGCGGCGCGCTGATCGGCTGTTCCGCCGGCCTTGTCAACGTTCCCCGCATCAAGGGCAGCCACAATGCTGTGCTGTCGGGCATGCTGGCGGCGGAGAAGATCGCCGCCGCGATTGCGGCCGGCCGCGCCAATGACGAGCCGATCGAGATCGAGAATGAATGGCGCTCGACCGACATCGGCAAGGACCTGAAGCGGGTACGCAACGTCAAGCCGCTCTGGTCGAAGCTCGGGACCGCGCTCGGCGTCGGCCTCGGCGGTCTGGACATGTGGACCAACCAGCTTTTCGGCTTCTCCTTCTTCGGGACGCTGAAGCACGGCAAGACCGATGCCGAATCCCTGGAGCCGGCGGCCAAGCACAAGCCGATCGCCTATCCGAAGCCGGACGGCGTCTTGACGTTTGACCGTCTCTCCTCGGTCTTCTTGTCCAACACCAATCACGAGGAAGACCAGCCGGTCCACCTGAAGGTCAAGGACATGGATCTGCAGAAGCGCTCCGAGCTCGGCGTCTATGCCGGTCCCTCGACCCGCTACTGTCCGGCGGGCGTCTATGAGTGGGTGGAAAAGGACGGCGAAGAGACCTTCGTCATCAACGCCCAGAACTGCGTCCACTGCAAGACCTGCGACATCAAGGACCCGAACCAGAACATCAACTGGGTACCGCCGCAAGGCGGCGAAGGACCGGTCTATCCGAACATGTAAATGTTCGGGAGGCCGGGTCGCA
>JBKBON010000072.1:0-1382 GCA_046294755.1 Allorhizobium sp. | reverse complement strand
CACGGGCTTGGCTAACGGATGGCCCGCTGCCCCAACTTCGCCATCGACCTTAACGCCCGCTCTTTCGTTTAACCCCGCATTAACCATAAATTCCTAGGCTCCTCGGCAACGAATCTTACCCGAGGACGCTAGACATATGACCATTTCCCGCCGAGGTCTCCTGTTCGGCCTGCCGCTCTTTATCGCCGGCTGCCAATCGACGCCCAACCAGCAGGCCTTGTATGGTGACGTGCCCGATGAGCCGTATCCGCTGAAGAAGGTTCCGATCGAGAAGATCAAGCCCGAACTGCGCCGGCAGGAAGTGGCCTATGAGACCTCGCATCCGGCGGGCACGATTGTGGTCAACACGCCGGAACGCCGGCTCTACTATGTTCTCGGCGATGGTCGCGCCATGCGCTATGGCATCGGCGTCGGCCGTGCGGGACTGGCGCTCTCGGGCAATGCCTATGTCGGGCGCAAGGCGGAATGGCCGACCTGGACGCCGACGGCCAACATGATCCGTCGCGATCCCGAGAAGAACCTCAAATATGCGGGCGGCCTGCCCGGCGGTCCGAACAACCCGCTCGGAGCCCGCGCCATGTATCTCTATCGCGGTGGCAACGACACCATGTTCCGCATCCATGGCACCAACCAGCCCTGGTCGATCGGCCAGGCCATGTCGTCTGGCTGCGTGCGCATGATGAACCATGATGTGATCGATCTTTACGCGCGCGTAAACGTCGGGTCCAAGGTCGTTGTCATCCAGGCCTGATCGCATCAACACCTGACAAGTTCCGATGCAGCCGCAGGCAAAGAGCCAGCGGCTGCCTCTCTATATGCGCCATGGGGGCTGCACACGGCGCGGTCACGAAGCCGCGACGAGCCTTGCCCGCACTCAACTTCGCCCCAATCTCTTCCCAGCGAAACTCAGTCGCTCGTTTCCGCGTCCATGGCTCTGTTGACGCTGTGTCGACCAATTCCGCCTCGTGGATCTCTTTCCGGGTGGAGCCGGTCGGGCTATCTGGGAGACGATGCGTCTGAAGGGACATGTCGAAACATGAGAAGGGAAACTGCATGACTCGCGAAACACTGCCCGTCACATCTGACCTTGGCGGTTGCCAGATCGAGGCAACCCTCCAGCTCCTGGACGGAAAGTGGAAGGGTGTCATCCTACACCACCTCCTCAGGGACGAAATCCTGCGCTTCAATGAAATCGTCAAGCGCCTGCCGTCCATCACTCACCGGATGCTGTCCAAGCAGTTGCGGGAACTGGAGATGGCCGGTCTCGTCGCCCGTACGGTTTATCCAGTTGTGCCGCCCCGCGTCGATTATTCCCTGACGCCGCTCGGGCGCAGCCTGGAGCCGGTCCTCCAGGCCATTGGCCGCTGGGGTCAGGAGAACCT
>JBKBON010000071.1:0-4605 GCA_046294755.1 Allorhizobium sp. | reverse complement strand
GTCAATACCTCGGTCGCATCCATGGATCAGATCACGCAGCGCAATGCCGCTATGGTCGAGGAAAGCTCGGCCCAGACGGCAACACTTCGCGAGGAGGCTGGCCGTCTGGTCCAGGCCCTTCAGGGCTTCAAGACCACGGGCGGTAGATCGCAAGGCGCTGGCCATGGAAGCTACCGCATGGCGAGTTGAGAACGTCATGCTGACACCACATGGCGGCATAACTTGCCGCCATGTGTTTAGAAAGTATTCAGGAAAGCGTGACAGTCCTGGTTAACAACAGTCAACCTGAGAGACCGCGTCGCATCATGACCACCAAAGCCCAGAACGACCTGTCTGAACGCCTGGAATTTCTTGAAATCGATCAGAAGACGCGCGGCACGTTGGCCGAACTGCGTCCGTCGATCAAGGAGATGCTGGGCGGCGCGCTCGACAAGTTCTACGCCAAGGTGACGAAGACCGGTACGATCGCCGGCCATTTCCGCGACGGCGCTCACATGAGCGGCGCGAAAAATGCCCAGATCGGCCATTGGGACAAGGTGGCGAGCGGCAATTTCGACGAGAACTATGTGAAGGGAGTGACGGCCGTCGGCAAGGCGCACGCCCGCATTGGGCTGGAACCCCGCTGGTATATCGGCGGCTATTCGATGCTGGTCGGCGAACTCCTCGCTGGGGTCCTCGTCAAGCACTGGCCTTTCCCCTTCGGCAAGCAGCACGCCATTTCGCTCGGCGAAAAGCTCCGCGCCGTAGTCAAGGCAGCCATGCTCGACATGGATTATTCGATCTCGGTCTATCTTGATGAACTGGAAAGCAAGCGCCAGGCTCTCGAAGAGGAGCGCGCTCGCTTCGCCGCTGACCAGGCGATTGCCATGGAGCATCTGCGTCGCGGTCTGGAGGCGCTCGCCCAGGGTGATTTCGAAGCCCGCATGACCACCGACCTGCCTGAAAATTTCAAGGAGATGGCCGGCCACTACAACGAAACTGTCGACCGGTTGAACGCCTCCTTCGCCGCCATCCGTCTCGCCTCGGAAGGCATCCTGAGCGGCACGGATGCAATCGCCCATGCCTCAAGCGAGCTCGCCAGCCGCACCACCCGCCAGGCGAGCGGCGTCCAGGAAAGCTCCACGGCCCTCCAGCAACTCTCCGTCAGCGTCAGCCAGACGGCCGCCAATGCCGAGCGCGCCTCGCAGGAGGTCCGTGATACGCAGCAGCAGGCGAAGACCTCTGGCACTGTCGTCTCGCAGGCCGTCTCCGCCATGGGCGCGATTGAGAAGTCTTCGACAGAAATCTCCAAGATCATTGGCGTCATCGACGAGATTGCCTTCCAGACCAATCTCCTTGCCCTCAACGCGGGCGTCGAGGCAGCACGTGCCGGCGATGCCGGAAAGGGCTTTGCCGTCGTTGCCCAGGAAGTGCGCCAGCTCGCCCAGCGCAGCGCTGATGCGGCCAAGGAGATCAAGCAGCTCATCTCGCAGAGCTCGAGCCAGGTCCAGGAGGGCGTCGGTCTCGTCACCAGCACAGGGGAAGCTCTCAACGACATCATCAGCCGTATCGACGCCATCGACAGCTTCGTCTCCGACATTGCCGCAGCCGCCAAGGATCAGGCCATCGGTCTTAACGAGGTTAACCAGGCGACCCGCAACATGGATGTCCTGACCCACGAGAACAGCGGCATGGTGGAGCGCACTTCGGATGAGACGCGCCGCCTCCGGGCTGAGGTCGCGGGTCTGGTCGAGCAGCTGTCACAGATCCGCACGCGGGCCGATTCCGCGTCACACGCTTATATGGCGCCGCAGCGACGCGTCGCCTGACGCGCTCGGAAACCGGGAAAGCTGATCGTTTTTTCCGTTTCCTCTCATCGGAACTTGCGCTAAGGGAGGCCATGACCATCAAGCCTCTCATCATCCTGCCCGATCCCCTGCTGCGTCAGGTATCCGCGCCTGTCGAGCGCGTCGATGCCGAACTCGAACAGCTCATCGATGACATGCTCGAAACCATGTACGAGGCGCCTGGCATTGGGCTGGCCGCGATCCAGGTCGGCGTGCCGCGGCGTTTGTTGGTGATCGATCTCGCCAAGGAAGGCGAAGAGCCCGCGCCGCTCGTCTTCATCAACCCGGAGATCCTCAAATCCTCCGACGATCGGTCGGTCTACGAGGAAGGCTGCCTGTCGATCCCGGATTATTACGCCGAGGTCGAACGCCCTGCCGCCATCACCGTCAAGTCCATTGGCCGGGACGGCAAGGAGCAGATGACGGAGGCCGATGGCCTGCTCGCCACTTGCCTTCAGCACGAGATCGACCATTTGAACGGCGTTCTCTTCATCGACCACATCTCCCGCCTGAAGCGCGAGATGGTGATCAAGAGGTTCACCAAGGCCGCCCGTCAGAAGATCTGATCCCGGGCGTTATCAACCCCGCGTTTGAAGGCTGGCACGATGACACTTCGCATCATCTTCATGGGCACGCCGCACTTTTCCGTCGCGACCCTGAAAGCACTGCATGCGGCAGGCCACAAAATCGTTGCCGCATATTCGCAGCCGCCCCGTCCGGGCGGTCGTCGTGGTCTCGACCTGCAGAAGTCGCCGGTCCACCTCGCTGCCGAAGACCTTGGCATCGAGGTTCGTCACCCACTGAACTTCCGCGAGCAGGCCGACCGTGACGCCTTCGTCGCCCTGAAGGCCGACGTTGCGGTCGTCGTCGCCTATGGCCTGCTTCTTCCCGAAGCGATCCTGAACGGCACGCGTCTCGGCGCCTATAACGGCCATGCCTCGCTCCTGCCGCGCTGGCGGGGAGCCGCGCCCATCCAGCGGGCCATTATGGCCGGCGATGCCGAGACGGGCATGATGGTGATGAAGATGGACAAGGGCCTTGACACCGGCCCGGTGGCGCTCACCCGCAAGGTTTCGATCGGCCCGGATATGACCGCCGGCGAACTGCATGATGCGCTGAGCCTCATCGGCGCCGAGGCAATGGTTGAAGCGATGACGAAGCTCGAAGCCGGCACGCTGGAAACGGTCGTTCAAGCCGAAGAGGGCGTCCTCTACGCAGCCAAGATCGACAAGGCAGAGACCCGCGTCGACTTCTCTCGTCCGGCAAACGAGGTCCACAACCAAATTCGTGGCCTTTCTCCCTTCCCGGGCGCCTGGACCGAGATCGAGGTCAATGGCAAGCCGGAGCGCGTCAAGCTCATCGCATCGCATCTCGCCGCGACAGATGGCGCCTTGGCCGCCCCCGGCACCGTTCTCGATGATCGTTTGACGGTCACCTGCGGAACGGGTGCCATCCGCCTTGTCCGCCTTCAGAAGGCCGGCGGCAAACCGCTTGATGCCGAGGATTTCCTGCGTGGCACGCCGCTACCCAAGGGCACGGTGATCGCCTGATGCCGCGCTTTCGCATGACCGTCGAATATGATGGCTCGGCCTATGTCGGCTGGCAGCGCCAGGAAAACGGCCATTCGATTCAGGCCGCTCTCGAACAGGCAATCCTGTCCCTCACCAGTGAAACCGTCGTCATCCGTGGCGCAGGCCGCACCGATTCCGGCGTGCACGCCATGGGCCAGGTGATCCATGCCGATCTTTCCCGCGCCTGGGAGCCGCACAAGCTGCGCAACGCCTTGAATGCCCATCTCGCAATGGCGTCCGAACAGGTGGCCGTGCTCGACGTGCAGGCCGTCTCGGATGAGTTCGATGCGCGCTTTTCTGCGCTCCGCCGTCACTACCTCTACCGCATCATCACCCGGCCTGCGCGTCTTGCGCTGGAGGAGAAGCGGGCCTGGTGGGTCCCGAAGCCGCTCGATCACCACGCCATGCACGCGGCCGCCCAGCAGCTCGTGGGTCACCACGACTTCACCACCTTCCGCTCCGCCCATTGCCAAGCGAAAAGCCCCGTTCGCACACTGGATCGGCTGGATGTCACGCGCGCAGGTGATCTGATCGAGATCCGCGCCACCGCCCAGAGCTTCCTGCACAACCAGATCCGCTCCTTCGCCGGCACACTGAAGCTAGCTGGCGAGGGCAAGATGACGCCTTCAGATGTTAGGGCGGCACTTGAGGCCCGCGACCGTTCGGCCTGCGGGCCGGTGGCGCCGCCGGAGGGGCTGTTCTTCATGAGGGTGGATTATCCCGGTGACGACCCGTTCAGTGGGTAAGGCGCATCCTCAGCCGGGATAGACGCCGAGATAGCGCTCCAGCACTTCCGCGATAATCATCGAAGGCACCAAAAGCACCATGACGATGGTCGACACCATCAGCAAATGGTCGCCGACGATCATCCTGACGATCCGGAAGAGAGCGGCAATTAAGGTGATCATCAGCAAAAGCCAAAGGATGGCCACGATGCCGGACAGCGCCGGCACGAACATCATCAGGAGAACCAGCAGACCATAGGAGTAGGAAACCGGCAAGGCGAGCCAATTGGCCACGACGACCATCGAGGAGAACTTTTCCCCGATTCCGATCATCCAGCAGAGAACGCCGAGCAGGACCAGCGGAAACAGCCAGTTGCATGCTTCGATCAGCGCCAGGCGGAAAAAGAAGACAGTGTCGATCCCGGTGCCGTCCGGCAGCCGCTGCAGATAGAGAAGACGCCACCAGGCAAAGGAGATCAGGAT
>JBKBON010000070.1:0-4629 GCA_046294755.1 Allorhizobium sp. | reverse complement strand
GTCAGGGATGAAATCATGCGGGCACAGACCTATAAATATGCAGACCAGATGACATTCGAAGGCTTCGACCCGCGCCAGTCGCCGGCGATCGCCTGACAGGAGATCCATGGCAGACGAGGTGACGATCCGCGTAGTGCGTTCTTTTGAGGAGATCCCGTCAAGCGAATGGGGTCTTCTCTCCGGAACCTACCGCTCAGGCCCCGGCTACAATCCCTTCTCGTCGCATGCCTTCCTCTCGGCGCTTGAAGACTCCGGTTCGGCCACCGCTGAGACCGGATGGATGGGCCACCACCTGCTCCTGGAAGAGCGGGGACGGCTGATCGGGGCCATCGTCTGCTACCTCAAGAGCCACAGCCAGGGCGAATACGTTTTCGACCATGGCTGGGCCGACGCATTTCAACGGGCTGGTGGCCGCTATTACCCCAAGCTCCAGGCCTCGGTCCCATTCACCCCAGCCACCGGACCGCGTCTGCTTGTGCGCGGGGGTGAAGACGTTGCGCGAGTTCGTGCCCTACTGGCCCAAGGGCTGCAGCAAGTGGCGCAGGAACTCGGCACCTCCTCGGCGCACGTAACCTTCCTGCCGCAAGGTGAAATCCCTTCCCTAACGGAAGCCGGCTTCCTGCATCGGACGGACCAGCAGTTTCATTTCATCAATCGCGGCTACGCCAACCACGAGGCCTTTCTGGCTGAGCTCTCCTCGTCGAAGCGGAAGAACTTGCGCAAGGAACGCCGGCAGGCCCTGGAGAACGGCGTGACTGTGGACTGGCTGACAGGACGTGATCTGACAGAAGATATCTGGGATCAGTTCTTCCATTTCTATATCGACACCGGCAGCCGCAAATGGGGTCGCCCCTATCTCACACGCCTCTTCTACTCGCTGGTCGGCGAACGTATGGCCAATGACATTCTGCTCGTCATGGCAAAACGCAATGGACGCTACGTCGCCGGTGCGATCAACTTCATCGGCGCGGATGCGCTGTATGGCCGTCACTGGGGCTGCGTTGAAGACCATCCCTTCCTGCATTTCGAGGTCTGCTACCACCAGGCCATCGATTTTGCGCTCGAGAAGGGCCTTGCTCGGGTCGAGGCCGGCGCGCAGGGTGAGCATAAGCTGGCGCGCGGCTACGAACCCGTCACCACCCATTCCGCGCACTACATCACCCATCCCGGCCTGCGCCGGGCTGTTGCCGATTATCTTGAGCACGAGCGGCGAGAAGTGGCGCAGGCTGGCGAATATCTCGGCGAGCACACGCCTTTCCGCAAGGGCGAGCGTCAGCCGCGAGAAGGCGAGGAATTCGACGGTTGAGAGAGTGTCGCACCGACTTGAAGCGCAGTACGGCTTGCCGTTAAGTGGCAAGGCAAATCGAGGAGACGAGCATGACCGCCTATGATCCGAACAACATCTTCGCCAAGATCCTGGCCGGCGACATTCCGTCGGTGAAGCTCTACGAGGACGAAGATACGCTTGCTTTCATGGACGTGATGCCTCAGGCGCCGGGCCATTTGCTGGTGATCCCAAAAACGGGCTCGCGCAATCTGCTGGATGCCGATCCAGCCGTGCTTTCCAAACTGATGCCGGTTGTACAGAAGCTCGCCAATGCCGCCAAGGAAGCCTTCGACGCGGACGGCGTCTTTGTCGCCCAGTTCAACGAGCCGGCTGCCGGGCAGACCGTGTTCCACCTGCATTTCCACGTCATCCCGCGCCATGACGGCGTGCCGCTGAAGCCGCACGCAGGCGGCATGGCTGATGTCGAAATGCTGAAGGCGCAGGCCGAGAAGATCAGGGCGGCGCTCTGAGGCGATCGCCAGCCCGCTCTCTTTCACGCGTGATCAGCCGACGGAGCTGCCAACCACCAGGAGGGCGGCAATACCGATCAGGGCAAGGACTATGACGGAAAGTGATCCCGTGGGGATCCCGCCGCCATGACGGTACCCCGCCTTCCGCAGGTCATCCGGCAAGACCTTGAAACGAGGCGGGTCACCGTGCTTCAGCTTTCGGAAGCGTACTACCTTTGACATTTCGCATTCCTCTGGTTGGTCGGACATCCGATCTGGGAAGCGAAATGTGGCAATGCCAGCGATCACACGGCTCTGTGAGATGACATGATGTCAGAGCCAGAGCAGCCCGGCACCGAGAATGGCGAGCGGCACCAAGACCCCGACGATGACGCGCTGGCCGGCCAGCAGGAAGACTGCAAAGCCCATGCCTGCCGCCAGAAGCCTCAGCCACAGGGGCGACCCGTCCAGCGCGCCGGTCGGAAAAACCACAAGCTTCGCCGTTACCGCCATCACGAGGGCCGTGGCAACCGCCCTCACCCAATTGAGCGCCTCCGAGCCCTCTTTCAGTCGATTGCCAGCGATGACGCCGAGCCAACGCCACATATCGGTTGCCAACCAGCCGGCGACGATGATCACGACATAGGGCCAATAGTCCTCAATCACAGCACGTCCTCCGTCTGCTGGGCTTCAGGCAGGACATCAGCTTGCGCGGACGTTCCGCGGCGAATGACGTAGCGATCGAAGAGATAGGCGAGTGTTCCGCCGCCAAGACCGGCGATCAGGATGTCAAAACCGGGAGCGACGACAGCCAGAAGCGGCCCGGAAACGACACCGACCAGAAAGGCGACCTTGACCACGGACTGGCGTCCGGTCGCCCATATCGAGGCGGTGAAATAGACCGGCGTCAGGAAGAAGAGCAAACCTGCGACAACAGGCGGGAAGCTCGCCACAAGCCCGTAGCAGACGCCGACGAGAATGGTGTTGACCGTGACCAGCGTGATCCCGAACCCGGCGAAATAGGCCGCACGCGCTTCCCGGGGTACGGTCTTGAAGCTCCCCATCGCGAAAACCCAGGCGGTGATCGCTATGAAGTGCGACAGAAGGAGCATGAGCCAGGTCGGCGTCCGTTCAGTCCGCATCTCCGGCACCAGCGAAGCAACCATTGGCATCATCCGCACTGAAGATAGCGAAACCGCGAGAAAGATCGCCAGCAGGTTGGCGCCGCTGGTCATGGTACCGATGAGGATCATCTTCGCCGGCAGCGCCCATACGGCGGCTGTCATGACCATGGCCTCGGTTCGGGTCACACCCGATTGCAGTGCGAAGGCAGAAAAGCCGACGAAGGAGATCATCAGGATGATGGCGGGCAGGCTGAACAGCCCGCGCATGCCGGTGAAAAACCACCGCAGCTGAGAAACATCGGAATGCGCCGAAGACATATGAAATTCCGGATCGGCCAAAAGAAAGTGCCGGGCGTCAAGCCCGGCACGGGTATGTCATCTGTGGAAGCTTACTTTTTCTTCGGCACCTTCGGCACGGCAGATCGCTTTGCCGGCTTTGGCGCGTCGTCGATCACGGCCACATCGCCATCATCCTCGATGGCCTGAGCCTTGGCCGCCGGCTTGCGCTTCGCCTTTACAGGCTTGGCAGAGGCAACCTCGGCTTCCGGCTTCGGCTTGACGGGAGCCACTTCGGCGATCGCTTCGAGATCGAGCACTTCGGCACCCGCTTCGTCTGTCTTGATCCCCACCTTCACGACGCCGCCCTTCTTGAGCTTGCCGAAGAGGATCTCGTTGGCGAGCGGCTTCTTGATGTGCTCCTGAATGACGCGCGACAGCGGACGTGCCCCCATCTTCTCGTCATACCCCTTGGTCGCCAACCAGGCGATGGCAGGCTCGGAAAGGTCGAAGGTGACGTTGCGCTCGGACAGCTGGGCTTCAAGCTGCATGACGAACTTCTGCACGACCTGGTGAATGACTTCCGTCGGCAGTGGTGCAAACGGGATCGTCGCGTCGAGGCGGTTGCGGAATTCCGGCGTGAACAGACGGTTCAAAGCCTCTTCGTCCTCCCCGGTACGCTTGGACGAGCCGAAGCCGATGGCGGATTTCGCCATTTCCGAAGCGCCCGCATTGGTCGTCATGATCAGGATGACGTTGCGGAAGTCGATCTTCTTGCCGTTATGGTCCGTCAGCTGGCCATGATCCATGACCTGCAGCAGGATGTTGTAGATATCCGGATGTGCCTTTTCGATTTCGTCGAGCAGCACAACGCAATGCGGATGCTGGTCGACGCCGTCGGTCAGTAGACCGCCCTGATCGAATCCGACATAGCCGGGAGGGGCACCGAGCAGACGCGAAACCGTGTGCCGCTCCATGTATTCCGACATGTCGAAGCGCAGAAGTTCCACCCCAAGCGAGGCCGCGAGCTGCTTTGCCACCTCGGTCTTGCCGACGCCGGTCGGGCCGGAGAAGACATAGGAGCCGATCGGCTTGTTCGGTTCGCGCAGGCCGGCACGCGCAAGCTTGATCGAGGTCGAAAGAGCCTCGATTGCCTTGTCCTGACCATAGACGACGGAGCGCAGTTCCTTTTCCAGGTTGGCGAGAACCATCTCGTCGTCCTTGGATACCGTCTTGGGGGGGATGCGAGCCATGGTCGCGATTGTCGCCTCGATCTCCTTCTCGGTGATCAGTTTGCGACGACGCGAGGCCGGTAGCAGCATCTGGGCCGCTCCCGTTTCGTCGATCACGTCGATCGCCTTATCCGGGAGCTTGCGATCAGAAATGTATCGCGCGGACAGTTCGACCGCCGACTTGATCGCCTCGTTGGTGTAACGCAGCTTGTGATAGTCCT
>JBKBON010000069.1:0-4656 GCA_046294755.1 Allorhizobium sp. | reverse complement strand
GGCCCGGAGGGCCTGCCTCGTCTGCTAAATTACATAGTAAAATCATGCAGATAGAAGATTCTTAGATAAGGTTAGCCAGTATGGTTAGCCACGCCGGTTAGCCACGACCAGTTCGCAGAGCTTCAAGAGCGGCTCTTCGCCCCATTCGTTCATTGCGAGGTTCACGATTTCGCAAACCAATCGCGCGTTGTCTAGTGTGTAGCCAGCGCTAGGAATCCGCCGGTCGATGCTTGGTCGAAAAGCCCGATCCCGTTTGTCGACATCCATCCTCCGCAACTCGAATTCGATCATACTGACGGCGCATCGCCATTCCTGACGCTGCAGCATGGTTTCAAAGTCCTCAATTGTAAGAGAGAACACTACGCCGGCAGTCTTGGCGCGATTTGCCGCGCGCTTCAGGGCTGCCCGGGCATAGTGCTCGACCATGGCTTTCCGGCGCAAAAACAGGCTTTCGTCGATCGGCTCCGGCTTTTCGCCTTTCAGCGCGCTCTGATGCGCCCGCTCAAACGCGGGATCTCCAGGCTGTCCTGGCAGGGAGATGTTGATTTTGCCTGACCTGTATCGCCAGCGCATCCGTCCGTGTCTATCGCGATAGTGTGAGACCCCCTGTCCCATGTCTCAATTGTCCTGCGCCTTGGTGGCCTTAGTGTAGCGCATGGACTTCGTCAGGCGCTTCATCGCGTCGGAGGCTAGCCGCTCCTGCTCAGCGGCGCGGCTGTAGAGTTCGGCATGGGCGATGTCGTCATGACCGAGCGTTCCCATGAGTTGACGCGTCGACGCGCCAGTCTCTGCGAGCATCTTCCCCAACGTCTTCCTGAGCCCGTGTAGCGTGCACCCCTTCGGCATGTCGGCGCTGTGCGTCCAATCGGCCATGCGGCCGGTCAGAGACTTCTCGGAGAAGGGCTCGCCGTAGGCCGTCAGCAGCACCGTCTTTGCATCCGGCTTGCGCTCGATCGCCATCAGCGCTTCGCGCAGCATCGGCGTTATCGGCAGCACTAGAAGCTTGTCGCCCTTCTTGGTCGTCAGGGTAACGTTGCCCTTCACGAAATCGAACCAGCTCCATTCGAGGCGGGCGATGTCCGAGCGACGATTGCCAAGCCAGAGGGCGAGTGCATAGGCGGTGCGCGGCGTCGTGCCGAGGGCCCAGCGAGCCTCGAACATTTCCCTCTCAGCATCCGTCCATGCGCGCCATCCCTTATAGGCTGGCTTGTAGGCAAGCTTCCACGTCGGGTCGCTCTCAATCCATTCCTCGTCGAGGCCGACGACGATCATCTTACGCAGCGCGACCAGGAGGTGTTTCGCCTTGTGCGGTGTTGCGGAGAAGCGCGCGAGGATCGCCTTGACGTGCCGGCGCTTCAGATCTGCGACCAGCATGTCGCCCCATAGCTCGGGGTAGTCCGGATCAACCGGCAGCTCCAAGAACTCTTCGGCGAGGTGAACATTCTTCGACCTGGTCGCCGGATCGAATGCGAGCCATTCGGGTGACTGCTGGACTTTACGCCATGCGGCTCTGAACGATTCCGGCCGGGCGGCGCCGGGCATGGCGACCAGCTGCGCCTGCTTGATCGGCTGGCCAGTCGTGGCTGCCTCGTAGGCCGCTTCGAATTCAGGATCGCCGGGATTTCCAGGTATTGAGATCGTTTTGCCCTTACGGCGAAACCGCCACCGGAGTTTTCCGTGGCGGTCTTCGTAGCACGATAGGTTCGGGCGCTTCTCTTCGATCATTGCACCACTTAGGCACGAAGCTTCGATCTCGACAAGATCTCGTCGATGGCGTTGCCTTCGCTCGGCAGCTCATTGAAGGCGAGATCGAGGGCGACGCGATCCCAGATGACACGCCCGTCGATCTTCTTCGGTTTCGGCATGCGACGATCCTTGACCATGTCGTCGAACTTGGTGGTGCCGACGCCGATGTATCTCGCGGCTTCCTCGCGAGATAGTCCGCGGGGCGGGTAGGATAGACTGTCGGAACGCTGAGTCATCCTTCACCTCGAGAGGGCTTGCGACGCAGTTGGCTTGCCTTCTGCTCAAGGCGGGCAAGCGTCAGGATCACGGGTTTCAGTTCTGGTGGGGCCGTGTCATATGCCATCACACGCGTTGCTTTGCCGCCGTTGATACGTGGCAGAACGCCTCGCTCGACGAGCTCCCAGTTGGATGGGTCGCAGTTCGTCTTGTCGCCATCCAGGCACTTCAGGACAAAGCCTTCAGGAATCGGTCCGTTCTCCTGCTCCCAAAGCCAACGGTGCTTGTGTACCGGGCGGGTTGCGGCGCCGGTCCAAGGGTTTGCTTCTTCGACGATCATGACAACGTAGCCGTTCTTGCTGTCGATCCGCTCGTGACCAGAGCCTTTGAACGTATGCGGCACCTGGCCCTGCCGGAACTGAGTGCGCTGCGCGTTAGGATGCCGCCCACCGGTGCCTGGTGCACACGGAACACCTTTGTTGAACGGCACGCTTCCCTTGACAAATTGGCCTGTCCGGCCTGTCTTCCAGCCCTTCCTTTTGCGCAGGGCGTGAAGGTTTGGGGCTGTCACGTCGCGTCGCTGAAAGTGTTCGCAGAAGGCGGCATGATATTCTGTGATGGGTAGGAGGCGATTGGCTTCCAGCCATTCCATCTCCGCGACAGAGTAGGGGATGCGGGTGCCTTTCATTTCTCGCTCCCGTCGGCGATCGCCTTTGCGTCCAGCGTGTCAGGTTGACGAAAGATTGTGGGAAGCATCGGCTTGAAGCGGTCACCATGGTTCGCCACCAAAGTGGCGGCCTTGAGCGACAGTTCCGAGTTCTTGATCAGCTGCTCACTGACAGCGACGATTGCGTCGGTGCGCTTCACCTCAGACTCGATCTGCTCGGCAGTGAGGTTTTCTTCGCTCAGGCGCTCAAGCTGGGAGAACAGGTGATTGTTCAGGTCAATAAGGCGATTTTTCATGGGGCCTGCTCCGTTTCGCTGAGAACATTCATGACGGCGTCCGTCTGCCAAGTCGTCAGGTCGCGATCACCGTTGGCGCCCACTGTCTCGCCGGGGTCGAAGATGGCCCGCATGACGCGCTTTCGGAGATCTTCGGACCACAGCTCCCTCGCTTGAGGCGGTGGGGTGCTGTCGGCTTCATCCCAATAGCAACCTTGCTCATCTGCTGGGTCGATGAAGCCGTCACCGCCGCACTCTTCGCAGGGCTCGTCGCCGTTGGCGCATATGCAGTCAGCTGGCCAACAATCGCAGTGGTGATAGCCTCGACCGTCGCAGGCGGTGCATTTCGTCAGCCGATCTGTCATGCGGCATCTCCTGGGATATTGAACAAGGAGGTCTGATTTCGCTCTAGGCGCGACCAGGCGAGAGGATTGATCCAAAGCACCTCGGTTCTAGCTTTCGCCCCGTCGGTGCGTGCCTTCGTCTCGACGCGGTGCCAACCGCGCATGGCGTTGTCGTAGAGTTCGGACGGGTATCCGGATATGATCACCATCGCCCGCGAAGCATCGATCGATGCGAGCAGCGCCGTATGCGCCGCATCCGTCATCTCGTGATTGTAGTATTTGCCGCTCCGGGTCTCGGCCACGTATGGCGGGTCCAGATAGATCAAAGCGTCGTCACGGTCGTACCGCTGGACCAGCTTTGCCGCATCGGTGTTTTCGATGACGACGTGCAGGAAGCGCCCAGCCACCAACGCGATCTGTTCTGGTAAATCCACCATGGCTCGCAGCCGGGAAGTGAATCCGTCCGGATTGGTTCGGGCATCAAAGCCTGATCTGGTGAGCGCGCCTTTGGAATTCATACCCATGAACGACCGTACGATGAACCGGCGGGTCGCTTCGAGGTCATCGTCCGCCGGCTCGTAAAGCTCGCGATACTCGTCTCTTGCGAAGGGAGAGAGTGCAATGGCGCGCGCCAACTCGGTGGGCTCTTCACGGATCACGCGGAACATCCTGACAAGATCTCGATCGAGGTCGTTGTAGATCTCCGACAGGGCGCGAGGCTTCTGCAGCAGGACGCTCGCAGCGCCGCCGAATGGCTCGACGTACACCCTGTGCGGAGGGAAATGACTGATCACCCAAGGGGCGATGCGCCACTTGCCGCCATGCCAACGAAGAACGGGGCGGGTCGGCTTCATTCGGTCGAGCCCTCCGTGGTGGCGAGGGTCGCAGCGAAATTGCGGAGGATGTCCGCAAGTTCTTCCGACGTGATCAGCAGATGTTCGGGATAGTCGTCGGGTGACGTGCGATCATCCCATTCGTTGACGGACTGCACGACGCGGGCGATCTCGGCCTCGGTGTCGGCGATCGGCGCTCCCATCTCAGGAATAGAAGCGAGGGGAAGCATCGCGAAGAATTTCGCGCGGTGCGCGTCCCAAGCCTCTCCAGGAGCGGTATCGACGGCCATGGCATACTCTTCGGCCATCTCCTGATATCGTTCCCCGTCAGCATCGATCTCGGCGTAGATCCAGCCTTCACGGAAGCCCGCCATGAACGCACCGCCAAGGACTTCGTTGGCAGGATCAAAGGCCTTGTTGACGTCCTCGGCCGTAGCAGGACGCACCCGCAAATTCGGTTGGGGCGATGGGGCGCGTGGACGCTCATGGTGGTCGCACTTGATGCTTTGAATTACCTCGTGATCTGGCAAATGCTTGCCGTCGCAGATGAGGGTGTAAAAGTCATCGGTGAGGTC
>JBKBON010000068.1:0-4964 GCA_046294755.1 Allorhizobium sp. | reverse complement strand
CGCCAGTGCTCTTCTATGGAGCGGCGCGAAAACTCCGTATCGATTGCGTGGGTCGCATGGGAAGCGCGGCGGTGAATGAGGTGTACGATGGTGACGTCGTATTCGTGACCGATGGAGCGCAGGATCTGCGCATCCTCGTCATCTTGAAATTCGGCAGGTAATTTTTCGAGCAGACGTTTGGCCGCCCTACGGACGATCTGGCGCCTTGCGAAATCGTCCGTGTTCATGCGGGTACGGCTCGAGTAGCGTATCTCCTTGATCCGGCTCTCCACCTCGAACTGGTCGCGCGGCATGTCACCCCGGGCGTTGAAGAGGTCCACCTGGAAGATCTCCAAATCCCGCGAGGCGTCATTCACGTTGAGCACATGCTGCAGAGGTGTGTTGGAGACGAGACCACCGTCCCAGTAATGCCGGCCATCGATTTCGATCGGCGGGAAACCGGGCGGCAGGGCGCCAGAAGCCGCGACATGTCGGGCATCCAGGCGGCACTTGCGGTTGTCGAAATAGGCAAAGTTACCCGAGCGAATATCCACGGCGCCGAGACTGAGTCGTGTCTGGCAATCATTCAGGAGATCGAAGTCGACCAGCCTCTCCAGTGTCCGCATCAGCGGCTCCGTGTCATAGACGCTGGTGCGCAGATCCGGGTTGGTCAGCAACTGATGAGGCGTGGGAAGACGCGGCGAAAAGAAACCCGGAATGCCAAAGGCCATGGCCGCCATGGCTGCAGCATCGTTCTGGATGCGGCGCAGCGTGTTGTCCTGGGCGGTCCAGCCGAAGTCGAGGCTTGAGGATACCGTATGCCAGAAGTCGCGCAGATGGGCGATGCGACGCTCGCGCGGGCTTCCGGCGATAATCGCCGCGTTGATGGCGCCGATCGAGATGCCGGCCAGCCAGTCTGGCTCCACCTCATTCTCGTGCAGGGCTTCATAGGCACCGGCCTGATAGGCACCGAGGGCACCGCCCCCCTGAAATACGAAGATGCGGTCTGTCGCCGCGTTCGTGCCACTATCGTTGTCTGCCATCCGCACCGCCCAATCATTGCTGCAGTGCAATAGATAGGCCTGGCAGACAGAGGATGCCAGTGCCGGCGGCTTCAATAAACGTTCACTTTTGCTGCATGTCTTTTCCAATCGACCCAAAAGAAATTCGAGGCGCGCATCACTTTTCGGACTATGAAATGGCCAATGGATTCTTCATCAAGGACGATAGGATGAACCGCTTCCTCGCCACTGCCACCCTGATCGGCGCGACACTGCTCGCCTTCTCTGCTGGCCATGCCGACGAGGCTTCCGTCGACCGGCAGATCGAGTCCCTTCTGGGGGACGCAGCGGACTACAAGGAGCTCTTCTACGCGTTCAAGGTGGCGCTTGAGGAGGGCAAATCCGATATCGTCGTCAGCCTCGTGAACTATCCGCTGACCGTCAATATCGACGGTGAGCAAGCCACCTATGCATCGGAGCAGGAGCTGCTCGATGACTATGATTCCGTCTTTACCGAGACGATCCTGGAGGCGGTGTCGAACCAAGAATATGGCGATCTCTTCGTCAATTCCGAGGGTGTGATGATCGGCAATGGTGAGGTGTGGATTACCGGGATCTGCGAGGACAGCGCCTGCACGACGGCCCTGCCGCGGATCATGACGATTCAGTCGGGTAATTGACCCCGGCCTCGCTAGCCTTTGATGCATCAGGGCGGCATCAGAGATGCCGCCCTTGTTGACTGAACTGAGGTTCAGGCCGCCAGGTCAAGAACGATACGGCCGTCGATCTTGCCCTGTTCCATGCGGTGGAAGATGTCGTTGATGTTTTCCAGCTTGTCCCAGCTGAAATGCGAGGCGACCTTGCCTTCGCCGGCGAACTGCAGGCTTTCCTCCAGATCCTGACGCGTGCCGACGATCGAGCCACGCACGGTGATGCGCTTCAAGACCGTTTCGAAGACCGGCAGCGAGATGAAGCCTGGCGGCAGGCCGACCAGCGACATGGTACCTTTGGAGCGCAGGAAACCATAGGCCTGCTCCATGGCCTTGGGCGAAACCGCCGTGACGAGCGCGCCGTGGACGCCGCCGGTTGCCTTCTGCACCTGTTCGATGGCGTCCGCCGCCGTGCCATTCACCACCAGATCTGCGCCGAGGTCGGTTGCGAGCTTCAGCTTGTCATCAAAGATGTCGGCGGCGACCACATGCATGCCCATGGCCTTGGCATATTGCACGGCCATATGACCAAGACCGCCGATGCCTGAGATGACCACCCATTCACCAGGCTTCACCTCGGTTTCCTTGAGGCCCTTGTAGACGGTCACACCCGCGCAAAGCACGGGGGCGGCAGGGCCGAACTCCAGATTGTCCGGCAGACGCCCGACATAATCTGGATCGGCGAGGCCATACTGCGCGAAGGTACCGTTGACCGAATAGCCGGTATTCTGCTGGCTGCCGCACAGCGTTTCCCAGCCGGTGCGGCAGGGCGAGCAGCAGCCGCACGCGGTGTGCAGCCACGGCACGCCGACGCGGTCGCCTTCCTTAATGCGGGAGACACCGGCGCCGAGCTTGGCAACATAACCGACGCCTTCATGGCCGGGAATGAAGGGCGGGTTTGGCTTGACCGGCCAGTCGCCGTTTGCAGCATGCAGGTCGGTATGGCAGACGCCTGTCGCTTCGTACTTCACAAGGATCTGGCCCGGGCCCGGTTCCGGGATGGCCATTTCCTCGATCACCAGCGGCTTGCCAAATTCGCGGACCACCGCAGCCTTCATTATCGATGCCATAATCAGTCTCCCTCGCTAGAATGCGCGCGGCGCGTGTGCCGGCGGTTCGAGAGGACGTTATGGGCGGAAACTCTGCAGCGGTTTGATCGGTATCAAGAGAAGAGAGATTTCACGGAACTGTCATAGGAAGGGGAGCGATCGGTCTTTGCGCCTTGCAGGAGGCTAGGCTTCGACCAGATCAGCTCGCGCCTGTCGCGGAAATCGTTGCCGTAAAGGTCTCAGCTGGTTGCCATCCAGACGGCGAGCCAGAGCCACATCAGAAAGAGAGACACGAAACCGAGCATAAAGAACAGGCGGCGAAGCGGCAGGTTACCGGTCAGTTGCATGGCTGCCTGCACGTAACGCGCCACGACAAAGATCCAGGCGAGCACAACGGCAACGAGGTTGTCGGCTTCCGCAATGTAGAGGAGGACACACGCCGCATAGAAGAGAACCGGGAGCTCGAACTGATTGGCAATCGCCCGGTTAACCACGCGGCTTTCCTCTGGCTCGGCCAAGTTCTCCCGAAAGGCGATGCGCTCGACCTTGCCGGCCCGCACCACGGCAGCCCGGCGGACGACGAGCAGGGCATAAAGGCAGAAAACCAAGAAGGCATGGGCCACGAGAGGCCAGAACATTTCAAAACCGGTCATTGAAATAATATCCTTGAAGTATGAAGCCGTAGAGTTTTTCAGGCTGAGTTCGCCGGCTTCGGGCCGAATGCCAGGCGCAGGATCAGGATGCCCGAAATGACGAGGGCAGCAAATTTAATACGCGTAAGCCATGCCAAGGCCTCTGCCAGCAGGCTCGCCGTCTCCGGCAGCGGCATGGATGGCGGGAACAGGATGAGGCTGACAATATTCTCGGAATAGTCGACGAGCACATAGGTGATCGGCAACGCAATCAAGGCGGGCAGCAGGCGCTCGGCCGGGCGCCCGTAAAGGCTGGCACCCTGCGCTACCCGGCGCATGAGCAAGATGAGGAAAAGTCCGAGGACTGCGGGCAGCAAGAGATCGGGACCGAGGTGCATGCTGCGAAGCAGTTCGGCCGCCTCTGGCCTTGTCTCCAGCAAAGCCTTGAGAGCAAGTAGCCCCTGCCCCGTGCTTTCGATGTCGAGGTCGGGCATGACCCGTCCGCCGGTTGATTCAGCGAACGGCCAAGCAAAACTCCGGTTCATCCAGAGAAGCAATACGGCAGACAAGGTGCCGCTCCCCCAGAGGAGCGGCGCCTTGATCGGGCCGGGCAATCGCCCCAGGATCACGCGGCGCCCGGGTAGTTCGGGCTTTCGCGGGTAATCGTCACGCCATGCGGATGGCTTTCGCGCAAGCCAGCACCGGAAATGCGAACGAAGGTCGCCTTTTCCTGGAAGTCCTTGATGTCCTTGCCGCCGACATAACCCATGGCAGCCTTCAGGCCACCGGCGAGCTGGTGCAGGACGGCCGAGACCGGGCCCTTGTAGGGTACCTGACCTTCGATGCCCTCGGGCACGAGCTTCAGCGTGTCGCGTACCTCCGCCTGGAAGTAGCGGTCAGCCGAGCCACGGGCCATGGCACCCACGGAGCCCATGCCGCGATAGGCCTTGAAGGAGCGGCCCTGGTAGAGATAGACCTCGCCCGGGCTTTCATCCGTGCCGGCGAGCAGCGAGCCGACCATCACGGCCGAGGCACCGGCAGCGATGGCCTTGGCGACGTCGCCCGAGAATTTCAGGCCTCCGTCTGCGATGACCGGGATATCATGCTTGTTGGCTTCCTCGACGGCGGCCATGACGGCTGCGAGCTGGGGAACGCCGACGCCGGCGACGACGCGGGTGGTGCAGATGGAGCCCGGGCCGATACCGACCTTGACGCAATCGGCTCCCGCGTCGATCAGCGCTCTGGTGCCCTCGCCGGTCGCCACGTTGCCGGCAATGATGCGGATGGCGTTCGACATCTTCTTCACATGGGCGACAGCATCCAGAACCTTTTGGCTGTGGCCATGAGCGGTGTCGACGACGATGACGTCGCAGCCGGCGTCGATCAGACGCTCGGCGCGCTCGACGCCATCGTCACCGGTGGAGATGGCAGCGGCTACACGCAGGCGGCCCTGGGCGTCCTTCGCGGCGTGGGGGTTGAGCTGCGACTTCTCGATGTCCTTGACGGTGATCAGGCCTACGCAGCGACCGTCGTTGTCGATCACCAGCAGCTTTTCGATGCGGTGCGCATGCAGAAGGCGCTTGGCTTCCTGCT
>JBKBON010000067.1:0-4981 GCA_046294755.1 Allorhizobium sp. | reverse complement strand
TTGGGCTCGCGTCGGTGGATGTCCTCGTTCCGCCCACGCATGTTCTCGGCCAGCTGGAACGGCCCACGCGCCTTCCGCCCGATCCGAGCCAGCATTTCATGGCCGTCGATCCCGTGACCTATGACAGCGATGCAGCCTTCATCGCCGGGATTAACCGCGAGCTTGCGACCCGCCCCGCCGACGAGCGAACGGTCCTGCTCTTCATCCACGGCTTCAACAATACGCCGACCGATTCGCTGCTGCGGGTTGGACAATTCGTGCATGACAGCAATTTTCAAGGGGTGCCATCTGAAGAGGCAAAACCTGCCGCAAAGATGAGAAACGTACCAAGGACAGCACTGGTCAGGATGGGCCGAACCAGACCTGCGTGCTGTACGGACGCGGTGGAAAGAGTGGTGGCAGACATGATGTTTCTCCGCCCGTCACACCCGACGGGATTGGGGTTAAGCCTCCTGTCTGGCCGGTCTCCTGGCTCACGGTCACTGCAACCCTTCGCCTTCCCGGGCAGTTGCCCAGTGGCATATCGAAGGGCCACTACCGCATACAGTCGCGGGGGCGGCTGAGGCGTCGGGTGCCGCTATTGGGTCCACCCTTCCTCATTCCCGATTGAGTTCGGGGACTCTGCATCCCATGAACACCAAACAAGATCACGATCATGCGCAGGCCGTAGAATGTCAATGCGCTTGAAGCCCGGCAGCCTTTTCGGAGCGGGACGCGGGAGTTCGTTCATCCTGGCCACCATTACTGCCTTGATCGGGGCCATTCACGAGGTCTGCTAGGATCGGACAGTCCGGGCGGTGATCGCCGCAGCACGCATCCGCCAGATGGCGAAGCGTGTCCATCATTGCCTGCATTTCACGAATTCGAACTTCAAGACCGGCGATCTGCTCAAGCGCAATCTGTTTCACATCGGCGCTCTGCCGTGAACGATCCTGCCAGAGCGCCAGCAACTCCTCGATCTTCTCGACGGAGAAGCCCAGATCCCGCGCCCTTCGGATGAAGCGCAGAAGCTGAACATCGGTCATCGTATAGACGCGATATCCTGCAACCGTCCTTCCTGCTGCCGGAATGAGTCCGATCGACTCATAGTAGCGGATCATTTTGGCAGAAACGCCCGAAGATTTTGAAGCTTCACCGATGTTCATCTCAGGTCCTCCTTACACGGCGATTGAAGGTGCAAAGCGCCGCAGTCGCAGAGCGTTGCCAAGGACGAAGACCGACGATAGCGCCATCGCGGCGGCGGCGAAGATCGGCGACAGCAGGATTCCGAAGGCGGGCCAGAGCGCGCCTGCCGCAACCGGGATCAGCAGGGCGTTGTAGATGAAGGCCCAGAACAGGTTCTGGCGGATGTTGCGCATGGTGGCCTTGGACAGCGCGATGGCATCCGAAACCGCAGTCAGCCTGCCCGACATCAGTACGACGTCCGCCGCCTCGATGGCAATGTCGGTGCCGGTGCCGACGGCAAGGCCCACATCCGCTTCGGCCAGGGCGGGAGCATCGTTGATCCCGTCGCCGACATAGGCCAGCGGCCCCAACGCCTTCAGACGTTTCACAGCAGCGACCTTGCCGTCGGGCAGCACCTCGGCCGCAACTTCGTCGATGCCAAGCTGGCGGGCGATGGCGTTCGCCGTGCGGCCATTGTCGCCGGTGATCATGGCAACCTTCAGCCCCAGCAGGTGCAATGCCCGGATCGCCTGCGGCGTGGTTTCCTTGATCGGGTCCGCAACGGCGATGATCGCGGCAAGCTTGCCGTCGATGGCGGCATAGAGCGGTGACTTGCCCTCGTCGCCGAGCCGGGTCGCGGTATCGCCGAAGCCCGAGACATCGAGGCCGAGCTTGACCATGTAGCGGTCGGCGCCGACGTCGACCCGCTGTCCGCCCGCCGCCGCCGTCACACCGAAACCGGTGACGGAATCGAAGGCAGTGACCTCGGGAAGGATCAGGCCCTCGGCTTCGGCCGCGGCGACGATGGCGCGGGCGATCGGATGCTCGGACTTCGCTTCGACAGCCGCCACCACGGCCAGCACTGCGGCCCGGTCGAAGCCCGGCGCCAGCGCCATGTCGGTCAGGCGCGGCTTGCCCTCGGTCAGGGTACCGGTCTTGTCGAACGCGACCACCTTGACGCTCTGCAAGGCTTGGAGGGCCTCACCCTTGCGGAAGAGCACGCCCATTTCGGCACCACGCCCGGTGCCGACCATGATCGACGTTGGTGTGGCCAAACCCATGGCGCAGGGGCAGGCAATGATGAGGACGGCGACGGCGTTGACCAGGCCAAAGGTCAGGGCCGGATCAGGCCCGAAGATCAGCCAGACGGCGAAAGTCAGGACGGCAAGCGCCATGACGACGGGAACGAACCACATCGTCACGCGGTCGACCAACGCCTGGATCGGCAGCTTGCCGCCTTGCGCGGCTTCGACCATGCGGATGATCTGAGCCAACATCGTAGCCTCGCCCACCGCCGTCGCCCGGAAACTGAAGGCGCCGGTCTGGTTTACTGTGCCGCCGGTCACGGTGCTGCCCGGTGCCTTCTCGACCGGCACGGGCTCGCCAGAGATCATGCTTTCGTCGATCCAGCTTGCGCCCGTCGTCACCTCGCCGTCGACCGGCACCCGCTCGCCCGGGCGGACCTCGACGACATCGCCCGGGCGGACTTCGGCGACCGGCACTTCGACCAGGCCGCCATTGCGAAGGACACGGGCGGTCTTGGCCTGAAGTCCGACCAGCCGCTTGATTGCCTCTGAGGTCCGGCCTTTTGCGCGAGCTTCAAGCAGACGACCAAGGAGGATCAATGTGACGATGACTGCCGCCGCCTCGAAATAGACATTCTGGGTGCCTGGGGGAAGGATTCCGGGGGCAAAGGTTGCCACGAGGGAATAGCCGAAGGCAGCCAACGTTCCGACCGCGACTAGGCTGTTCATATCAGGCGCCAGACGCGCCAAGGCCGGAAACCCCTTGCGGTAAAACCTGAGGCCAGGGCCAAGGAGGACCACGGTCGTCAAGGCGAACTGAATGTACCAGCTGTTCTGCATGCCAATGCTGTTCATCACCGCCATGTGGACCCACATGAACAGATGCGATCCCATCTCGAGGACAAAAACCGGCAGAGTCAGAGCCGCAGCAAAAAGCACATCGCGCCTCAATGCGGCTTCCTCGGCCGTTTTCTTCGCGGCGGACTCTTCTGACATGATGGCGGTTTCGGTCGCTGCCCGTGCCACGTAACCCGCATCCGCGATTGCGCCGATCAGGGAGGCAAGATCCGCCGTTCCGGTGGCCGTGGCGCGTTCCGTGGCCAGATTGACATTGGCTGCGGTCACACCGGGTACCGTTTTCAAGGCCCGCTCCACCCGTGCGACGCAGGAGGCGCAGGTCATCCCCTCGATGATGAGATCGATCGGGCGCGTTGGCACATCATAGCCCGCGTCCTCGATTGCCTTGACCAGAGCCGACCGGTCGAGGTCTGGCCCGATGATTTCTGCCCGTTCCGTCGCGAGGTTGACGGCTGCGGTTTTTACCCCGGAGACCGCCTGCAGTGCGCGCTCAACGCGCCCGACACATGATGCGCAGGTCATGCCCTCGACGTCGATCACGATCCGGCCGAGGTCTGCCGTGGCGTTCTGAGGGGCTTGTATGTTCATCGCGGCACTCCAGTGGCGAGTTACTCCGCTGACTGAGATAAGGCTTCCCATGATGGTAAGGTCAAGCCCTGATTTCAATTTGTCTGTTCACGGATTTGTTCCCTTGACCTTACAACGGTGGGAAGGCCCATATCGAGTTGCATGAGGCGATTGTCCAAAAGGAGACACTCATGCAGTTCCATATCGAGAACATGACCTGCGGCGGCTGCGCACGCAGTGTGACCAAGGCGATCCAGGCGGTGGACCCCACCGCTAAGGTGAGCGCAGATCCGGCCTCGCACAAGGTCGAAGTGAAATCAGCGGCTTCTCGCGACCGATTGGTCGCTGCGCTGACTGAGGTCGGCTACGCGCCTGCCTGACAAAACATAACCATCGAAGGAAAATCTGAATGAACAAACGTACTCTAGCGCTGTCTATTGCGGCTGTTGCTGTTGTCGGCGGGATCGCATTTGCCCAGCAAACCATGGAGGGCATGGACCACTCCAACATGGGCGGCATGGGCATGGGGGATATGGGCATGATGAGCCATGCGACCCTGATACCCCCGGAACTCGCCAATGACCCGGCTACCGTCGCCAGCGCTGCCGCGATGGACAAGATGATGGCCGACATGATGGTCCCCTATACCGGCGACCCGGATATCGATTTCGCCAGGGGCATGATCCCGCACCACCAGGCCGCTATCGACATGGCGAAGATTCAGCTTGAATTCGGCAAGGACCCCGAAATGCGCAAGCTGGCCGAAGCGATCATTGCGGCGCAAGAATCAGAGATCGCCACGCTCAAGGCCTTTCTCGCCACCAAGGGCATGTAAGACCGGCATGACCTTGGGCGGCGCGGTCGAGATCGGCCGCGCCGCGTGCAATCCGGGACGCAAAGGAGTTCGGTTTGATGGCCAGCAACGCGCAGAAACCGGACACCCACCCGCCGATGGCCGGAATGGACCATTCCGGGATGGGCCATGGTGCTAAGCCCGCCGTTGATCACACCGCGATGGGGCATGCGCCACAGGGGGGTAGTGCCCACGCAGGACACGGCGACATGGTGGCCGATTTCCGCCGCCGGTTCTGGGTATGCGTCGTCTTGACCGTCCCAGTCTTGGTGCTGTCGCCGATGGTGCGGGTCTTTACGGGGCAAGGGATGGCACCCCTGTTTGCTGGCGAAGAGTGGGTCGCGCTGGCCCTGTCTTCGATCATCTATTTCTGGGGCGGCTGGCCCTTCCTGAAGGTCGTGTCTCGGAAGTGGTAGAAATTGTCTGGCGGCGTAATCTCCGGGTGAACCAACACCCACCCAACCGGCGGCGGCAACCGCCAGGGAGATCACGCCATGAAGCAGAATACCGATAG
>JBKBON010000066.1:0-5102 GCA_046294755.1 Allorhizobium sp. | reverse complement strand
TCGAGCTTATGCGTGCGAAGATCGCACAGGTAAAGTCATAACGACGTGTCCAATTCCATGTATTCGCGTGGCCAGGTGACCACAACTCGCGCTCCGGATCCCTCCGGACTGCGGTTTTCGAAACGAAGGCTGGCGCCGGACCGTTCAAGCAATGTCTTTGCAATGAACAGCCCCAATCCCAGACCACCGGCACGCGTGTCATTCTGCCTGCTGGTAACATAGGGCTCGCCAATTCTTTGCAAGACCCCGGCGGAGAAGCCCGCCCCGTCATCTTCAATCGTGACGGTCACCTCCGCAGTCGTGTGTTCCACGCTAACCGCCACTTGCGAGCGTGCATAGTCCACGGCGTTTTCCAAGAGGTTGCCAAGACCATAGAGGATCGCCGGGTTACGGCTCCCAACCGGTTCATTCACGCGCTCCGAAAGTTCGATCAAATCCACCTTCACGCCAAATTCCCGGTGCGGGGCGATGACTTCTTCGATCATGGAGGAAAGAGGAAGCTCACGCATATGCGCTTCCCCTTCCGTTGCCAGCGACGTCAGGCGACGCAGGATGTCCCGGCAGCGTTCACTCTGGCTCCGCAAAAGCTGCACGTCCTCCCGGTAGCGCTCGTCATGGCCAAGGTCGCGTTCCATCTCCTTGGCCACCACACTGATCGTCGCCAGCGGCGTGCCAAGCTCATGCGCAGCGGCGGCGGCAAGCCCGTCCAGCTGGTGCAGATGCTTCTCCCGCTGCAAGATCAGCTCGGTCGCCGTCAATGCGTCCGCAAGCAGGCTCGCCTCCTGTGACACGCGATAGGCGTAGAAGGCCGCAAAGGCTGTCATCGAGACGATGGAACTCCACATGCCCAGCTGCAGCAGCGGATGGACCTCGAGCGTACGACCCTCGAACCAGGGCAAGGGATAGGGCGTGAAGGCCAGGAGGGTGATGAAGGCGAGCGCCGTCACGAAGAGCGCAATCGAATGCCGGCTCGGCTGCGAGGCGAAGGAAATGATGACGGGAATGCAGATCAGCGGTGCGAAGGGATTATTGAGGCCGCCGGTGATGAAGAGCAGAGCACCCATCTGGAACAAGTCCAGCGCCAGCACGGCGAAGGCGGCTGCCGGCTCGAGACGATACGTCGGAGGGAATGCCACGGAGAGCAGAGAATTCGCGGCTGCCAGCGCCGCAATGAGACCGAGGCAGGTCATCAATGGCAGGGTGAAGTCGAACCAAAGCGCCACAACCAGGATCGTCAGCAACTGGCCCGCCACCGCCACCCAACGGAGCTTTACGAGCGTCTCGAGACGCAGACGTCGGCTGCTTGGGCCGAATTTGGCCGCCAGATCCATACTCATGACTGATCCCCTGTCTTTCCGCGCCGTCAGGTCCCGCGGGGCTTTGCTCGAGTCGTCGGTTGCGCCGCAGCCGGATCTTCCGGCCATGGATGTTTCGGATAACGTCCCCGCATATCGGCGCGCACGTCCTTCCAGGATCCCGCCCAGAACCCCGGAAGATCCCGTGTGGTCTGAATGGGTCGATGGGCCGGCGAGGTCAACTCCAGAAGCAGTGGCAATTTGCCGCCGCCGATCGCCGGGTGTGTCTTCAGCCCGAATAGCTCCTGCACCCGGATCTGCAGAACCGGTTCGTCTCCGTCATAGCGGATCGGATGCGACTGACCGGTCGGCGCGGTGAAATGGGTGGGCACCAGTCTCTCGAGCTCCCGCTGCGATCCTCCGGGGACCAGCGCCATCAACCCGTCATGTAGGCTGCCAGCGCTGATCTCCTGGAAGCTCGTCACGCCGGACTGAAAGGGCACGAACCAATCGTCCAGTCTCGCGATGAGACCCTCATCGCTGGTATCCGGCCACGGCCCTCCAAGACTACGGTAAAGAAAGCCGAGCCTTTGCCGCAACTGGGCCGCCGCCTTTGAAAAGGGCAGGGCGCCGATACCAAGAAGGCGCACTCCCTCGGCAAGCGCTCTGGCGGCATCGTCTCCCTTTGGCTTCGGCAGGGGCTGTTCGTCAAAGATGATCGCTCCCAGTCGTGTCACACGTCTCGCCCGCACCTGGCGGCTCGCCGTATCGAAGCCGCTTTCCTCGAATGTCGCGATGGCCTCGGGGAGTAGTGTCTCGATGTCGCCGCGCGAGGTCTCCGCTGCGGCCAGCACACGTCCCTGCGCCGCCTTGCCGGTCAGATCGGCGATGACCAGCAGCTCGGCACCCGCCAGTCGCTCGGATGCTGGGATCTCTGCTCCCCGGCCATTGGCCATCACGAACCGGCCGCGCCCACCCCGCTGCCGCGCGATTCTGTCCGGGAAGGCATGGATGAGCAAGGAACCGGTGGAGACGGGCCCATCGCCGTCAGCACGACTATTGAGGCCGGACGACAACTTCTGTGCGAGATTGCGGGCGTTGCGAGCCCGCTCGCTTCTATCCCGGCGGAACTGCCTCAGGCGTTCATCGAGATCGAGATCATTGCCGCCCAGTCCCTGTTCGGTGAGGAGAACCGCCAGCTCTGCGGCGGCCTTGGCATCGCCATGCTCGGATGCGCCGAGCACCATGGCAGATAGCCGGGGTGGCAATCCGAAATCCCGCATACGGCGGCCCTTGTCGCTCAGCTGCAGGCTCTCGTTGAGGGCCCCCAGTCCGATCAGAAGCTGTCGCGCTTCCTTCAGGGCAGCTTCCGGCGGCATGTCGAGCAAGAGCAACTGGCCCGGATCGGTAACGCCCCAATGGGCCATGTCCAGAGCGAGGCCAGAAAGATCGCTTGCCAGGATCTCGGGTGGCGTAAAGGCGGGTAAGGCTGCCGTCTGTCCGGGGTGCCAGAGACGGATCGCAATCCCCGGTTCCGTTCGTCCGGCGCGGCCCGCGCGCTGGTCTGCCGATGCCCGCGACACCCGCACCGTCTCGAGCCGCGTGATTCCGGTTGACGGCTCGTGGACTGGTAGCCGCTGCAAGCCACTGTCGATCACGACACGGACGCCGTCGATGGTGATCGATGTTTCGGCGATCGAGGTGGACAACACGACCTTGCGCATTCCCGGTGCGGCGGGTCGGATCGCGGCATCCTGCTCGGCCTGACCGAGCATTCCATATAGAGGCGTGACTGTGACATCCCGGGGAAGCCTGCCTTCGAGCCGCTCCGCCACGCGGCGGATCTCGGCCTGTCCTGGCAGGAAGGCGAGAATCGATCCCGTCTCTTCGGCAAGCGTTTTGACGATGGTTGCCGTCACGGCATCTTCCACGCGTTCGTCACCTGGCCTGTCGCGGTGGCGGATGTCTACCGGAAAGCTTCGGCCCTCGCTGACGATAACAGGGGGGTGCGAAAGCAAGGACGCGATGCGTTCGACATCGAGCGTCGCCGACATGACGACCAGCCTGAGATCAGGCCGCAGTGCCGATTGCGCATCGAGTGCCAATGCCAGACCCAGATCGGCATCCAGCGACCTCTCGTGGAATTCGTCGAACAGCACGGCTGCGACGCCCTGCAGTTCGGGATCATCGAGGATCATCCGCACGAATACCCCTTCGGTCACCACTTCGATGCGGGTGCTGGTGCTGATCCTGTTATCGAGGCGCATGCGGTAGCCGACGGTCTCACCGACACTCTGCCCAAGAAGAGCAGCCATCCGTGACGCGGCGGCCCGGGCCGCAAGCCGTCTGGGTTCGAGCAGGATGATCCGGCCATCCCCCCGCCAGGATTGATGGAGAAGATGCAGCGGAACGAGCGTCGTCTTGCCGGCGCCGGGCGGAGCCGAAAGAATGGCGCGGTTGCTGGCCTCGAGCGCCTCGGCCAGGGCGCCCAGACGCTCGGAGATCGGCAGATGCGGGAGGGTTACGGCAGTCACGAGGTCGCCATGTCCTGGCGAGCGGTCTCATAGGCGAGGATGGCTCCCGCCAGATCCTCGAGTGCCGCACCAACGGACTTGAACAAGGTGATATCGTCTGAACTGCGCCGACCTTGGCGACCGCCGACAAGGTCTGCGAGTTCGCCGATGACATGATCCTCCGTAATGACACCGGACGCGATCGGCTGCAAAATGTCGCCGGCTTCGGCAAAGGCGCCTGCTCGAGTGTCGACGAACACCCTGGCCCGACGAACGGCCTCGTCGTCGCTTTCGCGCATGTCCTTTGTAAAGGCGCCGATCAGATCGAGATGGCTGCCGGGCTTCAGCCATTCGCCGCAGATCAGGGGTGAACGCGATAGGGTCGCGCAGGAGATGATGTCGGCCTGGCGGGCTGCAGTCTCCAGGTTGTCAGCCACGGTCACCTGATGCCCGAGCTTGCCTGCCTCTGCGGCGGCCTCAGCAGCCTTCGTCTTGTCGCGCCCCCAGATCAACACCCGCTTGATGGGCCGCACACGGCTGTGGGCTTCGATCAGGTTGACCGAGAGACGCCCGGTGCCCACCACCAGCAGTGTCGAGGCATCTTCGCGGGCGAGATAGCGGGCGGCAAGCGCGGACGCCGCTGCGGTACGCCGGGCAGTCAGTTCGCCGCCATCGAGAACGGCCAGCAGTTCCCCCGTGCGTCCGGAGGACAGGAGGTAGCTGCCATGGATGGCCGGCAGGGCGCGCAGATGATTGTCCGGAAAGACAGAGACGAGCTTGACGCCAATATACTGGCCAGGTTGCCAGGCCGGCATCAATAGAAGTGTCGCGTCCGCCTCACCGGGTACACCCACTGTATGATGATGACGGACCGGCATCACGCAGCCGCTCTGGAACATCGAGGCAAGAGCGGCGATGGTTGCATCCCAGTCGAGGTAACCTCTGGTCTGCAAAGGATCGAGAATGAGCATGTGAAAGGGCACTCCTTGAAGGGAAGCCGACACTATCAAGGAGCGGTTGGCTTGCAAACCGGACAGAACGGAGACCTCCCCCGCCGTTTTGCCGTCTCCGCAAAGCGTTCCATGGTAGCGTTTGCTACCGCCGGCGACAGGATCAAGGAAAATATCCGTTAATACCAACAGCTTATGAGTTTTTTGCACTTTTGTGAAAAGCGGCTGTTGACGGTTTGAGGGGTTGGCCGTATAAGCCGCTTCACCGAACGAGAGGGCGGCGCCGGAAGGCCTGCTGGACTGGTTCAGACAAGATCTCGAAATTGGCTGGATTGCTGATTTGT
>JBKBON010000065.1:0-5296 GCA_046294755.1 Allorhizobium sp. | reverse complement strand
GAGCATGTCGATCAGATGCTCCTTGCGCAGTTCGCGCAATTTGCCGAGCACGATGTCAGCCGTGTCAGTTCCGTCAAAATCAAGTACTACGAGGTCGGCCATACTGGGCACTCCTATTCATAATCTTCATTACGTCAATCTGGATCAGAAAAAGTACTCTTCAAACCACGCCAGCTTACGCCCTGTTGGCAAATGCGATCAGATTCGACATGGATATTTTAACCATAGCATAGCCGTAACGTACAACAGTTTTGTATCACTCGACCGCTCCTGACCGTGCCAGAAATGTTCTCTTCTTGTTTCGCATGGTCAGCGGCCATCCGGTTGCCCCCGGATGCACGATTTAGTCTGGATTGTTGGGCCGCCTCGGTGCAATGTAGGGCATGAAGATCATCAGGCCGAAAGACCCAAGATGCTCAACAAGGAAAGTCGCCCCGATGGCATGATCCAAGTGTTGCCGAGCCTCTTCGGGGCGCTCTCTCCCACGGGCGTCCTGCTTGGAGCAGTGCTCTTTGCCATGTCGCTGACGCCCTCGATGGTGCCACGCGGCCCTGAGATACAGGGGGCACTCGGCGGCCTTGTCTTTGCGATTGGCTATCTGATCTCGTATCTTGCGCGCTCAGTCTTGCGCTGGTTGGGGCTCAGGCCGATCTTTCGGCCATCCCCGGCGCTCTTGCATGCTACCTACGCGCTCGCGCTCGTGATCTGTGGTTTCGGTCTCTGGATGGGGGCGGACTGGCAGAATTCGATCCGCAAGGCATGGGATCTGCCCGAACTCGACGGATTTGCCACGACCTTTGTCGTCGCACTCGCCCTGGTCGTTGCGGTACTCCTGCTTTTCGCGGGGCGGCTCTTTGAACTGCTCGCGGCCAAATGGCATCTGCGCTCAGCGCGCTTTCTGCCGCCGCGGGTCGCTCGCGGGGTCGGCCTATTGCTGGCGCTGGTGATCTTCTGGGCTGTGATCGACGGCATCGCCTTTCGCCTTGCGCTCAGGACGATCGACACCACCTCGCGGATCGCCGATCTGGTGATCCCGCCTGATCTGGCGCCGCCAAGCGATGCGGCAACGCCGGGAAGTCCGGCATCGCTGATCGCATGGGAGGATCTGGGCCGATGGGGGCGCGGCTATGTAATCTCCGGCCCTGACCGCGACGATATTGCGGCCTTCTGGAACGCAGCGGCGCGCCAGCCGATCCGGGTCTATGTCGGCCTGACCGCCTCGGGCAGCGCCGAAGACCGCGCAAAGCTGGCCTTTGATGAACTGATGCGGGTGGGCGGGTTCGAGCGGAAATACCTCGTCATCGCCACGCCAACCGGTTCCGGCTGGCTTGACCCCGGTGCGATGGATACGCTGGAGTACATGACGCGGGGTGACGTGGCCACAGTGGCGATCCAGTATTCCTACTTGTCCAGCCCGATGTCGGTGATCGTCGACCCTGAGAATGGGATTGCCGAATCCCACGCCCTCTTTGATCTGATCTATCGACACTGGACAGCCCTTCCCGCAGCAGAGCGGCCGCGCCTCTATCTGCATGGCCTCAGCCTCGGCGCGTTCCTGTCTCAGGAAACTGTCCCGCTTTTGAATGTGTTTGGCGACCCGTTTCAGGGCGCACTCTGGACCGGCTCTCCATTCCTCAGCGAGATGTGGCGGATGGTGCAGGACCGCCGTGATCCTGATAGCCCGGCATGGCGTCCGAAATTCGGCAACGGCTCTCTTATCCGCACGACCAACCAATTTGGCGGACTGGAGCGTTTCGATGCCACATGGGGGCCGATCCGCCTTGTTTTCCTGCAATATGGCAGTGATCCTATCGTCTTTTTCGACTATTCTCTGGCTTGGCGACGTCCCGACTGGCTGAGGTCGAACCGCGCGCCGGATCTGGGGCCGGACATGCGTTGGCTTCCGCTCGTCACCATGTTGCAGGTCGGTTTTGACATGGCTGTCGCGGTCGGAACGCTGGGCTATGGCCATGATTACGCCGCGCGCCACTACATCCCGGCCTGGGCTGAAACGCTGGACCCTGCGGGCTGGACCCCCGAGATCGAAGCGAGGCTGGTCGCCCACCTGAGGGACCTCACACCGCGCTGAGCGCGCAACCGCGCCGTGCTGATGCCAGTCAAGCTCGATGCCACTGTCTGTGGCTCCGGCCATGACAGCCCGCCACATATGCCTTGAAATCGGCGCTCAGCTGTAAGACGGTGGGCAAGACAGGCAAGGCTTTCTGCTGTTTCAACGCCTCGTGGTTTTCCGTCAGACTGACTTGAGGTTTAGGAGCAAAGATGGGCTGAGCGTTGATTGAAGGCATAGACCGTGCAGAGCTTTGACGTAGTCTTTCCCGCCAATCCACGAGGGTCTTGGCGTTTGATGCGATCAACACTTGCCTTGGGGTTGATTGCCCTGCTCTCTTGCCTGGCAGTCTTTATCGCGGCAGAACCTTCGGGCGCCCAGCCTCAGTGAGAACGGCGGTGCGAAAGTAGGCCACGGTAGCGGCGGGATGAGCCTGCTGCGGGCGGCGTAAAAGTCGTCCACCTTTACCCTTTCTGGTGACAGGGAGGGCGGGAGGATTTTCACTGTGGATTTGTATCGGAAGGTTCGGCTGGCCTGTGCTGAGGGCATGAGCCAGCGTGAGGCGGCGCGGCATTTCAACATCTCGCGCGATAGCGTAGCCAAGATGATGGCGTTTTCGGTTCCACCTGGATATCGGCGGTCGGCACCGGTTAAGCGACCGAAGCTGGATGGCTTCACCGGGATCATCGACGGTTGGCTGGACGGCGATCGGGAGGTCCATCGCAAGCAGCGGCACACGGCGACGCGGGTGTTCGAGCGGCTTCGCGACGAGCACGGGTTCACCGGCGGCTACACGATCGTGAAGGATTACATACGACAGCGCGAACGGCGCGGCCGGGAGATGTTCGTGCCGCTGGCGCATGCGCCCGGTCATGCCCAGGCCGACTTCGGCGAGGCGGTGGTCGTCATCGGCGGCATTGAGCAGAAGGCGCATTTCTTCGTGATGGATCTGCCCCACAGCGACGCCTGTTATGTCCGTGCCTATCCGGCGGCCACTGCCGAGGCCTGGGTGGATGGCCACGTTCACGCCTTCGCGTTCTTCGGCAAGGTGCCGGTGTCGGTCCTCTACGACAACGACCGCTGTCTGGTTGCGAAGATCCTGCCGGACGGGACACGTCAAAGGGCCACGCTTTTCAGCGGGTTCCTGTCGCATTACCTGTTCCGTGATCGTTACGGGCGGCCCGGCAAGGGCAATGACAAGGGCAACGCGGAGGGGCTGGTCGGTTATTCCCGCCGCAACTTCATGGTGCCGATCCCGCGGTTCGCGACCTGGGACGCGTTCAACGATTACCTGGAGGCGCAGTGTCTCAAACGTCAGGCGGATGTCCTGCGAGGTCAGTCTGAGACGATTGGCCAACGCCTCGAGCGGGATTTGGCCGCGATGTCCGACCTGCCTGCGGCGCCGTTCGATGCCTGCGATCAGGCCACCGGACGGGTCAGTTCGCAGGCGCTGGTGCGCTACAAGACCAACGATTATTCAGTGCCGGTCGCCTACGGCCATCGCGACGTCTGGATCAGGGGCTATGTCGACATGGTCGTGATCGGCTGCGGTGGCGAGGTGATCGCCCGTCATCCCCGCTGCTACGACCGCGAGGACATGGTCTTCGATGCGGTGCATTACCTTCCGCTGATCGAGCAGAAGATCTGTTCGAGGCGCTCGATGCCGCTCAGGATGCTAGGACGTTCCGGCCGGAAATCCTGCGCACCTGTATCAGGGCGCTCAAATTGTCCGGTCCCGATGTGAGCTTTCTGGAGGCTACAAGGCACATCCGCGAACAGCAGCGCGTCCTCGGGCGGCGGCTGCCAAAGAAAGCCGTAGGAAGCCCGCTCCTGCTCAAGGGGCTCGAGGGCGATGTCGCGGTCATCCTGAATGCGAGTGACTTCGACCGTGATGCAGCAAAGAACAGGAAGAACCTCTACGTCGCAATGACCCGTGGATCCAGTAAACTGGTGGTCTGCTCGCCGACGCACCTGCTGGGATGAGATCGCCGAGCAACCTTCCGGCTAACAAGACCTGATCATTCATGTGAAAAGCGCCCGAAGGCTCGTTGGGGCAGAAAAGCAAGCTGGGTCCCTTTGTTGCCGATCAACACGAACGCGTTATGACCCGATGCCCTAAGGTCGCTCACCTCTGGGTCAGAGTCCCGTTAATGCGCCTAAACAGGGCCTCGAATGCGCCCAGCGTCTCTGCCGATAGGGCCGCAACGCGCTTCGCCCGCTCTCGCAACAAGACTTCCGCTGGGGCGTTGTGGTCATACCGTGCGACCCCTTCCGCCCGGGCTATCTGCTGCACGATGGGGTCCGTGCCCGTCAGGTCAGCGGCCTTGATCTTCTTGGTGAACGCGGCGTTGTAGAGCGCCACGTAGTCGTCCTTAGTAAACAGGTCCTCTATATCGGCCATCTTGCCGCCAGTGATCTCACCGATGGTGATGATCCGCTTCTCAGCAAGGAACCCGGCCTTCGCGAAGCCGGTCAGCCTCTGGTGACCCTCCTTACGGGCATCTACAACAACCGTCACGTCAAGGTGGTTGCCCAAAAGGGCGACGAAGGCCGGGATCACATCCGCGCCGCCCAGTGGCATGATTGACCAGCGTGGGTCCAACCCTTCGCGCCCGTCTTCAATCAGGTGGGCGGAGATGGTCTACATGAACAGAAAGTCAGACGGTCCTTCCACCACAAGGTTGTCCATAGCGATGAAGAGGTGCTGGGCAATGTCGTAGCCAAGCGCGGCTTGCAGAGGGAACAGGGTGTCGCGGTCGGTCGTGAGAATGTCGGATGTCGTGACAGACCCCGTGTCCCGGCCCTTATCTTCAACAAGCCGCGCGCGTTCAAGGTGGTCAGGCTGGATCATGAAGGGCGAGTGCGTCGTGTAGATGACCTGACACCGCTTTGCGAGGCGCTCTTCAATGAAGCGCAGAAAGTCCTTCTGGGCCTTTGCATGAAGGCCTAGCGCGGGTTCGTCCAGCAAGATGATCACCGGCGTGTCGTCATACTCATACCGTGAGAACGCGGTCAGAAAGGAGAAGAACCACTGGAAGCCGGAGGATCGCTCGTCAAATGGCAACGAAAGCATGTGCCGATTGTCATACATCCGAACGTGCATTTCATGGTCGTGTCGCGAATGTGGTGGAAATTGGCGAGCAGCGCGCTCCGAGCATGTAACGTTGGCTCCGGTCAGGCCGCGAGGTCAAGAGACATCGGCACGAGAGGCTGAGAAAGGGTTTCCCA
>JBKBON010000064.1:0-5365 GCA_046294755.1 Allorhizobium sp. | reverse complement strand
ATTGTCAGAGCGATGAGGGCGAGCAGAAAGCCGAACCCGTTGCTCCACAACAGGAATGCCCAGGCATTCGGGTGATCGAGCACGCCGTTGGCAAAGGCGAAGACGCTCGGGGCCGGATAATCTCCGATCATGGAAACATAGAGCCCCCGCGACACAACAAGCCAGAGCATGAAGAGTGTAACAAGATAGGCGCTCATCATCATCAACGCCGGCAAAGACGGCGATTTCAATAGATCCAGCACGTTGGACCAGTCGGCGGGCTGGCCGAGCTCGCGCCGGCGGCTGATTTCCATCAGCCCAAGCGCAAGAAGCGGCCCGAGCAGGGCGAACCCGGTCAACAAGGGATAGACCATCGGCAGGAGTTCGACACCGGCGCTCCAGCCAATCAACAGCGCACCGGCTATCGGATAGATGAGGGCGACGAAAGCGTAATGGGAAGGCTTCTCGCGAAAATCCTCATAACCTTCCCGGATCGCCGCGAAGACATCGGACACTGCGATCTGACGGATTGCGGGCCGTTCGATGGTGCCGGAGGCACCGGTCATGACATGAAAGGTCGACATTCTCACTTCCTCCTCAAGCAACGGGGTCTGCAAGCTGCAAAGTGAAATGCGGCCGGCGATTTAGCCGGTTCGTTGCGACATCTGGATCATGACGGGTCACCGCAAAGCGATCCAAAGCGCGCCACGTAGGAAATTAGTTTATCAGCTAACATCTTGCCTGTCGCGCATCACGAGCGCACGAAGCCGTGAGAGCCTGCCTTGCAGAGCACTTGCGCACAACAGGCAGCGCCCAGAATCATCAAACGCTGATGCTCAATGAAGCAGGGCCGCCGTTGTACCGATCTGCGTTTCCATCCGAAATTTACACGCGGCACGCCGCCCAACCTTGACGTCGCAATGGCGGGACAGCAGATAGGGGCCATGAAAGTCTCTGAAGCAGAAATCCTGATCGTCCCGGGTTACACCAATTCCGGCCCCGACCACTGGCAGACCCGTTGGGAGCAAAAGCTGTCAACCGCCAGGCGCGTCGAGCAGGCCGAATGGTCAAAGCCCGTGCGCGAGGATTGGGTTGCTCGCGTGGCCGAGGAAGTGAACGCCTCCACGAAGCCGGTCGTGCTCGTGGGGCACTCGCTGGGTGTGCCAGCGATCGTGCACGCAATTCCGGAGATGAAGCAGCGTGTAGCCGGAGCCTTTCTCGTGGCGCCGCCGGACGTCGCCAATCCGGATATTAGGCCGAAGCATCTGATGACATTCGGCCCCTACCCTCGACTGCCGCTGCCCTTCCCGTCGATCATGATCGCAAGCCGAAACGATCCGTTCGGTGAATATGCCCATGCGGAAGACATCGCTCACGCCTGGGGATCTCTGCTGATCGACGCTGGCGAATCCGGCCACATCAATGCCGAATCCGGCCATGGCCCATGGCCTGAGGGTACGATGGTGTTCGCGCAGTTCCTGGGGCGGCTTTAGCCGCGCAACCTCCGTGCCCTCGGATGCCAGGCAAGTTGCAAAGATCGGCTTAATCGCCGTCTCCGCAGCGCGAATTTAAATCCTTATTAAGCACCCACTCATAAGCTTCCTGCAACTTTTCGAAGCCAGGAGCACCATGTTGCGCCCAAAAGCTGTCACTCCCGCCACTGCTGGTCCCGGTGAAATCGAGATCACAGAGCTATCCTGGCCGGCCGCCTGGCTGGGGCCTGACGGCATCATTCGAGCGCTGAACGACCCCATGCGCACCGCAGTCGGTGGCAAAACCTCGACGGGTGATAACATCACGTCCTGCATCGAAGGCGCAGCCGCCCCGAAAATGGTGCTCGCCCTGAGCGGCATCATGGACGGCAAGCCGGCCTCTGTCGAAATCACGACCAAAGCCGGTGATCAGCGGCATTTCATGGCCACACTCGCAGGTCCTTCCATTCGCGGCGCACGGGACGGATCCGTCCTGCTTCAGATGGTCGACATTACCGATCTCAGACAGGAACTCGACGAGGTCAAGGAGCGGGAAAGCCGTTGGAACCACGCGCTCGTCGGTTCGCTCTCGGGGGTATGGGACCAACGCAGCTCGGGCGAGTTGTTCTATTCCGATGTCTGGCGCCAGATCCGAGGATTGGGACCGAACGACACTTTCCCGCCGAGTACCGAGGAATGGCTGCAACTGGTGCATCCGCAGGACCGGCAGCGCGTTCTCCACTGCATAGAGCGCCAGAATGCCGGCGATCCCGACTACGGCGTGTTTCAGTACCGGGAACTCCACCGCGATGGCCATTACATCTGGATCGAGTGCCGCGGTGCCTGCATTGAGCGCGATGATGACGGCAAGCCCACCCGGATCGTCGGTACAGACACCGACATCAGCGCGCGCAAGCAGCAGGAGGAATGGCTCGAAGGCCTCTCACGCCGCCTGAAGCTCGCCATCGATATCTCCGGCATCGGCATCTTCGAGACCGATTTCGATGCCGGGAGCAGCGAGTGGGACGAAGGTATGCGCCGCATCTTCGAGGTCGACAATGATTGCGACGTCCAGATCGGTGGCTTTTGGGAAAGCAAGCTGCACCCGGAGGATCGCAGCCGTACCTTGGCCTATGTTGCGGCGAAGATTGCTGAACTGAAGCCATTCACGGACAATTACCGCATCATCGCAAAGGATGGCAGCACCCGCTACATCCGCTCGAACAGTCTGCCTTTCATGGATCATGACGGGCGACTGAAGATGATCGGCGTGAATTGGGACGTGACCGAAGACCAGCGCCTCAGGCAGGAACTGGAGCAGCAGAAGATCCTTGCCGAAGCGCGCAACGCGGAACTGGAACGGACCCGCCTGGAGGCCGAGCACTCGGCCTTGCATGATCACCTGACCGGCCTGCCCAACAGGCGTTACCTGGAAGAGAAGCTTGAAGAATGGCGCGCCGGCAGGGGATCACTCGGCTCGGGTATCGCCATCCTGCATATCGACCTCGACCGTTTCAAGCAGATCAATGACACACTGGGGCATGGCGCAGGCGACGCCATGTTGACACTGGCAGCGAAGATCCTGCGCGAGAACATCCGGGCGACGGACTTCGCCGCCCGAATCGGCGGAGACGAGTTCGTCGTTCTCATCGATCACGATGGCGCCACACCGGCGCTCGCAGCGATTGCCAGTCGGATCATTTCCCATATGCGCCAACCCGCCTGGTATAACGGCCACGAATGCCGCTTTGGCGCCAGTATTGGCATTTCTCACAGCCTGACGCGCGACGCGGATCCCAAGCAACTGCTGCAAAACGCGGACATCGCACTCTACAAGGCGAAGAATCTTGGTCGCAATCGGTTCGAGTTTTACGCGCAAGCGAGCCGCACACTGCTCGCCGACACAAACCGTCTCTCCAGTGAGCTCCTGCGAGCGCTGGAAAGCGACGAGATCTTCCCGTACTACCAGCTGCAGTTCGACGCTCGCACGCGGGCCGTGGTCGGAGCCGAGTGTCTCGCCCGTTGGCGCCACCCGACCCGCGGCATTCTCGGGCCTGACAAATTCCTCACGATTGCGGAGGAATATGGTGTGCTGGCACAGATCGACGGCCTGATCCTGGAGAAAGCCCTTGTGGATCTCGAAGGCTGGCGCTCAGAAGGAATAGCGCCTCCGAAGATATCGGTGAACGTTTCGGCCCGGCGCCTGACAGATCCGGATCTCGCCCGAGGATTGTCCGACCTCGACATCAGGCCGGGAACCGTTTCCTTCGAATTGCTGGAGAGCGTCTTCCTGGATCGGCAGGATGCCGCTGTCATGGGTAATCTCGACATGTTGCGCCGGCTGGCGATCGATATCGAGATCGACGACTTCGGGACGGGCCACGCGTCGATCGTCGGACTGCTCAATCTCAAGCCTACGACCCTGAAAATCGACCGGCAACTGATCGAGCATGTGCCGGACAGCCAGGAGCAGAGGATCCTGGTCAAATCGATCATTCAGATCGCCCGTTCTCTCGGGATCAAGGTGACGGCGGAGGGTGTGGAAACGGAGGAACACGCACGCATCTTGGGCCGGCTTGGCTGCGATGTGCTGCAGGGCTATGGACTGGCCTGGCCTGCCGGCGTGGCACAGGTCACGGAACTTCTCAGAAACAAAAAATCCGCCCAGGCCTGAGCCGGGGCGGATCAATATCAGAAGCAGAAGCTGGCTAGATCAGGAATTCTGGACCTGCTCGATTGCCTGCCCCAGGAACTCGATCATCTTGGCACGCAGTTCCTCGTCGGTGATCGACACGCCGCCAGCCGTCAGGTCGCCCATGACCTTGCGGATCACGTCCTCATCGCCGGCCTCCTCGAAATCAGCGGCAATCACTTCCTTCGCGTAGGCGTCCGGATCCGCCTTGCCGAGCAGCCCCGCCGCCCAGAGACCGACGAGCTTGTTGCGACGCGCTTCGGCCTTGAAGCGCAGCTCCTGATCATGGGCGAACTTGTTTTCAAAAGCCTTTTCGCGATCACTCATGCCGCTCATATCGATCTCCCGTTTTTGTGCCGTCAGTGTGCGGTTTCGTTTCCTCATTAATCAAAAGGGAGTACAAAGTGCAATGCAAACTTCGGCGATTAGGGGTGAGTCCCTGGTGGCGCGACGTTTTGGCAGGAAGGGGTCATCTGCGCATTGTGAAAACGAAGGTTTTCCGTTAAGGGACCGCTTCAAAGACCGATCCACTGCGTCCGCGCTTTCGCGCCGCGATGCCAACAACAGAGAAAACCACCTATGAACCGTCGCCGCCGCGTTTACGAGGGCAAGGCAAAGATCCTCTATGAGGGTCCCGAGCCCGGCACGCTGATTCAGTTCTTCAAGGACGATGCAACGGCATTCAACAAGAAGAAGCACGAAGTCATCGACGGGAAGGGCGTTCTCAACAACCGCATCTCCGAATACGTCTTCACGCATCTGAATAAGATCGGTATCCCGACCCATTTCATCCGCCGCATGAACATGCGCGAGCAGCTGATCAAGGAAGTCGAGATCATTCCGCTCGAGATCGTCGTGCGCAATGTTGCAGCCGGCTCGCTCTCGACCCGCCTCGGCATCGAGGAAGGCATCGTGCTGCCGCGCTCGATCATCGAATTCTACTACAAGTCGGATGCACTCGGCGACCCCATGGTTTCCGAAGAGCACATCACGGCCTTCGGCTGGGCAAACCCCGCCGAGCTCGACGACATCATGGCGCTGGCCATCCGCGTCAACGACTTCCTGTCCGGCCTCTTCCTCGGCATCGGCATCCAGCTCGTGGACTTCAAGATCGAATGCGGCCGCCTCTACGAAGGCGACATGATGCGCATCATCCTGGCCGATGAGATCTCTCCGGACAGCTGCCGCCTCTGGGATATCGAGACCCGCGAGAAGCTCGACA
>JBKBON010000063.1:0-5373 GCA_046294755.1 Allorhizobium sp. | reverse complement strand
CCGGTCTCGCCATGGGTGCCTTCCGGGCCGAAGGCGCGGGCATGGCGCTTGGCAAGCTCGACGCGCTGCGGCGCGTTGGGATGGCTTGAGAGGAAGTCCAGGCTCTGGTCCGCATCGGGGTCAACCGAGGTGAACTGGCTGTAGCGGGCCATGGAATCGAGGAAACGGGCGGCGGCATAGGGGTCGTAACCGGCTTCACCCAGCGTGCGCACACCGATGACGTCGGCCTGCAGCTCCTGCTGGCGCGAGAAGGCGGCGAGCCGTAGCTTGCCACGAGCGAGCGCCTGCTTGCCGGCGAGATCGCTCGACAGCACTTCGGCGACGACGCGGCTTGCGATGACTTCCGCCTCTTCGCGACGCTGGCGCTCGATGCCATGGTTCGCGGTGACGTGCGCCATTTCGTGGCTGAGCACGGCAGCCACTTCCGAGGCATCATTGGCAAGCGCCAGAAGACCGCGGGTCACGTAGAGATAGCCACCCGGCAGCGCGAAGGCGTTAATCGCCGGCGAATTCAGGATGGTTATGCGGTAGGACTGGTTCGGGTTTTCCGACACCGCCGTCAGCGCGCCGGCGATGCGGGCGACGAGGCGTTCGGTCTTGGCGTCGGAGTATTCGCCACCGTAGGACGCAACGATGCGAGGGTGCTCACGGGCACCCATCTGAGCGCGCGGATCGCCCTTCTGAACTTCATCGACGATCTGCGGATTGCGCGACGGCGCGACCGACGGTTCATAGGCCTGTTCAAAAACAGATTGGCAGGAGGAGAGCACCAGGCCAACGGATACAAGCGCCGCAACACTTGCCGCGAGCCTGGTAGGCCGGCGCCGCCGATCCGCTTCGGCAGCCACTGCGCTGTTCCGGCTCAAAAACTGCATCCTGCCCCTTCACCCTGTTCCCGAACGTTCGCCGACGTGGCGGACATCCGGACGCAGTATCCAATTGCCTTCCGCCGACCCTGAGTCGTGTCGATCCGGTCGTCCTTCACATAATGCGAAAACACCGCATGCTCCAGAAGATAGTCGCGCCGAGGCGAATGGCCAATGGTCCGGCCCCAGGAACAACTACTCTTAACGCGCATGGCAGGCGTGGACGACCAAATTAAGGCGATCGAGGTGCTTGTGGTGCTTGGCCGAGGAAGTCACTGACGGCGGGAACGTCCGTACGGGCAAGAAAATCGCTCTTGGACGCGTTGATCAGCACTCGTCCCTCGTCGATGAAGGTGACGTTGGCGGCAAGTCGTTGAATGTCCCGCGGGTCGTGGGTGACGAGCAGAATGGTGGCACGCGTTTCGGCGTGAAGATCCGCGAGCAGCTCGACCATCGCCACGCGCAGACCGGGGTCCAGCGCTGCAAAGGGCTCGTCAAGAAGCAGCACCGGGCGATGGCGCACCAGCGCGCGGGCGAAGGCTGCCCTTTGCCGTTCACCGCCCGAGAGGGAGCCGGGCAGCCGGTGTTCGTAGCCGGAGAGACCCACTCGCACCAGGGCATCCGAGATTGCCTCGCGATCAGTGGCGGTGAGCCGCATGGCGGGGTGGATGCCGAGGCCGATATTGGTGAAGAGGTCGAGATGCGAAAAGAGATTGTTGTCCTGGAAGACCAGCGAGACGGGGCGCTCCGCCGGAGCCAGATCGGTGACATCCCGTCCGGTGATCTTAACGCGCCCGCTATCCGGCTGTTCGAAGCCCGATACGAGGTTCAGCAGTGTCGATTTTCCTGATCCCGACGGGCCAACGACTGCGGTAATCTGCGCGTCTTCAAAGCCACAATCGAAGTGAAAGGAGCGGTTCCCCAGCCTCAGCCTAACATTGTCGAGGTAGATGCTGGTCGAGATGTCATCGCCCATCGGGTCTCTCCGGCTGCTTCAGGGTTTCTCGTGTTCCGGGCGCTCCGATGAGGGCGAGAACGAGGCAGATCGCCCCGAGCAGAAGAGCAAGCCCGTCGGCATCCGTGCTGCGATAGCTACCCATTCGGGCGTAGATCAGGGCGGGCAGAGTTGTGATGTTTTCCGTACCGAAAAGCGCGACGGCGCCGAGGTCGCCGAGTGATAGTGCCATGGCGAAGGCCAGCGCCGTCAGAAAGGGCCGTTTCAACACGGGCCAATCGATGCGGCGCAAGCGCTGGACAACAGAAAGGCCGAGGCTTTCTGCAAGCCAGCCGGTACGAGCCCGATGCTCCCGATATGCCGGCTCCAGCACGCGTATGGCAAAGGGCAGGGCCATCAGCGCATTGATGCCAGCGACGACGAAGGGGGCGAAACTCGCAACCTCACCCCGTGGACGGAGCGCCAGAAACCAACCGGTGGCGAGCACACTGGTCGGGACGAGCAGGACCAGAGATGAAACAGCGGCGAGTGCCAGTGAGAAGATCCGGCTACCTGCATGGCGCGTGCGGGCGGTGGCGATGTCTGCGCGAGCCGCGATGGCAGCATAGGCGAGCAGCGTCGCCGTGAGACCAGACACCAGGGCCACAAGCAGACTGGTGCCGGCGGCCCGCTGGACGGCAGATTGCGAGACCAGACCTCCGAGGTCGGCCTGCAGGCCGGAGACGACGACCTGGCCGAGGGGCATGATCAGAAAGAGGGCCGCAAGCAGGAGCAACAGCCCATCGGCGGCCCGCACGAGCTTAGGTCGTCCGTCAAAGCGCTGATAGCGGCGGCCGCTGGTGACGCCGGTATCGGCGGCGGCGGGCAAAAGGCTCAGGCCGGAGAGGATGACGGCGGTCACCGTGATCTGCAGGAGCGCAAGCGACACGGCCCGCTCCGGATTGAAGTCGAAGCGCAGCGCCTGGTAGATCGCGACCTCGATTGTCGTCGCCGCGGGGCCGCCGCCGAAGATCAAGACGAGGGTGAAGCTTGTTACGCAGAGCATGAAGATCAGACCGGCTGCACCCGGTATGACACGCGCAAGCACGGGCCATTCAACGAAGCGGAAGGTCGCAAGCGGTGAAAAGCCGAGGCTGGCCGACACGCGCCAGTATTCCGCCGGGACCCGTTCGAGGGCAGATAACATGAGGCGCGTGGCAAGCGGCAGATTGAAGAAGACATGCGCAATGAGGATGCCCGTCAACCCGTAGACCGATATCGGCTGGGAGAGGCCGAGACCGGTGAGGGCGTCGTTGACGATGCCACTGCGGCCGAAGATGCCGATCAGGCCGAGCGCGCCGATCAAGACGGGCAAACCCATGGGCACGGCCATGAGGCGGATCAGCCATATCCGTCCGGGAAAATCCGGTTGCCGCGCGAGCGCACTGGCAACCGGCAGAGCGAGGCCGACGGAGAGAAGGGTGGACAGGAAAGCCTGCCAGAGGGTGAAGGAGAGCACCGATCGAACGACGGGATCGGCAAAGGCTAAGAGAAGTCCGCCGGAGAGCCGCCCCGCAAGCAGCGCGGCCAGCGCGATCCCGACAAAACCCGCAACGACCAGCAAAACGAAGAGGCCGCCCGCAAGCGCGGGCAGCCTCTGACGTCTCGACTGGGGAAGCGGGCGGATCATCCGGTGTCAATTCAACGTCATGGCCTTCAGCCACTCGTCGATCCAGGCCTGACGGTTGGCCGCAACTTCGGCGGGGCTCATCAGGAAGGTGGTCTTCGGCTGGACGAGCTTGCCGAAGGCATCGGGAAGCGGTTCGGAGGTGGCGGCCACGGGCATCATCCAGTTGTTGGTCGGGATGGTATCCTGGAAACCGGGCTGCAGCATGAAGGCGAGGAACTCGCGGGCGAGGTCCTTTTCCGGCGCATTCTTCAGGAGGCCGGCGACCTCGATCTGGATGTAATGCCCTTCGGAGAATTCGGCAGCCTGATAGCGGTCGGTCTCTTCGGCGACCATGTGGTAGGCCGGCGAGGTGGTGTAGGAGAGCACCATCGGTGCCTCACCCTTGGTGAACAGGCCATAGGCTTCCGACCAGCCGGGGGTGACGGTCAGGACACGGTCCTTGAGCTTGGCCCAGGCTTCCGGCGCCTGGTCACCATAGACCGACTTGACCCAGAGCAGCAGGCCGAGACCCGGCGTCGAGGTGCGCGGATCCTGGATGACGATCTTCTGGGACGGGTCGCCCTCGATCAGGTCCTTCAGGCTCGTCGGTGGGGTCTTGATTGTCTCGGTGTCATAGATGACGGCGAAATGGCCGTAGTCATAGGGCAGGAAGATGTCGTCGCTGAAGCCACCCGGAACCTTGACAGCGGCGGCATCGACGCCGTGGGCTTCGAAGAGACCGGTCTGCTTGGCTTCCTCGACGAGATTGGTGTCGAGCCCGAGAACAACATCGGCCTTGGAGGTCTCGCCTTCCAGTCTCAGGCGCGTGAGCAGCGCCACGCCATCGGCGACGCCAACAAAGTTAACCGTGCAGTCGCAGGTCTGTTCGAAGGCTTCCTTGACCTTGGGGCCTGGACCCCACTCCGAGACGAAGCTCTCATAGGTGTAGACGGTCAGCGTCTTGTCGGCCGAAAGCGCCGGGGAGACGAAGCCGAGGATCGCAGCTGAGACGCTGCCGATAAGCATGGAAACAGTCGTGGGTCGCATCGCGCCCTCCTCCTTGGTGTCATTGCTGTCGGGATAGGGCGCCTGATGTCGTCGCGTCTAATCCCTCCGCCGGTGTTAACCGGATCAGGTTCCGCGGGTTGGCTGACGCCTCTCAGCATTCCGATCGTTCAAGATCGAAAGGCACCCCGTTAGAGCAAGCTTGAGATAGCGCGCGGAACCGGCGAACGCAAGGTGGGCAATGAATACGTGGTCGGCTTCAGCCACGCTCTCGCCGGAAATAGATAGATGACGCGGAGTTGTCCGGGGCGACGGATGGCCTTTGCCAGAGCGACGGCAGCGAGGCCTTGGCAGTTGAGGAAGAGGGGGAAATCAAGGCCTTATCAGCGACGCCGGAGAGCTCAGCCCTCCAGCTCCTCGCGCAGCATTTCGAGCTCCAGCCATTCCTCTTCCATGCGCGTGATGTCGGCACGCAGCTTTTCCATTTCGGCGGCGAGCTTGTTGAACGTCGCCGGATCCTTGGTGAAGAGGTTGGGATCGGCCATCCTGGCTTCGCGCGCGGCGATTTCCTTCTCGGCCTTTTCCATTTCCTTCGGCAGGTTTTCCAGCGCAAACTTCTGCTTGAAGGAGAGCTTGCCCTTGCCCTTCGATCCGCCATCCGCGGATTTGCCGCCGGAGGCTTCCTGGGCCTTGGCCTTCTCGGCCTTTTCAACGCGTTTGCGTTCGTCCTCGACGCCCTTGCGCTGGGCGAGCATATCGGAATATCCGCCGGCGTATTCGATCCAGCGACCATCGGGCGCGTCCGGGTTGGCCGGTGCGATGGTCGAGGTGACGGTGCGGTCGAGGAAATCACGGTCGTGGCTGACGAGTATCACGGTGCCGGAATAGCCGGCGACGAT
>JBKBON010000062.1:0-5496 GCA_046294755.1 Allorhizobium sp. | reverse complement strand
TTCGTAGGCGATGGCCTGCGGGATGCACTGGATCCGAAGGACAGATGAGCATGGACGACAAGACACACAACGAAACCGTGCTCGACGTTTCCAACCTGAAGGTGACGTTCGCAACACCCGATGGCCCAGTGGAAGCGGTGAAGGGCATCAGCTTCTCGGTGAAAAAGGGCGAAACGCTCGCCATCGTCGGCGAATCTGGCTCGGGCAAGAGCCAGACCATGATGGGCATCATGGGCCTGCTGGCGAAGAACGGCGATGTCAGCGGCGAAGCCGTCTATGGCGGACGCAACATCGTCGGCCTGCCGATCGGCGAGCTGAACAAGGTGCGCGGTGCGAAGATCACCATGATCTTCCAGGAGCCGATGACCTCGCTCGACCCGCTCTACCGGATCGGCAAGCAGATCGCCGAACCGCTGATCCATCATCGCGGCATGAGCAAGACGGAAGCGCGCGCTCGCGTGCTGGAGCTCTTGAAGCTCGTCGGTATTCCCGACCCCGAGCGGCGCATCGACAGCTATCCGCACGAAATGTCGGGTGGCCAGCGCCAGCGTGTGATGATCGCCATGGCCTTGGCCAACGAGCCCGACGTGCTGATCGCCGACGAGCCGACCACGGCCCTCGACGTCACCATCCAGGCGCAGATCCTCACCCTGCTTGCCGACTTGCAGAAACGCTTTGGCATGGCGATCGTGCTGATCACCCACGATCTCGGCGTCGTCAAACATGTCGCTGACCGTGTCGCGGTCATGCGCAAGGGCGAGATCGTCGAAACGGGCAGCCGCGATGCGATCTTCGGCAATGCCCAGCACGACTACACGAAGATGCTGCTCGCCGCCGAACCGACCGGCACCAAGCCACCACCGGCAGACGATGCCCCGGTGGTGCTGGAAGGCCGTAATGTCACCGTCGATTTTGATATCGGCAGCGGCGGTTTCCTGCGCCCGAACCGCACCTTCCGCGCCGTGGACCAGGTCAGCGTGCGCTTGCGGCAAGGCCAGACGATCGGCATTGTCGGTGAATCCGGTTCCGGCAAATCGACGCTCGGGCGGGCGCTCCTGAAGCTGCTTGCGGCGGATGGTGCCTTCCGTTTCGAGACGGCTGACATCACCAGCCTCGACCGTGCCGGCATGCGGCCCTTCCGCAAACAGCTGCAGCTGGTCTTCCAGGACCCCTATGGCTCGCTCTCACCCCGCCAGACCGTGGGCGAGATCATCACCGAAGGCCTCTACGTGCATGAGCCCCAGCTCAGCCGCGCCGAGCGGGATGCACGTGCAATCGCAGCCCTGAAGGAAGTCGGTCTCGATCCGGCGGCGCGCAACCGCTACCCGCATGAGTTTTCAGGCGGCCAGCGTCAGCGCATCGCAATTGCCCGCTCGATGATCTTGAAGCCGAAAGTGGTTATTCTCGACGAACCCACGTCGGCGCTCGACCGTTCCGTGCAGCGGCAGGTGATCGAACTCCTGCGCGACCTGCAGGACAAGCATGGCCTGTCCTATGTCTTCATCAGCCACGACCTTTCGGTCATCAAGGCAATGTCGGACCATGTGATCGTGATGAAGAACGGCAAGATCGTCGAAGAGGGCGCTACCGAAGAGATCTTCGAACGCCCGGCGGAGGCCTATACGCGGGATCTGATCGCAGCCGCCTTCACGCATTGAGAACCGAGGTGCCCGGTTTGCTCCGGGCACCCTCTCCTCACGCTGCGGCTTGCGGCGGAGGCACGAGAACCTTCAACTCGCCGGCATGGATCTTGATCTCCACATCTGCCGGCATGCGCAGCAATTCGCCGTCCAGAACGCAGGCCGCACCCTTCCGGTGTTGCGGGAAGTGCAGGCGGACCATTTCCGCCGTCGAGGCCGTCACCGCCTCGTTTTCCTTGAACTTGCCTCTCAAGATGTCGAAGGCCAGCTTGCCCACCCCCGTCGGCTCCAGCGGATCGGCGAGGTAGACGCCAAGCTTGCCTGTATCGACTCGATCGGCAAAGAACAGCGAGTTGTTGCCGAGCGGATTGTTGGATACCGAGATCGCCGAGACTGGCCTCTCTTCGCTCTTGCCGTCACCATCGATATCAAAGACCACCTCGAAACGCGGCGGATCGAGCATGACACCGAAGGCAGCACTGGTGCTTGCCCGGATCTTGCCGATGCGCGAGGCGAAGTCCATCTGGTTGCGCATTCTCACCATGCGGGCATGCAGGCCGGCCGAGAACTGATGCACGAAGGGCCGACCGTTGGCGGTGGCTATATCCACCTCGGCAATGGTGGCGTCGGCGAGCTGGTCGAGAACCTTCCAGATATCGAGCGGCAGCTGCAGCGAGCGGGCAAAGAGGTTCATCGTCCCTGCGGGGATGATGCCGAGCGGTAGCCCCGACTTCCAGGCGATGCCTGCGGCGGTCGATATCGTTCCGTCGCCGCCGCCAGCCAGTAGCGCATCGAGCCCCTGTTCCGCACTTGCCGCCTCGAGCGTCTGTACGATTTCCTCGCCGGCGACGACGGTGCAGACCAGTTCATGCCCCTTTTGGGCAAACGCACGGGTCGCGCTTTCGCAATAAGCCTGCATGTCGGTGGTCTTGAAGGTCCCACCGTCGCGATTGAGTACCGCCTTTAATTTCATGGAATTCCCTTATGAGCCGGTGAACCCGTGGGCCGAAGCCTTAAGCAACGCAGAAGATCGGCACTTTGTTGCGTCGCCACACAGATCGAAAGTGCTTGTGGGAATTTCAAGGCGAGCAGGAGAATCCGCAGCGCGTTACGGCCCTGGTGACCATCCATTGCCTCTCCACTCACGCGGCGGAGGCAACTTTGCCGGCTATCTCTTCAGGATGCAGGACCTGGCGCTTGCCGTCCGAGCATTCGACATAGCGATTGCCCCACTGTTCCAATATCATGATGACGGGACGCAGGCTCTGCCCAAGTGGCGTGAGCGCATAATCGACACGCGGCGGCACCACCGGATAGACGGTGCGCGTCACGAGCCCCTGCTCCTCCAGTTCACGCAGCTGTTTGGTCAGCATCCGTTGCGTCACCGCCTGCAGTCGGCGGCGCAATTCGCTGAAGCGCAGCGTGCCGTCAGTCAGGAGATGATAGAGGATCACGCCCTTCCATTTGCCGTCGATAAAGCTCAGCGTGGTCTCCACGGGGCAACCGGGGAAATTGTTGGTCATCTTGGCGCGGGGCTTGGACACAGATCGGTATCCTTTGTGATACTGAGGGGCGAATTTGTGGCTACGAACACAAAATGTGCATTCTTGCGTCCTGCAAATCTATGTCCTTAATGGGCTGCGTGCAAACGCAAGACAGGAGTTGCCCCATGCGAGCCATCGGATTTCACACGCCCCAACCCTTCACGTCACCCACCGCCCTGGTCGATCTCGATCTGCCGATGCCCGAGGCAAGCGGCCGCGACCTTCTGGTCGAGATCAAGGCGATCTCGGTCAATCCCGTCGACACCAAGGTCCGCCGCAACTACACGCCAGCGGACGGAGAAGCCCGTATCCTCGGCTATGATGCCGCCGGCGTGGTCAAAGCGGTCGGAGCGGATGTCACCCTCTTCAAGCCGGGTGACGAGGTCTTCTATGCCGGTGCCATCAACCGCCCCGGCACGAACGCGGAATACCACCTCGTGGACGAGCGCATCGTCGGCCTGAAGCCGAAGTCGCTGAGCTTCGCCGAGGCGGCGGCTCTGCCGCTGACGGCCATCACCGCCTATGAGGCTCTGTTCGACCGGCTGAAGGTTCACGATCCCGTTCTGGGCGCCGAACATGCCATCCTGATTACCGGCGGCGCGGGCGGGGTGGGCTCCATTGCCATCCAGTTGGCCAAGCAGTTGACGGACCTCACGGTGATCGCCACGGCCTCGCGCCCGGAAACCGCCACCTGGGCGAAAGCGCTCGGTGCCGATCACGTGATCGACCACAGCAAGCCGCTTGCGGAGCAAAATGCGTCCCTGGGTATTGGCGCACCGGGCTTCATCTTTTCGGTCACCCACAGCGGCCAACATCGGCTGGCCATGGCCGAAATCATTGCTCCGATGGGCCGCATCTGCCTGATCGACGATTTCCCGGAAGGCTTCGACATCCTCGCCTTCAAGCAGAAGGTCGTCTCCCTGCACTGGGAGTTCATGTTCTCGCGACCGATGTTTCATACGCCCGATATGATCGAGCAGCACAAGCTGCTGACGCATGTCGCGGAGCTGATCGACAGCGGCAAGATCCGCACCACGCTCGACACGGTGCTGGGGCCGATCACGGCCGAAAACCTGCGCAAGGCGCATGGGATTATCGAAAGCAACCGGGCGCGCGGCAAGATCGTGCTGGAAGGATTCCCTGCCTGAGTGGATCACCGCGGCCGCCGCGACCTGCGGCGGCCTTTCTCCAACTGAATCAGGATCGGGCGGGCAGTTTCAGCGGCGCTCCGGTCTTGACGCTGCGAATGGCGAAATTCGACCTGATGTCGGTGACATTCGGCAGGACGAGCAGTCGCTCGGTCAACAGGGCCTCATAGGCGGAGAGATTCTCGACCACCACTTCGGCCAGGAAGTCCGACTCGCCTGATATCATGTAACAGGCCACCACCTCGGGGATGTCGAGCAGGGCCTCATGCAAGGCGTCGGCGTTCTCCCGGGTGTGGCGGGCGACCTTGAAGGCCACGAAGACGGTGAGTTCGAGGCCAAGTGCACGGCGATCGAGATCGGCGCGGTAGCCCCTGATGATGCCGCTTTCTTCCATCAGACGGATCCGCCGGAGACAGGGGGACTGGGACAGCCCAACCTTGTCGGCAATCTCGACATTGGTGCTGCGTGCATCTTCCTGGAGCAGCTCCAGGATCGCATGGTCAAACTTATCCAGCCTTGGCATAAATCACCATATTTTCCAGATCCTGCGGCAGATCCTGCCAATTTGCTAGGCCATTGCAGCGAAATTGGCAAGGACATGTCGAGGCAGACCGCCGTAGAATGGTTGCCGACCCATATTCGCGGAGCCTTCCATGTCCCTCGTCGGCACCTCTCCCCTTCCCGGCTCACGCCGCGCCGTCTTGGGCGCACTTTCCGCACTCTCCGTGGTGCTGATCTGGGCTGCTTGGCTTGTCTCGACCCGCCACAGCATCGGGGCGGGCCTCGGCCCGGTTGATCTCAGCCTCTTGCGCTATGGCATCCCGGCACTGGTGCTGGCGCCGGTCTGGTGGCGAACGGGCCTCTTGCCAAAGGGCGCTACAGGCGCGCTCGCATTGATGGTTCTCGGATCCGGTGCGCCTTTCTTCCAGATTGTCGCCTTCGGCATGCGCCACACACCAGCCTCGGCGGCCGGGGTGCTGCTGCCGGGCTTGATGCCGCTGGCAGTTGCCTTGATCGGTATGCTCCTCCTCGGAGAAAAGCCCGATCGGTGGCGCAAGCTTGGCATGCTGGCGATCCTCGCCGGCGGGGGCGTGCTTCTGTTTGGCAATCTCAGGGGAGATGGGCTGGGCTGGATCAGCTTCACGATCCTGCCGATTGGCGCGA
>JBKBON010000061.1:0-5551 GCA_046294755.1 Allorhizobium sp. | reverse complement strand
CGCAGCGGCTTGACGCCGCGATAGAGCGCATACTTCTGATGGATGGGCGGCAGGCGGTCCATCTTGGCGTAGAATTCCAGCGGCGTACCGTGCGGATCACGGGTGCGGAAGGTTCGCGCCTGATAGGGCCGCTCGACCCATTCGACACCAAGCCCCTTGTCATCGAAGAAGCGTGCCGCCTTGTCCAGTTCGGCTTCGTCATAGACCTTGAAGCCGAGATCCCGCGCCTCTGCCTTGTCGGACTTGCGCAGCACGATGCAGTGATGGCCACGCTCTTCCATCGCACGCAGATAAATCGCATCCGACGTCTCGTCGGTCACCTGAAGGCCGAGCGTGTCGACATAGAAGGCGCGCGAACGGGCGAGATCGGTCACGCCGAATTCCACGTGGCTGAGGCGTACGATGTTGAAGGGCGGGTAGAGATTGGGTTCCGGTAGTGCCATGATGTCCTCCTCCGGCCTGCGGTTGGCGCCGCAGGCGTCGATCGTGTCTTGTGAATCTCAGCCGCCGAGCTTCTGAATGGCGTGCGGCTTGGTGGCGAAAGCGATGTTCTTGGTTTCCATGTAGAAATCGAAGGACCAGTCGCCGCCGTCGCGGCCGATCCCGGAATTCTTCACGCCACCGAACGGCGTCGGCAGGTGCCGGACGTTTTCCGAATTCACCCAGATCATTCCGGCCTCGAGATGCTCGGTGAAGCGGAAGGCCCGCGTCACGTCGGATGTCCAGAGGTAACCGGTCAGGCCGTATTGCACATCGTTGGCGAGCGATAGCGCCTCATCTTCATCGCGGAAAGGGATCGCCGTCAGCACGGGGCCGAAAATTTCCTCCTGCGCGATGCGCATCTGATTGTTGGCGCCGGTAAACAGCGTCGGGGAGACGTAGCAGCCGCCGCCGGGACCGTCGAACTTCGCCCCGCCGGCCGCGACCTTGGCCCCTTCCGACTTGCCGATCTCGATATATTCCAGCACCTTCTTCTCGTGCACGGGATGGATGAGCGGCCCAATCACCGTCTGCGGATCGAGCGGATGACCAACCTTGATGCGCTTGGCCTTCTCCGCAACCATGGCAGTGAACTGGTCGTAGATCTTCTCCTCGACCAGCAGTCGCGACGAGGACGTGCACCGTTCGCCGTTCAGTGAATAGATCATGAAGACGGCCGCATCGGCAGCCCGCTCCAGGTCCGCATCGGCAAAGACCACGACCGGGTTTTTGCCACCGAGTTCAAAATGTACCCGCTTCAGGGTGTCGGCGCCCTGCTTCATGATCATCGAACCCGTGCGGCTCTCACCGACGAACCCGATCGCCTTGATCAGCGGATGCTCCGTCAGCGCCTTGCCTGCATCTTCGCCAAAACCATTGACGAGGTTCCAGACGCCCTTCGGCAGCCCGGCCTCTTCGGCGATCTCCACCAGAAGACGCGCCGTCAGCGGAGAAAACTCGGCAGGCTTGTGGACGATCGTGCAGCCGGCAGCGAGCGCGGGCGCGATCTTCCAGGTCGACAGCATGAACGGCGTGTTCCAGGGCGTGATGACACCCACCGGACCGATCGGCACGCGCGTGGTCAGATTCACCTGCCCGGGCGCCCGCAAGGACCTACCGTCGCGCGCTTCCGGTGCACGATCGGCGAAGAAACGAAAGTTCTCCGCACCACGCAAGGCCGCCTTGGCCATGAACTTCAGCGATTGTCCGGTATCCATGCACTCGACAAACGCGATCTCTTCCGCCCGCGCTTCGATCGCATCCGCGATCTTGTGCATCAGCTTCTTGCGGGCATCGCCGGGCATGGCAGCCCACTCGGCGAAGGCCGCCTTCGCCGCCTTTGCCGCGAGATCGATATCCTGGGCCTTGCCGCGCGCCACCTTGGCCAAAACACCGAGATCCACCGGCGAAATGGTCTCGAAGGTCGAACCGTCGAGAGCGTCGAGATCCTTGCCGCCGATGCGGTTCTTCACGCCGCCTTCGAACGTCTTCAGATAGGCCTTGGCCTTGCTCAGATTGTCTTCAAACGATGCCATGCATCCGTCTCCCTGGACTGCTGCGCCGCGCCGGCGCCTTATGTCTTCTGTCTGTCGTCAAATGGTCTTCTGTCGAAGCCGCGGATGAATGGCGTTCTTCTTCCAACTGAATTCCGCGTCGATCTCGCGAATTTCGAGCGACAGCATGAAATGCGGCGTCTCGAAACGCTCCGACAGGAAGTCGCTGACAGCGGCAAAAATGGCCTCGCCCGCGCGCTTGCGATCCGCGTCGCTACGCCCCTTGCCGATGCGCAGCGACATGTCGATGAAGCTGTTTTCCTCGAGCAGATCCGCCACCGCATAGACGTCGGTGCAAAAGCCGCGCACGCGGATGGCCCCGAGCTCGAAGAGGCCCGTCTCCATCATCGTCTGATGAATGAGCTTGGCCAAAGCCTTCAAGTCGACCAAACCCTCGAGATTGGCCGAGTAGTCGAATGTGAAATGCGGCATGGTTTCCTCCCCGCCGTTTATATTTAACATGTTAAATGATAGCTTGAGCCTGTCAAGCTGGAATTTGCGTCCGAAGGAGGGTTTGCAAAATCACCCGAACTTCCGCATAGAGGGTTCATGACAACGCCCGCAAACAAGGCCCCGCAACTCACTCAGGATGCGCTGCTGCCCCGCAACACCAGGCGGTCTCTGCCGATCGCGCTGCTGCGCGCGCGAGAAGCGGTGATGACGCACTTCCGCCCGATGCTCGCCGCCCACGAGCTGACCGAGCAGCAATGGCGGGTCATCCGCATTCTCGGTGAAAACGGCACAGTCGACGCATCGGAAGTGGCCGAACGGGCCTTCATCCTCGCCCCTTCGCTCACAAGGATCATCAAGTCGCTTGAAGAGCGCGGACTGATCGGTAAGGACCGCGACGAAGCGGACGGGCGGCGGGTCCTGCTGCGGATAACCCCGGCTGGGCTCAAGATCATCGAAGAAGTGACACCCGAAAGCCGCATGATCTATTCCGACCTCGAACGGAAGTTCGGCGAGGAGAAGATCAACCTCCTCCTCGACCTTCTGGGCGAATTGTCGGACACGATGGACCCGCGATAAGGCGCCGAGCCTACGTGTTGTCGTGGCTCAGAGCGAAGCGAGACCTACGTCCAGAGCCGACAGAATCTTGACGACATCAGCCGCAGTGATGATCAGCGGCGGAGACAGGATGATGTTGTTGCCGGAAACCCGCACCATCACGCCGGCCTCGTAAGCGACCCGATGCACCTTGCCGATGCTCTTCTTGTCGATCGGCGCCTTCGAGCCGCGGTCGGAGACAAGCTCCAGGGCGCACATCAACCCCTCGCCGCCACGCACGTCACCAACGACCTGATGTTTTGCCATCAGCGCCTGCAGGCCGGCGAAGAGTTCGCTCCCACGCACCGCCGCATTCGTTGCGACCTGTAGCCGTTCGGTTTCCTTCAGGCATGCGATGGCGGCAGCGGCACCGACAGGATGCCCGGAATAGGTATACCCGGAACCGATCGCTCCCTTGCCCGACGTATCCTTCTCGAACACTTCCGCCACGGCATCCGCCACCATGACCGCCCCGAAGGGGAAATAGCCGTTGGTGATGGCCTTGGCCGAACAGAGCAGGTCGGGTTGAACGCCCCAATGCCGCGATCCGGACCAGCTTCCGGTGCGGCCAAAAGCAGTGATCACCTCGTCCGCGATCAACAGGATGCCGTATTTCGAGCAGAGCGCCCTGACGCCTGGCATGAAGCTCTTGTGTGGCGGGATGACACCGCCGGCACCCAGCACCGGCTCCATGATGAAGGCCGCGATGGTCGAGGCGTCCTGGAACTTGATCTCGTCCTCGATCGCTGCGAGGCAAAGCTGCGCCAGCCGCTCCGGATCCGTCTCGTTGAACGGGTTGCGATAGGTATAGGGCGCCAGCGTGTGGAAACAGCCGGGCATCAGCGGTTCGTACTGTGTCCGGAAATTCGAATTGCCGTTCACCGACGCGCCGAGCGTATGGGTGCCGTGATAGCCCTTCTTCAGGCTGAGGAACTTCACCCGCCCCGCCTCACCCCGGATCTTGTGATACTGGCGGGCGAGGCGCAGCGCGATCTCGACACTGTCCGATCCGCCAGAAGTGAAAAACGCCCGCGACAAGCCGTCCGGAGCGAAGAAATCCGCAAGCATCTCTGAGAGTTCGATGACATTGTCATTCGTCGTGCCGCGGAAGATTGAATAATAGGGCAACCGATCGAGCTGCTCGGCGATCGCCTTTTTCACGGGTTCGCAGGAATAGCCCAGGTTGACGTTCCACAAGCCGCCAACAGCATCCACCAGTCGATGGCCATCGACATCGATGATCTCCACGCCCTCAGCCTCAACGATGATATCGGGCGGACTGCTGAGGCTTTCGGCCGGATGCGCCATAGGATGCCAAAGGCGCCGGGCGTTGTGTTCCTTGAGATAATTGGAGGTCTTCATTTGCTTAGCTTCCCTGTGCGAGCATATCGAGCGCAAGCGCGTAGCTCTCGCCCGGACGGGTGACATCGAAATGCACATGCGGCATGCCAACCGCGACGGCGCCTTTGAGGTTCTTGGCCTGATCGTCGACGAAGACACAGTCCTTCGCCCCGATTGCCAGTCCCTCCGTGATGAAATCAAAGGCCCTGGGGTCAGGTTTGAGGATTCCGGTATAGGTCGCGTCGACGATCAGATCGAAATCGGCGAGAAAAGGCAGCTTCGAACGGAAATCCTTGCCATAAAAGAGGTCGAGCTCGTTCGAGAGGATGGCGAGCTTATGGCCGGATGCCTTCGCCCGCCGGATCGCGTCGAGCGCCTCCGGGCGGATGACTGCTTCCGGATCGGCTCCGCGCAGCCGCCCCACGAACTCCGGGAACTCCGTCCAGATCTCGCCGATAAGGGCGCCGGTCTCGCGCATGCGCAAGGCCCAGTAATCGCGCTCGGTCATCTCCCCGGCCTGCATCACGCGCCAGGGCTCGTCGCCCGCCGGATCGAAAGGACCGCGCCACGTCAGCGTGCCGGCTGGCAGACCGAGAGCGGCCTCGGACAGGGCATGCGTTTCGAAAAGTGTCTTGGAGATCACTCCGCCAAAGTCGAGAACCAGTGCGCGCATCAAAGCTTAATCCATGCCGTCTTGAGGTCGAGATATTTGTCGAAGGCATGGAGCGACTTGTCGTGTCCATTGCCTGACTGCTTGACACCGCCCAGCGGCACCGTGAGGTCAGAACCGCCATAAGTATTGACGTGCACCAGCCCGGCCCGGATCTTGCGCACAATCCGGTGGGCGCGCGACAGGCTCGAGGTCCAGACCGCTGCCGCGAGGCCGTAGTTGACGTCATTGGCAAGCGCGACAGCCTCCTCCTCGGTGTCGAATGGGGTGACCGCAAGAACGGGGCCGAAGACCTCTTCCTGAAACACGCGATCATCCTTGGCCGCATCGGCGATGATGGCCGGTGCCATGTAGAAACCGCCGGTTTCCTCAAGTATCCGCTGTCCGCCGATGACCTTGCGACCTTGGCTGCGCGCCTCCTCCACGAATTGCAGATTCTGCCTCAACTGCCGCTCGGAAT
>JBKBON010000060.1:0-5669 GCA_046294755.1 Allorhizobium sp. | reverse complement strand
CGCCGAGACGGAACTGACCGAGCAACTGCATGAGAGCCGACGCTTGCCGCGCCAGGCCTTGGCTCGCAGCCGTCGACTGCTCGACCATTGCGGCATTCTTCTGCGTACCCTGGTCCATCTGGTTGACGGCCGAGTTGATCTCCGCCAGTCCCGTGGACTGTTCGCGCGTCGAGGTCACGATCGCCATGACGTTCTGGTTGATCTCCTGCACCTCCCGGACGATCGCTTCCAGCGCCTTGCCGGTTTCGCCGACAAGTGCCACGCCATTGCGGACCTGTTCGCCGGATGTGTTGATCAGCCCCTTGATCTCCTTGGCGGCACTCGCCGAACGCTGGGCGAGTTCACGGACTTCCTGGGCAACCACAGCAAAGCCCTTGCCGGCTTCACCTGCGCGAGCCGCCTCGACGCCTGCGTTCAAGGCCAGAAGGTTGGTCTGGAACGCGATTTCGTCGATCACACCGATGATGTTGGAAATCTCGCTCGAGGATTTTTCGATCGCGTGCATGGCGTCCACCGCGCGGCGCACCACCTCGCCGGAGCGCTCGGCGCCAACCCGCGTCCGACCCACCAGAGCGCCGGCTTCCTCGGCTCGCACGGCGCTGTCCTTCACCGCCGTCGTCACCTGCTCAAGCGCCGCTGCCGTCTCCTCGACGGACGCCGCCTGCTGCTCGGTCCGCTTGGAGAGATCGTCGGCTGCGGCCAGCATTTCACTTGCACCCGCATCGATCGCCTGGGCGTTCTCGCCCACGGCGCGCATCGCGTCGCGCAGCCGCTCGACAGAGTGGTTGAAGTTGACGCGCAGCGGATCGAGATGCTCGGCAAAGTGTTCGCCGATTTCGACGGCGAGATCACCGTCCGAAAGTTTTTGCAGTCCGCCGGCCAGGCGATCGACGGCAAACTGCACCTCGGCCGCTTCGCGCGCCTTCTGCTCTTCGCGGACAAGCCTTTCGGTCTCGCTGAGGCTGCGATTCTCCTCTGCCCTGCGTTCCAGCATCGCCCGCTCGATTGCATTGTCGCGGAAGACGGAAACGGCGGCGGCCATCTCGCCGATCTCGTCCAAGCGATTGGAGAAGGGAACATCCGAGTGGGTGTCGCCCGCAGCAAGAGCCCGCATCGACCCTGTGATTGCGGAAATGGGACGTGCAACGCGCACAATTGAAACGCCCGCTGCGCCGAGCGCCATGAGCGCGGCGATTACGAACGCAGCGAGCGACAGGCGCATGGCCAGTGTTGCAGAGGCATCAGCATCATGACGAACCTGCACGCCGGCAGCTCGATTGATACCCTTGATGTCTCTAAGGCTCTGCTCCGCGGCACTTCCGAGCGGCACCATCTGGGCGAGCGTATCCTTCGCCTGGTAGAGCTTGGAGGCCATTGCCTGTTCGACGAAGCTCTGGCCGAGGCCGTTGAATTCGACCACGGTCGCCTTGAAGCTGTCAAAACGCTGCCGGACCTCGGCGAGAACGATCGCGGCATCGAATTCTGCGATCGCGGCATCCAGCCGCTCGCGCGCGGCAGCGAGATCCTCGACCAACGTCTTCTTCTCGGCCGAGGTGGCGGCGGTCAGGATCATCAGGTTGAGACGGCGAACGTCACCAAGAACGGAGTCGATCTCCGCAATCATCATGGACCGGTCGAGGCGCCCGCCGAGCGCTTCCATCTGGCCACTCATGTCGCTTACGGAGCGGACGGCAATTGCACCCTGCCCGAGCGACACGATCACCATCAGACCGAATAGAAGCGGCAGCAGAAGTTTGATCTTGAGATTTTTCACGACTGAAATCCTGAAATTGAAACGGAACAAGACGACCGGAAAATGCCGGCAGACTTCCATGCCAATTCGATTTCTAACAAAGCCTTACGCACCGAGGGGCAGTTCTCGCCTCATCCACAACCCCGCCCGTGAGCGCCGACAAAAAAGAGGGGCATTTCTGCCCCTCTTCTTCGCGTCCTCTAGAATGCAGTGCTTAGAACTCGGACCACTCGGCCGCCACCGCCGTATTGCCCTTGAAGGCATTGGCGATCTTGCGACCCAGTGCCCGGGCGGGCGAAGGCTGCGGCTGGGCGACCGGCGTTGCAGGCGCGACGCGTGGCGAAGCCTTGTAGCCGCTCTCATCCGTCTTGAACTGCGCCATCAGTTGCATCAGCTGACCGGCCTGCTGGGCAAGACCATGGCTTGCCGCCGTCGACTGCTCCACCATGGCCGCGTTCTTCTGCGTGCCCTGATCCATCTGGTTCACCGCCATGTTGATCTCCTGCAATCCCGTCGACTGCTCGCGAGTCGAGGTGACGATCGCCAGAACGTTCTGGTTGATCTCCTGCACCTCGCGCACGATGGTCTCCAGCGCCCGGCCCGTTTCGTCGACCAGATTGACACCATTGCGGACCTGTTCGCCCGAGGTGGTGATCAGAGCCTTGATCTCCTTCGCGGCATTGGCCGAACGTTGAGCGAGCTCACGCACTTCCTGGGCAACGACAGCAAAGCCCTTGCCGGCTTCACCGGCGCGCGCCGCTTCGACACCGGCATTGAGCGCCAGAAGGTTCGTCTGGAATGCGATGTCGTCGATCACGCCGATGATGTTCGAGATTTCCGAAGAGGATTTCTCGATCTGCTGCATGGCAGCGACCGCGCGGCGCACGACTTCGCCCGAATGCTCGGCCCCTTCCCGCGTGCGGCTGACCAGCTGGCCGGCCTCATCGGCACGCACCGCGCTGTCCTTGACGGCCGTCGTCACCTGCTCGAGGGCAGCAGCCGTCTCCTCGACGGAGGCAGCCTGCTGTTCGGTCCGTTTTGAAAGATCATCAGCCGCAGCTAGCATCTCGTTGGCACCGGCATCGATCGACCGTGCGTTCTCGCTGACGGCGCGCATGGCGTCCTTCAGACGCGCGACCGACTGATTGAAGTTGAGGCGCAGCGGATCGAGATGATCGGCGAAGCGTTCGTTGATCTGGACGACGAGATCACCATCCGACAGACGCTGCAGACCCGAAGCCAGTTGGTCCACGGCAAACTGCACCTCGGCCGCCTCCCGTGCCTTCTGGGCTTCGCGGGCCTGACGTTCGCTTTCGGTGAGCGAGCGGTTTTCTTCGGCCTGACGCTCGAGCGCTGCGCGCTCGATGGCATTGTCTCGGAAGACTCCGACGGCAGCTGCCATCTCGCCAATTTCGTCATGACGGTCGCCGAATGGGATTGCCGACTGCGTGTCACCGGCTGCGAGTCCCCGCATGGACCCTGTGATGGCCGAGATCGGCCGAACGATCCGGGCAAAGCTGAAGAAAGCGGCAGCAGCTGCAATGACGCCGCTGATGACCACGGCGATGATGGTGGTGTTGACGGCGGTCGTGGAAACCGCGTCTGCCCGGGTGATGGCAGCGTCGCTCAGTTCGACATTGGCCTTGATCATCTCGTCCATCAACTGGACAAGCGCACGGGCATTCTGTGCCATCGAGCCGTTGAACAGCGCCTTGGCTGCCCCTTGATTACCCGACCGCTTCAGCTCGATCATCTGACCGGCCAGACGGTCGTACTCGGTGAGCGCGGCCTTCATGCTGTCGAATCGGGCGCGTGTCGCAGGAAGCGTGATCATCGGCTCATAGGCGGCAAACGCCGCGTCACGATCCGCCACCGCAGCCTTGGTCGCCGCAATGACGGTGTCCAGTTCCTGGCCCGCTTCGGCGTTGAGAAGCATGGAGTAGTCACGCCGAACCTCGGCGAAGGTGGCGTTCATCCGCGCCACGGCCAGCGTCCTCGGCATGCGCTCACGCCCGATGACATCCACCTGTTCCCTGACACTTTGTATGAAGTTGACAGCCAGAATTCCCTGGCCGATGCCGAATGCAAGAACCACTGCAAACAGCAGCGGCAGCACGATCTTAATCTTGAGACTGGACATAAATGGTCTCCGGAGAGGAAAAAAGCATTCCCAACCGGGCGTGGGAGGTCGCCAGGGTGCATGGACAGATCATGGTCCGAGTAGGTCGGGATGAAACCGTTTTAGATAATAAACAATGAAGAATTTACTTACATTGCACGCAACCATTGATAGTCGAGAAAGTTAATCCAGTCGCGACATGGCTGCGCCCAAAAAAGATCGGCGGCGGATTGCTCCGCCGCCGTCTCATGGCTCCTTAGGTCTCCACCGCCGAGCGCCTTACTCCGCAGCAGCCTCTTGGCCATCGGAGGCCGTATCAGTCTGATCGGCGAGGAAACCTCCAGACTGGCGGTTCCAAAGGTCGGCATAGATACCGCCATTCGCCACCAGTTCCTGATGGGTACCCTCTTCGACGATCCGGCCCTTGTCCAGCACGATCAGCCGGTCCATCTGCGTCAGCGTTGAAAGCCGGTGGGCGATCGCGATCACTGTCTTGTCCTCGATCAGCTTGAAGAGGCTTTCCTGGATTGCCGCCTCGACTTCGGAATCGAGCGCCGAAGTTGCTTCGTCGAGCACCAGGATCGGCGCGTCCTTGAGGAAAACACGCGCGATCGCGATGCGCTGCCGCTGGCCGCCAGACAGTTTGACGCCGCGTTCACCGACATGCGCATCAAGCCCGGTCCGGCCCTGCATATCGGAAAGCCCCTGAATGAACTCCCAGGCATTCGCCCGCTTCGCCGCCTCGATCACCTCGGCATCGGTGGCGTCGGGACGGCCATAGGCAATGTTCTCGCGGATCGAGCGGTGCAACAGCGAGGTATCCTGCGTCACGACACCGACAAGCGCCCGCAGGCTGTCCTGGCTGACCGTCGAGATGTCCTGGCCATCCACGAGGATCTTCCCCTTTTCCAGATCATAGAAGCGCAGGAGCAGGTTCATCAGCGTCGTCTTGCCAGCCCCCGAGCGTCCGACCAGACCGACCTTCTCGCCCGCCTTGATGGTCAGCGAGAAATCTTCGATCACGCCCTTCTGCTTGCCATAGTGGAAGCGCACGGCGTCATAGACGATTTCACCCTTCGGTGCGGCAAGTGCCTTCGCCTGTGGTTCATCGACAATGTCATGCGACTTCGTCATCATGCCCATGCCGTCATAGACCGTGCCGATATTTTCAAAGAGGGCGGCCACTTCCCACATGATCCACTGCGACATGCCGTTGATACGCATGGAAAGACCGATGGCGACAGCAATTGCGCCGACCGTCACCGTGCCGTTCAGCCAGAACCAGATGCCGAGCGCCGCCACGAAAAACTGGACGATCGCATTGTTGACGTCGACGCAGATGTTGAGCAGCGAAATCTGCCGCATCTGGCGATGCACGGTGCCGAGAAACGCATCCATGCCCTCCCGCGCATACACCTCTTCGCGACCGGCATGCGAAAACAGCTTCACCGTCGCAATATTGGTGTAGCTGTCGACGATGCGCCCCGTCATCATCGAGCGGGCATCAGCCTGTTCGCTGGAGAGCTTGCGCAGCTTCGGGATGTAGTAGCGCAGGATCAGCGCATAGATGACCAGCCACAGGACCAGGGGCACGCCAAGCCGCCAGTCGACGGACGCCACCAGCGCCAGCATCGAGACGAAGAAGGTCGTCGCATAGATGAAGACGTCGATGATCTTCATCACGCTTTCGCGGATCGACAGCGCCGTCTGCATCACCTTGGTCGAAACCCGTCCCGCAAACTCGTTGGCGAAGAAGGTCATCGAATGGCGCAGCAGGAAGCGGTGCATCTGCCAGCG
>JBKBON010000059.1:0-5785 GCA_046294755.1 Allorhizobium sp. | reverse complement strand
AGATCAGGTCGCATGGGGTGGCCTCCGTGGTTGTGCAGGATGCCGCTGACGATCAACGGCATGACATGCGCACGGTGGCGAAGGCGCGGCGGCATGGGGGATGAGGAAGATCGAAGGGGTAGAATCCTCACCCTCGATCAGACGTCAGTGTCAGGGTTTGCGACGATGGCGCAAAAGGTCCTGATAACCGCCGTCGATCAGCGCGGCGGCAGATCGGACAAGGGCGATGACAGAGGCGCGCAAAGCCGATGTCTTCCACGGCTCAGCGCGAACGCGCGCCTCTCCGTAGATGGCGATGGCAATCTCACGATAGGTCGCGTGGTTGGCGTTTCCGTCGGCAGCTTGCATCATCAGGCGAAACCGCCGGCGCTGATACGGCGTCATCCTGGGGTCGCGGCGCGCGGGTTTCCCGGCCAGCATGTGCCAGAGCCTGAGAATGGCTTCGAGCCGATCCGGCAGATTTTCGTCAAGTGGCAGGATGATCGCCGGCTGCGAATTGGCATCGGTGCCGGTGAGGGTCAGATATTGAACGCCGTCTCTGGCATCACAGACACCATATGTCCCCTCTGGTCCGCAGATGGCATCAGCAAGATCGACCGATAAGGCGGACGGAGAAGGCGGAAGAAAATCGGGCGCTGCCCCGAGCATCAGCATGTCCGGATTGGCAACAGGCGACCAGATGACCGGTTGGTCGAGCGCGGAAAAGCCGGGGTCTGCCGGGAAATCGCAACCCCCAGCGATGTTGGACGTGATCCGCAAGGGGAAGATGCCCGGCGCCTTGCGCTACAAGGTCATCGAAACAGGCCTGATAGGACGCGTTACGGCGCAGGCATTCCCAGGCGACGCCCTCAACGGGCAGCGCATCGTAGAATTCATACTGGTCCTGGTCTCGCCAGCGGGATGTATCCGGCTTCATTGCTCCGCTCCTGGTTGAAACTGCACAGGTGGAGCGTGAAAGAATTGCGGTGCCTCTACCGAGATGGAAGCCAGAATAAAGACATGGGGTGATGCTCTGAAGGCATCACTGGTGCGACGGCGGCGAGGTCAGGTCCGATCTGTCGGATGACGCAGCAGCTGACGATAGCCGCTCTGTGTCATCCAGCGCGCCCGTCCCAGATGGCTGTCATGGACCTGCCGGGCGCGTTCCGGTTCCCGAACAGGATCAATTCCGAACAGCACATTGACGGCTTCGGCCCATTCCGCCCCATCATCGGCGGCATCGAGCAGCCGCATATAGAGCTTGATATGCGCGCGGTCATATTCGGTCAGCTCGTCGCTAACAGGTGCAATATCGTCGAAGGGGGGAAGCGGAGATGTCATGTCGCGGGTCGCCACAGAGCACAGGCCGCCGCAGCGGATCGATGATTCCGCCCGCGCCCGTCAGGCGTCATGGATCTGTCGGTGTCTCTTCTCGTCTTGGCCATGTACCAGCAACACTCCTTGCCCGCGATCCGTGGACAGGAGAACAATCCCTGCTGCTTCAAGCGCCCGGCGCACCTGATCCCGCGTTGTCTCATACACCTCGAGCCGGTTCTCGGACTCAAGGCGTTTCAGGGCAGTCAGCGATATTCGGGCCTTGTCAGCGAGCGTCTCCTGCGTCCAACCCAGCAACGCGCGTGCGGCCCGCGACTGTCGAGCGGTGATCATGCATGATCACCTCCCATCGCGACCGGCGCGCATTCCAGAACTACGGCTATTTTAGTCGTCTTCGCCCGATACGCCATACGAAATCGTCGAATCTGGTCAGGGCGTTATCTGCACGGCTGAGCATGCAGCCCGACTGATTCGCCTGTATGCCGCAATTGCAGCACTTGTGCTGGCCGTAACGCCGACCAGCGCAGAATGATCCCTAAACGCTCCATGGGAAATGATAGTGATATGTTTGGAGATCATTTTCTTTGCGTTTTGCGCTGGATATGGTACCCATCCAGATCAGTGCAGCAAAAATGATCCGTAAAGGCATCACATGAAGGCGGAAGAAGAAACACTGAGGCTGATCGGCGACCATTTTCGCCGCGCGCGTCTTGCAGCGGGGTTGACGCAGGAGCAGGTGGCCGATCTTGCGGGCATTTCGCGCCCGCGCTACCGCGACATCGAGACGGGGGCGGCGGCTGCGCGCACCACGACATTGATCAACATTGCCAGGGCGCTTGGGCTGGAAATGATGCTGGTCCCGCAGGCAATGGTGCCCGCCATCGAGGCGCTTTTGCGCCCCGAGGCCGAGGATGATCATCCGGCCTTCAGCCCGCAACCGGAGAGCGACGATGACAGCCGTCCGTACCGCTGAGACCATCACCGCGCTGGACGTGTTCCTGAACAGTGCGAAGGTTGGCACGATCGTCAGGACGCCGGGTGATTTCAACGCCTTCAGCCTTGATCCGGCCTATCGCGCGACTGGAGGCCATCCGGTTCTGAGCCTATCCCTTCGCGCGGCATCAGGGGGCTTGCGCAAGGATCCGCGACCCGTCGCAGGCAGCCTGCCGCCCTTCTTTGCCAACCTGCTGCCCGAAGACCGGCTGCGCGAGGCGATGGAAAAGCACCATGCGGGTAATGTGCGGTCGGGGAATGATTTCGATCTCCTGGCCACCCTTGGTGCGGATTTGCCGGGGGCCGTTCGGGTGCTGCCCAGTGACGGTCAACCCGGCATCGGGGCGGCGCCAACCCAAGGACGGCCCAAGGCCCGCTTCTCGCTGGCAGGCGTGCAGATGAAGCTCTCGGTGATGAAGAACACCGGCAAGGGCGGCGGGCTGACCTTGCCGCTCGGGGATGACGAGGGCCAATATATTGCGAAATTCCCCTCGACCGCCTTTCCGGGCGTGTCGGAGAACGAGTTCGCGAACCTCGCGCTTGCCGAAGCCATCGGCATGAATGTGCCCGAGCGGGAACTGGTCAGCCGAGACCAGTTCGAGGGCATTCCCGAAGAGTTTGAAACACTTGCCGAGGGGCTTGTCCTGCTCGTGCGGCGTTTTGATCGCGGGGCAGACGGGCAGCGCATCCATATCGAGGATTTCGCGCAGGTTTTCGGCCTGTACCCGGCGCGCAAATATGATGGCGCCGCCTCCCACGACATCGCCTCTGTGCTGAATGTTGCGATCTCGCCGTTCGCCGCGCTGGAGTTTGTCCGGCGGCTGACCTTCTCGGTGGTCATGGGCAATGGCGACATGCACCTCAAGAACTGGTCGCTGATCTATCCGGGCGACGGCGACACGCCCGCTCTAGCACCGATCTACGACATGCTTTCGACCGTGCCCTATATTCCGGCAGATGGGCTGGCGCTGTCTCTGGGCGGCGAGCGGGCCTTCAAGGGCTTGGCCCCGGCCCGCTGGAAGACGTTTGCCAATCGGGCAAGGCTTCCCGAGCCAGCCGTGCTCAAGGCCGTTGTCGAGACGGTGAAACGCATTGATACGAAATGGTGGACACTGCCGGAGCGCGAAGTGGTCCCGCCGCCCGTGCTGGAGCGCATCGACGCCCATGTCAAAACCATCATCCCGATCCTAAGCGCCTGATCCGTGCCAGACACGACAGGGCGCGGTGGCGTGACGACTTTCCCGCGGACATGAGAAAGGCCCCGACCTTGCGGTCGGGGCCTTTGTGCCGCGCCTTAGTCGCCGCGGCGACCGTTGGGGCGGGACCAGATGAGGGAGAAGGTTTCGCCTTCTTCGTCATCGAAGAGGTTGGCGTAGATCGGAGCGTTGAAGCTCGGATCGTCCAGCTTGAGGCCGAGATAGTCGCGGCCCTCGTTGGAGCGCTTGGACCAGGCGGCGCCGATCTCGGCGCGGCCGACCAGAACCCGGTGGCTGGGGGCGTTTTCGCCGGTAGCGCGCAGGTCGGGGATGATGCGCACGCCCTTGGCCTGGACGCTGAGGGTGACGATGTCGCCGGTGAATTCGTTCGAGCCGGTCTTCTTGAAGGTGCCGATGGTTGCCATTTTAAGTCTCCGTTTTCCGTTTCCGAGCCCGCACCATTGCGGCCTCTATGGCGATCGACCGGCCGGAGACGAACGCTGGCGCACCCCCTCGGGGGCTGGACAGCACAGGAGGAACTTTCTTGTTCCGCGCGGAATGGCGGCTCTGCCGTCAGGGGAAGAAAGTTGTGACGACGCTGTTGCGCTAAAGCGGTCGAAGCGCATCGCGCTGCTCTTCGGCCAGATCAGGCCATTGAAGAGGCCGTTTGGAGTGGTCGAGACACGGGGGCTGAACGGAGATGTGGCAACCTTGAGGCTCCATCAGGATGACCTGACCGGCAACACCGGCCTTTCCTGTCACCCTGCGTCTCAGATCATGCGCATCTCTGCTTCCGGCCTGTTCCACCGGCATGCCACCACCCGCGGGTTCCCGTCAGTCTGCACGCGCTGGTGCCGACCGTCCTGCGCTCCTATGGGCCGCGTCTGTGCCCCAGGTTGATCCGGTGATTGGCCGCTGTCTGTCACCATTTTCCTGACGAAGACGGAAGACGATCAGCATCCGCTTCTGGTCGCCATCAACGGATCATTGCGGTTCAGGTTCGTGCAAAGCCGCCGTCCGCGTGGTCGGTTGCCGCCATGCCCGCAACGCGCAGGAACGCCGTCACGCCCACCGCAACCGCTCCGATCACCGAGAAGATGAGTTGCCATATCTCCGAGGGCATCATGTGCTTGACAATACCGAGCGTGGCGTAAAATCCGGCCATTCCCGCCGGAGCGACGAAGGCCAGAGCAATCAGCAGACGCGCCCACATCGGGCGGATCAGCATGAGCAGGCCCTGACCAACAGCCAGCGTCAGACCGGCGGCGAGAAGACCAACGACGATGCCGCCGAGCCAGCCAGCCCCAGTATCATAGGCCAAGGCGCCTGCATTCAGGCCAATAAAGAACGGCAAAGCGAATACGGCGAGATTGAACAGCAGCCAGCACATGGTGCCGATGGCTGCGATGGAAACGAGGATTCCGAGAACGATCATGGTGGTGTCTCCGTGCAAAAGGTTGGACGGTTGCGCCTTCCACCACCACCATGGCGCAATCACAGCATAGCAGCATTCCTCTCACCGCGCGAGAAGCGATGGCTTTCGAGGCCAGGCCTGTCCGAAAACTCGCAGTTTGAATGAGAAAGCTTATGCGTCTGGTGGACCAGTATCTGCTGCACCTCTACGATGACCATATCGTTGGGCGGAAGGATGCGGGTTAAAGCTATGGCAGAAGTCGATTGGTCAGATCGGGCATTTTATGATGACGGCGAATGGGTGACATGGTCAGACATTGACGAACAGCTTCGTCACAAGGAATGGGGAGCGAAGTATCCAAACGCCATCCGATCAATGATCCCGTATTTTGAGGACCTGATCTCACTCGCTGAGAGCTACCATCTGGAGACGGGCCTGCATTTATCGGTGTATGGCGACATCGGTGAGCTGTTCGGTGCCATCACCTACGGCATCAAGTTGAACAAGACCTACGCGCAAGGTTCGGACGGCAAGCTCGAAAATGATCATGTCGAGATCAAAACCATCACTCCTTTCAAGAGCAAAGACGTGGTGATGGTGGATACATCAAGGCATTTCAGCAAGCTGCTCGTGGTCAAAATTAATGCGGAATTCCAGGTCTCCGGGCGAATGGTCAGCCGCAAGCAATTGCCAAAGCGCTCAGGCCGTTATGTCCGAATTCGTTGGGACGACCTGGCGCTATTGCAGCCGACATTCCCCAAGTGGCCTGCCGCTTGACTTCAAGATCGCCTGATTTTGCTCGCTGGGCAAGCGTTTTTCGCCCCGAGCGGTGTCTGTCGTCGCGCAAACGGCCGAAGTCGGGTGGATC
>JBKBON010000058.1:0-6594 GCA_046294755.1 Allorhizobium sp. | reverse complement strand
GTGAGGCAGAAACCGAAGATGCTGGCATTGAGGCTCGGCCGGAAGGGCGAGGCGGCGGCAATTGTGATCGCCATCTGGAAGGTACAGGCCGCATAGTAATAGCTGAGCACCGCCGGATTGTGGCTCGACAGCAGGATCACGCACCAGCAGATGTTGGCCAGCAGCGCCACCAGGATCGCCGCGACCTCCTTCGTCTCCACCGGATGTTCCCCGTTGATGTACACCATCAGGCCGATGGCGATCGGCAGCATCAGGCCGAAGCGCAGCGTCGCCGAGAGCCAGGTCACGTCGCCCAGCAACCACAGATCGAAGAAGAAGCAGCCGAGATAGAAGACCAGCACATAAAGAACGGCCGCCTGCAGCATGCGGGTTCTGAGCGGGGCTCGGGATACGAGAAAGGCCGAATATTGCTCCGCAGAAAGGCGGGGTCGTGCGGGAAGTCCGAGCCATCTCATCATGGATGTCCAATCACCGATTGAAAAATAGGTCCTTCGAAATCGAGGTGAAGCTAGGGGCGCCTCCCTTAATTTGGGGTGAAGGTCCTGTGCCAATACGAGAAATCATGGATGAACAAAGGTCGGATGGTGAAGAAGTCGTAAAAGAAGAACCACAGAGGCCGGATCGGTGGCTGAAACCGTTTCAATTCAGGATGGTATCCGATACCCGCCGCTTCCGCATGCCCGGTCACTGCACTTGAATGACCGAATCAGGCCTCTCCACGTCGCGAAACCGCGACGGGATGATTACCCGCCGATAAACCTGAAATTGTCTTAACGTGTGGTTGCGCCGGTCATTTCCGGCTCGATTGCCACCTGGGCAGTGCCTTCAGCGGGAGGGGCGAGCGCTTCTGCCGCCTTCAGCCGGGAGGCCAGATCGCGGATCAGCCGCGTCGATTGCGATGACAGCGAGCGCGGGCGCACCATCGGCGGCAGCGCATCCGCCTGGGCGGCGGCGTCGGCAACCTTGGGCTTGGCCTCCTTCTCCGGCATCGGCTGGTCGATGCCGAAGATCGGCTTCAGCTCGATGCCCTGATGGGCGTAGTCCATCAGCTTCTTGAAGGTCATGGCCGGCAATGAGCCGCCCGTCATGTTGTTGGTCGAGGTATAGTCATCATTGCCGAACCAGACGGCGGCCGTGTAGTTGCCGGTATAGCCGACGAACCAGGCATCGCGGTAAGCCTGGGTCGTGCCGGTCTTGCCGCCGGTCAGAACCCCATCGACGGCGGCGCGCCGCGCCGTGCCGATATAGGGGATCTTGGTCATCATCTGGTTCATGTAAACAGCGGCCTGTTCGGTCAGGATCTGTTCGGGAGCGGGTGCATCCCGTTCGAAGTCGTAGAGCACCTCGCCGCCGTAATTCATGATCTGGGCAATGCCATGCCGGCGCGAGGCCTTGCCGCCGGCCGGCAGCACGGCATAGGCCGTTGCCTGGTCCAGCACGGTCACTTCCGCCGTGCCGAGCGGGATGGTCACATCCTTCTTGATTGGCGTCTCGACCCCCATGGCCTTGGTGGTCTGGATGATCGCGTCGATGCCGAATTTCTCCTTGGCGAGCCTGACCGGGATAGTGTTGATCGATTTCGCCAGCGCCGTTTCCATCGTCACCCGACCGGAGTAGCTTCGACCGTAGTTCTGCGGGCTCCAGTTGCCCCAGGAGACAGGGCCGTCCACCACCACGGTCTGCGGCGTATAGCCGTTCTCCATGGCCAGCGCATATGTGTACATCTTGAAGGACGAGCCGGGCTGGCGCAGCGCCCGGGTGGCACGGTTGAACTGGCTTTCGCCATAGTCCCGCCCGCCGACCATGGCGCGCACCGCGCCTCCGGCTTCAAGCATGACCAGCGCGCCCTGGCGCACGCGATAGCTCTCGCCAAACTCGCGCAGCGAAGACGCCACGGCCTCTTCCGCCGCCTGCTGCAGGCCAAGATCGATCGTGGTCCGGACAATCAGCGTGTGATCCTTGAAGCGCGCCGCGATCCGCTGCACCTCTTCAAATGCCCAGTCGAGGAAGAAGTCGGGCGCATCCTTTTCGTCGCGGTCGATGACGGAGGCCGGATTGCGTCGGGCAGCGACCACCTGGCCCTCGGTCATCAAGCCGCTCTGCACCAGATTGGTCAGAACATCATTGGCGCGGGCGCGGGCGGCCGGCAGGTTGACATGCGGTGCATATTTCGCCGGTGCCTTGAACAGGCCCGCCAGCATTGCGGCTTCCGCCAGCGTCACCTCGGTGAGGTTCTTGCCGAAATAGAATTGTGACGCCGCCGCTGCCCCGAATGTGCCGCCGCCCATATAGGCGCGGTCGAGATAGAGAGACAGGATCTCCTGCTTGGAGAGGTTCGCCTCGAGCCAGAGCGCAAGATAGGCTTCCTTGATCTTGCGCTCGATCGAGCGCTCATTGGTGAGGAACAGGTTCTTCGCCAGCTGCTGCGTCAGCGTCGAGCCACCCTGCACGACCGAGCCGGCCCGGGCATTCTCGGTCATGGCGCGGGCAAGGCCGATGAAGTCGATGCCGAAATGCTCGAAGAAGCGGCGGTCTTCCGTCGCCAGCACCGCTTTGACCAGATGGTCCGGCAGTTCGTCGACCGGGACCGAATTTTCATGAATGATGCCGCGGTGACCGATCGTATTGCCGTAGCGATCAAGGAAGGTGACGGCGAAATTGTCGTGGTTGCGCCAGTCTTTCTTGGTTTCCTCGAAAGCCGATTGCGCCAGCGCGAGAAGGACGACCGCGCCGGCAGTGCCGAGCGTCATCGCTTCCCCGGCAATCTCGAAGCCGAGTTTCTTCCACCCACGCACGCGGAAACGGCGAAAGAAGATGGTGATTTCTTCCCAGGTCTCCGCCAGATCATAGCCGGCATTCCAGAGCGTCGAGTCGAGCCAGCTGTCGATCTTGAGGAAGACGTGGCGCTTGAGCTTCGGCGGCTTTTCGGCCTTGCGCTCGGACGGTCCGGTGGTCAGGCGATCACTTCCTTCGGCATTGCCGAGGTGCTCAATCGGCTCCAGATCGTCAGGCTTGTCCTTGTCGGCCACCGTGGCTTTTCCCGAAAACTTGTTGCCCGCTCCCTTGACGCGCCCGTCGATTGGGATCAGGACCCAGAAGGATCACGGGCGGGTCGTCTTTTCTGAGTGATGGGCGATTTGCCGCCAAAGAACAAGCGGTTTCACGGGTCATGGTGAACCCGGCCGAGGTGGTGATGCGCTTTTGCCCGGGGGCGTTGCGCCCCTGCCACCGGCCAGAGGCAAAGGATCGAGGCGGTGAATGCCTCGGTCGAAGCCGAACAACCCTGAAGCCCCGCCAAACGACAGTCAGTTGAACGAAGCGATGACCGAGACACCCTTCTGGAAGACAAAGACGCTCGCCGAGATGAGCAACGAAGAGTGGGAAAGCCTCTGCGATGGCTGCGGCCTCTGTTGTCTCAACAAGCTGGAGGATTGGGATACGGGCGAGATCGCCTTCACCTCGGTCGCCTGCAAGCTGCTCGACGGCGACAGCTGTCGCTGCTCCGATTATGAAAACCGCCAGGCGACCGTGCCCGACTGTATCCAGCTGACGCTGCAGGGCCTGCGCGAGATACAGTGGCTTCCGCCCACCTGCGGTTACCGCCTGATCGACGAGGGCCTGGACCTCTACTGGTGGCATCCGCTGGTTTCGGGTAGTTCGGAAACCGTGCACCAGGCGGGTATATCGGCCCGCGGCCGAACCATCTCGGAAGAAGGCCTCGATGTCGAGGATCTCGAGGATTACGTGGTCGACTGGCCTATGCGGGTCGGCGAGCAGCGCGATTAGGGGACCTGAGATCCGTTCAGACGCTGCGCCGGAATGCCAGCGGCGTCGTGCCTGCTACCGATCGGAATGTCCGCGAAAACTGGCTGGCGCCACTAAAGCCGCAGGCTTTTGCCACCGCGGCGACCGGCAGGCGGGTTTCGCCAAGCATCTGACGAGCCTTGTCGATACGCCGCATTGTCACAAACTGGAACGCCGTCTCGCCGAATGTCGCCTTGAAGGCCCTGCAGAAGTGGAAACGACTGACGCCGCAGAGACCAGCGAGTTCGTCCAGTCCGATATCCCGTGCGATATTCGCTTCGATATAGCTTCTGACGAGGCTCCGCTGGCTCTGCGAGAGCTGGCCGACAGCCTTTCCGGTTTCGTCGCGTCTTTTCTCGCTGTTGATCCGCAGCATTTCCAGCGCCGCCGTCAGGCCAAGGGTTTCGATATGGATTCTGGAAGCCGGCCCTTCGCGATCGGCCATCAGCGTGCCGAGCCTGCGCAGGAGGGCTGCCAGATAGTCGTCCCGGAAATAGATGTCCGGTCGCGGCTCTATCGCATGAAACGCGCTCTCCAGTTCTTCGTCCATGGCTGACGGGTCGAAGCAGACGACGGTGAAGGCATTGAGGCGATCGCTGGGATTCGCCCAGCCCCTGATCGTCTGGCCTGCGGGCACGAAGGTCATCTTGTCTCGGAGGTCCCCACCGACCACCGGACGCTCCCCGGTCACCTCCATCGCGCCATCGTCAAGCAGGAGGTCGTGATAGGCCAGATAGTGGCAGTTGCCGCTCCAGCTGAACTCGTATTCGCCGGGCAGCCTGAGCCGCGAATACTGCGCCGCCATGCCCCTCCAGGTGTGCGTGGCGTGGATGTCGGGCGAAGCCGATGGTTCCCTGAAGCTCAGTTCCAGTTCGTCTACTTTGTCCATGAGGAATGGCTTATCAAGCCAATATTGTGCGAGAATTGCGCCTATTTTCGCGGCGATGCTGGCGGAGGGTGGCGCAATTTTGAGCAAAAATGCGCAATAAGTGTACAAAAAAGTGGCTTCCTTTACCATTTCTAAATGGCTCCATGCAAAATCTAACCATCATAATCAGGGGGGTGGCGGAGGGCCGCCAGACTGGCTGATGGGTTCTGGAGGGACTAAGGAATGTTGGGGTTCGGCACGGGTTCGGATGCGAAAGCCATCCTGGATGCCTTGAATAAGTCGCAGGCCATTATCGAGTTCAAGCCGGACGGAACCATCCTGTCGGCGAACAAGAATTTCTGTCAGGCGGTGGGGTATCAGCTGTCGGAGATCGTCGGTCAGCACCATCGCATGTTCGTCGATCCTGCCGAGGCAGCCTCGCCCGAATATCGCGAATTCTGGGCCAACCTTGCCCGGGGCGAATTCGATCGCCGCCAGTACAAGCGCTTCGGAAAGGGGGGCAAGGAAATCTGGATCGAGGCTTCCTACAACCCTGTGTTCCGCGGCGGCAAGCCATACAAGGTCATCAAGTTCGCAACCGATATCACGGCCAGCAAACTGAAGCGAGCCGAGGATGCCGGCAAGCTCGACGCGCTGTCTCGCACCCAGGCGGTGATCGAGTTCACCCCCAAGGGTGAGATCCTGACCGCGAACGAGAACTTTCTCTCCACGCTTGGCTACCAGCTCTCGGAGATCCAGGGCAAGCATCACCAGATGTTCTGCGAACAGTCCTACGTCAACAGCGACGACTACAGGCAGTTCTGGGCAAAGCTTGCAGCTGGCGAAGCGGTATCCGACGAGTTTATGCGGATCGGCAAGGGCGGCAAGCGGGTCTTTATCCAGGCCTCCTACAATCCGATCTTCGACATGAATGGCAATGTCTTCAAGGTGGTGAAGTTCGCCACTGACGTCACCACCCGCGTCAACAATGTCGACGAACTGGCCGCCGCTCTCAACGTGATGTCGGAAGGCGACATGACGCGCACGCTGGAGACGCCATTCCTGCCGACGCTGGAAAAGCTGCGCGTCGATTACAACCAGACCTCCTCGAAACTCCGCAGCACACTGCAGGCCATTCTTGGCAATGCTAGCGCTATCGCAGCCGCCTCGCAGCAGATCCAGTCGGCCTCGAACGATCTGTCGAAGCGCACCGAACAGCAGGCAGCCTCCGTCGAGGAGACGGCAGCCGCCCTGGAAGAGATCACCACCACGGTTGCCGATTCCAGCCACCGCGCTGCCGAAGCCGGTGATCTCGTCCGCAAGACCAAGGACAATGCAGAGCGGTCCGGCAATGTCGTCGGACAGGCGGTCGAGGCCATGGGCAAGATCGAGAAATCGGCCGGCGAAATTGCCAATATCATCGGCGTGATCGACGAAATCGCCTTCCAGACCAACCTTCTGGCATTGAATGCAGGTGTCGAGGCGGCACGTGCCGGTGAGGCCGGCAAGGGATTTGCGGTTGTCGCGCAGGAGGTTCGCGAACTCGCCCAGCGCTCCGCGAAGGCCGCCAAGGAGATCAAGGAACTGATCACCGCCTCCAATGCGCATGTGAAGGAAGGCGTCACGCTGGTCGACACCACCGGCAAGGCGCTGCAGGAGATCGTCACCCAGGTTGTCCAGGTGGATGGCAATGTCGGTGCGATCGTCGAAGCCTCCAAGGAGCAGGCGACGGGGCTCAAGGAAATCAACATGGCCGTCAACACGATGGACCAGGGCACCCAGCAGAATGCCGCCATGGTCGAGGAGACAACGGCGGCCGCCCACAGCCTGGCCCGCGAAGCCGAACAACTGTTCCAGATGCTCGGTCAGTTCAACATCGGCGCCGGCTCTGCACAGCCGCGCAGCGCGCCCGCCGCCGCCAA
>JBKBON010000057.1:0-6694 GCA_046294755.1 Allorhizobium sp. | reverse complement strand
TCAGTCCCCGTCGTCGGGGATGTGGCTGTCGACGCCCAGGGTCGTGATGAAGTTCTTCACCTCGCTCACGCCCTTCACCGCAAGCACTTTGAGTTCGATTGCCCGCCGCTCCTCTGCGGTGTCGACCGAGCCTCGCAGCGTAACAAGGTGGCCATCGACGTGAATGTCGAGCCCGGTCAAAACGGTGTCATCGAAGCTTTCAAGCGCCGTGGCAATGTCCGATTCGAGCTGGTCGTCATCCTCGCGGCCGTCCGTGGTGGGAAGAACAGGTGTCGCGACGTCTGGTTCGAAACCTTCGGCATTGACGGAGTCGACGCGAAATCCTTCATTCCGGTCGCGGTCGAAATTCGCTCCAGTCTCGCCATAGCCGCGGTTTTCCACCGGTGTGGCCGTGGCCCCCGGACCGTCTGCATAGGGCCAGCCGTCGCCGATGTTACGCTGGTCATAGTCGCGGTAGTCGTCTTCGCGGGAAAACTCGGTCTTGCGTTCGTCCTTGGCCATCGGAGGGCTCCTTCGTCATTCTAGCTGACGGGATAACGCCGTGCTTCTGGCTTTGTTCGGCTGCCGCCGGTCATCGCGCCGCCTTTTCCCACTTCTTCAAGAGCCGCTCGCGTTTGAGGCGGGACAGTTTCTGGATCCAGAAGATGCCATCGAGCTGGTCGATCTCGTGTTGCATGCAGATCGCCGCAAAGCCTTGGAGATCCTCCTCTGCGACAGTGCCATCGAGTGCCTGATAGCGAATGCGGATCGCGCTTGGGCGGGTTACCTCGTCGGTCATCCCCGGCATCGAAACGCTGCCTTCGGTATGGGTCATTGTCTCCTCTGCCGCCCACACTATTTCCGGATTGACGAAATCGCGCCGGCCGCCGATCTCCGGCAGGTCGATGACGGTAATTCGTTTTAGGATTCCGCAATGGGGCGCGGTGATGCCGACGCCGGGGGCGGCCTTCATCGTCTCGTAGAGATCATCGGCGAGGCTTGAGAGGTCGGGTCCGAAATCGGTGACGGGTTCGGCATGGACCTTTAAGGCAGGATCGGGATATCGGCGGATCGTCAGGCGGGTCACGACGGGCTCATTTCTTGTGGGATGTCCGGGCCAAGGGCTGTTGCTGCCGGGTCACGCTAGCAGGATGACGTTGGCTTTGCACAGGCCTGCGCGTTTTTCCGCTATCTGCTTGTTGACTTGAGTGTTTTTGCCGCCATTCTCCGGGCGCGAGGCTGAGGGTGGCAACAGGCGAGGTTGGGATGACAGAGAACGACGACGAGATTCTCGACCGCCCGGCGGCCGAAGAAACCCATGACGATATCTATGACGAAGAAGGCTCGGTTCGCCACGACTTCTTGACGATGGTCGGTGCGGCGATCGCGGACCGTGACACGATCTTCCTGCGCCAGCACGTCGCCAGACTGCACGAATCGGAACTCGGTGACCTGATCGAAGCGATCCAGCCGGATCAGCGTCTGGCGATGATCCGCCTGCTTGGCGACGACTTCGACATGACCGCGCTGACCGAGGTCGACGAAGCGATCCGCATGCAGATCGTCGACCAGATGCCGAACGAGCAAATCGCGGCAGCCATCGGTGACCTCGATTCGGACGACGCCGTCTACATTCTCGAAGACCTCGACGACGAGGACCGTGAGGAAATCCTCGCTCAGCTGCCGTTCACCGAGCGCGTGCGCCTGCGCCGGGCGCTGGACTATCCGGAAAGCTCGGCCGGTCGCCGCATGCAGACGGAATTCGTCGCCGTTCCGCCCTTCTGGACGGTCGGCCAGACGATCGACTACATGCGTGACGAGGAGGATCTGCCCGAAAGTTTCACGCAGATCTTCGTCATCGACCCGACGTTCAAGCTGCTGGGTGCGGTGAATCTGGACCGGATCCTGCGCACCAAGCGTCAGGTGAAGATCGAAACCATCATGCATGCGACCAACCACCCGATCCCGGCCGAGATGGACCAGGAAGAGGCGGCGCAGCTTTTTGAACAATATGACCTTCTGTCTGCCGCCGTCGTCGACGAGAACGAGCGGCTGGTCGGGGTGCTGACTATCGATGATGTGGTCGACGTCATCCAGGAAGAGGCGGAGGAGGACCTGTTGCGCCTCGGCGGCGTCGGTGATGAAGAGCTATCCGATAGTATCGCCGAGACCTCCCGGTCCCGCGTGCCGTGGCTCGCCGTCAATCTGGTAACGGCGTTCATGGCGGCTTCCGTCATCTCGCTTTTCGAAGCGACCATCGAGGAAATCGTCGCGCTCGCCGTGCTCATGCCGATCGTGGCAGGGATGGGCGGCAATGCGGGGTCCCAGACGATGACGGTCACGGTCCGGGCGCTCGCGACCCGCAATCTCGATATCCACAACGCCTTCCGCGTGGTGCGCCGCGAGGCCGGAGTCGGTCTTCTGAACGGCATGATTTTCGGGCTGCTGATCGGGGCCGTGGCGGGATTCTGGTTTCAGGACGTCAACATCGGCGGAATCATCGCGACGGCCATGCTGATCAACATGATGGCGGCTGCCATCGCCGGCATCCTCATTCCGCTGACGCTGGACCGATTCGGGGCCGACCCTGCGGTTGCGTCCGCGGTCTTCGTGACGACGGTGACCGACATCACCGGTTTCTTCGCCTTCCTCGGACTCGCGACATGGTGGTTTATGTGACGGCCGGCACAGTCCGCATGCGCTGCAGCCTGTTGCCCAAGGCTGACTTTAAGGCAAAAAATTGACTTGTACGTAAAAGTCAATATCATGGTCTCCAGTACAGGATCGGAAGACCGTGAAGAAATACTATAGCATAACAGAGCTCACGCGTGAATTCGGTGTTTCGACGCGCACCCTGCGGTTCTATGAGGACGAGGGCCTGCTGCATCCGGAGCGTCGCGGTCGCACGCGTCTCTACCGCGCCGCTGACCGTCGTTTCCTGCAGGAAATTCTGCGTGGCCGCCGTATCGGCTTCACGATCGCCGAGATTCGCGAAATCGTCCATGTCTACAAGGAGCCGCCGGGTGAAATCGGGCAGCTCAAGCTGATGATGAAGAAGATCGACGAGAAGCGCGACGAATTGCGCCAGAAGCGCCGGGACATCGACGAGACCCTGTCCGAACTCGACCAGGCGGAGGAAGCCTGTCTCACCCGCCTTGTGGAGATCGGCGTCGGCACCTGACGCCGCCACGCTTTCGCCCCATCAGATCCAACGCCGCGTACGCTGGCGGTAACGCTCGTAGTCGAAGCCGAATCGCGCGTCGAGATGGCGTTCCTCGCTCGGAATGGCAATGAAGCGCGTCGCGGCCAGCGACACTGCGGCTGCGACGAAGAACCAGCTATTGCCCGATATGAGCCCGAGAGAGAGCGTGAAGAGCGTGTAGGCGAGGTAGATCGGATTGCGGCTGAAGCGGAAGGGGCCGCAGGTGACGAGATGGCGCGCGCAGCCGCTGTCGAGCACCGGTGTCTTCCGTTCCATCAGCGTCCGTACCGCCCATATGTCGAGACTGAGAGCCGTCACAGCGACGGCCAGGCCGATCGACGGCAGCAGAAACGGGTGCGGGGACGGAAGCGGTGCCAGTGCCGCGATGCGCCCGGCCAGCAAGGCCGTCAATATGCCCGCCAGATAGAGGATCGGCGGCCAGGGATATTTCAGTGGTTTCGCACGGTAGGCATTCATTGAAGAACTCCCCGTTACGGCGCGGACTGGCTCCTCCAGGTGCATTCTTCAGCCAGCGTCTGTATCTGCGCATCTTGGTCCGGCAATGTTGCGCCAGACTGGAGGGGTGTAAACAGGTTCTCGGCCTGCAGGCGCTCCAGCGTGCAGGCACAGAATCGCTGGCAGAGTCCTTTTTCATTGCCCTGCTCGGCGCAACTTGCCTCACAGCTTTGCATATATGAGGCAACCGGATCGGCTGCAGGTGGCGGGACCACGAAGCTTCCGAGATAAAGCCCCGCGATCAGGACCGGTTGATGCAGCAGGTAGACCGTCAGCGAATGGCGGCCGCCCCAGCGCAGCCAGCGGGGTCCCGGTGGCAGCCGTTCGATCCAGCCGAGCCTGCCGCCATCCACCATGAAGCGGGCCACGGCGATCCCGGCAAGAAGCGCGCCGATCCAGGGCAGGAGCGGCACATAGTCATTCGAACGTGGCAGGGTCTCGGAAAGGCCGAGGAACCAGAACCAGGGCGCGTCGAAGGCTGGCGAGCGCAGGAAGGCAGGCAGGGCGATCGCAATGCCCGCCGCAATCAGGGTGACGAGTGGCGGCAGCCTGAGGAAGGCAAGACCAATCAAGCTGGCGAGCGCGATCGAATGCAGGATTCCGAAGAAGATCCAGCTGTCCGGAGTGAACCAGAAGGTGGCGACTGAAATGGCGGCCGCCGCCGCGACGATCACGCCAAGCCGTCGAAGGAAGGGAGCAAGACGCAGTGTCGGATACTGCGCCAGCACAAGACTGAAGCCAGCCAGGAACAGAAAGCTTGACGCGATCAGCCGTGCGTAGATCCGCAGGAACCCCTGCGTGGAGGTCCCGGGCGCCAGATAGCCGAAAAATTCCAGGTCCCAGCTGAAATGGTAAGTCGCCATGGCAATCAGGGCGAGACCACGCGCTGCATCAAGCGCCAGCAGGCGCGGTCGGGTGGGGCCGGATCGGGGCTCTGTCTTGTCTGCCACGCAGTCTTCCTTCACGTCTGGTTCGGCGGGATGCACAAAGCGTCCACCGTCACAAACTGCCGGTCGGGGCCAAAGACGGCGAATTCATGGCTTGGCAAAGCGCGCGCCGAAGTCAGGTATCGCTCCTGTTGAGGAGAGCAAGGCGTGCCTCAGAGAAAAACTGCCGGCGCAGAAGAACGATGAAGACCAGGATAGTCGCAATCATGAAGACCCAGGGGCTGACGAACCAACCGAGATAACCGATCGAATAGAAGATGGCGCGCAAGCCCATGTTGAAGTGGGAGGCGGCGATGATGTTCATCTGAATCGTCCGTTCGGCCGCCTCCATCGCCCGCTTCGGGTCTTTGGCAGCTTCCTCCGCCATCGGGATCGCGCCGAAGAGGATGGTGCAATAGTTGAACAGCCGATAGGACCAGCCGAATTTGAAGAAGGAGTAGGCAAACAGCGCGATCAATCCGCAGACCTTCAGCTCGAAGGTTGCGCGGCCGCCCTGCACGATGAAGGGAATGTCCTTCAGGATGGCGTCGACCTGTTCCGTGGCGCCAAGAAGCGCAAAGCAGCCGCCGATGGCGAAAATCGTCGTCGAGGCGAAAAAAGCCGTGCCGTTCTGCAGCCCACCCATGATCTGGGTGTCGATCATCTTCAGGTCGCGCTTGAGGGAGTTGAGGATCCATTCGCGGCGGCGCTCCGCCATGGCCTTGGTCAGGCTGGTGCGCGACAGGATCTGTTGGTCGCCGGTAATGCGGGCATAGGCGAGCCAGAGGATCAGAAAGAGCGCCATTGCGCAGTAGTCGATGATGGTCATAGCGGCGAATCCCCCGTGGCCTGATCGCGTGCGGCATTATCCCGCCTACCCATTTGTCCACAATGGGAATTAACCACCTTCAAGATATTGGCCCAAAATGAGGCGAGTGAAATCCGGCCGCCGTCTAAAGCGCATCGACCTAACCCTTTGTAATTTATTGTATCCATGCGCCGAGAGCATACCTGCTTCGCGATCAGCGCCTCTCTTTTGCCTTTTTTGCAGTTGCGCATTCCCTCCGATTTTAATAGATCAGGCGTCAGAAAGCGGTCGGGGGACGGCTTTCCTGTGAATGTGATCTCACACGGAGTTTTCATGGAAGGCAGTTTCCAGAAGTCGTGCTGGGGTGTCACATTTCGTGCCTTGATGGGTTTCGCCGGTATCATGTGCCTGGCTTATCTTTTCGGCACGATCTGACATCCGCCACAGGCGATTGAACAAACAGCGCGGTCATCTTGACCGCGCTGTTTGCGTTTCAGGCTCCGCACACCATCTTTCTCATGTCGCGGCGATGAAAGCCGATGTCGATCGCAAGGCGCATTCGTGCTAGGCGATGCACTAGCCTTTGCGCTTTCTTATCCCGCATGCGAGGAGCCCCATGTTTCTTTCGGTTTTCGACGTGTTCAAGATCGGCGTCGGCCCCTCGAGTTCCCACACCATGGGTCCGATGACGGCGGCCAACCGGTTCCTCGACCTCATTCTCTCCGACCAGTGGCCGCGTCCGACGGGCGCGCATGTGGCAGCGCTCAAGGCCAGCCTGCATGGATCGCTCGCCTATACCGGCATTGGTCACGGCACCGGCAATGCCGTCATCATCGGGTTGATGGGCGAGGCGCCCGACAGCATTGATCCGGATCGAATGGAGGCAATCATCGCTGAGGTCGAGCGCACGGGACGGGTTACCCCTCCCGGTCACCCCGGCTATGTGTTCCAGCCGAAGGACGATCTCGTTTACGACAAGAAGACCCCGCTTTCCGGCCATGCCAACGGCATGCGGCTCTCGGCTCTCGACAGAGACGGTCGGGTGCTGCTCACCCAGATCTACTACTCCATCGGCGGCGGTTTCGTCGTCACCGATACCGAGCTGCTCGCCATGCAGAAGCAGAAGAAGCAGGCCTCCAGCCAGAAGGTGCCCTATCCCTTTGCATCAGCAAAGGAGATGCTCGCCATGGCCGCGTCATCAGGCCTGTCGATTGCCCAGATGAAGCGGGCGAATGAAGAAGTGGTCCGTTCGCGCGAGGACCT
>JBKBON010000056.1:0-7231 GCA_046294755.1 Allorhizobium sp. | reverse complement strand
GGGCTCGCCAAACCACGTATGGCGCGTCAACAAGGCTGGTGCCCCTGAGCCAAGGGGCCGCACGAGCACCACAACGAAAGAACCCGCCGCGACAATCGCGGCGGGTTCTTTGATTGCGACCTACAGTGAGGCCTAGTGCAGGATCTGGCTGAGGAAGAGCCGGGTGCGCTCGTGCTGCGGATTGTCGAAAAACTCGGCAGGTGAGTTCTGCTCGACGATCTGGCCCTGGTCCATGAAGATGACGCGGTCGGCAACCTGACGGGCAAAGCCCATTTCATGGGTGACGCAGATCATGGTCATGCCTTCCTCGGCAAGGCCAACCATGGTGTCGAGGACTTCCTTGACCATTTCAGGGTCGAGAGCCGAAGTCGGCTCGTCGAACAGCATGATCTTCGGCTTCATGCACAGTGCGCGGGCGATGGCAACACGCTGCTGCTGGCCGCCGGAGAGCTGGCCGGGATACTTGTTGGCCTGTTCCGGGATCTTGACGCGCTTCAGGAAATGCATCGCGATTTCCTCGGCATCCTTCTTCGGCATCTTGCGGACCCAGATCGGCGCAAGCGTGCAATTTTCGAGGATGGTCAGATGCGGGAAGAGGTTGAAGTGCTGGAACACCATACCCACTTCCCTACGCACTTCATCGATCTTCTTCAGGTCGTTCGTGAGTTCGATGTTGTCAACGATGATGTTGCCCGTCTGGTGTTCTTCCAGACGGTTGATGCAGCGGATCATCGTGGACTTGCCCGAGCCCGAGGGGCCGGCAACGACGATACGCTCGCCTTTCATCACCTTGAGGTTGATGTCGCGCAGCACGTGAAAATCACCGTACCACTTGTTCATGTTGATCAGTTCGACCGCCACGTCGGTGCCCGACACGGTCTTCTTAGCGGAATTGGCTTCAGCCATGGTTGTTCCCCTTGTTCTTAGCGCTTGTGACCGGTGTCGAGGTGCCGCTCCATGAAGGCGGAGTAGCGTGACATGCCAAAGCAGAAGATCCAGAATACGAAGCCTGCGAAGATCAGACCTGTGAGCGGTGTCACGGGCGTGGCCCAGGTGGCGTCGGTGAAGTTGAGGCGGACGATGCCGAGGAGGTCGAACATGCCGATGATCGAGACGAGCGAGGTATCCTTGAACAGGCCGATGAAGGTGTTCACGATGCCCGGAATGACCAGCTTGATCGCCTGAGGCAGTACAATGAGGCGGGTCTTCTGCCAGTAGGATAGGCCAAGCGAGTCCGCACCTTCATACTGGCCCTTCGGGATCGCCTGAAGGCCGCCGCGCACCACTTCCGCCATATAGGCAGAGGCGAAGAGCGACACGCCGACCAATGCCCGAAGGAAGTTGTCGATCGTCCATCCCGTCGGCATGAAGAGCGGCAACATGACGTTCGCCATGAACAGCACCGTGATCAACGGCACACCTCGCACGACTTCGATGAAGACGACGCAGATCATCTTGATCACAGGCATATCCGACCGACGGCCGAGTGCCAGCAGGATGCCGAGCGGCAGTGACACGGCGATCCCGACGAAAGACAGGATCAATGTCACCATCAGGCCACCCCAGAGCGGGGTTTCGACCGTGCGCAGGCCGAAGCCGCCATGCAGCAGGAAGAAGGCGACGATCGGAAAGATGATGAACAGAAGCAGGGCGTTCAGGCCCTTGCGAGGCGCTTTCGGGATGAGCATCGGCACGAGCAGTGCGACGAACATCACGCCGACGAGAATGACACGCCAGCGTTCGTCGAGCGGGTAGCGTCCGAAGATGAACTGCGAGAAGCGGTTCTCGACGAAGGCCCAGCAGGCTCCCTTCCAGCCGTCGGGCTGGATGCCTCCCTGGGCAACGGTGGCGCAGACCGAACGGTCGGCGCCGAACCACGCGGCTTCGAGGAAGAGGAAGTTCAGAGCACCTGGAAGGATAAGGGCAAGAACCCCGAGGCCGATGATGGTCAGCACCACGTCTTTCGGCGTGGCCAGCAGGTTCTTGCGGATCCAACCGCCGATGCTGGCATCGGAGGTGGGGGCAGGGAGGGGCGCCAGCATGTCCTGGCGCACGTAAGAAAGTTCGTTTGCCATGATCAGCGCTCCACCAATGCCATCTTTGCGTTGAACCAGTTCATGAAGAGCGAGGTCACAATGCTGATGGAGAGATAGACAACGAGCCAGATCGAGACGATCTCGATCGCTTGCCCCGTCTGGTTCAGGGTCGTTCCCCCTGTTGACACCAGTTCCGGGAAGCCGACGGCAACGCCGAGCGAGGAGTTCTTTGTCAGGTTCAGATACTGGCTGGTGAGAGGGGGAATGATGATGCGCATCGCCTGCGGCACGATCACCAGGCGGGTGGTGGTCGATGGCTGCAGACCAAGCGCCGAAGCCGCTTCCGTCTGTCCCTTCGAAACGCCCTTGATGCCGGCGCGGATGATTTCCGCGATGAAGGCAGCCGTGTAGAACGAAAGTGCCAGATAAAGCGCCACAAATTCAGGCGCGATGACAGCGCCGCCTGACATGTTGAAGCGGCTGGCCACCGGATAGTCGAAGGTCAGCGGTGCGCCGACGGCCAGAAAACCGAGCAGGGGCAGGCCGACAATCAGGCCCAGACCGACCCAACCGGTCGGAAAGATCTGACCGGTCCGCATCTGGCGGGCCTTGGCCCAGCGCGCGACACCGATGGTGGCAATGATGCCGATGATCAGCGCGATCGGGATGATCCCCGCACCGTCACCCCAGATCGGCTTCGGGAAGGCAAGGCCTCGGTTGTTGAGGAATGTGGAGAACGGCAGTTCCAGCGAATCGCGCGGCTGCGGCAGCGTCGCCAGGACACCCGAATACCAGAAGAAGATGACCAGCAGCGGCGGCAGGTTGCGGAATGCTTCCACGTAAACCGTGCAAAGCTTGGCAATCAGCCAGTTCTTCGACAGGCGGCCAATGCCGATCAGGAAGCCGATGATAGTCGCGGTGATGATGCCGGTGACGGCAATCAGGATCGTGTTGAGAAGACCAACCAGAATGGCGCGGCCATAGGTCGAGTCCGCCGTGTAGGCGATCAGGCTCTGGCCGATGTCGAAGCCGGCGCGGCCATTGAGGAAGCCATAGCCCGTCGCAGTGTTGCTGCGGGCGAGGTTTGCGATGGTGTTGTTCGCGATGGTCCAGACGATAAACGTCATGACGGCGATCGTAGCGATCTGAAAGAAGATCGATCTTGCTTTCGGATCGTAGATCAGCGAGCCCACGCTCTGCCTGCGGGCAGGTAAACTGGTGGCGTGATCTGTCATGCTGTGCCAAATCCCCGGGGCTTCTTTGAGCCCTTAAATTGTTCTTGTTTTTCCAAACAGCCGGCATTCTCTGGTGTCGCTGCTGACCGCAGCGCGCGTGCCGGTCTGTACCCTTGGTCCCGATAAGCGCGAGGCGGCTTTCGCCGCCTCGCAAGTGTCAGCCGGATCTTAGCGGATCGGCGGAGCGTACTGCAGGCCGCCCTTGGTCCACAGGGCGTTCACGCCGCGCTCGATCTTGAGCGGGGTGCTGGCGCCGATGTTGCGCTCAAAGACTTCGCCGTAGTTACCGACGCCCTTGATGATGTTGTAAGCCCAGTCGTTGCTGAGACCGAGATCGGTGCCGATCTTGGTGTCGGCTTCAGCGCCGAGGAAGCGCTTGATGTCGGGGTTGGTGGTGGTCGACTTGATTTCGTCGACATTTGCCTGGGTGATGCCGAACTCTTCAGCGGTCACCAGTGCGTAGTGCGTCCAGGAAACAATGTCGAACCACTGGTCGTCGCCCTGGCGAACGGCCGGACCAAGCGGCTCCTTGGAGATGATTTCCGGCAGAATGACATGCTCGTCCGGGTTGGTGAGCGTCAGACGCAGCGAATACAGACCAGACTGGTCGGTCGTGTAAACGTCGCAACGGCCGGCCTGATAGGCCGCGTTGACTTCTTCAAGCTTTTCGAAAACGACAGGCTTGTATTCGAGGTTGTTGGCCTTGAAGTAGTCGGCGAGGTTCAGTTCGGTCGTGGTGCCCGACTGTACGCAGACTGCGGCGCCCGAGAGTTCGAGAGCGGAGTTGACGTTCAGGCCCTTGGTGACCATGAAGCCCTGACCGTCATAGTAGTTGACGGTACGGAAGTTGAAGCCGAGCGCGGTGTCGCGGCTGATGGTCCAGGTGGTGTTACGAGCAAGCATGTCGACTTCGCCGGACTGAAGCGCGGTGAAGCGGCTCTGAGCGGTGGTCGGCGTGTACTTGACCTTCGTGGCATCGCCGAAGACGGCGGCAGCAACGGCCTTGCAGTAATCGACGTCGAAGCCAGTCCAGTTACCGGCGGCGTCCGGCGAGGCGAAGCCGGCGAGACCCGTGTTCACGCCGCACTGGACGAAACCCTTGGCCTTCACGTCATCGAGTGTCGCAGCAGAAGCTGCAGACGCGCCAAAACCCAGGACCGCAGCGCCAATGGCGGCTGACAGGAACTTGTTGTTCATTTTTCCCAACCTTTTTTCTCTTGTTGTATGCCAGCGACGGTAGGCTGCAGAAATTCAGCAGCGATCGTCGGCTCACGGCCTCCCGGTGCGAGCCGTCATATCTCAGTCGCAAATGCTGACACGGTCAAGTCTTTATGCCGCAGATTGGCCACAAAAGCGCGAATTTGCCAAAATCGCCCTCCAAATAGGCAAAAATGTGTGGTTTTTAGCTCGAAGCGATGAAAATATCGCCTTTTTACCTGTTCGGATATGCATGAGCTGCAAGACTTGCGCTGCGGATCACAAATCTGTGCAACTTGACCAGACCTCCGGGAGGCGCGAAAACCGCGTCAATCGAGCGTGAGGAATCGTCAATCCATGAGCAAATCCAAAGACTGGCTGGCTGCTGCCGGTGTCGACACGAAACTCTGCCACATCGGCCATGATCCAAGCGATTATCACGGCTTCGTCAACCCACCTGTCGTTCACGCATCCACCGTATTGTTTCCCAATGCGCGAGCGATGGAGACGCGGGCCCAGCCCTATACCTATGGTACCCGCGGCACGCCAACGACGGACGCTCTTTGCCATGCAATCGATGAGCTCGAAGGCTCGGCTGGTACGATCCTCGTACCGTCGGGTCTGGCAGCGATCACCGTCCCGTTTCTTGCCTTCCTGTCCGCCGGCGATCATGCGCTGATCGTCGATTCCGTTTACTCGCCCTGCCGACACTTCTGCGACACGATGCTCACCCGTCTCGGAGTGGAGGTTGAGTATTACGATCCGGAAATTGGTGCAGACATCGAGCGGCTGATCCGGCCCAACACCCGACTTGTCCATACGGAGGCTCCGGGCTCCAACACCATGGAAATGCAGGATATCAGGGCGATCTCGGATGCGGCCCACAAGCATGACTGCGTGGTGACCATCGACAATACCTGGGCCACTCCGCTCTATTTCAAGGCTTTGGATTTTGGTGCTGACGTCTCCATCCATGCGGCGACCAAGTACCCGTCGGGCCATTCGGACATTCTGATGGGAACCGTCTCAGCGAATGCTAAGCACTGGCCGGTCCTGAAGGAGGCCAACATTACGCTCGGCATCTGCGGGGCGCCGGATGACAGCTACCAGATCCTGCGCGGCCTGCGCACCATGGGGCTGCGCCTCGAGCACCATTACAAGAGTGCCCTCGCTGTCGCCCGCTGGCTCGAAGCCCGTGATGATGTTGCCAAGGTTCTGCATCCGGCACTTGAGAGCTTCCCCGGGCATCAGATCTGGAAGCGCGATTTCAAGGGTGCGAGCGGGGTTTTCTCGTTTGTGCTTCCGGCTCACTCCAGAGAGACGATCAGGCCAAAGGCGCATGCCTTCCTCGACGCGTTGCAGCTTTTCGGTCTCGGCTGGTCCTGGGGCGGTTACGAGAGCCTGGCGGTTCTGGTCAATCTGGAGGATCGAAAAATCCGCAAAGGCCCGAGTGACGGGGCCGTCATCCGCCTGCAGATCGGCCTGGAGAATGTCGAGGACATCATCGCCGATCTCGAGCGGGGATTTGCCGCAGCGGCGGCGGTCTAAGGCGCGCGCGTCAGACTAGCCGTCGATCCGGAAGCCGTAGAGCCAGTCCAGATCGGCGGCAAGCTTCTCGGGAGGCCGGATCGAGAGTACGATATCGCGCCCGATCCGGAAGGGACCTCTGGCGTGATAGGCAAAGCGATTGAAGTCGCCGCGAGCCTTGACTCGCGCCGCGCGGGCCTTCCGCTCTGTCGAGAAAGCGGCAAGCGCTGAGGGCAGGGGTTCGCGGGCAACATGTGCTGCCAGCGAGAACGCGTCCTCGATTGCCATGGCCGCGCCCTGGGCTGAAAACGGCATCATAGCATGGGCCGCGTCGCCGATCAGGACCGTATCTCGGCCGTTGTGCCAGTTGCCGTCCGAGGCCTCATAGAGCGGCCAGAAGGTCGGCCGTTCCGCGCCCGCCAGAACGGTGCGGATTTCGTGGTGCCATCCGGAAAACTGCTCGAGGAGCATGGCGCGCCGCGCCGCGTCCGCATCGATGGCCCAACTCTCATCGTTGGTGGCGCCAGCGGCGATCGCCACGAGGTTAAAGCCTTCGATCTCCTTCAGCGGATAGCTGACCAGATGCGCTTTCGCCCCGAGATAGGCAGTCACCCCGTCTCGGGAGAGGAACCGCGGCGCGTTACCTTGGGTGACCGTGAAACGCCATGCGATGTTGCCCGAAAAGCTGACTGTTGGGCTGCCGGGGACGGCATCCCGCGCGACCGACCAGGCTCCGTCAGCACCAATGATCAGATCGGGCTTGCGTCCAGTTATCGAGCCGAGCGCTTCGGCGCCAATCCCGTGCACGCGGTGGCCGAGATGGAGTTGGCAGAGCGGTTCGTTGAGAACGGCACGCAGCAGCGCCTGCTGCAGCGTCGAGCGATGCAGGACGCCGTAGGGGTGTCCCCAGCGTTGGCGCGCAAAGGCGCCGGCTGGGACCGCGGTCAGCGGACGAAGGTCGGTTCCCGATACCAGCGCGATCGCGTTCGGCTCGAACCAGTGACGCTCAAGCTCGGGCAAGACGCGGAGAACATCGAGGACCATTGTGGCGTTCGGCGACAGCTGCAGGCCCGCGCCAACTTCACCCAGTTGCGGTGCCTGTTCGATGATGTCGCACGAAATGCCCTTGCGCGCGAGAGACAACGCAACGGTCAGCCCCGCCATCCCGGCTCCGACGATGGCGGCGTGCTTGATGGACATGTGATTATGCCAATCGCGACGCCGCGGTCACGCCGC
>JBKBON010000055.1:0-7356 GCA_046294755.1 Allorhizobium sp. | reverse complement strand
TGGGAAACCCTTTCTCAGCCTCTCGTGCCGATGTCTCTTGACCTCGCGGCCTGACCGGAGCCAACGTTACATGCTCGGAGCGCGCTGCTCGCCAATTTCCACCACATTCGCGACACGACCGCCGCCGCCGCACTCGGCAGGAATTCGATATTACAGCGATAAGGCTGGCGCACCGGGCAGACACAACGGCAATAGATCCCGGTCGTTCGAACGCCGATAAAGAACCGGCCGTCAAACTCGGGATCACGCGCAAGCCATGCCTGCTCACATTGGTGGATATCGAGGCTCATGATCAGAGATTACATCAGCGTTCAGAGCCCAAAAAGGACAGAGTCCGAATCCGGCGAGCAAATCGCCGCTAGGCCAGTCACTGATGGCCAACAGATCAACCCTGGAACTATCGCATGCAGCAAAACCAATCCATGGGCGTCACAGACTGGGTTCTCCTGCTGACACTATCCGTTCTGTGGGGCGGTTCCTTCTTCTTTTCCAAACTCGCCCTCTCCGAGTTGCCTTCGCTGACTTTGGTCCTCGCCCGCGTGGCGATCGCAGCATTGGCATTGTTCGTCTATCTGCGCATCCGCCGCCAGCCCATCCCCGCAGGCGCCGCCGCCTGGACTGCCTTCCTGGGTATGGGGCTTCTCAACAACCTCATCCCCTTTGCGCTTATCTTCTGGGGTCAGACCCAGATCGCAAGCGGTCTCGCCTCGATCCTCAACGCGACCACACCGATCTTCTCGATCCTCGTCGCGCATGTTCTGACCTCGGACGAAGGCATTACGCGAAACAAGCTCGTCGGCATTATCCTTGGATTTTCGGGCGTAACAGTGCTGATGGCCGGAAATGCGATGAAGACCGAGGCCACACCGCTTCTGCCCCTCCTCGCCTGCCTCGGAGCGGCCCTGTCATATGGCTTCGCGGGTGTCTTCGGCCAGCGCTTCCGGAGGATGGGCATATCGCCGGCCACCGGTGCATTCGGCCAGGTGTCGGCGACGACGCTGATGATGATACCCGTGGTCGCCCTGGTCGATGCACCATGGCATCTGCCGATGCCGGGAATGACGACCGTCGCCGCGCTTCTCGGCCTCGGGCTGCTCTCCACAGCGCTCGCCTATATCCTCTTCTTCCACATCCTCGCGGTCGGTGGCGCAATCAACAGTTCCCTCGTCACCCTGCTCATCCCGGTCAGTGCCATCCTGCTCGGCTATCTGTTCCTCGGCGAAAGATTGGCATCCAACCATTTCGCTGGAATGGGCCTGATCGCGCTAGGGCTGCTCTCCATCGACGGATGGCTGTATCACTGGCTCGTTGACAGGAGACACAAGTCCGGCAGGTCCGCCAGTCAGTGAAGCGTGAGGAACCGGCGGGTAAACAAGAAAAGGCCGGGATCGCTCCCGGCCTTTCCGCACTTGGAGATCTCTCTGAAAAATCAGAGAGCAGCCGTTACGATGAACTCGACCTTGTAGTCCGGGGTCGCGAGAGCGGCTTCTGACGTTGCGCGGGCCGGCGGGTTGGCCGGGTCGATCCAGGCTTCCCAGACGGCGTTCATTTCGCCGAAGGTCGACATGTCCGAAAGGTAGATGATCGTCTGCAGGATCTTCGACTTGTCCGAGCCGGCAGCGGCCAGCAGGCGATCAACTTCGGCGAGCGCCGACTTGGACTGCTCGGTCACGGACGCGCCTTCGCCAACCTGGCCGGCGAGATAGACGGTGTTGCCGTGAACGACGGCGCCGCTCATGCGCTTGCCGGGCTCGATACGCTTGATGCTCATGGGAATACTCCTGCTTGAGGCTGGTTTTAAACAGAAATGGCCGGACGCGACGGCCCGGCCTCGGGTGAATGGATTGAGCTGTCAGCCGCGCTGGCGTTGCGCGTGTTCGTAGGTCGCAGCCGAGCGCGCGCCGGAACGGCAGTAGCCGAGCATGGGGCGCTCGAACTCCTCCAGCGCATCGACCATGTCGGCAACCGCGTCGGGCGTCACGCCCATCGGTCCGACCGGCACATGCTTGATCTTCAGGCCCAGTTCTTCCGCACGCTTGGCGACTGCGGCAAATTCCGGCTGGCCGAACTCCTCGCCGTCGGGGCGATGGCAGACAATCGACTTGAAACCGAGGGCCTTGATCTCATCGACCTCGTCGACCGTGATCTGGCCGCTGACCGAATATTCGTCGTTGATCTGGCGGATGTTCATCAGGGCACCTCGTCAAAATTCTCGGGGCCAAACATCTACGACGGGCATCGCAGACCGTCAATCGCGATCGCCCGCAGTTCCCGCGTCAGACGAAGGAAAATGCCAGACCGTAGTCGCGGCTTTCACCCGGCTTCAGGATGTTGAACTCGCCCGCCGCCTCAAGTTCGGCGCGCGCGACCCAGCGATGCGAAACGGGCTCGATGCCGAGCACATGAGCGGGCGCCTTCTGGTTTCGCCAGACCTGCAGATGCGGCAGGGTATCGGTTCGGAACCGGACCTTCAGCCGCTTGCCGCCGATTGCCGCCATCGGACCGAGCCGAAGCTCCGCCCAGCCGCCATGCCCCGCGGGCACGCAAAAGATGCCGCCATCGCCCTCGCCAAAGTTCCAGGGAAGCTCGCCGCCCTCCAGCATGGCGCCTTCGAGCCTAGTTTCGGGGTCGAAATTCTTCGCGCCGAGATTCATGTGGTACATCAGGAATGCCGGAAACGCGGTGTCGCCGACATTGACGACCGTATCGGCCAGTTGCACCTCGCCGCTTTCGCCCTTGATGCGCCACTGTCGCCGAAGCTGCGCACTGCCGCCGGCAGCAAGAGCCACGTCAATCACCGCCCGTGCCACCAGATCGCCATCCTCAACCGTCGTTTCGATCGAGTGGGCTCGATTGGCCGAGAAGGAACCGTGCAGCGGATACTGCCCTTCACCGCCGGCAAAGGGCTCACGATGGCGGATATGGTCCGGGCCACAGGTGAACAGAAAGCCTTCGAGCGAATGGTCGATACGCGGATCACCATCGTCAGGGATCGCCCTGCCGGGTGCGAGGTCAACACCATCGACAAGGCAGGCGCCGACGTCGAAGACTGAACCTTCGTCGAGGGCAAGACGCGGCCCCTTGGGACCGGAAAACATGATCATGCGAGAGGTTCCTCGGCCTGCTGCTGCGGCGCTCTCAGGTGACCGGTGGAAATGAGATCCTCCAGACCAACGAGTCCGCTGTCGAGCGAGGAGAGATAGGCGATGTTGACACTGCGCTCAAGCCATCTCTGGAAGGCGCTGGCATCATGGGCAAGACGTTCGAAACGCTGTCGCCCCTTGGGGGTGAGGGAGAGCAGTTCGAAGCGACGGTCCGAGCGATCCCGCTTGCGATGCAGATAGCCCATGTCCTCGAGAACCTTCACCGCACGGCTGATCTTGGTCTTGCTGAGGCCGGCATAGCCAGAAATGGCCTTGGCCGTCGTCGGGGACCGCTCACCCAGCGACCAGAGCACCTGCCACTCGGACCAGGAAAGTTCATCCTCCGGCCCGCAAAAATGAGAAAAGCCACTGTCGACGAGTTCCGCGACCCGGATCAGCCGGAAGGGCAAAAAGGCTTCCAATCTCAGTCGATCCTGCATCTTCCCCCCTTACAGTCGAACCAGATAACACCTGATCAAAACTGACTTCGACCCCGCTGCCCCCACAGCAAGTTAACCCTATATTCACTATGAATTCACCTTTTCCACATTAGTGTCAAATTTGACAGGTTTGTCGCCGGATTAGACGAGGAAAACGAATCGTGTTCGACATCAGGAATTCTGGCTTGGTATTGGCAGTCTTGGCCGCGCTGTCCGTAGCGACGGCAACCAGTGCATCTGCCCAATCTGTCTACGACTACCGAAATTCCCACACGCTGCTGGTGTCTCCGGATGGCGACATTCTCGACTATGTGCCGGAAGTCGGCGAAGTCGCGATCAGCCGCGACCGCATGGGCCGCACCATCCTCATCGATCGCAGGGGCAACCTGGTCGCGACGGAGATTCCGGCCGAGAGCTACTATCCGCGGCGTGATCGCGGCAGTAATCGCGGCCTTCCCGGCGTCTACGATCCCTACTACGATGAACCGCAGCAGACTGAGCGCGGCTGGGATGACGACGTCACGACCGCATCCATCCCGGATGCCATGCCCGGCGACCCGCGACTCGGCAACCTTCCTCAGGACATGCCCTATGGCGGACCGGACCTGCCGCCGCCGGCCGATACTCAGCCCGCCCGCACCGTCACGCCCGAAATCCCGGTCAAGAGCAACCTGTCGCGCCTGGAGATCACGGCACTGCAGGTCTTCCTCGATCGCGAAGGCATTTCGCCTGGTGTCATCGACGGCAAGATGGGCCAGAACGTCAACAAGGCCATCGTCGCATGGGAGCAGATGACGGGCGAAACACTCGACCCGAACAATGCCGATGATATCCTGGAACGTCTGCGTCTCTCAGGCGGCCTGGCGATCAAAAGCTACACCATCACCGCCGGAGATGCGGCAGGCCCCTTCGTCGCCTCGATCCCGGACGATTACGCCCACAAGGCGCAATTGCCGGCGATGTCTTACACCTCGACGGCCGAAATGCTGGCCGAGCGCTTCCACATGGACGAGGGCTATCTGCGCGAGCTCAACCCCGGCGTCGATTTTTCAATCCCAGGCACGACGATCAAGGTGGTTGAACCCGGCCCTTACAAGAAGGGCAACGTGACCCGGATTGTCGCGAACAAGGGCCTGAAACAGGTCTTCGCCTATGGCGAAGACGGCAATCTGATCGCCGCCTATCCGGCAAGCATCGGCTCGGCCGACACGCCCTCGCCTTCAGGTACGGTCACCATTGAACGCATCGCTCTTAATCCGGGCTATACCTATAACCCGAAGATCAATTTCCAGCAGGGTAACAATACCCAGATCCTGCAGATCCCTCCGGGCCCCAACGGCCCCGTCGGCACAGTCTGGCTGGCGCTCTCCAAGCCGACCTACGGCATCCACGGCACGCCGGAACCTTCCAAGATCGGCCGCACTCAGAGCCATGGCTGTATCCGCCTGACCAACTGGGATGCGACAGAGCTCGCCAAGATGGTGAAGCCGGGTGTGACGGTCGAGTTTGTCGAATGACGAGAGCGACCCCGCGCGACCTCTGACCAGTGATTACAAACGAAGAGACCGCCGGCATCACCGGCGGTCTCTTCGTTAGGCAATAGCGGTTAATCAGGCCTCAAGCCGCCGAGCGCACCAGCCGGAACAAGCGGCGTGGCTCGCCGGAGCGGATGACCTTGACCGGCAGCAGGCGCATAACTTCCGTTGCGAAAGCCTTGGCGTTTTCCTGCGCCCTGTCGAGATTGCTGATCTTCGCTGCATCCATCGAATACAGCGTGCCACCACAATCGAAAATTTCGCGGTAGGCGCTGCGTTCGGCAATCGGCGTATTGATGACGTTGACGCCGCGTGCTGCAAGAAGCCCCTTGATTGTCAGCAGCGCCCGCGTGGTGACCATAGAGGTCACGCGCGTCAGCACAACCGAATGCGGTATCACGAGGTTGCCTGCATCCTGCATTAGCTTGATCAGATCGAGGATCTGCGCACCACCCTTGGCATCCATGGCACAGCCCTGGACCGGGATCATGACATGGTCGGATAGCCCGATCGCCGTGGTGACCATGGCGTCCCGCGCACCCGCGAGATCCATGATGATGTAATCGTGGACACGCGACAGCTCGCGGATATGCCCCTGAACCGATGCAACGCTCACCTCTGAAACAACTTCGATATTGCGCTGCGGCCCGGAAATCTCGTGCCATTGGGTGATCCACTGCTGCGGATCAGCATCGAGAATGGCGACGCGATAACCCTGATGTGCCAGTTCGGTGGCGAGTAGAAGGGCTGCGGTGGTTTTCCCGGCTCCGCCCTTGGCATTGGCAAAAGAGATGACTGGCATGCTGTTTCCTTGGGAGGTCTGATCCGAGCGGCTCATCGCTCTTGGGCAACCTGCGACATCGGCGCCACATGCGACTATCTTGGCGCAGTTATGGTTAACAAATCGGAAACAGCCGCCAGGCGCCCCTCCCCCATACTGGGGGGAAGCCTCGGAAAAACATGCTATATTCGAAGATATGAATTCGCCGAAGAGGGGCGCGGCTTAGCCTCGCAGTGGCGTGCAGGTCCCGACATGCTGCGGCTCGATTCGGCCTGCTTTCAGGTCCGACAACAGAGGAAGGGACGGATCAGCGCCTCCAATTCCGGCTTCGAAGGTTGCGCGATCGACCTTTACCATCCGCCCGCTTCCAAGAATGCTGACCAGCGTCTTCTTGTCGACCACCGCGAGGCTGACCTTCGACTTGCAGAACTGCTTGCCGTCTCTGCCCGTGAGCACCCAGCCAAGCGCACCGGACTTCCCCTGGCTCATCTTGCCGACGCTGTAGCCCTTCTTGATCAGGCTCCCGAAGCTCTCCGCAGCCGCAGGCCCCGCATGGAGACCAAGGAGTACAAAGACGAGAGCGCTGCGGGCAACGAGGACCGGGGATCGGGACATCAAAAGCTCCGGAATGAAAGGCGATATGAAGAGGGATTAGGATGCAAAGAAAAGGGGCCCCACCACACAGGAAGGGCCCCGAATTTGTCAACGCCGGACGTCAGAAGCAGTCAGCGAAGAGCTGCTTGGTATTCTCCAGCGTCATCTTGACCGGGTTGCCGCCGGCACTCGGATCCTCGATCGCCATGGCAGAGAGTTCGTCGATCCGGTCATTGGCAATGCCCATGGCGGAAAGGTTGGCCGGAACGTTGAGTTCGGCACGCAGCGCAAGCACGTAGTCGTAAAAGCCGTCGAAGCCGCCGGCGATGCCGAGATAGGCAGCCGCCCGCTCGATGCGCTCCTCGATCACATGGCGGTTGAACTTCAGCACCGGCGGCATCACCACCGCATTCGTCATGCCGTGATGGGTGTTGTAGACCGCGCCGATCGGATGCGACAGCGCATGGATTGCGCCAAGCCCCTTCTGGAAGGCAACGGCGCCCATGGCGGCGGCCGACATCATGTTAGTCCGGGCTTCGAGGTCGGTGCCATCATGATAGGCGCGTGGCAGGAATTCCTTGACCAGCCGCATGCCTTCGAGCGCGATACCCTGACTCATCGGGTGATAGAAGGGCGAGGAATAGGCTTCCAGGCAGTGCGCGAACGCGTCCATGCCTGTACCAGCCGTGATCATCTTCGGCATGCCCACGGTCAGTTCCGGATCGCAGATGACGACGCCGGGCAGGAACTTCGGATGGAAGATGATCTTCTTCACATGGGTTTCGGAATTGGTGATGACCGACGCGCGACCCACTTCGGAGCCGGTACCTGCCGTCGTCGGCACGGCAACGATCGGCGCGATG
>JBKBON010000054.1:0-7395 GCA_046294755.1 Allorhizobium sp. | reverse complement strand
TTGAAGTGCCACATATGGCCTTCAACTTCCTTGTTCTCGACCTCGAGGTCGGAAATCGCGGTTTCGAACTTCGGATCCCAGTTGACCAGCCGCTTGCCGCGATAGATCAGGCCTTCCTTGTAGAGCGTGACGAAAACTTCGAGCACGGCCTTGGACAGACCCTCGTCCATGGTGAAGCGCTCGCGCGACCAGTCGCAGGAAGCGCCGAGCCGCTTCAGCTGGTTGAAGATCAGGCCGCCCGATTCTTCCTTCCACTCCCAGACCTTTTCGATAAAGGCCTCACGCCCCATGTCGCGGCGGGTGACATTCTGGCCGTTTTCGGCCAGCTTGCGCTCGACGACCATCTGGGTGGCGATGCCGGCATGGTCCATGCCCGGCTGCCACAGCACATCCTTGCCGCGCATGCGCTCGAAGCGGACCATGATGTCCTGCAGCGTGTTGTTCAGCGCATGGCCCATATGCAGCGAACCGGTCACGTTCGGCGGCGGGATCACGATGGTGAAGGTGTCCTCGCCCGGCTTCGCGTTGGCGCCGGCGCGGAAGGCGTCCGCCTCCTCCCAGGCTTTCGCGATCTTCGGTTCGACGGCGGCTGAATCATAGGTCTTTTCGAGCATTTTCCGACCGGATTTTCGAGTTCTGGATGTTGGGTTGTAAATAGGACAGCCCATGGCGAGTCAATAAAAAAGGCCGCTCTTACGAGCGGCCCATGATCCCCAAAGGGAGTTCGATCAGCGTCGCGGACCGCGGGCGACGCGTTCGATTTCCTCCCGCACGAGGCGTTCGACCAGCGTCGGCAGGTTGTCATCCAGCCAGTCCTTCAGCATCGGACGCAGCATCTCCTCGGCCATCTCGTCCAGCGAGCGGCGTTCGCTGCCGTCAAAGGCGGCGGCCAGATCGGAGAAGGATCGCGAGACCTGCTCGACCGTCGCAGCCGAAACCAACGCGGTCAGGTCGCGGCCTGCGCCTTGGCTCCTGGCGGGCATGTCGGGCTCGGATGCATTCAAGCCCTCTTCCTCGATCATGTCCAAGGCCGGCTCCGGACTGACCGGTTCAGCCTGCTCAAGATGCACCTCGACCGTGGCGATCCTTGCCATCGGTGTCGCCGGGGCTGAAAACATGGGAAGCGGCTCTTCGACGGGGGAACGCATCACCGGCGGCATGACCGTCTCGGCGGGCTGAGACCCACGCAGTTCAGGCTGCCGCATTTCCGCCAGCCGCGCAGCCATCAGCGGTGACTCGGCGACACGCGCTTCCGCCGCCGGCTCACGACGCAAGGAATCGGGCATAGCTGGCGTTTCGGAACGGCTCTGGGCCTGGACCGGACGCTCCATGCGTTCTGAGGCGGAGCGGACGCGTGCCGCAAGATCAGCCAGCGACACGCTTTTCGGCATGTCTTCCACCGGAGCCTGAGGTGTATCGCGACGCGTTTCGGCTTGGACCCGCGGGATCTCGCGCTCGAACATCGGGAAAGACGGGCCGGCATCATTGGCGGGGACGAACTCGCTTCCGTCGTAACCCGGGCCGACCTCGCCTGCGCCGTCCTCATCGGCAAAATCAGACGTATCCTGCGAAGGGCTTGCGCCATTCACCGGGTCATTGCTTTCGATGATCCGGCGGATGGATGCCAGGATCTCTTCCATGGACGGTTCACGCGCTACGCTTGGCTGAGCCATACTAATCCCCGTTGTCCTCAGAAACTGTCGGCCGGCGAGAATTTCGCCGGGCTGATTCGCGCTCACCCTAGGATACGCGCTTGCCGAAAAAAATCACGCCATCAGAAGGAATTGCCGTGATGCACAGCTTTGTTGCGCAGGCGCAAAAAGGCCCGCTCGTGGCGGGCCCCTGTAAGCAACCTATTGTGGCGCGTCTCAGAAGACGAACTCAGCTGCCTTGCGGAAACCCGGCAGCGGCTTCACCGCCGCGTTGAAATACTCGGTATAGGAGGCGACGCCGCCGTTCTTGACGTAGAGACGCGCACGGGCAGCATTGCCGTAGCCAACCACCGCAACGAGGCGGCCTCCTTCGCGCAGTTGCGACAGAAGGGCTTCCGGGAGTTCCTCGACCGCGCCGTTGACGAAGATCACGTCGTAGGGTGCTTCGGCCGCATACCCGTCCTCAAGCTTTGCAGAGACGACGGCCACATTGTCATAGCCCAGTTCGGAGAGCTTTTCGGACGCCTTGGTCACCAGGGCCTCGTCGCATTCTGTCGCAACGACGGAGCCGGCCAGCAGCGACAGCAGCGCTGCGGTATAGCCCGCGCCACAGCCGACCTCGAGCACCAGGTCATCCTTGCCGATCGCGGCCAGTTGCAGCAACTTGGCGAGCGGCGACGGTTCCATGATGTAGCGCGCCGGATTGCCGTTGGCGGCGGGCGCGACCAGCATGTCCTCGTCAATATAGGCAAGCGCCTTCAGTTCCGGCGCAACGAAGGCTTCGCGCGGCACCGAGAGGAAGGCGGAGAGCACGGAATGGGACGTGACGTCCGTCGTCCTGATCTGATTGTCCACCATCTTGGTGCGTGCTGCTGCGTAATCCATCATCTCATTCGCGCCCCGTATCGACCGGCCATAGCGGCAATTCATCCTCGTGTCTTTAATTGCAGGCCGAGGCGCTTTCAAGCCGGTCGAGGGTCCGCGCACGAGAATATCGCGGCTGCGACGCGACGCAGCCGCAAAACTGCGGATCAATCTTCGAGTGTGTAGCTCTCGGTTTCGCAGAAATCGACCTCGTCCCGGACGTCATAGAAGCTGTTGTCTTCGAAGACGGCCCGAATCTTGTAGACGCAGGCATCACTACCATCAGCGATCGTCAGCTTTCGTGACTTGCCACCGTAAAGCCCCTTCTTCTTCAGAAGCTCCGAGCGCGTGCCGCCGTCAACAGGCGTCGCGTAAAACTGGATGATCATGTTCGGGGTCTTGTTCTCCAGGGTGAAGGACAGGGTTTCGGCAAAGGCCGGCACAGCCGAAAGGCTCAGTGCGGTTGCGATCAGAAGAGAAAGGGGGCGGCGCATGGCAAGGGTTCCTGTTGACGGGAAACCTGCTCATGAAAGAGCGTCGGCCCTGGCGCAATCGCGCCAATCGGCCAAGATCGGGCACACCGGCGCTTTGGCCGGGATCGGCTCAAGTTTGGCCGATCGGTCGCTGGTCATCCAGGAGGCGCACAAGGGCGACCACGCTCGGCGAAATCAACTTTTTCAGTAAGGATCGGATGGAGGCCTCGCCCGGAATTGAACCGGGGTACAAGGATTTGCAGTCCTCTGCGTCACCACTCCGCCACGAGGCCATCCGGGTAGAAAAGTGCGTGTGGTGGGCGGCATTTAGAACGGATCGAGACTAAGCGCAAGGGGTAATTGATCAATTTACACGGCACTGCTGTGGACGCCTGAAGCGGCCTTCCCGGGCCGCTCCTCAAACCCCATCGCGCCAGCGGCGGCGGTCGAGTTGTCGGGTCGCGGCCATCGTGCTTGCGGCATCTGCGAGCCGTTTCGGGTCTGTGATGCCGGATGTGTAAAGCCTGATCACCGCCTTGCCCACAGCCTCACGGTGGCCGTCGTCAGAGCGGTCCATTTCCGCAGTCTCAGCGGCGCGCATGGCGAGATCGATAATGTGAAAATCTCTCGGCGTCAGAATCAAGGAACTCACCGCCTGCAAATATTGGTTCATCTCATATCGCCTTTCAGGGAACGAAACGGCGTTGGCCGTGTTCTGCATCCCGATCGAGTCTGCGCAGATTAATGAATTCTTAAGGGCGGGTCATTTCACTATGACATGTGCACCCGAATAACGCATGGCAGTCATTGACCGTCCGGCGGTCGATCAGTTGACTTGCGGCGGCTCCACCAGACGGAGACGCGGCGGCGCCGGCGGCGCACTGCGGGCAGGTCGTGGGAGAGTATGATCAGCCCGAGCGGCAACATCCAGAATCCGAGCACGGGCAGGAAGCCGAGAAACCCGCCCCCGACCAGAGCCGTGCCGGTCACGATTCGACCGGTCCGCGATTTGGGCACGGGGATTTCGAGCCGTCCCAGCACCAGGCGTCCACGCGCATGGTCAAGGCGGTAACGGCGGTCGGGCATGCAGAAAACTCCTCGATTCAGGGGATTTCGGCCCCCTTACGGCGCATCAGCAGATGGTGTGTCCCCATATAAAAACAAGAGGATGACATTTTTTTTGAAAAACCGCTTGGCAAACGGAGCGCGCATCAGTATTACCCCGCTCACACCGCGCCAAGCGGCTGTTCCCTGGTAGCTCAGCGGTAGAGCATTCGACTGTTAATCGACAGGTCGCCGGTTCGAATCCGGCCCGGGGAGCCATCTCATTCCAAGGCCCGCGCCTCAACAGGCTGCGGGCCTTTTGTTTTTGCCCCCGTGGGCCGCATCTCGTAGTGCATCGCCCTTCATCGCGTTGGGGAACAGTCCGTTGACGCGAAATCCCCGGCGTCATAGCCTTTCTTACATTCTTCGAATGGGGGCCGTGCATGGACTGGAAGGGCATGTGCGAGGAAGCCGTCGAAATCTTCGGACAGGATATCGCGAAAAGCCTCGCGCGTTTTGGCTCGGCAATCTTGCCAATACTGCTTCTGCCACTCTTGCTCCTTGGCTATTTCGGGCTGAAACACCTCTACGTGACCGCCGCTCTTGCTGGCATCTTGATGATTTGCATCATCTGGCTACGTTTGCGCCTGGCAACACGCTACAATCCCGGACGCACCTTTATCCTGGCCTTTGAAGCGATCATCTGGGCAGGTGCTCTTTACGGCACAGGATGGGTGGCGGGACATCTGCTTTTTACGGTCGCCGGTTGGCAGGCCTAAGCACGAGAAACTTTGGGTGTCAGAGCACCTCCGTGGGACGCCAACTTACCGGTACCCATAATCCCGCCGAAACCCCCTCTTCACCTTTGGCTGCTATCTCGTTCCTCGAACGAAATGGCATGCAGGGAGGACGGCCGATGTGGCTCGAGCTTCACGATGGGGACGGTTTCCCCCTCTATATCAACATGGACAATGTGGTGGATTTCCGCTGGTACGAGCGGGAGGGCTATACCTGCCTGCTGACGACCGCGCCGGTTGCCGAAAAACTGCATCGCCTTTATGTGCGTGAAAATGCCCAGCAGATCATGGCAATGATCCGGGCCGAACAGGCGCGCTGCGCGACCCCTGGCCGATCCGCCGCCTGAGCATCCGGCAAACCGGATCAATGGGCGACCGGTTGCGAGTTTCGTGATCCTGCCGTGATCCCATCGCCTCCCCGCTTCGTATGGCAATGACAGCCAACGAAGAAGTCAGCCGCATGCCCCATACGCAATCCAGGACGCTTATCCTCTGGTTCCGCAAGGATCTGAGGCTTGCCGACAATGCCGCCCTCGCCACCGCTGCCGAGGAAGGCTTTCGCATTGTGCCCGTCTATATCCGTGAACCCGAAGCTGGCGGCACCGGGCCACTGGGCGCGGCGCAGGCCTGGTGGCTGCATCATTCGCTGCAAGCCTTGGCCGCCTCGCTTGAAATGATCGGCACGAAGCTCATCCTGCGCAGCGGCCCGGCCGAGACCGTGCTGCCAGACCTGATCGCGGATACCGGGGCCACCACCGTCTTCTGGAACCGGCGCTACGATCCGCCGGGCATTGCCATAGACAAGGCGCTAAAGGCGAAACTGATCGGCGATGGCTTGGAGGTGCGGACCTTTGCCGGGCAGATCCTGCACGAACCCACCAAGCTCAAAACCGCTGCAGGCGGCAACTTCCGTGTCTACACGCCCTTCTGGAAGGCGCTCGACGGGTCTGGCGAGCCGCCCGAGCCGATCCCGGCCCCGACCTCCCTTGCCGCGCCAGAGCGGTGGCCAACAAGCGAAGCGCTCAAGGACTGGCATCTGCTGCCGACCAAGCCAAACTGGGCCAAAGGCTTCGAATCCCAATGGCAACCGGGGGAAAGCGGCGCGCAAAAACGGCTGGCCGAATTCATCGCGAACGGCCTCAAGGGCTATCGCACCCGCCGCGACTTTCCCGGTGAGGCGCATGTCTCGATGCTTTCGCCGCATCTGGCGCTTGGGGAAATCTCGCCCGCGACACTCTGGCATGCGACGCGGGGCCTCTCCGACGACTATGCCAGCGAGGATTACATCCACTTCCGCAAGGAGGTCGTCTGGCGCGACTTCTCCTATCACCTGCTCTTCCATTTCCCGGATCTTGCGAGCAAGAACTGGAACGCCAAGTTCGACGCTTTTCCGTGGCATGATGCGCCGAACCTGCTGCAAAAATGGCAGAAGGGTCAGACCGGCTACCCGATCGTCGATGCCGGCATGCGCCAGCTCTGGCAGACTGGCTGGATGCACAACCGCGTGCGCATGATCGTCGCCTCCTTCCTGATCAAGGACCTGCTCATCGACTGGCGCGAAGGCGAGCGCTGGTTCCGCGACACGCTCGTCGATGCCGACCCGGCCTCGAATGCCGCCAGCTGGCAGTGGGTCGCCGGCTCGGGTGCTGACGCCGCCCCCTTCTTCCGCATCTTCAACCCGATCACCCAGGGCGAGAAATTCGACCCCGAAGGCACTTACGTCCGCCGCTTCGTGCCGGAGCTGAAGGACATGCCGGACAGGTTCCTGCACAGGCCCTTCGAGGCACCGTTGCTGGTTTTGAAGGAGGCGGGGGTGAGCCTCGGCAAGACCTATCCACTGCCGATCGTCGACCACGGCAAGGCCAGGGATGCGGCGATGGCGGCGTTTCAGGGGTTGAGGGGGGAGTAAGGCCCCTCGGCTCGGGTCCGCCCCGTATAGAACGCGGCACCTGCCACAAACCACCGTTGGTGGGCAGTATTGACCGAATCGCAACTCCCGAGAATCCGCGCCGCTAACCGATGCGAGCCATAACCAGTTGATATCGCCGGCTTTCCATCGACCGCATCGGAAAGATCCGATAGAGCGACCATGCGTCACGAGCAAACTCTGAGAGCACAAGAGACTAAAGCATGCATTTCAACAAGCTGACACTGCCAGCCGCCCTGACATCGGTGGCAATCGCGATGACGACGCCCGTCGTTGCAAAGGACCTGCTTCCGATTGATCACGGACGCTATGTTCAAACCCAGCATGACTGTAGCGATCCAAAAGGGTCGATGCTTTTCATCTATGACGGCGAGAGTGTGAAGAGCAGCAAAACCACCTGCAAGCTGAGCAATGTGAGCCAATCCGGCAATGTCTCTCAATTCGATGAGAGCTGCTCCTATTATCACCGCTCCTGGAGCATTCTGCCGACGACGGTCACGGAGTATAAAAGCCGGCTGGAAGTGCTGAACAGGCGCGAATTCGTGCTGAAGCGCGAGAATGCGAATCTCGAAATGACAGACAACTACCGCTGGTGCTCTGCTGAGTAAGCCGGAATCTCGAAGACTGGGGAGCCGGCC
>JBKBON010000053.1:0-7540 GCA_046294755.1 Allorhizobium sp. | reverse complement strand
TCTCATGAAGGAGAAGGTGCGATCCACGGCAACCGATGGAGATTTACGATCCTGGGTGCCTACAAACGTAGGTGGGCGCCATATGTCCGAGCCCACGGGCCCGGTCAGGGACAGCTCCCTTTGGATCGAGTATGGCCCCAGGGATTGTGGTTCCTGTCGTGAGGCGCAGACCGCAATTCAGATATAGGCGCTTCGCGGCCGCTCCGCCAGTGGGCTTGGCAAATAGTCCTCAGGCCTGAGGCTGGGGAGCGGGCCGCTGGGTAAGCTTGCGCGTGATCCCGTTCAGCCGCTCCGCGAGGTCGGCAATCGCATGGGCCACCGCCTCTTCTCTGTGATGCACACCTGACAGCACCGTATCGCGGCCATCGCGGAGACCGGCAAGCTCCGCCTCCGCGGCAACCAGACGACGGTTGATCTCCGCCATCTCGTCCATGACCATGATCCCGGCCATCACGGTAATCCTGAGGTCCCCGATTTCGCCAAACTGTCCCTTGAGATGGCCGACATAACGATCAAACTGGCTCGCAAGCTCGGTCAGGTGAGCTTCCTGGCCTTCCTCGCAAGCCATGCGATAGGCTTTACCGTCGATCGTGACTGTCACCTGCGACATCGGCCTTCCAACTCTTTCTCACGCGCGGCGTTCTGACGCCGGAAGCAAACTAACGCTGTTGCGACCGTTCAGCGGTCGAGCACCGCCCGGATCGTTTCCATGGCCGTTACCAGACGGCGCGAAACCTCCCGGTTGACCTCTTCGAGGCGGTTAGCCCGAAACTCCGACTGGTCTAGTTCCTGGGCCAGACGCGCCCGATCAGCATGCACCCGCCGAACCTCGCCGTCGATTTCCGTGCTTTCGCGTTCGGCCTCGAAACGCATGTCGACGGCATTCTCCAGCCCGGCGACAGCCTGCCGTAGCGCTGCAAGCGCGGCATCAACCGAATTTTCCGCCGGCATGTCTAAGCCCCTGCCCCAGTGATGTCTGTTCGCTACACGAATCGTCGTGGCCGCCCCGATCATGTGTGCGGGGACAGTAAGCCCCGGCCTTGCCGCGCGTCAATAAAGCCGGCCAGGATGAGACAGGCCAATCCTGTGGAAGACTGTGCCGATTTGCTGCTGTTGAAGTCATGGCTCGCCGTCGCACAGGAAAGAGGCAGATAGATGTTTTATTGGAACAGAAAACGCCTCAAGCCGGCCCTTTTGTTGACTTGCGCGATGCACCTGATAAGGATCACCCCCGTTCAGACGGCCCGTCTCGGCGAGCCGTGTCTCGAAGCCCCGGAACAAGCGGATAAGCCATGATTTCTCCCGAAAAACATCAGCGGATGGCGAATGCGATCCGTTTCCTCGCCATGGATGCAGTGGAAAAGGCCAATTCCGGCCATCCCGGCATGCCGATGGGCTGCGCCGATGTCGCAACCGTTCTTTTCACCCGCTATCTGAGCTTCGACCCGAAGAACCCGCTCTGGCCCGATCGCGACCGCTTCGTCCTGTCGGCCGGCCATGGCTCGATGCTGATCTACTCGCTGCTCTATCTGACGGGCTACGAGGACATGACGATCGAAGATATCAAGTCCTTCCGCCAGCTGGGCGCCAAGACCGCCGGCCACCCGGAATACGGCCACGCCTCCGGCATCGAGACGACCACCGGCCCGCTCGGCCAGGGCATTGCGACAGCCGTCGGCATGGCGCTTGCTGAGAAGAAGCTCGAAAACGAATTCGGCTCGGACCTGCAGAACCACTACACCTACGTGCTCGCCGGTGACGGCTGCCTCATGGAAGGCATCAGCCAGGAAGCGATTACGCTCGCCGGTCACCTGAAGCTCAACAAGCTGATCGTCTTCTGGGACGACAACGGCATCTCGATCGACGGCGCCATCTCGCTTGCCGACTCGACGGACCAGCATGCCCGCTTCCGCTCGGCCGGCTGGAACACGCTCGCCATCGACGGCCATGATCCGGAAGCGATCGCAGCAGCCATTGAAACCGCCAAGAAGTCCGACAAACCGACCATGATTGCCGCCAAGACCGTTATCGGCTTTGGCGCTCCGAACAAGGCCGGCACCCATAAGGTTCACGGCTCGCCGCTCGGCGCCGATGAGATCGCCGCCACCCGCAAGGCGCTCGGCTGGGAAGAGGAAGCCTTCTCGATCCCCGCCGATGTCCTTGACGCCTGGCGTCTGGCCGGCCTGCGTTCGACCAAGACCCGCAAGGACTGGGAAGCGCGCCTGGCGGCTGCCGACGCGGAAAAGCGCGCCGAGTTCAACCGCCGCTTCGCTGGCGAACTTCCGGGCACGCTGGCTGGCGCCGTCGATGCCTACAAGAAGAAGCTGGCGGAAACCAAGCCGACGGTTGCAACCCGTAAGGCGTCCGAAGATGCGCTCGAAGTCATCAATGGTGTCGTCACCGAAACGCTCGGCGGCTCCGCCGACCTGACCGGCTCGAACAACACCAAGACCAGCCAGACCAAGTCGATCACCCCGACCGATTTCTCCGGTCGTTACATCCATTACGGCATCCGCGAGCACGGCATGGCAGCTGCCATGAACGGGATTGCGCTGCATGGCGGTCTGATCCCCTATTCCGGCGGCTTCCTGATCTTCTCGGACTACTGCCGTCCTTCCATCCGTCTTGCCGCCCTCATGGGTATCCGTGTCATCCACGTTCTGACCCATGATTCCATCGGTCTTGGCGAAGACGGCCCGACCCACCAGCCGGTCGAGCACATGGCAGCGCTCCGCGCCATTCCGAACCTGCTGATGTTCCGCCCGGCTGATGCCACCGAAACCGTCGAATGCTGGCAGGTGGCGCTGGAGAACAAGGAACGTCCGTCCGGTCTGGCGCTTACCCGCCAGAACCTCATCCCGGCACGCACGGAATATGAAGAGCGCAACCTCTGCGCCCAGGGCGCCTACGAGCTGATCTCGGCCAGCGACGCGCAGGTCTCGATCTTTGCCTCCGGTTCGGAAGTCGAGATCGCGATCAAGGCGCAGCAGCAACTGGAAGCCAAGGGCATTTCCGCCCGTGTCGTCTCCGTTCCCTGCTTCGAACTCTTCTTCGAACAGGATGCCGACTATCAGGAAGCGATCATCGGCAATGCGCCGGTCAAGATCGCGGTAGAAGCAGGCATCCGCCAGGGCTGGGACGCGATCATCGGTTCCACCGGCACCTTCATCGGCATGAAGTCCTTCGGCGCCTCCGGTCCGGCGAAGGAACTCTACAAGCACTTCGGCATCACGGCTGACGCCGTCGTCGCTGCCGCCGAAGCCAAGCTTGCCTGACACCATCCCGCCAGGGCGTCCCACCGGGCGCCCTGACATTGCCCAAGAGCTCAATATACAATCGGGAGTGCACCAATGACTGTGAAAGTTGCCATCAACGGCTTCGGCCGTATCGGACGTAACGTTCTGCGCGCCATCGTCGAATCCGGCCGCACCGACATCGAAGTCGTCGCCATCAACGATCTCGGCCCGGTCGAGACCAATGCCCACCTGCTGCGTTACGACTCCATCCACGGCAAGTTCCCGGCCGATGTGAAGGTCGAAGGCGACACCATCATCGTCGGCGGCGGCAAGCCGATCAAGGTCACCGCGATCAAGGATCCGGCCACGCTTCCGCACAAGGAACTTGGCGTCGACATCGCCATGGAATGCACCGGCATCTTCACCTCGCGTGACAAGGCTGCCCTGCATCTTCAGGCTGGCGCGAAACGCGTCATCGTTTCGGCTCCTGCCGATGGAGCCGATCTCACGGTCGTCTTCGGCGTCAACCATGACAAGCTGACCAAGGACCACCTGGTCATCTCCAACGCATCCTGCACCACGAACTGCCTGGTTCCGGTCGTTAAGACGCTCGACGACGCCGTTGGCATCGACCACGGCTTCATGACCACGATCCACTCCTACACGGGTGACCAGCCGACACTCGACACCATGCACAAGGATCTCTACCGCGCCCGCGCGGCAGCGCTCTCTATGATCCCGACCTCGACGGGCGCAGCCAAGGCCGTCGGCCTCGTCCTGCCCCACCTCAAGGGCCGTCTCGACGGCACCTCGATCCGCGTACCGACCCCGAACGTCTCGGTCGTCGACTTCAAGTTTGTCGCCAAGAAGAACACGACGGCCCAGGAGATCAACGATGCCATCATCGCTGCCTCCAACGGCGCGCTGAAGGGCATCCTCGGCTACACCGACGAGCCGCTCGTTTCGCGCGATTTCAACCATGACAGCCACTCGTCGATCTTCGCGCTTGACCAGACCAAGGTTCTCGAAGGCAACTTCGTCCGCATTCTGACCTGGTACGACAACGAGTGGGGCTTCTCCAACCGCATGTCGGACACGGCTGTGGCCATGGCGAAGCTCATCTGATCTGACAAAGATCAAGTCTCGCTTGAAGGCGGGCCAGCAATGGCCCGCCTTTTTCGTTTTTGGAGAGCCCGACATCGCCTGATGAAAAAAATGGTTCCGACCACGGAACAATCGGGCGGCCTATCAGTTGCCTCCTCGAATTGTGGCGCAAATGCGGCTTACTTGGACAGCCCGCGCCACCCCGATGGCGCCTGTGCGCCGATCTGAGGCCTGAGGCCTCGACCTCACATTGAAAGGATACCGGAACATTGGCTCTCACAACGACCGATTCCCATGAAGCTGCCGCAGAAGATGCGATCCCGGCGCCAGAGGGGCGGACCGAGATCATCGATACCAGCTATGAGATCGGTCAGGACAACATCAACTTCCGCCGCCGTTTCGTCTTCGAACTCGACATCCACAATGTCGTCTTCAGCGTCTCGGCTTTGTCGATCGTACTCTTCACATTTCTCACGCTGGCCTTCCAGACCGCCCTCGAGCCTGCATTCACAGGCCTGCGCGACTTCCTGACCAGCAATCTCGACTGGTTCTTCCTGCTAAGTGGCAATGTCTTCGTCATCGTCTGCATCGGTCTGATCTTCTCGCCCCTGGGACGGATCCGTCTCGGCGGCCCTGAGGCACGGCCGGACTACGGCAATCTCGCTTGGTTCTCGATGCTCTTTGCCGCCGGCATGGGGATCGGCCTGATGTTCTACGGCGTCTCGGAGCCCCTGGGGCACTTCACGGCAGCTCTCGGCGGTCCTGTTGTAGAAGACGGAGTTCGCACGGACTGGGCGCCACTCGGTGGTGCTGTGGGCGATCCGGAAGCCGCACGCCGCCTCGCAATGGCCGCGACCATCTTCCATTGGGGCCTGCATCCCTGGGCGATCTACGCCATCGTGGCACTCTCTCTGGCGCTGTTTTCCTTCAACAAGGGCCTGCCGCTCACTTTGCGTTCGATCTTCTATCCGATCTTCGGCGAACGGGTCTGGGGCTGGCCTGGCCATGTGATCGACATTCTCGCGGTCTTTGCCACGATCTTCGGCCTCTCGACGTCGCTCGGTATTGGCGCCCAGCAGGCAAGCGCCGGGCTGGAATTCCTCTTCGGCATTCCCTCTACAGAGACGACGATGATCCTGCTCGTGCTCGCCATCACCTGTATTGCCATCGCATCGGTGATTGCCGGCATGGACAAGGGCGTAAAGCTCCTGTCAGAGGTCAACCTCGGCTTGGCTGCGTTGCTGCTGTTCTTCGTCATCGCGGTCGGCCCGACGCTGCAGATCATGCAGGGCTTCTTCCTCAACTTGAAGGCCTATGCCACCTATCTGCCGGCGCTCGCCAACCCCTTCGGTCGTGAAGATACCAACTTCTCCCAGGGCTGGACGGCCTTCTACTGGGCCTGGTGGATCAGTTGGTCTCCCTTCGTCGGCATGTTCATCGCCCGCGTGAGCCGTGGCCGCAGCGTTCGCGAACTTCTGACTGCTGTTCTGCTGATCCCGTCGCTTGTCTCCGTGCTATGGATGACCGCCCTCGGCGGCACGGCGATCAGCCAGTTCGTCAATGACGGCCTGACCAACGTTCAGGACGCAGCACTGGAACTGCAGCTCTTCGAGATGCTGGCCCATCTGCCGATCACGGGGATCACCTCCTTCATCGGCATCGTTCTCGTGGTGGTCTTCTTTGTCACCTCGTCCGACTCCGGCTCCCTGGTCATCGACACGATTTCCGCCGGTGGCAAGGTCAATGCACCTGTGCCGCAGCGTGTGTTCTGGGCAACCTTTGAGGGCCTGGTCGCCGTCGCGCTGCTGCTCGGCGGTGGCCTGGTTGCTCTGCAAGCCATGGCGGTCTCGACCGGCCTTCCTTTTGCGATAGTGCTTCTTGGCGCCAGTTATGCGCTGATCAGGGGCTTGCTCTCCGAGCCGAGATAAACACTGTGGGGCGGTTTAAAGTTTTTAAATCCGCCCCATAATCATCACGATCTTGTTCCACTTTCCTCAGGCCATTCGGCAAGCGCCAGATTATCCGCTTCCAACCAGACCCCGTCACGGACGGGAGGCGACCACCTTTCGGTTTGACAGCCGGAAAGTGGGGACGGACAGTGGCGCATGATGCCATGGCAGGGATTGGGAAAGGGGAAGAGGATTGAGTGAGTTTTACGCGGTCACATTGGTTGCTACGGCCCTGGTGTTCCTGGCGGCTTTCTCCAGCCTGATTGCATTCCGCTTCGGCGCGCCTCTCCTTCTTCTCTTCCTCACCATCGGCCTGGCCGCCGGTGTCGACGGACTGGGCATCGACTTTTCGAACTTCCCCCTCGCCTATGTTGTCGGCTCTCTTGCCCTCGCAGTCGTCCTGTTCGATTCGGGCTTCGGCACATCCCTGCAATCCTTCCGCCTTTCGGCGGCGCCGGCTCTGACCCTCGCCACCGTCGGCGTTCTGCTCACCACGCTTATTGTGGGTGTCGGCGCGCACTTCCTCTTCGGCTTCAGTTACCTCGAAGGCATGCTGCTCGGCGCGATCCTTGGCTCGACCGATGCCGCCGCCGTTTTCTTCCTGCTGCGAATTGGCGGCATCAACATTCGCGATCGCGTCCGCTCGGCGCTGGAAGTCGAATCGGGAACCAACGACCCGATGGCAATCTTTCTTGCCATCTCGCTGGTGCAACTGATCTCGAACGGCAGCGGTGCGGACGGCCTGTCATTCGAACTCCTGCGGCTTTTTGTCGAGCAGATGGGCATCGGCCTGATCCTCGGCCTCGTCGGAGGCGCCTCGATCGCCTTCATCCTACGCAAGTTCCAGATAGAGCAGAGCCTAGCCCCAATCTTCATGCTCGCACTGGCGCTGATGATTTTCGCCTTCACCGGCCTGATCGGAGGCAGTGGCTTCCTCGCAGTCTATGTCGCCGGCATCTATGCCGGCTCGCGCAAGCTGCCTTCCACGGTGGCGATCAAGCGTTTCCAGGATGGTATGACATGGCTTGCCCAGATCATCATGTTCCTGGTTCTCGGACTTCTCGCGACCCCCTCTCAGTTCCCGCAGATCCTGCTGCCAGCCGTTCTGCTCGCCCTCTTCCTGGTCTTCATCGCCCGTCCCATCGCCGTCTGGCTCTGCCTCCTGCCTTTCGACTTCACACAGCGTGAGACGGGTTTCATCGCCTGGGTCGGCCTGCGTGGTGCGGTTTCGATCCTTCTCGGGATCGTCCC
>JBKBON010000052.1:0-7709 GCA_046294755.1 Allorhizobium sp. | reverse complement strand
ATCAAGCGGCGGCGCGCGGCTTGATCAGCCCGCGATTGACCAGAAGCTCCGCAATCTGGATCGCGTTCAGGGCCGCGCCCTTGCGCAGGTTGTCGGAGACGACCCACATGTTGAGGCCGTTTTCGACGGTGGCGTCCTCGCGAATACGCGAGATGTAGGTCGCATCTTCCCCGGCGCATTCGACCGGCGTGACGTAGCCGCCGTTCTCATGCTTGTCGACCACGAGGCAGCCCGGAGCGTCTCGCAGGATGTCGCGAGCCTGGTCTGCGGTGATCTCGTTTTCGAACTCGATGTTGACCGATTCAGAATGGCCGATGAAGACCGGAACGCGCACCGCCGTGCAGGTTACCTTGATCTTCGGGTCGAGCATCTTCTTGGTTTCGGCCAGTACCTTCCACTCTTCCTTCGTGTAGCCGTCTTCCATGAAGCTATCGATATGCGGAATGACGTTGAAGGCGATGCGCTTGGTGAACTTCTTCGCCTCGACCGGATCGGCGACGAAGACGGCACGGGTCTGAGTGAAGAGCTCGTCCATGCCTTCCTTGCCAGCGCCTGAGACGGACTGGTAGGTCGAGACGACGACGCGCTTGATCTTGGCGACGTCATGCAGCGGCTTCAGAGCAACGACGAGCTGGGCGGTCGAGCAATTCGGATTGGCAATGATGTTGCGCTTCTTGAAGTCGGCAACTGCATCCGGGTTCACTTCCGGAACGATCAAAGGAACGTCGGCGTCGTAGCGCCAGGCTGAGGAGTTGTCGATCACGACGCAGCCTTGGGCGCCAATCTTCGGAGACCACTTCTGGGAAATGGTGCCGCCGGCGGACATCAGGCAGATATCGGTGTCGGAGAAATCATAATTCTCGAGGTTGGAAACCTTCAGGATCTTGTCACCGAAGGAGACTTCCGTGCCCTGCGAACGTGCCGAGGCCAAAGCCACGACTTCCGATGCCGGAAATCCCCGTTCGGAAAGGATGTTCAGCATTTCGCGACCGACATTGCCGGTGGCGCCTACGACTGCAATCTTGAAACCCATGTCAATGCTCTCTTTCTGTCTCTCCGCGGATGGTGAGGGGAAGCCTGCGACGGGTACGCAACCTTCCTTGTCCCCGGCCGTGCCGGGGAGAGAGCGGTGGCCGAAGACGTCAGACGGTTTTCGTCGTCGTTTTGGCCTTGGTCGTGGATGCAAGAGAAAGGCATGCGCAGCCGGCAGCGGAAAGCTGCAGGAGTTGGAAGACCGCAAAGGGTTGCCCGAAAGCGTGCATGGACCGAATTCCTCTTCGCGGCGAGGGATTACAAGGTTTTCGGCGCGAGTCAAGCCGACTGGCCGCGCACTGCGGCGAAAAGCGAATACCGGCCCCGTATCGGACCTTGTCACCAGGACAAGCTGGGGCTTGTCTGGCTACCGACGGCGTGGAACAAGGACTTCACTGTCGGAGTACGTGCATGAACCTCGAAATACGTGATTTGATAGCTGATGATCTCGCAGCCGTGACTGCAATATATGCGGATGCGGTTGCCAACGGATCTGCGAGCTACGAGCTCGTGCCGCCCGATGTGGAAGAAATGACGGCACGCTTCACTGCAATCAAGGCCAAGGGATATCCCTATCTCGCGGCTGTCGATCAGGAAGGCCGCCTTGTCGGTTATGCTTATGCCTCGGCCTTCCGCACCCGTCCGGCCTATCGGTGGCTGGTCGAGGATTCGGTTTATATCCACCCGTCTGCCCGCGGGCGCGGCGTTGGAAAGGCGCTGTTGACGGCATTGCTCGATCGCTGCGAAAACCTGGGTTTCCGGCAAATGGTCGCCGTCATTGGAGGAGCGAGCGAGGCGTCCATCGCTGTGCATAGAAGCTGCGGCTTTGATATGGCCGGGCGATTGGTCGGTACAGGATTCAAGCACGATCTCTGGCTCGACACCGTTTTCATGCAGAAGGCACTCGGCGAAGGCAATGCGACGAAACCTGATATGTCGGGCTATCCCGGCAGTCTTGGTTGATCGTCAGTCGATTGTTTTGAGGGCCTTGTCAAAAATCTTGAGCACCTGGCGGAGGTCATGACCGCGCTTCAAGATCCGGCCATCGGTCGCGACAACGGAAAACGCCCCCTGCTTAGCGGCGAGCTTCGGATTTTTCTCGATCCGGTAGAGTGGATATTCTCCTGCCCGCTTGAAGACGGAGAAGACGGCGCGGTCCTTGAGATGATCGATGGCGTAATCACGCCATTCTCCTTCCCCGACCATCCGGCCATAGATCCACAGTATGGCGTCTAGTTCGCGGCGGTGAAAAGTGACCGGTAGAGGATCGAGCGATTGTCTGTAGACACCCAGATCGACGACGCTGGTGGTGGTTCTTTCTGCAGCTTCATCTTCGTGGCGCTGCCCTTCCGACTGGTCTGTCATCAATGCTCCACGAGCTCCGATTCATGACGGATGGGTGACAGTGTGCCTGACATGCTCGAAATTGCAAGCTGATCGGGCAGATCGCTTTCGGATCGCCAATCCCGTCAACGACTTCTGCATAAAAAGTGGCCAAGCAAGAGCTCCCGCAGGCGACCGGCGACAGGGGACAGTCGTTTCCCGCTCAGGGTGATCAGATGATAGGGGGTTACCTCTATAGGCGTATCCAGCTTGAGCGTGGTCAGATCACCGACCGGGGTCTGGCGACAGAGAAGATCCGAAACTTCCCGCGACATCGGGGCAATCGCGTTGGACGAGGCGAGCATCGCAATCATGACCAGAAGCGATGTCGTGTTGACGATGTTGCGTGGGATCGGGGCGCCTTCTTCGATGAAGACATTTTCAACGGCCAGGCGCAGGGGCGTGCCGGGTGCCTGCATGACCCATGGAAAATGGGCCGTGTCAGAAATGTTGAGCCTGTCAACGTTGACCAGGGGATGGCTGCGGTGGACCACGATCTCCACCTCCTCCATGGTCGCCCCCTCGACTCGAAACTGACGTGCGTCGATACCGGGCGGAATGCGTCCAAGCACGAAGTCGTACTGCCCTGACAACAGATCGCGGATCATCTCGCCGCTGGGTGCAACATCGACATGGATGTCGATGGTGGATGCTTCTGCCTTCAGGGCTCGGATTGCCGGCACGACATAACCGACGGCGCCTCCGGTCACGGCTCCGATCCTGACCTTGCCTGTCAGCCCCCGCTGGATGGCTTCCACCTCTCGCGCTGCTTCCCGCATTTCCTCAAGCACGTTCTGCGCCCGGCGGGCGAGTGCGCTTCCCACAGCAGTCGGCTCCATGCCTTTCGGTGTTCTCAGGAAGATCGGTGACCCGATGTGCCGCTCGATCTCACCCAGCATCCGGGACGCCGCAGGCTGCGTCAGCGCAAGTTCCTGAGCTGCAAGGCTTAATTGTCCCAGCTCGGCAATTGAGCGGATCAGGTGCAGGTGCTTTGGCTGCAATCGGTGAATATGAATCTCTGACATAAAGGACATATCAACCATGGTATGCACAAAGTCAAAATATTCATTTGATCGGTATATTGGCCGCGATAAGACTCGCCGCGGAGCTGGGGGCTGCTACGTCAGCCGCTCGTTCTTGTTTCAGCGGGTGCCAGGAGGAGCTTGGCCTCGCACGGTATGACCAGGGAGGTTACCATGAAGAAACTTGGCGCCCTGATTGCGTCTTTCGCAATCGGCATCGCATCATTCGCGCCCATGTCCTATGCACAGGACAAGGGAATGGTCGGCATTTCCATGCCGACGAAGACGTCGACCCGCTGGATCTCGGACGGCGAGACCATGGAAAAGCTGTTCAAGGACGCTGGCTACACGCCGGACCTGCAGTTTGCTGACGACGACATTCCGAACCAGCTCGCCCAGATCGAAAACATGGTCACCAAGGGTGCCAAGGTTCTGGTCATCGGCGCCATCGACGGCACGACGCTCTCCGACATCCTGCAGAAGGCTGCTGACGCTGGCGTCAAGGTCATCGCTTATGACCGTCTGATCCGTGACTCGGGCAACGTCGACTACTACGCCACCTTCGACAACTTCCAGGTTGGCGTTCTCCAGGCAACCAGCCTCGTTGACGGCCTCAAGGCGAAGTTCCCGGACACCAAGCCGTGGAACGTCGAACTCTTCGGCGGTTCGCCTGATGATAACAACGCCTTCTTCTTCTACGATGGCGCAATGTCTGTTCTGCAGCCCCTGATCGACAGCGGCGACATCGTCATCAAGTCCGGCCAGCAGGGCATGGACCAGGTCGGTACGCTGCGTTGGGACGGCACGGTCGCCCAGGCCCGCATGGAAAACCTGCTGTCCTCGACCTACACCGAAGACAAGCTGCACGGCGCCCTTTCGCCCTATGACGGCCTCTCCATCGGTATCCTCTCGGCTCTCAAGGGCGTAGGCTACGGTTCGGGCGACATGGTGATGCCGGTTGTCACCGGTCAGGACGCCGAGCTGCCCTCGATCAAGTCGATGCTTGCCGACGAGCAGTACTCGACCGTGTTCAAGGACACCCGCGAACTCGCCAAGGTCGCCGTCTCGATGGTTGAAGCCATCATGGAAGGCAAGGAGCCGGAGATCAACGACAACGAGACCTACAACAACGGTGTCAAGGTCGTTCCGTCCTACCTCCTGAAGCCTGTCGCTCTCGACAAGTCGAATGCCAAGGACGTTCTCGTCGGCGCCGGCTACTACACCGCCGAGCAGATCGACAACTGATCCTTCGGGTCAAGTCCGGGTCCGCGATTTATCGCGGACCCATTTTCTATACGCATTGAGGGAGCTCGCGCCTCCGGCTTGATCTTGATAGGATCGCTGGCCTGGCGCAGGAATTCTGTACATGGACAACATCATTCTCGAGATGCGCGGCATCACAAAGACATTTCCGGGCGTGAAAGCGCTGGACAATGTCAGCTTCAAGGTGCGTGAGGGAGAGATCCACGCGCTGGTCGGCGAAAACGGCGCCGGCAAGTCGACGTTGATGAAGGTCCTGAGCGGCGTCTATCCCGCAGGCACCTATGACGGCGATATCTATTACGACGGTGAAGTCCGTCGCTTTGGCCGGATCTCCGACAGCGAGGAGCTCGGCATCATCATCATTCACCAGGAGCTGGCTCTCGTGCCGCTCCTGTCGATCGCCGAAAACATCTTCCTCGGCAACGAGATCGCCCAGAAGGGCGTGATCCACTGGCCCCAGACCTTTGCGCGGACGAAAGAGCTGCTGGCGAAGGTGGGCCTGAAGGACGCGCCGTCGACACGCATCACCGATATCGGTGTCGGCAAGCAGCAGCTCGTCGAAATTGCCAAGGCGCTGTCGAAAAAAGTTCGCCTGCTCATTCTCGATGAGCCGACCGCTTCGCTGAATGAAACGGATTCGGACGCGCTGCTGACGCTCCTCATGGAGTTCCGCAAGCAGGGGATGACCTCGATCATCATCTCTCACAAGCTCAACGAAATCCGGAAAGTGGCCGACCAGATCACCATTCTCCGAGACGGTGGCACGGTCGAGACGCTGGACTGTCATACGCAGGAAATCACGGAAGACCGCATCATCAAGGGCATGGTCGGCCGTGACATGGAAGACCGCTATCCGAAGCGCGAGCCGAAGATCGGCGACGTGCTGCTCGAAGTGAAGAACTGGAACGTCTTCCATCAGAACCACCGCGATCGCCAGTTCCTGCATGATGTCGCGTTCAATGTTCGCGCCGGTGAAGTCGTCGGTATCGCAGGCCTGATGGGCGCTGGCCGCACCGAGACGGCAATGAGCATTTTCGGTAAGTCCTGGGGTCACAAGATCACCGGCGAAGTGTCGATGCACGGCAAGCCAGTCGATGTCTCAACGATCCCGAAGGCGATCGGTGCCGGTCTTGCCTATGTGACGGAAGACCGAAAGCATCTCGGTCTCGTGCTGCAGAACAACATCAAGGAAAACACCACGCTCGCCAACCTGGACGGCGTGTCCAGCGGCACCGTCATCGATGACCGCAAGGAAGCCAAGGTGGCTGCCGATTACCGGCAGAAGCTTAGGATCCGGTCACACTCGATCTATCAGGAGGCCGTGAACCTCTCTGGCGGCAATCAGCAGAAGGTCGTTCTCTCCAAGTGGTTGTTCACCAATCCTGAGATCCTGATCCTCGACGAGCCGACCCGCGGCATCGACGTGGGTGCGAAATTCGAAATCTATACCATCATCAACCAGCTTGCCGCCGAAGGTAAGGGCATTCTGATGATCTCGTCGGAAATGCCCGAACTGCTCGGCACCTGCGACCGCATCTACGTCATGAACGAAGGGCGCATCGTCGCGGAACTCACCAAGGAAGAAGCAAGCCAAGAGTCCATCATGCGTGCCATCATGCGCTCTGGGGAGAAACACTAATGGCCATCGACACAAGAACCGAAACCCCCAAGGTCTCCGTAGGCGACTACCTGCGCAACAATATCCGCGAATACGGACTGCTGCTTGCGCTCGTCGTCATCATGCTGCTGTTCCAGTTCCTGACCAACGGCGTTCTCTTCCGTCCGGTCAACATCACCAACCTGGTGCTGCAGAACTCGTTCATCGTGATCATGGCCCTTGGCATGTTGCTGATCATCGTGGCGGGCCATATTGATCTGTCGGTTGGCTCGATCGTTGCCTTCATCGGCGGTATATCGGCGATCATGCTGGTCAAATGGGGCTGGCATTTCTCGCTGGTCGTTCCTCTGTGTCTGGTGCTCGGCGGCATCATGGGCGCCGCCCAAGGATACTGGGTTGCCTATCAGAAGATCCCGTCCTTCATCGTGACACTCGCCGGCATGCTGGTCTTCCGCGGTCTGACCTATGTGGTCCTGCAGGGACGCCCGATCGGGCCGTTCCCGAAGGAATTCACGCTGCTGTCGACCGGCTTCATCCCGGACTTCCTGCCGCTCACGGACCCCGCCACCTCGGGTATCGCGAACCATGTCGCGATCATCGTGGTCGTCCTGCTCGTTGCCCTGGCTATCTACAACGGCATGAAGCATCGTCGCCTGAACGAGGAGCATGGCACCGAAAACGAACCCTTCGTGTTCTTCGCCGTGCAGATGGGTATCATCAGCGCCGTTGCGATCTTCCTCGGCTATCAGTTGGCCACCTATCGCGGTCTGCCGAACGTGCTCGTTGTGATGGGCATTCTGATCGCGCTCTATTCCTTCGTCACCACGCGCACCACCATCGGTCGCCGGATCTATGCGCTTGGTGGTAACGAGAAGGCCGCGAAACTTTCAGGCATCAACACCGAGCGGCTCACCTTCTACGCCTTCGTCAACATGGGCGTGCTTGCGGCTCTCGCTGGCATGATCATCGCAGCGCGCCTCAATTCGGCGACGCCGAAGGCTGGCGTCGGCTTCGAACTCGACGTTATCGCGGCCTGCTTCATCGGCGGTGCTTCGGCATCCGGCGGCGTTGGCAAGATCACCGGTGCAGTCATTGGCGCCTTCATCATGGGCGTCATGAACAATGGCATGTCGATCATGGGGATCGGCATCGACTACCAGCAGCTCATCAAGGGCCTCGTGCTTTTGGCTGCTGTCTTCTTCGACGTCTACAACAAGAACAAAGCAGTCTAAGGATAGGCTTATGTTTCTCTCGCAATTGAAGGCTGGCGGCATCATTTGCCGCCAGGGTGAGGCTGCGCGCCTTGTCCCAGGATTTAAAACCACATACGACCTTGCCAAGGCTGCCATTGCCGCCGGGACCACGGTTGCGGATCTGATCGAAAAACAGGG
>JBKBON010000051.1:0-7960 GCA_046294755.1 Allorhizobium sp. | reverse complement strand
GCCGTGAAGGAAGCTGCGCTGGCGACCTTCTTCAAGCCGCTGCACATGTGACACGGCCAGACCTAACATAGGTCAATTATTATATTTCGGTAAGGTTGAAGGCCGTCGCTTGTACCCCAAGCGGCGGCCTTTATCATGTCTTGGCGATGTCTCCCTTCGATCCACGAAAGGCAATGATCCATGGCTGCCGTAACGCCCGCCTCCTATTCGATCCCGCAAAAGGCCCTCCACTGGCTGATGGCTCTGCTCATCCTGTTCAATCTTATCTTCGCCGAGGCGATGGAGGAGGTTGCCGAAGCCTATGAACGCGGTGAAGTGCCTTCCGCGGAAAACCTGACCTTCGCCAATATTCACGCCTATGTCGGGATCGCGGTCCTCTGTCTCGGGCTCGTTCGCCTGGCGATCCGACTGACCCGCGGTGCACCACCAGCGCCGGCCGAAGAGCCGCCGCTCTTGCAGCTCTTTGCCAAACTGGCGCATGGCACCTTCTATGCGCTCTTCTTCCTCATTCCGTTCAGCGGCATCGGCGCTTACTATTTTGGCAACCAGACGGCCGGCTTCGTGCATGGCGGTCCGCTGAAAAGCCTGATGTGGCTTTTGATCGCAGTACACATACTGGCGCTTCTGATACACCAGTTCTACTGGAAGACGCCGGTTGCGACGCGCATGACGCGGGGGTGACGGAATGGGAGGGCGGATGGGTCTCGTCGTAGAACAGCGTGTCACGCTTCCGCATCCGGACCTCCCCGACGCCGATTGGGCCGATAGCTACGCTGTCCGCCTCGATCGAAACGATCTCTTACCGATGGAGGTTGCGGGTGAGTTGATGGGGCGGGCGCCGCGCTGGGTCGGCGCTCTGCTCAAGATTCGCAACCGGCTCGTCGGTCTTTTCGGGCTTAAATCCGCTGAACTGGAACTCACGGGCCAGGATAGGATCGGCGGTTTTCCGGTCCTGGCGCATGACGGCCGCCATGTCCTGCTTGGCTTCAACGACAAGCATCTCGATTTCAGGATCATCGTTGCTGTCGAGCCGGAGGGCGCCCGTCATCAGCATGTGTCGCTGACGACACTCGTTCAGCGACACAATCTATTCGGTCGGATCTACATTCTCGTCGTCACGCCTTTTCACAGGCTGATCGTAAAGACCTTCCTCAAGCGTTTTGCGGCAGCAAAAAGCGTCAGCCGTCGAGCCGCGTGACGGTGTAGCCCTGTTTGCGGATCAGTTCGACGAGACCCTCCTCGCCCGGCAGATGCAGCGCACCGACTGCGATGAAGGCATTGCCCTTCTCCAGATGTGGCTTGCTGCCTTCGGCCATAACGAGATTGCGGTCGCGCACGATGCGGCTCTCGAAGGCGGCATAGGCGCTCTCGTCTTCCCCGGCGGCTGTGGGAGCAACGGTCTTCAGCAACGGCATGGTCATGCCGATGTCGCCAGCGATGTAAAGCTCCGTCATCGTCTCAATGACGTCTTCCATCTTGTCACCGAGTTCGATCGTCTCGATCAGCGCCTTGAAATGGAAATCTACGGGCAGGTCGGCCATGGCTTCCAGCTGCTCGACCAGCGTTTCGAGGCCGGCCACTGGCTTATTCGCGGCGACGGCATCTTTGGCAATCTGCTTGTCCAGGAAGGAGGCGCCCGCCGCCTTGCGGGAGAGTTCGCAGGCCGGGAGCGCCACGAAGCTCGCCAGGATCCACGGCTTCATCTTGGCAACGGCGCCAAGCGCCAGGCCACGCTCCTTCAGCCCGGTTTCCAATCGCTGGAGTTCCTCAGCGTCAAGGTGATCCTTCACCGACTTGCCGTCGGTGAACATGGTGAGCTCGGGATGCATCAGAAGGGAGGCTGCCGCCTTCTTCTCGTCCAGGATTTCGTCCGACTCGATAACCACGACATCGGCAGCGGCTGCCGCCTCGCGGGCACCCTTCGGCATGGTCAGAACCCGGGGATCGGTAACATGCATGGTGCCGAGCAGATAGGAAGGCTTCAGACCCGCTTTCTCCACCTTCCAGAAGATGCCCTGCCCATTTGGCACCTTGGCTGCTTCGGCGCGGATCTTCGCGAGCTCATCCGGCTTTTCCTTTTCCATGGCGACGAGCAGGTTTTCGCCGTTGCAGGCAATGTCTGATGCGCGGGCAGGGCTGACAGCAAGCAGGGCCGCGAGCAGGAGGGTGAGGAAAACGAGCGGCAGCGCGCCTACGATCCAGAGACCGATTTCAGACGGCGAAAGGCGCGGCAGTGTCGGCCGCAGCGAAAAAAGGCGGTGCGCGTTCATGTCATCTCCTGTCAGAAGTGCGGAGAATAGAAGCGATCGCCCTCACGTTCGATTAAGGATCTTGGTTAACGCGGGACGGGATCCGGTGCCTCAGGCCCGTGGATGAGCCCGGTCATAGATGTCGAGAAGCCGGGCGCTGTCGACACCGGTATAGATCTGCGTGGTCGACAGGTTCGCATGGCCGAGCAGTTCCTGAATGGTTCTCAAGTCGCCGCCGCTGCCGAGAAGATGGGTGGCGAAGGAATGGCGCAGGGCATGGGGCGTGGCGGTATCTGGCAGGCCGAGTGCGGAGCGGAGCTTCTGCATCTCGCGCTGGATGATCGCCGGCTGAAGCGGGCCGCCCCGGGCGCCTCGGAAAAGCGATGCGCCGGGCTCCAGATGATAGGGGCAGAGCTTGTAGTATGTTTCCACCGCCTCCATTACGACGGGAAGCAGCGGCACCAGGCGCATCTTGCCACCCTTGCCGGTGATGCGAAGGCTCGTCGGCCTTCCCTGGAAAACATCGGGTGTCAGTCCGAGTGCCTCGGAGATACGAAGGCCGCAGCCATAAAGCAGTGACAGCACGGCTGCATCACGGGCGGCAATCCACGGCTCGTCGTGCATCTGTGTATCGATATTGACGACGTTCAGCGCCTGACTGCCGCTGAGTGGCTTGGGAAGCGACTTCGGCTGTTTTGGCGAGCGGATGGCGCTTGCTCCGGCAGCGTTGACCAGCCCCTTGCGCTCGAGATGGCGCAGGAATGAACGCAGGCCGGCGAGATGCCGACCGAGCGAGCGGGCGCCGGCCCCTTCTTTGCGGCGAGAGGCAAGGAAGCCGCGGAGGTCGGCAGGGCGCAGGGCCTTGACGTCGTCGATCTTGACGGTGCCGCCGACATGGGCGGAAAGAAACTGCAGAAACTGGCGGGTGTCGCGTTCATAGGCTTCCACCGTGTTGCCAGACAGCCTTCGTTCGGCGCCCAGGCTTTCCAGCCATGCAGCGCGTTCTTCGAGAAGTTTTTCGTCTGCCGGGATCAATCCTGCGTCTTCCGCGTTGTTGCATGTTGGCTACCCGTTCACGATGGCGTGAGACGGTTAACGAAAGACGAATGCCGGGGCCTTCATGAACCGATCACACATCGCTGCCAGAACACCTCTGGAAATCTGGCGAGGTAATTGCTGATGCGCCGTTCTTTCGTGTCTCCTTTCGCTGGTGTCTCCGACACGCTGTCGCTCCTGTCTCACGGGCGACCCGGGCATATTGTCGACACGCTGATTGCCGAGCGCGGACAGAGGCTTGTCGCGCATCCGCTCTGGCCGGTGATGCGGCCCTTTCTTTACAGCGTGCTGCGCTATGACAGGGCAATCCAGTTTGCCAATGATGTCGCGAAACTGCCCGGTCCTCAGGTCTTCGACTATCTCAGTGCCGCCCTCGGCCTGGATATCCAGGTCCGGCATGCCGATCGCATCCCGGCGTCCGGTGGCTTCATTCTGGTCAGCAACCATCCGACAGGCATTGCAGATGGTGTCGCGATGTACGACCTGCTGAAAGACCGCCGACCGGACATGACCTTCTTCGCCAACCGAGATGCTGTCCGGGTCAATCCGCGGCTTGCAGAGATCATTATTCCCGTCGAATGGCGCGAGGAGCACAAGTCGAAGCTCAAGGCGCGGGAAACGCTGAAGCTCACCACACGGGCTGTGGAGGAGGGGCGCGCCACGGTGCTGTTCCCGTCCGGCCGGATCGCCTATTGGGATGACGGCAAGCTCAACGAGCGGCCCTGGAAAACCTCTGCGATCTCGCTTGCGCGCAAATACAATCTGCCGATCCTGCCGGTGAACATGAAGGCCCGCAATTCCGGTCTCTTCTATTGGTTTGCCCGATGGTCGACCGAGTTGCGCGACATGACGGTCTTCTACGAGCTTCTCAACAAGCGCGGCGGTCGCTTCGATTTCACGGTCGGCAATCTGATCCCGGTCGAGGATCTCGACGGCGATCCCGCCGAGGTGACCAAGGCGCTGGAGGACTACACGGTCCACAGACTGCCGGTCGATCCGCTGGGCCACTTCCGGTAAAGCGACCTTCTCCAGAAAGCCTGTTTTCTTTCTGTTCTTCTGGGGGCAAGTTGCAGCCCGATGAAGGACGATTCGAAAAGCCTGTTCGGGGAGCTGTTCGAGACATCGCACCGCAAGGTGGTGCCGGTGCTCGTGCCCATGCCCGCGCCGATAGCCTACAGCTATGCCGTCCCCGATGGGTTGACGGTGGAGCCGGGCGCGATCGTGCAGGTGCCACTTGGGCCGCGTCAGGTGATCGGTGTGGTCTGGGATGGGGGTGAGGACACCAAGGTCGATCCGAAGAAGCTGCGCGAGATCACCAAAGTCTTCGACTGTCCGCCGCTCGACAAGGACATGCGCACCTTTTTAGACTGGGTGGCCGCCTACACGTTGTCTCCACCTGGCTATGTGGCCCGCATGGCGCTTCGGGCACCGGCGGCTTTTGATCCGGAGCCGATGATCGAGGGGTTGCGCTATGCAGGCTATCAGCCGGAGCGCCTGACGCCGGCGCGGCAGAAGGTGCTGGAGATGGCATCGGATGGCCTCTCCTGGACCAAGAGCGGGCTTGCTCACGCAAGTGGCGTCTCGACCAGCGTTATCGACGGTCTCGTCAAACAGGGCGTATTCGAGCAGGTCTTCCTGCCGCCGCCGCCGCTGGTCGCGGCTCCCGATCCGGATTATGCCGAGAGCCGGCTGGCAGGTCCGCAGAAGGAAGCCGCCGAAGAGATCCTCGAGAGCCTGCGCAAGGGCGGCTTTGCCGTTTCCCTCATCGATGGCGTGACCGGGTCCGGCAAGACGGAGGTCTATTTCGAGGCCATTGCCGAGACTCTGAAGCAGGGCAAGCAGGTACTGATCCTTTTGCCGGAAATCGCGCTGACGGCCAATTTCCTCGAGCGCTTCCAGGACCGTTTCGGCTCGAAGCCCGGTGAATGGCATTCAGATCTTGCCACCCGTACCCGTGAGAAGGTCTGGCGGCAGGTGGCGACCGGCGAGATCCGCGTGGTGGCAGGCGCTCGTTCGGCGCTCTTCCTGCCCTTCGAGTATCTGGGCCTCATCATCGTTGACGAAGAGCATGATCCGGCCTTCAAGCAGGAGGACCGCGTCTTCTATAATGCGCGGGACATGGCCGTCGTCCGGGCCCGCATTGCGGGCTTCCCGGTCGTGCTGGTTTCGGCAACGCCTTCCGTGGAGAGCCAGGTCAACTGTATCGCCGGCCGCTACACCCGCATCCATCTGCCGACGCGTTTTGCCGATGCTGCTATGCCGGACCTGCATCTCATCGACATGCGGCGCTCTCCGCCGGAGCGGGGCGGCTTTCTATCGCCTGTTCTGCTGCGTTCTGTGGGCAAGGCGGTGGAGCGGGGCGAGCAGGCGCTGTTGTTCCTGAACCGGCGTGGCTATGCGCCGCTGACGCTCTGCCGGGTCTGTGGCCACCGCTTCCAGTGCCCGCAATGTTCGAGCTGGCTGGTCGAACACCGTTTCCGCGGCCAGATCCAGTGCCATCAATGCGGTTATCACGAACCGACGCCGAATGCCTGCCCGGAATGCGGGACGCTCGATCATCTCGTCGCCTGTGGTCCAGGGGTCGAGCGCATCGCCGAGGAGGTCGAGAAGCATTTTCCGGATGCGCGCACCCTTGTGCTGTCCTCCGATATTGGTGGCGTCAAACGCCTGCGTCTCGAACTCGAGGCGATTGCCAATGGCGAGGCCGATATCGTCATCGGCACGCAGCTTGTCGCCAAAGGGCATAACTTCCCGCTGATGACGCTGGTCGGCATCATTGATGCAGATATTGGACTGTCAAATGGCGATCCGCGTGCTGCCGAACGGACATTCCAGCTGCTTTCACAGGTGACTGGTCGCGCCGGCCGTACGGGGCGCAAGAGCCTTGGTCTCCTGCAGACCTTCCAGCCACAGCATCCCGTCATGCAAGCGATCATCTCGGGCGACGCCTCGGCGTTCTACGAGCGCGAGATCGCGGAGCGAGAACGGGCGCAACTGCCGCCTTTCGGTCGGCTTGTTTCGATCATTGTCTCTGCCGATACCCGGGCAGAAGCCGAGGGGCATGCGCGTGGACTGCGCCAGGCAGCGCCACAGGAAAGCGGGATCATGATCCTGGGGCCGGCTGAGGCCCCTCTAGCCCTGATCCGGGGACGTCACCGCTTCCGGCTGCTGGTGCACGGCCGCCGCAACAGCGACATGCAGGCCTTCGTCCGCAGCATGCTGGAGCGCGGGCCAAAGGAGCGGCGCTCGATCCAGGTGCAGGTTGACGTCGACCCCCAGAGCTTTCTGTGATCCTGTTGCCAAACCGGGTCGCTCCACCTTTACAATAAGACGCAAAGACCATACCGCGCGCCGACTTTTCGTGGCATAAGCCGCGCGATTTCTTACACGCGGGTTGATCCATGGAATTCTACTTTCCCACCGAACTCGGCGAGCAACTGGCCTTTTTGTCCGCAGCCGCTGCAGCGCTCATCGGATGCTTTGTCTTGTTTGCGCCTGGGCTGACGTTGAAGGCGCTCGCGCTGACAGCCGGCGAAGGGCGACCGGAAGGGCTGGGCGCCGCACGGTCGATCGGCGGGCTGATCGTTGGCTTCGCAGGTACGGCTCTGCTGCTCGCGCAGCCGACCGTCTATCTGGCGTTTGGAGCCGCTGTCGGCCTGTCGACCTTCGCACGAATCCTGTCGATCATGTCCGACCAAGGCGCCACCTGGCGCAATCTTCTCCTCCTGGTTGTGCAGGCGGTGATTGCCTCACTCGCCCTCGCCTATGTCTTTGGTCTGACTTGAAGAACGGTTTTGGCCGGTGGCGTCGGGATATCTCGTCAATTTGACGCAGTTTCGGACAAAAAACGCCACAAGGCCTTGCTCTCAAGGAGCAAACCGTTAATACGCGTGTTGCGAGTCTAGACCTCCTATGCTAGACGAACCGCGAAATTCGGAAAACGCAAGTGCAGCAAGCTTGTGTTTTTGGGGAAAAACAAAACGATATCAGAAGCTTGAGATGCCTCTTGTGGGGTGTCCGGCAGACTGGATCAAGATCAGGGAATTTTTTGCCCGTGGCAGACGCATCCCAAGTGATTTCAGGCGTGGCGGAGCGTTACGCGGCGTCGCTTTTCGAGCTCGCGCTCGAAGGCGGGGCCATCGACGCCGTCGCTGCCGATCTCAACCGTTTCCAGGCGATGATCGACGAAAGCGCCGATCTCAAGCGTCTGGTCGAGTCGCCCGTCTTCACGGCCGAAGACCAGGTCAAGGCCATCAGCGCAATCGGCGAAAAGGTCGGTTTCAATGCGCTGGTGTTGAACTTCCTGAAGGTCGTTGCAAGCAATCGCCGCCTGTTTGCCGTTCCTGGCATGGTGGCTGCCTATCGCCAGATTGTTGCCCGTCACAAGGGTGAGATCACGGCTGACGTCACCTCTGCTCACGCCCTTACGGCTGAGCAGGAAACCGAACTGAAAGCGGCGCTTAAGGGCGTTACCGGCAAGGAAGTCTCGATCTCCGTCACGGTCGACCCATCCCTGCTCGGCGGCCTGATCGTCAAGGTCGGCTCCCGCCAGATCGACACGTCCCTTCGCACCAAACTTTCCACCCTTAAGCTTGCACTGAAAGAGGTTGGCTGATGGATATCCGCGCCGCGGAAATTTCCGCAATTCTGAAAGA
>JBKBON010000050.1:0-8480 GCA_046294755.1 Allorhizobium sp. | reverse complement strand
AACGGCCTCAACATGTGGGTCGTCTCCGACAACCTGCGCAAGGGCGCGGCCCTGAACGCGATCCAGATTGCGGAGCTTCTGGTCAATCGCGGGCTGATCAAGCCGCGCGCCGCCGCTTGATGCACTCTTTCATGAGGCTTCGCGGTTCATACCGGGAAGCCTCATCGGGCCTTTCAGCTGAAAGTGATCCGATTTGAAACCTCCCTGGCCTTATGTAAGCGTTCGATGGATGACAGCATCCGCAATCGCTGGCATGGTGCCGCCGATTCGTCCCAAACCACCGTCCGTTATGAGGCATCAATGCGACTGACATCCACTCTGTCGGCAGCCCTGTTTTCCGTAGTCGTCCTTGTGGGCGGCACGCAAAGCGCGGCGGCCGCCGCGTGCAGCAACACTTCCGCAGGCTTTGAGGAATGGGCTGCAGCCTTCAAGCAGCGGGCCGCGGGCCAGGGTCTGAACCCGCGTATGCTGGACAAGGTATTCTCGACGATCAGCTACAGCCGCAGCACGATCAGTGCTGACAGAGGTCAGAAGAGCTTCAAGCTCTCTTTCGACCAGTTCATGCAAAAACGTGGCGGCCAGACGATCATCAATCGCGGCAAGACCATGAAGAAGAACAATGCCGCATTGTTTGCAAAGCTCGAGCAGCGCTACGGCGTTCCCGCTGGCCCGCTGATTGCCATCTGGGGCATGGAAACCGGGTTCGGCTCCTTCCTCGGCAAGGAACACACCTTGTCCGCCGTTGCCACCCTTGCCTTCGATTGCCGCCGCAGCGAGTTCTTCACCGATCAGTTTTATGCTGCCCTCGAACTCGTGCAGGCCGGCAATCTGGACGTCAATGCCAAGGGTGCGGCCCATGGCGAAATCGGTCAGACACAATTCCTGCCGCGCAACGTCGTTCGCTACGGCGTCGATGGTGACGGTGATGGCCATATCGACATGGTGCGCTCGCGTGCCGATGCACTCGCCTCGACCGCAAACTTCCTTCGCGGACACGGCTGGCGGCCGGGCGCCGGCTACCAGCCGGGTGAGCCGAACTTTGCGGCTATCCAGGGCTGGAATGCTGCGACCGTGTATCAGCAAGCGATTGCCCATATCGCGGCTCGCATCGACGCTGAGTAAGAAAATGCAAAGCGGCGGCCTCCGGGCCGCCGTTCTTCACTCTATGGGATGATTAAGCTAAGCGACCTCAGGCAGCAGCATCGACCTCCAGTCGGGCGAAGTCCTGTGTGCTAGGGTCCATCAGCCACAGCTCGCCATTGCTGATGTCGAACCATGCGCCATGAATGCGCAGTTTGCCCCGTTCTTCGAGGATCTTCACGCACGGAAAGGTCCGCAGGTTCGCGATCGAATTGCGGATCGAGATGCGCTCGAGGGCCGTTTGGCGCTCGCCCGCAGTCATGTTGGCGTTGCCCTGTATCTGCTCGGCGGCGGGTGCGACAAGGTTCATCCACTTCCCGATGAAATCCCCAGGAGAAAGCGGTTCCGCATTGGGATCGAGTGCCGCACGGATACCGCCGCAACGGCCGTGTCCCATGACGATGATATTCTGAACCCTTAGCGCCTGAACCGCAAACTCAAGCGCTGCCGACGTGGAGTGGTACTGCCCATCCGGCTCATAGGGGGGCACCATGTTCGCGACATTGCGCACAACGAAGAGCTCACCCGGAATGGAATCGAAGATTACCTCGGGAGCCGCACGGGAATCGCAACAGGCAATCACCAGCGTATTGGGCTTTTGGCCCTGCTCTGCGAGAACCCGGTACCGGTCACGTTGGTCTTGGTAACGACCACCCATGAAATTGCGGTAGCCATTGAGGAGTGCGGGAGGAAAACTGGTCATCATTACCGATTACAGCGGGTAACCAGCCGTGGCAACACCGAGGTCGTGCATTGGTCGAGAGTTCAATCGGGCCGCACTGGCTTGCGCTGTGCCGGATGCAGGAGACGGCGCATCTGCACCATTGCCATCGGTGTGGACAGGCTGGAGGCATCGCTTTCGAGAGTCAATTCGTCGCCTCCCCGTTTGCTGGTTCGGGCGAGGATCTCGAAAACGCTGGCCGTCGCGGTTCGCAGCGCCGTCTCCTCTTCTGCCCCGTCGAGCAGACGCGCGAGGAAAACGGCAGCCAGCAGATCGCCGAGTCCGTTCGGCGGATTGTCAATCAACCTGTGCTCGGCCAGCAAGGCAGAACGCCCGCTCAACAGGAGATTGCCAGTGCCTCCCGCCATCATCGGTACCGCTGATGTCACCAGCATGCGCTTCGGTCCGAGCGACAGTGCCGCGTCGATGATCTGTTGGTTGCTCGAGAGTTCTCCGCCAACCAGCCACTCGAGTTCGTAGCGATTGGGAGTCGCAATGTCTGCAATCGGAAGGAGATGATCGCGAATGGCCGTTGCAATTCCGAGATCAACATATAATCCCCCGACATCGCCCATCACGGGATCGCAGACATAGACGATCTCAGGATTGCGTTGCTTTGCAGCCCTTACCAGCCGCTCCACCGCAGCCGGCTGACGTGAGCTCCCGAAATAGCCCGTCAAAATGGCCGAGACCTCGCCGAGCCAGGGTGAATTCACCAGATCATCGATCGCCCGCTCGAAATCATCATCGGCAAACCGCAGGCGTGTCGAGGGGCCATGGCCGGGATGCCAGGGAAGGACGATGGTCGGAAGCGCCCATACCGGATGCCCGAGAACCTCAAGGGCAAAGACGGCTGCACGGTTTCCGACAGATCCACGAACAACATGGCTGGATATAACGATGACAGCACCCTTGGCCATTTCGTGCATTTTGCGCAATCCCTTTCCCAGATCCGGCATTTTACGCGTCGGACCAGCAATTTTAGCTAAAATTTACCGGGCATTATGAATCTGACCGCATATTTTCGCCTGATTTTTTCATATTCCTGTTCCATACATACTTTCGCAAGCCATTTGCGGGAATATTAGTGAAACAGCGTAAGCTACGGAGGGGTCAATGGGCAGGACTGCGGTCACGAAGCGCGAGGAAATTCTCAAAGGGGCAGGGGAGGAAGCGCGCAGACTTGGCCATCCATTCGTCCCGCCGGCAGTCATCTTCGGCAGAGCCAGCAATGATGATATAGACCGGTATGACGACACGATGCTTGCGCGCGCTTCGGTAAGAGCAGCACGGGACCTTGCCAGCTGGAATCGCCAGACACCGCACATTGAGATCGAGACGATCGAGGGCGTAAACCCCGGTGGCCTTCCGGTCAGCGTGCTCTCCATCGTCGATCACAACAAGTCGTTCCTCTACGACTCGCTGATGGGCGAAATCACCAGCCACTATCGCGATATCTATATGGCGGTTCACCCGATCCTGGCTGTGACAGCCGCGGGTGATGTTTCGCTGTCGAACCCGGATTCCGATCCAGAGGGCGCGATCAAGGTGAGCTACATCCAGCTTCACCTGGCGCCCCTGACTTCCGAGCAGTCTGCTGATCTTATCAAGCGGCTCCAGCACGTGCTTGGCCAGGTAAAGATGGCGGCAACCGACTGGAAGCCGATGCTCAATCTCCTGGAGACGGCGCTTTCGGAACTGCGGGATCTCCCGGCGGGAAGAAGCGAGGCGGAACGCGATGAGGCCGTCGCGTTCCTGGAATGGCTGCGCAACAACAATTTCACCTTCTTCGGCATGCGGGAATATGTCTATTCCGGCGAGGGCGCTGATGCGACTGTCGAGCGTGGCAAGGGGAGCGGGCTGGGCATTCTTTCGGATCCTGATGTCCTGGTTCTCCGCCAGGGTCAGAACCAGGTGACGACCACGCCGGAGATCCTCGCCTTCCTGCAGGGTCAGGACTATCTCATTGTGACCAAGGCGAACGTCAAATCGGTGGTTCATCGCCGTGCCTACATGGATTATGTCGGCGTCAAGCGTTTCGGACCCAACGGCAAAGTCGTCGGCGAGCTTCGCATCGTCGGTCTATTCACGGCGACCGCCTATACCCGATCGGTCAACCAGATCCCTCTCCTCAGGGCCAAGGTCGAGAAAGTGGTATCCCATTTCGACTTTGACCCACGCGGCCATTCCGGGCGAATGCTGCAGAACACGCTGGAAAACTACCCCCGCGACGATCTCTTCCAGATCACTCCGGAGCTTCTGGCCAAATTCTGCGAACAGATCAACGACCTCTCCGAACGCCCCCGCGTCCGCGTTCTCCCCCGTATCGACCACTTCGACCGCTTTGTCTCGCTGATCGTCTATGTCCCGCGCGAGGACTACAATTCGATGGTCCGAGAGAAGATCGGCCTCTATTTCCAGTCGGTCTACAAAGGACATGTCTCTGCCTTCTACCCGGCCTTCCCGGAAGGAGGCGTGGCACGCGTACACATCATCATCGGCCGACGCGAAGGGACGACTCCGCAGATACCCCAGGCAACGCTCGAGGATGCCGTCCGCGAGATCACCGCACGCTGGACGGACAGGTTCGCCGCACTTGCCGGCACTGATGCGCCAAACCTGGAAGTCGGCCAGGCTTTCCAGGAAGCCTTCACTCCGGAAGAAGCCGTCAGCGACCTCAGACACATAAAGGCCTGCATCGCGGGTGCGCCCTTGTCGCTGGAATTCCATCAGGTCTCGGGGGAAAGCGGGCTTCTGCTTTACCTGAAGATATTCCACGCAACGGATCACCTCCCGCTCTCCCGTCGCGTACCGCTGCTCGAAAATCTCGGCTTCCGCGTTATCAGCGAACGTACCTTCGACATCGGTATTGCCCAGTCCGGCAAGGATCAAAGGGTCGTCGTCCTTCACGATATGGAACTGCAGGTACCCGAAGGGGTGGTGTTCGACACCAGGCAGCACGGCAGCCTGGTGGAGGAAGCCTTCCTGGCCGCCTTCACCGGCGCCGTCGATAACGATGCCTTCAACCGCCTCATCCTCGCTACAGGCATCAATGCGCGCGAGGCGTCCGTCCTGCGCGCCTATGCCGCATATCTGCGTCAGGCGGGTGCCGTCTATTCGCTGACCTACATGGCCGAAACGCTGGCAAAGCATCCCGCCATTGCATTGGATCTCGTTCACCTGTTCCGCAATCGTTTCGACCCCTCGCTTTCCGACAAGACTCGAAAGGGCCGGCAGACGGAGCTTCTGGAAGCGCTCGAAGGCAAGCTGACCGACGTCAAGAGCCTCGATGAAGACCGGATCCTGCGCCGCTACATCAACGCGATCGAGGCGACGCTGCGGACCAACTTCTTCCAGAAGGGCTACCAGAAGAGCGAGCGCCCGATGCTCGCCTTCAAGTTCGATCCGCATAAGCTGGAAGGCCTCCCCGAACCGCGTCCGTTCCGCGAGATCTTCGTCTACGGCGTGGAGGTCGAAGGCGTGCATCTGCGCTTCGGCAAGGTCGCCCGCGGTGGCCTTCGCTGGTCCGACCGTGCCCAGGATTACCGCACGGAAGTGCTGGGTCTGGTCAAGGCGCAGCAGGTGAAGAACGCGGTCATCGTGCCGGTGGGTGCCAAGGGCGGATTCTTCCCCAAGCAGCTGCCTCCCGTCAGCAATCGCGAGGCCTGGTTCGCGGCCGGCACGGAAGCCTATAAGACTTACATCCGCACGCTCTTGTCGATCACCGACAACATCGTTGCCGGCGAAATTATACCCCCGGCTGACACTTTGCGTCCCGATGGCGATGATCCCTACTTCGTCGTGGCAGCCGACAAGGGCACGGCCACCTTCTCCGACACGGCAAACGGCCTCGCCCAGGAAGCCGGCTTCTGGCTCGATGATGCGTTCGCCTCAGGCGGTTCGGCAGGCTACGACCACAAGAAGATGGGCATCACGGCCCGCGGCGCCTGGGAAACAGTCAAGCGCCACTTCCGTGAGATCGATACGGACATCCAGAGCACGCCTTTCACGGTCGCGGGTGTCGGCGACATGTCCGGCGATGTCTTCGGCAACGGTATGTTGCTTTCAGAGAAGATCAGGCTGATCGCCGCCTTCGACCACCGTGACATCTTCATCGACCCGAATCCGGATCCGGCCATCTCCTTTGCCGAGCGCAAGCGTATGTTCAACCTGCCGCGCTCCAGCTGGCAGGACTATGACCGCTCGACGCTCTCACCGGGCGCGATGATCATCTCGCGTGCCGACAAGTCCGTGAAACTCACGCCGGAAGCCGCAGCCGCGATCGGCCTGGAAACGACAACCGCCACACCGATGGACATCATGACGGCGATCCTGAAGGCGCCCGTCGATCTGCTCTGGTTCGGGGGTATCGGGACCTATATCAAGGCCGCAACCGAGACCGATGCCGAAGTGGGCGACCGCGCGAATGACGCAATCCGCGTTAATGCCACGGATGTCCGTGCCAAGGTGATCGGCGAGGGCGCCAACCTCGGCGTCACGCAGAAGGGCCGCATCGCCTATGCCCTGAACGGAGGACGCTGCAATTCCGACGCGATCGACAATTCGGCGGGTGTGAATTCGTCCGACGTCGAGGTCAACATCAAGATTGCGCTCAGCCCGGCGATGCAGGAAGGACGCCTGCCCCGCGAGAAGCGCAACGTGCTGCTGGCGCAGATGACGGATGAAGTGGCCGGCCTGGTGCTGCGCAACAACTACCTCCAGTCACTCGCCATCTCCCTGACCGAAGCCAAGGGCCCTGGTAACAGGGAGCCGCTCAGCCGCTTGATGGATTACCTGGAGGGCATGGGACGCCTGAACCGCAAGGTCGAGACGCTCCCGGATTCCGCTGCCGTTGCGGAACGCTACGTCTCCGGCAAGGCGCTGAGCCGGCCCGAAATCGGCGTGCTTCTCTCCTACGCCAAGATCGTCCTCTTCGATCAACTGGTCGAGTCGGATCTGCCGGACGATCCCTATTGCGAAACGACGCTGTTCAACTACTTCCCGGCTGCGATGCGCGAGGCCTATGCCGCAGAGATTGCCGGACATCGTCTTCGCCGCGAAATCATCGCAACCGTTCTCGCCAATCACGCCATCAACCGCGGTGGTCCCGGATTTGTGGTCTCGGTGTGCGACGCCACAGGCGGCACTCCGGCGGGGGTCGTGAAAGCGGCGCTGGTGACCCGGGATGCTCTCGACCTTTCCGCGCTTTGGGAAAAAATCGACGCACTTGACGCGAAGATCCCGGGTCAGACGCAGAACCGCCTCTACGCGATCGTCGAAGACGTCTACACCGTAATGACGCGGCTTCTGATCGACACCGGCTATGCCAAAGGATCGATCGGCGACGCGGTTTCCCAGCTGAAGGCAGCGGTTGCCGCGGCAGCGCCGGTGTTCAAGAAGGCCATACCCGCCACGCTGCGCCAGCATTTCGATGATCAGATTGCTGCCCTGACCGAGGCTGGTGCGCCGGCAGCCCTGGCTGCTGACGTGGTAAACCTGCAGACGATGCAGCTGTTGCCGGAAATCCTGCAGATCGCCGAGAGAACCGGGGCGGATTTCGCCAGCGCCATGCGTGGCTTCTTCGCGGTGTCCGAGGCCTTCCGCATCGGTCGCATCATCGAGAATGCCGGTCGTGTGCAGACGACGGACCATTATGACAGCCTTGCGCTGACGCGCAGCCTAGATCGGATCGGACAGGCGCGCAGACAGATCGTCTGCGCGGCCTTGACGAGCCATGGCAAGGATGCGCAGCCCGTTCAAGCCTGGATGGCGACCGACAAGACCCGCGTCGAGCGCATCGGCAAGGAACTGGCGTCGATCGTCGACAGCGGCGAGCCGAGCATTTCGAAACTTGCCGTCGCCGCCGGCCTGCTTGGTGATCTTGCGCAAGACCACGTGAGGTGACACTGTCCCGGGCCTGAGAGCCTGTGGGGGTGCGCGTGACGACAAGGGTAGACATTGAATCCGGCCACGGACCCATCAATAGGGGGGTCCGTGGCTGGATGTTCTTCGACTGGGCGGCTCAGCCGTTTTTCACGGTCGTAACCACATTCATCTTCGGCCCCTACTTCGTTTCGCGGATGACCGATGATCCCGTGAGCGCGCAGACGGCCTGGAGCAATGCCGCCACGATCTCCGGCGTGATCATCGCCATTCTCGCGCCGATCCTGGGATCGATTGCTGACGAATCCGGTGCGCGAAAGCCGTGGATCGCGTTCTTCGCCCTCATCAAGATCCTGTGCCTGGCCCTCCTCTGGACCGCCGCTCCGGGATCTCCAGTGGCCTTTGTCATGCTCCTCATGATCCTGGCGAGCGTGGCAGCGGAGTTTTCGATCGTCTTTAACGATTCCATGATGCCGAGACTTGTCAGTCAGCAGGATGTCGGACGAGTCTCCAACATTGCTTGGGGTTTGGGCTACCTGGGCGGCATAATCGTCCTGATCTTCGTGGTGCTCTTCCTCGCGGGCAGCCCGACGACCGGCAAGACATTGATCGGGCTCGATCCGTTATTCGGGCTCGATCCAGCAACCGGCGAGGACGCCCGCATCACAGGTCCGATCTCCGCAATCTGGTACTTCCTGTTCATCCTGCCGATGTTTCTCTTCACGCCCGATACATC
>JBKBON010000049.1:0-8709 GCA_046294755.1 Allorhizobium sp. | reverse complement strand
GTAAGCCGGCGGTCTTCCTGTTCGACGAGCCGTTGTCGAACCTCGACGCCAAGCTGCGCGTGACCATGCGCGGCGAAATCCGCAAGCTGCAGAAGCGCCTGAAGACCACGGCGATCTACGTCACCCACGACCAGCTTGAAGCCATGACACTCGCCGACCGCCTCGTGGTGCTGAACGGGGGTCGGATCGAGCAGATCGGCACGCCGCTGGAGGTCTATAACCGACCGGCCTCCACCTTCGTCGCGAGCTTCATCGGCTCGCCGGCCATGAACCTCGTCAACGGCCGCATCGAGGGCCATGAGCTTTCCATCGGCGACGCCCGCATTCCCCTGGCCGAGACCTGGCCGCAGGGCGAGGTGCGCGTCGGGATCCGGGCAGAAGACCTGGTGTTGGCCGGTGAAGGGGAGGCGATGTTCGATCTCGCGATCGATTATGTCGAGGAACTCGGAGCCCAGCGCCTGGTGCATGGCCTGGTCGCCGATCAGCCGCTGACGGCCGTCCTCGGCTCGAATGTGCCGCTCGGCGACCGTCTGCCGCTGCGCATCGCGCCGGACCGCCTGCACTTCTTCTCAATCAACACGGGTCGGCGTCTCGAGCCTGCCGCGAGGCAGGGGGCATCGCATGCCGCTGCCTCTGACCGCACTGCGGTCGTGGCCTGAAAAGATCGTTCGCATTTTAGCGATCGGGAACACATGAGTTTAGGAGCTTGCTGTTAGTGTCCCCGGCGGATTGAGAGAGGGGACACCCATGGCACTGAAGCTTCTATTGGCAGGAATGGCGAGCATGGCGCTGATGGCGCCGAGCCGCCGCTCGGATGGTCAAGCGCCGATGATTGCCGCCAATGGTGATCATTTGGCACTGAAGGCCGCGCCGATAAATCCGGAGTGGATCATCCGGGGGACGCCGCTTGCCCGCATTGGCGAGCATTCCCAGGGCGCCGATGAGGCGAGCCTGACGGCTGTGTGGGATTGCACTGCCGGCGAATTCCGCTGGTACTTCGGCTGGGACGAAACCGTGGTGATCCAGGAAGGCGAGGTGCATGTCACGGCCGAAGACGGCAGTCAGCGCCTTCTGAAGGCAGGCGACATCGCCTATTTCCGCCAGGGCACCTGGTCGACCTGGCGTGTCGATGATTACGTCCGCAAGGTCGCCTTCCTGCGCAAGCAGTTTCCGGAGCCGCTCGCCACGCTGTACCGTCTGCGCAACGCGCTGCGTCGGGGCAAATATTCCGCACTCTGATCTGAAGCGATCTTAAGCAAAATTGAGGCGGTGCGGCGTTGCTATCGCCCGTCGCACCGCCTAAATCTCCGTTACCTTTTTGAACGGGGACAGATGAGTATGGCGAAGATCACCAATGTCGCGGTCCAGATGGACCACGTATCCACGATCAACATCGCGGGCGACTCGACCTTCGCAATGAGCCTGGAGGCTCAGAACCGGGGCTACAAGCTCTTTCACTATACGCCCGACCGGCTGTCCATGCGCGACGGCAAGGTCTATGCAACCGTCGAGCCGATGGAGCTGCGGGACGTAAAGGGTGATCATTTCACCCTCGGCGCGCCCGAGCGGGTCGATCTCTCCACCATGGACGTGGTGCTGCTGCGCCAGGATCCGCCCTTCGACATGAGCTACATCACCTCCACGCACCTGCTCGAGCGCATCCACCCGAAAACGCTTGTCGTCAACGATCCCGCCTGGGTGCGCAACTCGCCGGAGAAGATCTTCGTCACTGAATTCGCCGATCTGATGCCGCCGACGCTGATCACCAAGGATCCGGCCGAGATCGCCCGCTTCCGCGAAGAGCAGGGCGATATCATCCTGAAGCCGCTCTACGGCAATGGTGGCGCTGGCGTCTTCCACTCCACCCGCGATGACCGCAACTTCACCTCGCTGATGGAAATGTTCGCGCAGATGTTCCGCGAACCCTTCATCGCGCAGGGCTACCTGCCGGCGGTGCGCAAGGGCGACAAGCGCATCATCCTGGTCGACGGCGAACCGGTGGGCGCGATCAACCGCGTGCCGGCCGAGCACGACAGCCGCTCGAACATGCATGTTGGCGGCCGCGCCGAGGCGACCGAACTGACCGCCCGCGAGCGCGAGATCTGCGCACGCATCGGTCCAGCGCTTCGCGAACGCGGCTTCCTGCTTGTCGGCATCGACGTGATCGGAGACTACATGACGGAGATCAATGTCACCTCGCCGACCGGGATCCGTGAGGTGAAAAAATTCGGCGGCGCGGATATTGCCGCGCTGCTCTGGGACGCGATCGAAAGCAAGCGCGCTTAACCGCCTGATTTCGATATCGAAGTTCCACCTGTGTTTCGGTTGCACAACCGGACGCAACCGCAGCCCTATCTGAAGATGCATATGTTCCGCAAATGTTCTTGCGGAAGGGCTCATCCTATGCGAGATTGTTCCCGTCGCCACACGCAATATGAAGTTGCAACGGTGACTATTGGTCGATCGGCGAGGGCGGGCGATGGTAGCGCGTATCAGTACGGTTGCATTTCAGGGCATTGAAGGCGTGCCAGTTGAAGTTCAGGTCATGGTCGCGCCCGGCAAGACGGGCATGCAGATCGTCGGCCTGCCCGACAAGGCGGTGGCGGAGAGCCGCGAACGCGTTCAGGCCGCGCTCCATGCCTCGGGGCTGGCGCTTCCGGCAAAACGGGTGACCGTCAATCTGGCGCCGGCCGATCTTCCCAAGGAGGGCTCGCATTTCGATCTCCCCATCGCCCTCGGGTTGATGGCCGCCCTTGGCGCAATCCCCGGGGATGCGCTATCCGGTTTCCTCGTCATCGGCGAACTCAATCTGGATGGCACCATCGCGCCGATCGCTGGCGCGCTGCCAGCGGCGATCAGCGCCAACGCCCTCGACAAGGGGCTGATCTGCCCGGCCGACAGCGGCGCGGAAGCCGCCTGGGCCGGCAGCGAGATTGACATCCTGGCACCCCGCAGCCTGATTGCGCTCGCCAATCATTTCCGCGGCACACAGGTCCTGTCGAGGCCGGAGCCCTCCATCCGGGCGCTTCCCGCCAATCTGCCGGACCTTGCCGACATCAAGGGTCAGGAAAGCGCCAAGCGCGCGCTGGAGGTCGCTGCGGCCGGCGGGCACAATCTCCTGTTTGTCGGCCCGCCAGGATCGGGAAAATCCATGCTGGCGGCACGCCTGCCGTCGATCCTGCCACCGCTATCGGCTTCCGAACTTCTCGAAGTCTCCATGATCCACTCGATTGCCGGCCAACTCTCCGGTGGCAAGCTGTCGGACCGGCGGCCTTTCCGCACACCGCATCATTCGGCCACCATGGCGGCCCTTGTCGGCGGTGGCCTGAGAGCGAAGCCCGGTGAGGCCTCGCTTGCCCATTACGGCATTCTGTTTCTCGACGAACTCCCCGAATTTGCACCGCCTGTGCTTGACGCCCTGCGCCAGCCGCTCGAAACCGGGGAGTGCATCATAGCCCGCGCCAATCACCGCGTTTCCTACCCATCCGATTTCCAGCTGGTGGCGGCGATGAACCCCTGCCGCTGCGGAATGGCAGGAGAGCCAGGGCACGTCTGCGCCCGAGGTATCCGCTGCCAGACGGAGTATCAGGGGCGCATTTCCGGGCCACTGATGGACCGCATCGATATCCGCATCGACGTGCCGGCCGTTGCGGCGACCGACCTCATCCGGCCAAGGGCGTCCGAAAGCAGTGCAGACGTTGCCAAGCGCGTCGCCGCAGCCCGGGCTCGCCAACGGGACCGCTTCGAGCGGCTCGGCCTCGGCTTCAGCACCAATGCCCGCTGCTCGACAGCGCTGATCGAGACGCTGGCCGAGCCGGATGCATCCGGTCTGCAATTGTTGCGTGATGCCGCCGAGAAGTTCCGCTTCTCCGCCCGCGGCTATCACCGCGTCTTGAAGGTCGCACGCACCCTTGCCGACCTTGACGGCGTCGAGATCCTAGGCCGCATTCATCTTGCGGAAGCCATCTCCTATCGCATCGCCTCCGAACGACTGGCGGCGGTGGCCTGATGGGAGGCTGGCTCGATGGGTGCGCGGTCGATCGTTACCGGTCTGTGTCTGGCTCGGCCGTCGGGCGCAGCATGTCGACAGGCAGTGTCAGCCGGATGACGGCGCCGGACTGCGGGTAATCGATCTCGGTCTGTCCGCGAACACCGGCGATCACGCGTTTCATGAGGGTGGATCCAAAGCCACCTGTCCCGGCAAGCGGCGGGGTCGTCGGCGGACCGCCGCTTTCGCGCCAGGTGATGACCAGATGCTCGCCCGTGTCAGCAGCGGTCTGGATGGACCAGGCCAGATCCACATGGCCGCTTGAGACACTGAGTGCACCGTATTTCGCTGCGTTCGTCCCGAGTTCGTGCAGGATAAGGCTCAGCACCACCACGGTCTGGCCGCCGACGGGCACTCTCGGGCCGTTGGCGGTAAATCGCGGCGTACCGACGATCGCAAAGGGTTCAAGAGCTTGGAAGATGACGTTCTGTAGCGAAGCGTCCTCGCCTTCGCGCAAGCCCCGTAACAGCAGGTTGGATCGGCCAAGCGCGGCCAGTCGGTCGCGGAGCCGGGCAGCAAGTTCGTCCGCGCTGGAGGCATTCTTCAGCGACAGGCTGATGATGGCGTTGATTGTGGCGAAGATGTTCTTCAGGCGATGGTCGAGTTCCAGCGCCATGACTTCCTGCTGCTCTGCAAGTCGCTGGATTTCCTCCCGTGTCGTGATCTCCTGGCGATAGGCGCGTGTGACGAGGTAAATAAGTGTCAGTTCGGTCGCCACCACGAAAACGTAGAGAGCCATGGCCAGCAAGGTGCCGATCGTAAAATCGAACCGACCTGGACTGATGAAGAAATACCAGGCGGAGAGACCGGACAGGGCAGCAACGAGCATTCCTTGCTTCAGCCCGAAGACGAAGCCGCAGATGATCACGGCAGGGAAGAATGTCAGGAACGGGAAACCGGCCGGCAGCACGGGATCGAACCAAGCACGCACCGCAAGCGCAACGGCAAAGACCATGAGGCTCGCCACATAGGTGGCAACAAGACCACCAGGGGACAGTCGCTCCTGGACAGAGGCGAAGGCAGGCAGTCGATGAAGAAGTGCGCGCATGAGCCCCCGGGGATGCACTGTACAGAATCTGGTCAATTTACCGTGAGGCAATCTAGCTGCGGAGGGGGGTGTCCGCAATGGAGGAAGCGCTGGCGCACCAGCGCTTCCTCGTGGGTTTATTCGCCCAGGCCGGCGAAGAGAGCAGTCGAAAGATAGCGTTCGGCGAAGGACGGGATGATCACGACGATCGTCTTGCCGGCGTTTTCCTCACGCTGGCCAAGCTTGATCGCAGCGGTCAGGGCTGCCCCTGAGGAAATCCCGACCGGCACACCTTCAAGCCGGGCCACGAGGCGGGCGTTCTCGAAGGCTTCATCATTGGTGACCGTGACCACTTCGTCATAAATGCCGGTATCGAGGATGGCAGGAGCAAAGCCTGCGCCGATGCCCTGGATCTTGTGCGGGCCCGGATTGCCGCCCGATAGGACGGGGCTGTCAGCCGGCTCGACGGCCACGACCTTGATTTCAGGCTTGCGGCTCTTGAGCACCTGACCGGTCCCGGTGATGGTCCCACCCGTGCCAATGCCGGATACGAAAATGTCGATCTGGCCTTCGGTGTCGTTCCAGATTTCCTCGGCCGTCGTCTTCCGGTGGATTTCCGGGTTGGCGGGGTTCTCGAACTGCTGCGGGATGACAGCATCCGGCGTCGTCTCTGCCAGTTCCTGGGCCTTGGCGATAGCGCCCTTCATGCCCTTCGCGCCTTCGGTCAGCACCAGTTCGGCGCCGAGCAGCGCCAGCATCTTGCGGCGCTCGATGGACATGGTTTCCGGCATGGTGAGGATCAGGCGATAGCCCTTGGCGGCGGCGGCAAAGGCAAGCGCAATGCCGGTATTGCCTGAGGTGGGCTCGATCAGCACGGTTTTGCCGGGGGTGATCTTACCCTGCGCTTCCAGGTTTTCGATCATGGCCACGCCGATACGGTCCTTGACCGAAGCGATCGGATTGAAGAATTCGAGCTTCGCCAGCAGGTGGGCCTTTACGCCCTTTTCCTTGGCGAGCTTGTCGAGGCGCACGATAGGCGTATCGCCGATAGTCTCGGTGATCGAGCCGTAAACACGTCCGCGACCGGGTTTCTTCTGCTCAGTCATGTGTTTCTCCCTGATGATTTGGTTGGCGTGAGCTTACGCCCGGCGCTCGGTCCATGCCAGCATAGCCATGCCGCAGCGAGCTCCATCCTTGGAAAAATCTGCTCCGCCGCCTGCATGTTTGTGCCCCGGAGAGGGGAAAAGCGCCCGGAGCCGGATTGTTGCATGCAGTCAGAGATCAGGCCGCGCGCGCAGCAATATAGGCCGCCGTTCCCGCGAGAATCCCTGCCGCGCTGCGGTTGAGGATCTTCAGCGCCTCGGGCCGCTTGAGCAGACCCCTCGCCTGGGCCGCAAGCAGGATATAGGGCAGAAGTACCGCCATCAGCACGAGGAATGTCAGCCCGACGAGGAGGATATAGTCGGCAAGCCCGATCGCCTCCAGCGGGATCAGCGTCGGAACCAGCGCCACGTAGAATAGCATGGTCTTTGGGTTGCCGAGGGTCACAAGCAGGCCGGACAGAAAAGAGAGCCCCGGGCGCATCGCCGTCTGGGCCTTGATGTCCTGTGGCAGGAGCCCGGCGGTCCAGAGTTTCCAGGCCACATAGACGAGATAGGCTGCGCCGAGGAACTTCAGGATCAGGAAAGGCGTGACAAATGTCTTTGCCAGCACCGAAAGCCCAAGAATGACGGCCGTCAGATAGACGAGGTCGCCGAGGATAAGCCCAAGCCCCATGAAGAAGGTCGGTCGGAAACCGGACCCCAATGCGCGTGCCACGATCGCCGTCATGCCCGGCCCCGGAATGGCAGCCGCGATGAAGAGAGCGCCGCAATAGGCGATGATGGTCGTCGGTGTCATGGAGGTCCTCCTGCTGTATTCCTAGTCTCAGGCCGAAAGACTTGCAACGGTGACACGATCGCGATTGCAGACGGGGCCAGATGACCGCTAGGAGGCGTAAGTCCTCGTGGGGAACCCTGTTGTGCCCAGCCTGCCCGCCCTCCTTGCCTTCAGCCTGATCTGCCTTGGCATGGTTCTGACCCCGGGTCCGAACATGATTTATCTCGTCTCGCGCTCCATCTGTCAGGGACCGGTGGCGGGGTTGGTCTCGCTTGGCGGGGTGGCGCTCGGTTTCGTTGTCTATGTGTTGCTGACCGCCTTCGGCATCACGATCCTCCTCTTCGCCGTGCCCTTTGCCTATGATCTGCTCAGATTTGCCGGCGCCCTCTATCTCGCATGGCTCGCTTGGCAGGCACTGAAACCCGGCGGGCGTTCTCCGTTTCAGGTCCGTGACCTACCTCAGGACAGCAATCGCAGGCTCTTCCTGATGGGCTTCGTCACCAGCCTTTTGAACCCGAAAATAGCGGTTCTCTATCTCTCGCTGCTGCCGCAGTTCATCGATCCTTCTGGTGGCAGCGTGTTCGTGCAGTCCCTGGTGCTGGGTTTCGCGCAGGTCGCAATCGCCGTCACGGGCAATGGCCTGATCGCCCTGTCCGCCGGCTCCATAGCCCTCTTCCTTGCCGGCCGACCACTCTGGATGGTCATCCAGCGCTGGCTGATGGGGACGGTACTCGCCGCTCTAGCACTCCGGATGATGACGGAAGCGCAGCGATAAAGGCCGCCTTAAACCCCCGTCGACCCGAATCCGCCAGCACCCCGTGCAGTGTCGCCGGTGTCCGTCACCTCGGCCACCTGCACCTGCGTCACCGGCGCGATCACCATTTGGGCAATCCGCATGCCGCGCTCAATAACGAAATCCTCAGTCCCGAGATTGATCAGGAGCACCTTCACCTCGCCGCGATAGTCGCTGTCGATCGTGCCGGGTGTATTGAGGCAGGTGACCCCGTTCCTCAAGGCGAGACCCGAGCGTGGTCGGATCTGGGCTTCGAACCCTTGAGGGATTTCCATGATGAAGCCGGTCGGCACCAGTGTCCGCGTGCCGGGCGCGAGCGTCAGCGGCTCTCCCTCGGCTACGGCAGCGCGAAGATCCATCCCCGCCGCGCCGGCCGTTTCATAGGCCGGCATTTCCAGCCCCTCACCATGCACCAGGCGCTTAAGTTTGAGTACGGGACCGAGGATGTCGGAACGGATGGCGGGCATGGGCGGGATTCCTTTGTTTGTCGCGCTCAATTGCATATTGGCCCTTGAAACGCTAGATAACCGCCCGACTAGAAGGAATTCCGAGATATGGCTGAAACGCTCGCCGAGGCGGTCTCCCGCCGCCGCACCTTTGCTATTATCGCCCACCCGGACGCGGGTAAGACGACGCTGACCGAAAAGCTGCTGCTGTTCGGCGGCGCCATCCAGCTTGCCGGTGAAGTCAAGGCGAAGAAGGATCGCATCCAGACCCGGTCGGACTGGATGAAGATCGAGCGCGAGCGCGGCATCTCGGTCGTGACCTCCGTCATGACCTTCGAATACGACGGCAATGTCTTCAACATTCTCGACACGCCCGGTCACGAAGACTTCGCCGATGACACTTATCGCACGCTGACCGCCGTCGACGCTGCCGTCATGGTCATCGACGCGGCCAAGGGTATCGAGCCGCGCACGCTCAAGCTCTTCGAAGTCTGCCGCATGCGCGACATTCCGATCA
>JBKBON010000048.1:0-8731 GCA_046294755.1 Allorhizobium sp. | reverse complement strand
CGATGCGGCAGATCCAGGCGGACCACGCGCATATCAAGGGCATTCGCTTCCTTCCTCTGAACGATCCGGGTCGCATGGCCTTCACGGCCGCGATTAGCCTTAGAGATCGCAGCTTCATCATTGATGTGCCCGTGCCACCCCTGCCCTGGCAAACGTCAAGCAACTGGATCTCGCTCGTCTTCGAGATCGACGCGGACCGGTTCTTCAATCATCACGCCCTGCTCACCGATGCGGATTTGCCGGACCACGAGGAACACGATCACACAAAGCTGGCCGTGACCCTTTCGTCCGATGACGGATCCGTACAGGTTTTTGGCGACAGCTCGGTCTTCGATGATCAACCGCTATCCGTCTCCGGCGAAGGAGGGGGCCTGTCTTTCGAGATCTACGGCATACCCGGCGAAGGGTGGAATGCGGCAATGAAACGGCTGATGCCGAGCCGCCTTCTGGTTCTGGCAGGGGTCGTTGCGATGATGATCTCGGTCCTGCTTGCCGTGTTCCTACTGCGTGAACGCAATCTCAACATCGCTCGCCTCCGAGCCCGCGAGCAGCGACTGTTCGAGCTATCGCAGCGCTTCCAGTTGGCTCTCGAGACGTCCAACATCGGTATCTGGGAAATCGATACGGCGACCCATGCGCTGATCTGGGACAGCCGAAGTGCCGGTCTGCATGGCCTGCCGGCAAGCCTTTCCGACGATGAAGACCGGCTTGCCGACTGGTTTGCCGCGCTGCATCCCGATGACATAGGCAAAGCCGAGCAGCTCTATTTCAACTGCGTGGTGGCGGCCACAGCCGACCAGTGGGACATCAGCTACCGGGTCCCGCTCTCAGATGACAGCTTCCGCTACCTGCGCTCCGTCGGCGCCCGCACGCTCGACGGCAGCATCACCGGCATTGTCTGCGACGTGACGACGGATACGCTGGTGACGCAGTCGCTGAGCAAGGCCAAGGAAAACAGCGACATAAAGAATGCGGAGCTGGAGCTGGCGCTGGAGGAGCTGTCCAGCCGGGAGCATCAGTTGGCTGAGGCGTCGCAGCGGCTCGATCTTGCCCTCGGCTCCTATAATTGCGGCACCTGGGAAGGCGACCCGGTCACCAAAAGCGCGATCTGGGACGAGCGCATGCACCAGCTCTACGGCATTCCGTTCAGCGACAAGCCGGTTCCCGAGCATGTCTGGCTGTCGCGCATTCATCCCGATGACCGGGGCGATATCCAGCTCGCCACCAAGCGGGCGGTGACGCTCGACCAGACCATCAACACGACCCAGCGCGTCGTGCTGCAGAACGGCGAGATCCGCTATATCCGTTCCGTCGGACAGCCGCATATCGGACGCGACGGCAAGAAAAAGCTGATCGGGATCGCCTTCGACGTGACCGCTGATGCGCTGCTTGCAGAGCAGCTGCGCTCCGCCAAGGCGGAAGCCGATATGCGAAACATCGAGCTGGAACTCGCCAAGAACCGCATCGAATTCAACGCTCTCCATGATCCGCTGACGTCTCTTGCCAATCGTCGTAAGCTCGACCTCGAACTCGATACCCTGGGCCGCAGTGGAGATCGGCAGGCGGCAAAATTCGCCATTCTCCATCTCGACCTCGACCGGTTCAAGGAAATCAACGACACGCTGGGCCATGCGGCCGGTGACGCCATGCTGGTGCATGCCTCACGCGTTCTGATGAAACACGTGCCGCGCGGCGACCTCGTTGCCCGCATCGGCGGCGACGAGTTCGTTGTTCTCGCCCGTCGGCAGACTTCGGCAGACGAACTGGCCGCGCTTGCCACCAAGATTATCGAGGAAATGCGCCAGCCGCTCGACTTCGAGGGTTTTGATTGTCGCTGCGGCGTATCGATCGGCATCGCTCAAGCGCAGGGTCCCGCGCCTGATGCGCGCAAGGTGCTGATCAACGCTGACATTGCCCTCTATCAGGCCAAGGAAAAGGGAAGAAACTGCTACGAGTTCTTCACGCCGGATCTGCAGGCCAACATCGTCGCCAAGAAACGCATGGCCGACGACATGCTGGCAGGGCTCGACCGGGACGAATTCGTTGTCTGGTATCAGCCGCAATTCGAAGCTTCGAGCATGCAGCTTTGCGGCGCAGAAGCGTTGATCCGCTGGCGCCATCCCGACCGCGGCATCCTCGCCTCGGGCAATTTCCTTCAGGTCGCGGAAGACCTGAATGTCATGGCGCGTATCGACGAACTCGTGCTGCAGACGGCACTGAAAGACCAGATGCGGTGGACGGCGCTCGGTATGCAGGTGCCGCGAATCTCGGTCAATGTCTCCTCCAAGCGCCTGCACGACGACAACCTGATTGACCAATTGAAGGGGCTTGCGATCTCACCGGGATCCATTTGCTTCGAACTGGTGGAATCGATCTTCCTCGACGAGAGCGATACGCTGGCTTCGGACAATGTCGAGAGGATCAAGGCGCTCGGGATCGACATCGAGATCGATGATTTCGGCACCGGGCATACCTCGATCGTTTCGCTCCTGAAGCTCAAGCCGAAGCGGCTGAAGATCGACCGCCAGCTGGTCATGCCCGTGACCGTGCAGCCGCAGGAGCGCAGCCTTGTGCGCAATATCGTGGAGATCGCCCGTTCGCTCGGCATCGAGACCGTTGCGGAAGGTGTGGAGACCCAGGAACATGCCGGCATCCTTCGCCAGCTCGGCTGCGACTATCTGCAGGGTTATGCCTTTGCCAAGCCGCTCTCCTTCGAGGATTTCACCCGCTTCGTGGATCGCCTGCCCCAGCGCAAGGCCTCGTGAGTTCGACAGCCGCGGATCATCACGCATTCGGTGACACTGTGTTGTCGCAAATCGGCGGCAGCGGGCGCAAAAGCGCTTCACAGCATTTGTGGATTTGCTCTATGAGTGACGCCATCCAAGGCAGGGCCCACCAGAAGACGTTCCGGTGGACAAGAATGGAACGGTAGCTCACGCATGTCGCACAATACCTTCGGTCACCTCTTCCGCGTTACCACCTGGGGCGAAAGCCATGGCCCCGCACTCGGCGCGGTTGTTGACGGCTGCCCTCCGGGCATCCGGTTTCGGCAAGAAGACCTGCAGGTCTTCATGGACAAGCGAAAGCCCGGCCAGTCGCGTTTCGTCACGCAACGGCGCGAGGACGATTTCGTCAAGGTTCTCTCCGGCGTGATGCCGCAGGAAGACGGGACGATGATCACCACCGGCACGCCCGTGTCGCTGTTCATCGAGAACACCGACCAGCGGTCCAAGGATTACGGCGATATCGCCAAGCGCTACCGCCCAGGCCATGCCGACTATACCTATGATCTCAAATACGGGATCCGGGACTATCGCGGTGGCGGACGCTCGTCTGCTCGCGAGACGGCCGCACGCGTGGCGGCCGGAGCGCTGGCGCGCCTTGCCATGCCCGGCGTCACCGTTCGCGCTGCCCTCGTCCAGATGGGTACCCACAAGATCAACCGCGACAACTGGGACTGGACACAGGTCGACCAAAACCCGTTCTTCTGCCCGGATGCCGCCATGGTGCCGGTCTTCGAAGATTATCTCGATGGCATCCGCAAGGCTGGCTCCTCCGTCGGTGCCGTCATTGAAGTGGTGGCCGAGGGCGTGCCCGCCGGGATCGGTGCGCCTGTCTATGGCAAGCTCGATCAGGACATTGCCGCGGGCCTCATGTCGATCAACGCCGTGAAGGGCGTCGAGATCGGCAACGGCTTCGAGGCCGCCGAGATCACCGGCGAGGAGAATGCCGACGAGATGCGGATCGGAGCAGACGGCAAGCCGGTCTTCCTGTCGAACCATGCCGGGGGAATCCTGGGTGGCATCTCCACCGGCGAACCGATCGTGGCGCGCTTTGCCATCAAGCCGACATCTTCGATCCTGACCGAGAAGCGCTCGATCGACGCCGACGGCAATGAGGTCGATGTGCGCACCAAGGGCCGCCACGATCCTTGCGTCGGCATTCGGGCCGTTCCTGTCGGTGAAGCGATGGTTGCCTGCATCCTACTCGACCATATCTTGAGAGACCGCGGCCAGAACGGCCGGACCAGATAAGGACCTGCATCATGAGCTATGACCAGAAGCGTGTCGTCGAGGCAATCCGGGCGTTCGAAGCCGGCGAAATCGTCGTGGTCATGGATGACGACGACCGGGAGAACGAAGGCGATCTGATCGTGGCTGCCGTCCACTGCACGGCCGAGAAGATGGCCTTCATCGTGCGCCACACTTCGGGCATCGTCTGTGCGCCGATGCCGAAGGAAGAGGCCAAGCGGCTGAACCTTTCGGCCATGGTCGCCGACAACGACAGCGCCCATACCACGGCCTTCACCGTCTCCGTCGACTTCAAGCACGGAACAACGACGGGCATTTCCGCCGATGACCGGACGCTGACGGTGCGCAATCTTGCCAATCCAAATGTCGGAGCGAGCGACTTCCTGCGCCCTGGCCATATCTTCCCGCTGGTCTCGCGCGAGGGTGGCGTACTTATGCGCTCCGGCCATACGGAAGCCGCCGTCGATCTCTGCAACATGGCCGGCCTGCCGCCAATCGGCGTCATCTCGGAACTGGTCAATGATGACGGTACCGTCATGCGGGGGCCGCAGGTTTCGGCCTTTGCCGAACAGCATGGCCTGAAGCAAGTATCGGTTGCCGACCTCATCGCCTACCGGCAGCGCAAGGAAACGCTGATCGAGCTCAAGTCAAAGTTCGACATTCAGACCCCCTATGGCACGGCCAAGGCACATGCCTATTCCCTGCCCTGGGACCCCATGCAGCATCTCGCCGTGGTCTTCGGCGACATCCGCGACGGCGAGGACATTCCGGTCCGTCTGCACCTTGAAGATGTCGGCCGAGACGTCTTCGGCACAGACCGACAGATCGACGGCATCATGAAGCGGATCGCCGAGAAGGGCCGCGGCGTGATCGTGTATCTGCGCGAGGGATCGGTCGGCGTGGGTGTTTCAACGACGGCCCGGACTAGCAAGCATGAACGCGAGGCCCACCAGGAGGCCAAGGCGCGTGACAGCGAATGGCTTGAAATCGGCCTTGGCGCACAGATCCTCAAGGATCTCGGCGTCACCTCGATCCGGCTGTATTCGTCCCGCGAGCGGCATTATGTCGGCCTGGAAGGCTTCGGCATCCGGATTGCGGCGACCGAGATCGTCTGAGGCTTAGCGGGCAGACACTCAGGCCAGTATGCCTTGTCTTCTCTGCTTTTAATTTGCGGCTGGTCACCCCACCCCGGACCTTCGGTTCGACCCTCCCCCTCAAGGGGAGGGTGGAGCGTGGCAGCTCTGTCGCATCAGCACAACCGCTTGCGGCAGCCACCCACCTCCCCCTTGAGGGGGGAGGTCGACGGGTAGCGTCGGGTGGGGGTGATCCACAAACCGCCTAGAAACTCACGACACCACAGGCCCCTCCACCACAGGCTCCGGCTTGCCCTTCCAGCTCAACCGCCAGACATCACCCTGGCGGACGGACTGCACCGCAGCCGGGCGCAGGATGGCGAAGCAGGTGCCTCCCGAGTGACGCACCGAGGGATAGACGATCCCGTTGAGCCCTGCCCGCCTTGCCTCAAGCGCGAGGCGATTGCCTTCCGGATAGCCGATCGACTTGTTCGGCGAGAGTGCCGGATGCGCAGGCTTGTCGCGCAGGTCGAGAAACTCGCCCGAGGTGCTGCAGACCATCTCGGCATACTCGGCCACCGCCTGATAAACCCCGGTCCGACCAAGAAACTCCGTCATGTGGAAGGCGATCTCGGCAAGGCAGGTTTCCACGTCGAGTGCCGCGTACCAGGCGCCGCGGGTTTCACCGTTGAAACGGTTCGGCTCGCGCGGTTTGGCATAGGCGAAGCTCGCATTGATGAAATGGGCGTGGGGAACGTCGTAGACGAGCTCGTTCGCGGCAAGACCGGAGATACCCGTCGCCTGTGCCTGCATGCGGCTGGACGTGGCGGCTTCGATCTCGGCGAGTTCAGCCAGTTCGTCGGCAGTGTCTGCCAGCGGCGCCAGGACCGGCGGGCGCAGGCGCGCCGTCGACACGAGCCGCACCGTCCGAGGATGGGCGACGGTCGCAACCGGCAGGCCTGCCACCTCCACTCAGAGGCCCCCGCGTACGGCGTCGAGATAGCGGCGCACTTCGAGCATGTGAGGAATGCCGCCTTCGATCATGGCCGCAACCGGCGTGCGGCGATCAAAGAGCGGGCCGGTGTTTTCGAGCATCGGCCAGCGGTCTGCCATGGCATCGACGAAGAGCAGATGCAGCGCCTTGTAGGTGCCTGTCAGCGCCGAAATTCGGGTCATCTGGTCCTGGCTGAGGGTCTTTGTCACACTTTCCGGCTTCAGGCGTTCCCATGTGCTGAGGGAGACGCCGAGCAAAGCTGCCGCCTGCTGGCTGGTGAGATCCCATTGGGCCACCAGACGGCGGAAAGCCTTCAGCGCGGTTGCCGAAAGCCGCTTGCGGTCCGACTCAACGGAGAAGCCTGGAGACTGCGGCTTCGGAGCGCGAGGGGGTTCGGCGACATTGAGCACGGATAAGACTCCTTCAAATGACAAATAGAAGATATGTCATTTGAAGGATATTGCAAGGCTACGCCTTGTCTGCTCTGCCTCAGAAGAGGACACGCGTGCTGGCGCTTAGCCAGTAAGTGCCTTTCTCCTGACTGGAAGCATTCAACATCAGTTGCCCTTCCAGTGGTCCCGACTTCGTCTGAATGCCGATGCCGCCGCGAAACCAGTTCTGATCGATGGGCGCGCCAGGCAGATCAAAGCTGGAGAAGCCGAGGATTTCGCCCGTGGTGTTCGGGGCTTGGCCCTCGAACCGGTGAGCCACTTCGGCGCGGGACACGAGGCTGATTGTCTCGGTGAGGTCGAGGCGGCCATCAAGGCCGAGACGAATGGTGTTGGAGGAGCCCTTCGCCTCATCGAACCGTGCAGGGAAGCTGCCGCCGGCCTCGCTATAGCCATCAGTTTTCGTGGTCAGGTGCGTGAAGCTGGCATAGGGGGTAAGGCTGACATCCTGAAGAGTGAGAGCATCGAGCCAATCCAGACGTGCCCGAAATCCCAGGGTGCGAGCGTCGGTCTGCCCTTCTGAGGCGTCGGTTCCGCTGCCATTGAGATAGGCGCGGCGCATCGAAAGATCGCCCATGCTGGCAAAGCCCGTCAGTGTGGCATAGACCGCTGGCGCAACGGCCATACTGACCTCGGGAAGGACGTAGCTGCCCTGGACCCGGCTGAAGCCCCCGAGATCGAGATCCGCCTTGGAGTAGGAGGTGCCGAGCGCCAGGCGCATCGTCAGCTCGTCCGTCGGCGCATAGGCAAAACCGATCTCACCCGTGCCGGTCGGGCCAGTACCGAAATCATTGCGCAAGGCACCGAGGTCCCCTGTTGCCCAGAGCGCCCGCTGACCCGCAGACAGGCGATGGAACATCGGCGAAGAATTGGCACCGTTCATGGCGAGATCGGCAACCTGCTGCGGCACGAAGATGTGACGCGGCAGGCCATTGAAGCTCTGCATGTAGTCCTGGACGGCTATAATACCGGCGGAGGGACCGCCGGAGTCGGCCGAGGCGCCGCGCGCCACGAAGGCCTTGCCGTTGCGAAGTTCGCCGACGATGATCGTGCCGTCTGCCGAAACGCCCCTGGCATCACTGGTGATGTCGCTGGCCAAGGTCACCCCGCTGCCACGCAACCAGTCATCGACCGAAAGCATGCCGGTGCTTTCGGTCCAACGGAAAGCGGAACTCGACGCATCGGCCCGGCCAGATCGTCCGACCACGACCGTACCGTTGTCGCTGACGGCATTGGCCTCGGAGTTCCTTCCGCCGAGCGTGCCCAGGCCGACCATTCCGCCCGTTGCTGTCCAGCGAAAGGCATTCATGCCGCCGAAGGTCACGGCATTGCCGACGATGACCGATCCATCGGCATTGGCTGCTTTTGCCGTGGAACTAGTCCCGCCGGCGAGATAGCCGAGGGTCACGGGGACGGCATTCTCAACCCAATAGGCAGCTTCCTCGTTGAAGCTCGGGGTTTGCAGAGCCCCGACGATGACACGGCCATCCCGGCTGATCCCGTTCGAGAAGGCATTGCGGCCGTCGAGCGTGGGGAGCACCTCCATGACACCGGGGCTGGCTGCGCTGACATAGGCCCAGCGAAAGGCACGATAACTCCCGTCAGCCAGATCGCCCCAGCCGGAAACAATCCTGCCGTCGCCGCTCACGCCCGTGGCGCGCGAGCTTGTGCCGCCGAGAGTACCGAGCATCATGATGACGCTGTCGGTGGTCGATATCAGAAAGGCTGCGGTGGGCAACGAGCCATAGACGTTGCCCACCATGACCGACCCATCGGTATTGATGGCGGTAAGGCTCGAGTGGTCACGTCCGAAATACTGGTCGAGAACGTAAGTGTCGTCCGCGGCGCGCCAGACGAAACCCCGGTTTGCGGAGATGTTCATCGGCCCGCTGGAATCCGTGTAGCTCATATTGCCGATCACGAAACGGCCATCGCCGCTGATGGCTGTGGCGTACCCAGTCGACGCCCCGACATTGTTCTCGATCTGCTCCCAACCATAGTCAGCCGCTATGGAATGACCTGCGGATAGCGCAGACGTGGCAAGAAGAAACAGCAGACGTGAGACCGGGCGGGCTGAGTGAAAAAAAGGCATGAATTCGATCTCTCGCAAAGGGCTTTCCCGCTGCACGGCAAGGGCTGTGGGCGGTGGTTATGCGAAAGAACTGTGTGAGTTGAGACTGATGC
>JBKBON010000047.1:0-10904 GCA_046294755.1 Allorhizobium sp. | reverse complement strand
CGACGCGCATCGAGCGTGTCGCACCGACGATCCTGGAACTGTCGGAAAAGGGTGCCAAGGTCATCCTGCTCGCCCATTTCGGCCGTCCGAAAGGTGAGCCGGTCGCCGATCAGTCCCTGTCTCTGATCGCCCCCTCCGTCGAGGAAGTGCTCGATCAGCGCGTGGCCTTCGCCTCAGACTGCATTGGTGCCCCCGCAGCAGATGCAATCGCAAGGATGGAGAACGGCGATATCCTGCTTCTGGAAAACACCCGCTTCCACAAGGGCGAAGAGAAGAACACCGCGGAATTCACTGCCGAGCTCGCCAAGAACGGTGACATCTACGTCAATGACGCCTTCTCCGCCGCCCACCGTGCACACGCCTCCACGGAAGGCCTGGCCCATCATCTTCCCGCCTATGCCGGCCGTACCATGCAGGCTGAGCTCGAAGCGCTGGAAAAGGGTCTCGGCAAGCCCACCCGTCCGGTGGTCGCCATCGTCGGTGGCGCAAAGGTTTCGACCAAGATCGACCTCCTGTCCAACCTTGTGACCAAGGTCGACGCCCTCGTCATCGGCGGCGGCATGGCCAATACCTTCATAGCCGCCCAGGGCATCGATGTCGGCAAGTCGCTCTGCGAGCATGACCTCGCAGACACCGCGCGCTCGATCATGGAAACCGCCAAGACAGCCGGCTGCGCCATCGTGCTGCCCATCGACGGCGTCGTCGCCCGCGAGTTCAAGGCCAATGCCGCAAATGAAACGGTCGACATCAAGGCCATCCCCGCTGATGCCATGATGCTCGACGTCGGACCGAAATCCGTGGACCTCATTAACGGCTGGATCGGCAAGGCTTCGACGCTGGTCTGGAACGGCCCGCTCGGCGCCTTCGAGATTGCCCCCTTCGACAAGGCGACCGTCTCGGCCGCCCTGCATGCCGCAGCTCAGACCAAGGCAGGCAAGCTCGTCTCAGTCGCAGGCGGTGGCGATACCGTGTCGGCGCTCAACCATGCCGGCGTTGCCGATGACTTCTCCTACGTCTCGACAGCGGGCGGTGCCTTCCTCGAATGGATGGAAGGCAAGGAACTGCCGGGCGTCGCAGTGCTCACTAAGGGCTGAGCGCCCCGCCACGCGATCGACCATGCAACACTTGCCCCTCGGGGCAGGTGGTTTTTTTGCGCTCTAATGTCATTTGGCGGCCGTGACTTCGGTGGTAGAATTTCAGCAGACGGGAACCTCGGTCCCCGGCAGGGGTTGTTGTTTGTGGCCCAGACCGCAAGGACGACGATGGAACTCTGTAATTTCCGCGCTGATTGAAACGAATTTAAAAATCTTTGAATTTTCAAACGATTGAAATGATTTCAATCGTTTCAATAGGTTAGCTGCCCATTTTCCCTTTGTAGAAGTTCTGTTATCGCCGATGTCATCGCGGTCTGCAAAGACCAGAAGGTCAGGGAGTGACCAGGACGACCGCACCGGTTCGTCACAAGAGCAAGAAAATCGTGAGGCGCGCCTCGCGTCATGTTCAGGGATAGGAGTGAGATATGGTGGACGCAAAGATGCTTGAGACGATGACCTCCGCGCCCGGCTTCATTGCCGCGCTGGATCAGAGCGGCGGTTCGACACCGAAGGCGCTGGGCCTCTACGGGATCTCCGAAAACGATTACCAGGGCGAAGAGGAAATGTTCCGCCTGATGCATGCCATGCGCGTGCGCATCATGAAGGCGCCGGCCTTTACCAGCGACAAGGTGATCGGCGCCATTCTCTTCGAGCGGACCATGGACGGTGACGTCGACGGCATTGCTGTCCCCACCTTCCTCTGGGAAAAGCGCGGCGTCGTGCCATTCCTCAAGATCGACAAGGGTCTACTCGACGAGGAAAACGGCGTGCAACTGATGAAGCCCATGCCGGACCTCGACGCCCTGCTGATCCGCGCCCGGGAAAAAGGCATTTTCGGCACCAAGATGCGCTCGGTCATCGCTCATGCCGACAAGGCAGGCATCGCCGCCGTGGTTCGCCAGCAGTTTGAAGTCGCCCGGCAGATCATCGCCCAGGGCCTCGTGCCGATCGTAGAGCCGGAAGTGTCGATCAACAGCCCGACAAAGACCGAAGCCGAGGCGATCCTGCGCGACGAGATCGCGGCTGAACTCGACAAGCTGCCGGAAGGCGACAAGGTCATGCTGAAGCTGACAATCCCGACCGTTGATGATTTCTATGCGCCGCTCGTCGCCCATGCTTCCGTCGTCCGCGTCGTCGCGCTTTCCGGCGGCTACAGCACGGCAGATGCCTGCGAGAAGCTCAGCCGCAACAACGGCATGATCGCGAGCTTCTCACGCGCCTTGACCGAAAAGCTGCGCGTTTCCATGAGCGATGCCGAGTTCAACACCAGCATCGGCCGGACCATCGACCAGATCTATGCAGCAAGCACCAACAAGGTCGGTGCCATGGCGGCCGAATAAGCAGGGCGCTTCCCGGTGGGGTGAAGCAGATCCCCGGAACCAAAACTTGTCATTGAGACACGAAAGCCCGGCCAACCGCCGGGCTTTTGCTTTATCAGGAACCGGAGCACCTTTCGGAACCTCCCATCATGTCCTCTCCTGCCCGCTCCGTCCCTTTCGTCACCGTCGACGTGTTTACCGAAGCGCGATTCACAGGCAATCCGCTCGCCGTTATCACCGATGCGCGGGATCTGAGCGATACTGATATGCAAGCCATCGCCGCAGAGTTCGGCTACTCCGAAACGACCTTCGTGCTGCCGCCGCGCGACCCTGCCAACACGGCGGAGGTGAGGATCTTCACACCCGTGACTGAAGTGCCTTTCGCCGGCCACCCTAATGTCGGCACGTCCTACGTGCTGGCGACCATGGGCAGCATCTTCGGCCAGCCGGTGGGTGATCAGATCCGTTTCGAGGAAAAGGCCGGCCTCGTCGATGTCTCTGTCCACCGCGATCCCGATGGTCAGATCAAGACCACCACGGTCCGCGCGCCGGGTCCTCTGGTCATAGGCAGCCGCATCCCGGCAAGCGTCATGGCCCCCTGCCTCAACCTCACCGCTGACGAGGTCGAGACGAGCCGGCATGAACCGGTCTTTGCATCCGTCGGACTGAAATTCATTCTGGTCGAGGTCACCAGCCTCGACGCACTGTCGCGCGCCAGCTCGCGGCTCGAACCCCTGGGCGCCCTCCGCGCTGCCCATGCTGACGAGAACTGTGACTGCGCAGCCTTCCTCTACACCAGGGTCGGGCCGGATCATGTGCGCGCCCGGATGTTCGCCCCTTTCGACAACGTCGCCGAGGACCCCGCGACCGGCAGCGCCTCGGCCGCCCTCGGCGCCTTCCTGACGACACTCGGTCAGCAACCGCCAAGCCGCAATCTGCTGGTCGAACAGGGCGTGGAGATGGGCCGCCGAAGCCTGATTCACCTCGACGTGACGGCAACGGACGGTCGGTTCGGCCATGTCGACATTAGTGGCAGGTCTGTCCTGGTGATGCAGGGGGAATTTCATCTGTGACCCGGGGGCAACCACCTCGGCAATAAAGCTTAAATATTGTGCTTTCGCCGGAAAATGCGGCACACCCTTCTTGCTGCCCCCGTACGGTCGACCTATATCCGGCCTTGAGGACGACCTCCCCGTCACAGGGCAGATTTCAATGCGGGACGACCCGCCTGTTTTCCCGAGGGAAAGACATGCGTACCGTCGCAGACCGCATCCGCCACGCCATCAGCTTCGAACTCATCGGCCTTGGCCTGATCATACCGCTGGGGAGTTGGGTATTTGCAGTACCCGCGACCGACATCGGCATAGTCGGCATCGTGAGCGCCACCTTGGCAACCGCCTGGAACTATCTCTACAACCTAGGCTTTGATCACCTTCTGCGTCGCTACACCGGGACGACGCTGAAGACCTTACCGACACGCGTTGTACATGCGGTTCTGTTCGAGGCGGGTCTATTGCTTGTGCTGATGCCCTTCATTGCCTGGTACCTGGGGATCAGCCTGTGGCAGGCCTTTGTTATGGACGTGGCCTTCGCCCTCTTCTACCTGGTCTACGCCTTCGTCTTCAATTGGGCGTATGACCGGCTCTTCCCGCTTCCGGAATGGGAAAGCGAGAAGGCGGGGCTGGCCAACTGACAGTTGGTTCGCTCAGGGCCGAATCAGCAATGTGATCGACCAAGTGACGAAGGCAACGACGGCGAGCTTCCAGAAATCGCTTCGGCGCCTGAGCCCCGGCAGGCCGAGCGGCTTGATGATCTGGACGATCATGGCGAGGATCAGAAAGGCTGATATGGCCTTGGTCATGGGCATTCCCTGTGGACTGGTAGCGAGCTTTTCGCAGATGGCGCGTGAAGCGGCATCGCAGCCACACCGGCGTCACTTTTGCCCGCCAGAAGGATTCCCTGCAAGCACGAAGGACGCATTCAGACAACGGTAGGAAGATCGGTGTACTGTAATCGCGTCATACTGCCCGCCCGCGGGTGCCACCCACATCAATCGCAAGAATGCCATGAGACGTAATCTTCTGCCGGTAATGGCCCTGCTCCTGGGCACGCTCTTCCTTTTCCTTGGCAACGGTCTCTATGGCCTCCTGCTGCCCGTGCGCGGTGCCGCCGAAGGCTACTCGAACGAGGTGCTCGGTCTGCTCGGCACCTCCTGGGCCGCGGGTTTTGTGCTTGGCTGCTTCATCGCCCCGAAGCTCGTCATGCGCGTTGGTCACGTCCGCGCCTTCTGCACCTTCGTCTCACTGATCTCCGTCATCTCGCTCACCAGCGGCATCATCATCGATGCCGGTTGGTGGATCGTTCTGCGTGCGATTACCGGCTTCTGCACCGCGGGCACTTCGATGATCATCGAGAGCTGGCTGAACGAGCGCGCGACGAATGAAAGCCGCGGCGCGATCTTTTCCTTCTACATCTCCATTACCCTCATAGGCGTCGTCGCCGGCCAGATGCTCGTTGGTGTTTTCGACCCCGCGACCACGATCCTCTTCATGATCTGCGGCATCGTCTACGGCATCGCCGTCATGCCGACGCTGATGTCGACCGCCGCCTCACCGCAACCGCTACGCTCCATCAAGCTCGATCTGCCGCTGCTCTACCGCAACTCGCCGGTCTCCTTCGTCGGCATCCTGATGGTGGGTATCGCCAATGGCGCCTATGGGACGCTCGGCGCAGTCTTCGGCGCCCGCACCGGCCTCGATCCTTCGACGATCGCGCTGCTGCTCTCGGTGACGATCTTCCTCGGGGCGGTTATGCAATTCCCCGCGGGCAAGCTGTCGGACCGGATCGACCGTCGCTACGTATTGGCCGCGCTCTCCGCTCTCGCGGCCTTCTCAGCTTTGGCTTTGGTCTTCCTCACGCCCACGGATCCGCTCTGGATCTTCATCTTCGTCGGTATATATGGTGCCGCGGCCAACGCGCTCTATCCCATTGCGGTGGCCCATGCCAACGACTTCGCCAAGCCGGACGAATTCGTGAAGGTCTCGGGCGGCCTGCTCCTGCTGTTCGGTATAGGCACGATCATCGGGCCGACCATCGGCGGTCCCGTCATGACGGCCGCTGGTCCCTACGCTCTGTTTGCGGTCACCGCTATCTCGCATCTTCTGATTTCTGCCTACGCGATCTATCGTAGCCGTACGCGCGCCGCGATCCCGGCAGCGGACCGCGAAAACGTACCGAACCTTCCGATCTCGGTTTCGCCCATGAGCAGCACGCCGGAAGGCCTCAGCCTCGACCCGCGCGCGGCCCCCTTGCCGGAGCAGGATGATGCTGACGAAACTCTGCAGACGCAGGAGGCACGCGCATGATCATCGATGAAGAACCACGCAAGCGCAGCACCGGCCACGAGATCGGCTGTGACCTGTCTGCCATCTCTGCGGACGAGTTGCAGCATCGAATCACCCTGCTGGAAGCCGAGATCACGCGACTGCGAAGCGAGATCGAACGCAAGAATGCGGGCCGAAAGGCCGCCGACAGCCTCTTCGGCCCCAAAGTATAGTAGTCGATATCTACAGAACCGTGCCTGAAGGAACCGATTCTCAATTTTCCGTTTACTTCACGTTAAGGCTTTTACGGGAAACTGTGTTCATCCAGAGCTCCTGGATTCAGGCAATTTCCTAGAGTGGGCATGGTCTGATTTTTCTCCCTGTTTTACCTTGAGAGCCGCATTTGCGGCTCTTTTTTTGTCCAAATGGCCAATGGTTGTCACGAAATTGTGGGAATTAACCCTTCCTTAAGTTTCGCCTTGCGGATTTGGGCTATTGGTAGCATCGTAGCCTCACAAAATGCGGCAGGAACAAGTTTGTACCACTGCCGTTACCTGCCTAGGTGATGCGTTTACAGGGAAACATCCATGTCGGAACTCGGTATGAATACGGTTAGCTTTGCCGGTCGTATGGCAGCGTCCAGCCAGTTCAAGTCGACCTATGCCGAAGGCATGGGGCTGGTTGAAGAAACCGCCGCCTACCTCGACGGTCCGGGCCGTGCAGCAGCCAAGGTTCTGCCACGTCAGGCTTCGGTGCTTTACGCTGCCGAGTCGATGCGCCTGACCACCCGCCTGATGCAGATGGCGTCCTGGCTCCTGTTGCAGCGCGCCGTCAACAACGGCGAGATGAGCCGCGATCAGGTTATCTCGGAGAAGAGCAAGGTTCGCCTGGACGGTTTCAACGTTGACCGCGCGGCACCGGGCTGGAACGACCTGCCGGAAGCTTTCCGCGATCTCGTCGAGCGTTCGCTCCGCCTACAGAACCGCATCGCCCTGCTCGACCGCGAAATCTATCGTCCGTCGGAAGAAGAGTTCCAGCCGGACAATGAAAACAGCGTCCAAGCTCAGTTGAACCTGTTGCGCACCGCCTTCAACGCTGGCTGATCAAGCCGCAAGCACCAACTTTCACCCGGCCAGCAACGCTGCGCCGGGTTTTTTCATGTCCGCAATTTGCGATCGACATGGAAACGGCACGACAAAAAGCCCGGCACGAAGGCCGGGCTTTTGAATGCAGTCGGATCGCTCGAAACGATCAGAGGCCGAGGCCACCGAAGCGCTTGTTGAACTTCGAAACGCGACCACCGCGGTCCAGCAGCTGCTGGTTGCCGCCGGTCCAGGCCGGGTGCGAGGTCGGGTCGATTTCGAGGTTCATGACGGCGCCTTCAGAACCCCAGGTCGAACGGGTTTCATACTCGGTGCCATCGGTCATGACGACCTTGATGACGTGGTAGTCGGGATGGATGTCAGCCTTCATCGCTCTATTCCTGCTGTGCCGTGGGGTCCATTTGCCGCAATTGCCTCGGCAGGACCTATTCAATAGATGAAGCCGCAGTCCGTCTGGGCTACGGCTTCCCAATTCGATGCCGTGCCTATACATGAAGGAAGCAGGGATAACAAGTGCCATGGCGCGAAAGCACGGTGGCACTGAAGGAGCATGACAGAGTGACCTCGGAAGCAGAAAATACAGACAAGAAACGCCGCTCTCTGAAGCCTCTGACCAGCCTCTTCCCATATCTCCGGCGGTACCGGGGTCTGGTGGCCGGCGCCCTGATCTTCCTCTGCCTGGCAGCAGCCACGACGCTCGCTCTGCCGATCGCGATCCGTCGCATGCTGGACCACGGCTTCCAGGCCTCCGACAGCACTTTCATCAACAGATACTTCGCCATGATGATCGTCATGGCCATCGTGCTCGCGATTGCCAGCGCGCTGCGTTACTACTACGTCATCACCATCGGCGAACGCGTGGTCGCCGACCTGCGCCGCGATGTGTTCGCCCATGTGACGCGCCTGTCGCCATCCTTCTTCGACGTCAACCAGTCGGGCGAGATCGTTTCGCGCCTCACCGCCGACACCACCCAGTTGAAATCCGCCGTAGGCGCGACTGCCTCGCTCGCACTGCGCAACACGATTCTCTGTCTCGGCGCCGTGGTGATGATGATCGCGACCAGCCCGAAGCTGTCGATCATGGTTCTGGCGGCCATACCCGTCATTGTCTTCCCGCTCGTCGGCTTCGGCCGTTCGGTGCGACAGCGCTCCCGCGCGGCCCAGGATACGCTGGCCGAAGCCTCGTCCTACGCGGGGGAAGTGATCGCCGCAGCACGCACGCTCCAGGCCTTCAATGCCGAAGATGCGGCACGCACACGGTATTCATCCGCTGTCGAGAGTGCGTTCGATGCGGCACGCTCCGCCATCCGCTCACGCTCGCTTTTGACAGGAGTCGCCATCGCTCTCGTCTTTGGCAGTGTCGTCGGCGTTCTCTGGTACGGCGCTCAGAGCGTTCTTGCCGGCACCATGAGTGGGGGCACGCTCGGCCAGTTCCTGCTCTATTCGCTGATCGCAGCCGGCTCGCTCGGCACACTGTCGGAAGTCTGGGGCGAGCTATCCCAGGCAGCCGGCGCCGCCGAACGTCTGCACGAACTGCTGGCCGAACATCCGGCCATCGCAGCCCCTGCCGTGCCCAAGGCCTTGCCCGAACCCGCCCGGGGCAGCATCTCGTTCGAAGATGTCCACTTTGCCTATCCCTCGGCCAAGTCGAAATCCGCCCTCAACGGTCTCTCCTTCTCGGTGGCCCATGGCGAGACGGTGGCAATCGTCGGCCCTTCCGGCGCAGGCAAGAGCACCATCTTCTCGCTGATCCTGCGCTTCTACGATCCCGCCTCTGGTACCATCAGGCTCGACGGTATCGACATCCGCGAGGCCGACCCGCAGGCGGTGCGCGCCCGCATCGCCATCGTGCCGCAGGATACGACGATCTTCGCCTCCTCGATCCACGAGAACATCGCCTTTGGCACCCCCAACGCCTGCCGCGGCATGGTAGAGGCTGCTGCCGAAGCCGCCCAGGCGAGTGAATTCATCGGACGTCTGGAAAATGGTTTCGACACCATTGTCGGCGAGCGCGGCATCACCCTCTCCGGCGGCCAGCGCCAGCGTATCGCCATCGCGCGCGCCCTGCTCCGCGACGCGCCGCTGCTGTTGCTTGACGAGGCAACCTCCGCGCTGGATGCAGAAAGCGAAACCCTGGTGCAGAAGGCGCTTGATGGCCTGATGCGCGACCGCACCACGATCGTCATCGCCCACCGCCTCGCCACCGTTTTGAAGGCAGACCGTATCCTGGTCCTCGACCACGGACGCATCGTGGAGCACGGCACTCACCAGAGCCTGATCCAGCAGGGCGGCCTTTACGCAAAACTTGCGCGCCTGCAGTTCGAGACCGGTGGACGCGACTTTACGGCAGCGGCGCAGTAAGAGGACGTCGGGCTCAGCGCCCGACGCTTCTCCCCGCCACCCGACCGGAAAACAGGCAGCCGCCGAGGAACGTGCCCTCGAGCGCATTGTAGCCATGCATGCCGCCGCCGCCGAAGCCGGAAACTTCGCCGGCCGCGTAGAGGCCCGGCACCGGCTTGTTCTCGCGGTTCAGCACACGCCCCTCAAGATCCGTGTGCAGACCGCCCAGCGTCTTGCGTGTCAGGATATGTAGCCTGACCCCGATCAGCGGTCCGGCTGCAGGATCAAGCAGCCGGTGGGGTTTTGCCGTGCGCATCAGCCTGTCGCCGAGATAGTTACGGGCGCCCCGAATGGCGACCACCTGGGCATCCTTGGAGAAGCTGTTCTCCACCTCCCGGTCGCGCGCCTCGATCTGCGCACGGAGATGGTGGACGCCCAGGCGATGTTCGCCCGAAAGTTCGTTCATGCCGGCGATCAGGTCTTCGAGATTGTCGCGCACAACAAAATCCTCGCCCTTGTCCATGAAGGCCTGCACCGGCCCGGGCGGGTTCTTGCCAAGCCGTTTCAACAGAAGCGGAATGTTCTTGTCGGTGAGATCAGGATTCTGCTCGGAGCCCGAAAGCGCGAACTCCTTCTTGATGATCGCCTTGTTGAGAATGAACCAGGAATACTCATGTCCGCGCGCGCGGATCGCCTTCAGCGTTGCCAGCGTATCGAAGCCCGGCATGGCCGGTGCCGGGAAACGGTTCCCGTCGGCGTCACACCAGAAGGACGATGGCCCCGGCAGAATACGAATACCGTGGTTCGGCCAGATGGGATCCCAATTCTTCAGGCCTTCCGTATAGTGCCACATCCGATCGCCATTGATGACCTCGCCGCCGGCCGCCTGGGTGATTCCGAGCATCCGTCCGTCGACATGCGCAGGCACCCCCGCCACCATGTGCTTCGGCGCAGGACCGAGGCGGTCGGTTGGCCAGCTCTTGCGGACAAGGTCGTGATTGCCGCCGATACCACCGGAAGCGATGATGACGGCACCAGCCGCGACCTCGAAATCGCCGACGACATTGCGGGAGCTCGATCCGCCCCGCGGCGTCGCATCCCCCGCAAGCACCACGCCTGAGGCGCCGGTGACGGCGCCGTTCGAGACAGTGAGCCGATCGACCTGGTGACGGAAGAGAAATGTCAGCCTGCCCTCGTCGGCCGCTGCTCTGGCGCGCCGGACGAATGGGGCCAGCACGCCGGGGCCGGTCCCCCAGGTGACATGGAAGCGCGGAACGGAGTTGCCGTGGCCATCGGCATGACCACCGCCACGTTCGGCCCAGCCCACCACCGGGAACCATTTGACGCCCTGGTCCTTCAACCAGCTGCGCTTGTCGCCCGCAGCAAACTGGAGATAGGCCTCCGCCCATTGACGCGGCCAGAAATCTTCGGTGCGGCCGAAGGCAGCGGAGCCCAGCCAGTCCTGCCGTGCAAGCTCCAGGCTGTCGCGGATGCCCATTCGACGTTGTTCGGGGCTGTCGATCAGGAACAGACCGCCAAGCGACCAGAAGGCCTGACCGCCGAGATTCTGCTCACCTTCCTGGTCGATCAGACCGACCTTGAGCCCACGATCAACGGCTTCCGTTGCCGCAACAAGCCCAGCGAGGCCGCCGCCGATAACGATGACGTCGAATTCCTGCATGCCACCCTCCCAAAGCGCATAGTCTTACCTTTACGCACACGTAA
>JBKBON010000046.1:0-11069 GCA_046294755.1 Allorhizobium sp. | reverse complement strand
GAGGCAGCCGCAGACGATGATGGCGACGGCAAGCGGCGTCGCGTTTGCCGGCAGGCCGAGCGAGATGATGGCGAGCCAGGCAAAGATTGCCTTCGGGTTCGTCAGGTGGATCGCGTATCCCATCAGGAAGGTGCGTTTCAGGCTAGAGGCGGACTTGGTCAGAGAGAGCGGATCAATCTCGCTCGCGGCGGAGCGAAAGGCGCGCCAGGCGAGATAGAGCAGGTAGAGCCCGCCGAGGATGCGCATCAGGATCAGCGCCTGCGCATATTGCGACAGGATCGCCGCCAGGCCGAGGGAGGCCGCAATCGCCCAGGTCATGGATCCGCAGAAAATGCCGGCTGCGATGGTCAGTCCGTGGCGTCGGCCTTGGCCAAGCGAGGCGGAGGCAATCGCCATCGTTGCCGGGCCGGGGCTCAAGACGGCGACAAGATAGACGAGATAGGCGGCCACGACCTGCGGCCAGTGTTCAAGGATGACGCTCACGACTAGGCTCCGGCTTGGTCTGCAACAAGCCGGAGATTAATCGCTCATGGCACTCAGCACACGTCAGATGATTTGATCGATTGCCGCCAGAAACTGATGGCATTCCTCTGTCGTGCCGATGGTGACGCGTAGGAAGTCCGAAATCCGGGGCTTGTTGAAGTGGCGGACCAGAACCGCGCGTTCGCGCAGACCCTTCTGCAGATCCGCACCCTGATGGGCAGGATGGCGCGCAAAGACGAAGTTGGTCGACGATGGCAGGACTTCGAAGCCACGCGCCTCAAGCGCCTGTGTCACCATATTGCGGTTGGCGATGATCTTGCCGCAGGCCTCCTCAAACCATGCTTCGTCCTCGATCGCCGCCTTGGCGGCGGCCTGCGCAAGCATGTCGACGGGATAGGAATTGAAACTGTCCTTCATCCGCTCCAGCGCCTCGATCAGCTGCCGCTGGCCGAGCGCAAAGCCGACGCGCAGGCCGGCGAGCGAGCGTGACTTGGAGAAGGTCTGCACGACCAGCAGGTTCTCGTAGCGCGGGATCAGCGATGCAGCACTTTCGGCGCCGAAATCGACATAGGCCTCATCGATCACCACGACCTGGTCCGGGTGCGAGGCGACCAGCTTTTCGATCTCCGAGAGCGGGAGTGCGATGCCGGTCGGTGCATTCGGATTGGCAAGGATGATCGCGCCGCAGGGGCGGTCGTAGTCACCGACACGTATCAGAAGGCCATCATCCAGCGGAATCTCCTCGACCTTTACCTCGAAGAGCCGGGCATAGGTCTTGTAGAAGCTGTAGGTGATGTCGGGATAAAGCAGCGGCGCGTCGTGCTTCAGGAGGCCGGCAAAGGTGAAGGCCAGCACCTCGTCCGATCCGTTGCCGACGAAGACCTCATCGACCGTGAGGCCGAAGCGCTTCCCGATGGCCTCGCGCAGGGCCGTGGAGGCCGGATCGGGGTAAAGGCGCAGACGCTCACCGGAAGCGGCTGTAATTGCGTCCAGCACCTTCTGCGAGGGTCCGTAGGGGCTCTCATTGGTGTTGAGCTTGACCAGACCCGGGATCTTCGGCTGTTCGCCCGCGACATAGGGTTCCAGTGCGTGGACGGCGGACGACCAGAAACGGCTCATGCTATTTCTTCCTGTAGGCGATGAAATGGGCGGCTTCCTTCAGCGGCTCGGCCTGATCGCCGTAGGGCTCAAGGAGGGTGTTTGCTTCGGCGACCAGCCGGTCGAGTTCGGCGCGGGCCCAGTCGGTGCCCTTGCGGCCGACCAGCGTTGCTTTGCCCTTGGCTGCGTCCTTGCCGGTCGCCTTGCCGAGGGTTGCGGCATCCGAGGTGATGTCGAGCAGATCGTCGGCGACCTGGAAGGCGCGGCCGATGATTTCACCGAAGCGGCGCAGGCGATCGCGGTCTTTTGAAGGGCGGTCGGCAATGATGGCGCCGGCCTCGCAGGCGAAGCGCAGAAGCGCGCCCGTCTTCATGGCCTGCAGCATCACGATGCCCTCTTCGTCAGGCTGGTCGGTCTCGGCAGCGAGATCCAGCATCTGGCCCCCCGCCATGCCGCCGATTCCAGCTGCGCGGGACAGTGCGAGCACGAGGGCCACCTTGGCGGCATCCGGCAGGGGTGTTTCGGGTGCGGTAATGATGTCGAAGGCATAGGTCAGAAGCCCGTCGCCGGCGAGGATTGCCGTTGCGTCGTCGTACTTCTTGTGAACCGTTGGCTTGCCGCGGCGCATGTCGTCGTCGTCCATGGCGGGTAGGTCGTCATGAACGAGCGAATAGCTGTGCAGGCATTCGAGCGCACAGCCGACCTGAAGGGCAGCCTCCTCGCTTCCGCCGAAGAGGCGCGTCGCCTGCATCACAAGATACGGGCGCAGGCGCTTGCCGCCGTTCAGGGCACCGTAATGCATGGCCTCGATCAGCCGTTTGGGGCGGACGACTTCCGCCGGACGCGGCTTTGCGTCCAGAAGGATATCGAGCCTCGCCTCGACGAGCGTGGCGTGGGCGGTCAGGCTTTTTTCAAAGGCATCGGCGCTCTTGGTCATCACGGCTATTTGGCACGCTACCCCTGGTCAGGCAACGGGAAATTGAGCCTGGGAAAGAGGCGGAAGCGCGCACCCAGACTGGTCATTTGCCAAGAGGGCGGCTATGACGGTCCATCATCGATCATGGACCCCACTTCATTGACAATGGAAGTCGAGGCATTGGAGCAGGACGAGAAGTTTGCGCCGGAAACGGAACGGCGGCGTCGGCCCCGGATCATCCGGGCACTGCTGATCGCTCTCCTCATCTTTCTCGCCACGCCCTACCTTCTCATCCTGCTCTACCGGTTGGACTTTGTCCGCCCGGTCTCGACGCTTATGCTGGCCGATCTCGCAACCCTGCAGGGCTATGATCGTCGCTGGGTGGACTTCGAGGACATCTCGCCGAATGTCGTTCGTGCCGTGATGATGTCGGAGGACGGCCAGTTCTGCAATCACGGCGGCGTGGACTGGACCCAGCTGCAGTCGGTGATCGACGATGCCATGGCTGGCGCGGCGACGCGTGGTGCCAGTACGATTCCTATGCAGACGGCCAAGAACCTGTTCCTGTGGAACGGGCGCTCGTTTATCCGCAAGGGACTGGAATTGCCGCTCGCCATGGCCGCCGACGCCGTGTGGCCAAAGGAGCGGATGATGGAGATCTATCTGAATGTCGCTGAATGGGGCCCCGGGATTTACGGGATCGAGGCTGCGGCGCGCTATCACTTCAACACGTCAGCCGCCAAATTGAGCCGGCAGCAGGCTGCGCTGCTTGCGGTCTCGCTGCCCAACCCCATCGACCGCGTGGCCAGCAAACCTGGTCCGGGCCTCAAGCGGTTGGCCAATGTCGTTGATCGAAGGGCGCGTCAATCGGGCGCCTATGTCACCTGCCTTTACGGCTGATGCGCTGGATCTGATGCTTCCCTGCATCCCGCGACGCTTCGCCGAAAAAAATCGCGCGGGGACTGGTCAAAGCCCGTGATGGCATGTATAAGCCCGCCAAATTCCGAGATCGAGACAGGTTCTGTCCGGCCTCATCGAGGCCGCATAATCCTGTCTTGTCCGTCACGTGGAGTAACGAAAATGGCTGTACCAAAAAGAAAAACAAGCCCGTCCAAGCGCGGTATGCGCCGCTCTGCTGACGCGCTCAAGGCTTCGACCTATGTCGAGGACAAGAATTCCGGCGAACTTCGCCGCCCGCATCATATCGATCTGAAGACCGGTATGTATCGTGGCCGTCAGGTTCTGACGCCGAAGGAAAGCGCATAATTTTCGCGTTTCTTCAATTGTTTCGAAGGGCCGGCGCTTGCGCCGGCCTTTTCATTTTGGATTACGCATAGTTAAATTGCGCGGTCGATCCCCGCCGAAACTGGCGGCATCGCAATGCCAGGAAGGATCCCGCATGCTGATTGCCGTACCACTGATGATCGTGCCCCTGATCTTCTATAACGCCGTCATGCTGGGCAGCGGAATTGCAGCCTTTTCCGGTGTGGTCATGACAGTCCCGATGCTGTCAGGGGCAGTGTGGACGATGACGCTCGGGGATCTCGTCACCCTGTCAGCCCTTGTCTGCCTGTTTTTCGAGATGCTGAAGGCAACGCTGAGCAATCGAGGTTCCTTGACGAACCACATGCTTTCGATGCTGGTCTTTGTCGGCTTTCTCGTGGAATTCCTGCTTGTTCGCGACGCTGCCACGCAGCTGTTCTTTGGCCTCATGGTTATCGCCTTCATCGACGTCGTCGCAGGCTTCACCATTTCCAACCGGGCAGCGGGTCGGGACGTGTCGATCGGGCTCTGATCCGGCCATGAAAAAGGGCCCTTACAGGCCCCTCGATCACGTCAGAGACTGTCGAGCTTGTTTTGAAGAGAGCGGAGCTGCTCCTTCAGTTCGTCGATGTCCTTGGCTTCGGCCTTCTTGGTTTCCTTGGCCGGCTGCTGGCCGCCGAGGAAGGGCGAGAACATCTGCATGGCCTGCTGGAACATCTCGGTGTTGCGCTTCACCTGCTCTTCCATGAGTTGTATGGGCATCTGCAGGTTCTTCGACAGCGGATGGTCCCCGAAGGCCTTGGTCATCTGCTCGCGCATCTGGGTCTGTTGCTCTGTGAAAGCTTTCATCGAATGCTCGAGAAAGCTCGGCACGACCATTTGCATCTGATCGCCGTAATAGCTGATGAGCTGGCGCAGGAAGGAGATCGGCAGAAGCGTATTGCCGGTCTTCGACTCCTGCTCGAAGATGATCTGGGTCAGGACAGAGTGGGTGATGTCTTCACCGGACTTGGCGTCTTGCACCACGAAATCCTCGCCCTTCTTGACCATCTTGGCCAGGTCTTCGAGGGTGACATAGGTGCTTGTGCCGGTATTGTAGAGGCGTCGATTGGCGTATTTCTTGATAACGATTTCGCCATCGGCTTTTGCCATTTCGGTCTCCTAACCCGTCGTTTTCTGATTATTTTTGCTCTTCCCAGTCCGGAGTGTAAGCGCAAATTCAGTCGCCTGACAATCTCTTTGTGCGATGCAGGATCGGCAATTGACGAAAGACAGGTAAGCGCAACCAAAGAACGAGAATGCCGGGTTTATCTTGTTTGACACCGGCGGGAGTCTTTGTCAGTTTCTTCTCAATCACAAAACCCGAGGAGACGCCCATGAGCACCCCGTCCATCGTCATTGCGAGCGCTGCCAGAACCCCGGTCGGATCTTTCAACGGGGCCTTGTCGTCCGTTGCGGCCCATGATCTTGGTGCCATTGTCATCAAGGGTGTGCTGGAACGCGCCGGCGTCGAAGCTGCGGAAGTCGATGAGGTCATTCTGGGTCAGATTTTGACCGCCGGTCAGGGCCAGAACCCCGCACGCCAGGCGGCAATGAAGGCGGGCATTCCTCAGGAAGCCAGCGCCTGGGGTCTTAACCAGCTTTGCGGCTCCGGCCTTCGTGCCGTCGCTGTCGGCATGCAGCAGATCGCGACGGGCGACGCCAAGATCATCGTCGCCGGTGGCCAGGAATCCATGTCCATGGCGCCGCATTGCGCGCATCTGCGTAACGGCACCAAGATGGGCGATCTGAAAATGGTCGACACCATGATCAAGGATGGCCTGACGGACGCATTCTACGGCTACCACATGGGCACGACGGCAGAAAACGTCGCCCGGCAGTGGCAGCTGACACGCGACGAACAGGATGCGTTCGCCGTCGCCTCGCAGAACAAGGCGGAGGCCGCACAGGTCGCCGGTCGCTTCAAGGACGAGATCGTTCCCGTCATCGTGCCGGGCCGCAAGGGTGACGTGACAGTCGATCAGGACGAGTACATCCGTATTGGTGCGACGCTGGAAAGCATGCAGAAGCTGAAGCCTGCCTTCGACAAGGAAGGCACGGTAACGGCTGGCAACGCATCGGGCATCAATGACGGCGCCGCCGCCGCCCTGCTGATGACCGAGGCCGAAGCTTCGCGTCGTGGTATCGCGCCGCTCGCGCGCATCGTTTCATGGGCCACTGCCGGCGTCGATCCGAAGATCATGGGTACTGGTCCGATCCCTGCTTCGCGCAAGGCGCTGGAAAAGGCCGGCTGGAAGATCTCCGATCTCGACCTCGTCGAAGCCAACGAGGCGTTTGCGGCGCAGGCCTGCGCGGTCAACAAGGACCTCGGCTGGGATACCTCGATCGTCAACGTCAATGGCGGGGCGATCGCAATCGGCCATCCGGTCGGTGCATCCGGTGCACGTGTCCTCAACACGCTGCTGTTCGAGATGAAGCGCCGCGGCGCCAAGAAGGGCCTTGCCACGCTTTGCATCGGCGGTGGCATGGGCGTCGCCATGTGCCTTGAGGCCTTCTGATCCGGGCAGCCAGGATGGCGCCGGCTGACCATTGACATCACGAAGCTCCGTCCCGGTCTGAAGCCGGGATGGCGAAGTTACGCCGGTGCGACGGGAACCGCAGCGGTGATCCAGACGGGAACCCATACAGAAAAAACGGGGAGGACAGCATGAGCAGAGTGGCTTTGGTAACCGGCGGAACGCGCGGCATTGGTGCAGCAATTTCGATCGCTCTGAAGAATGCCGGCTACAGGGTGGCAGCAAACTTCGCGGGGAATGAGGAGAAGGCGAAAGCCTTCGAGGGCGAGACCGGCATTCCGGTCTTCAAGTGGGATGTGTCCAATTATCAGGCCTGCGTCGATGGCATCGCCGCCGTCGAAGCGGCACTCGGGCCGGTCGAGGTGCTTGTCAACAATGCCGGTATCACGCGCGACGCCATGTTTCACAAGATGACGCCGGAGCAGTGGGGCGAGGTGATCAACACCAACCTCACCGGTCTCTTCAACATGACGCATCCGGTCTGGACCGGGATGCGTGATCGCAGCTTCGGGCGGGTGATCAACATTTCGTCAATCAACGGCCAGAAAGGCCAGATGGGCCAGGCCAATTATTCGGCGGCGAAGGCCGGCGATCTCGGTTTCACCAAGGCGCTTGCCCAGGAAGGTGCCGCCAAGGGCATTACCGTCAACGCGATCTGCCCCGGTTACATCGGCACGGAGATGGTTCGCGCGATCCCGGAAAAGGTGTTGAACGAGCGGATCATCCCGCAGATCCCGGTCGGGCGTCTCGGCGAGCCTGAGGAAATTGCACGCTGCGTCGTGTTCCTGGCCTCCGATGATGCCGGCTTCATCACGGGTTCGACGATCTCCGCGAATGGTGGTCAGTTCTTCGTCTGAGGCGATCTGCCGCCTTCAAGCTGGGCCGGCCTTGTGCCGGCCCTTGTTGTTGTGAGAAGCGCATGTCCGGACACGCTGTGGATGAGAATTGCTTTGCCGAGCGTCTGGCCTCCGCCTGGTCGATTGAGACGTCCAGCTTGTGGACGGCCGAAAATCCAGCAAGAGGACAATGCGGTGTCACCAGCCTTGTCGTTCATGACTTCTTCAACGGCTCCATCTTGAAGACCTTGCTGCCAGAGGGGCCGCATTTCTATAACTTCGTAGAGGGTCGCCGTCTCGACTTCACGTCCGGACAATTCAACGAGCCGATCTGTTATCAGGATCTACCCTCTGATCGCCGCGAGGCCATGGCTGACACCAGTCCAGCACAGTATCGTGCTTTGCGCAGAAGACTGGGTCTTCCCGTTAAGGTTTGAGCGCCGTTTCGGCGTGCTGACTTCTTAATATCCACCGCTTTCTATGGTTAATTAGTTGTTATTCCACAATATGTAGCGGTGAACAAACCCGGAAATCTTCTCCGTCTGCGATTCGTCGCCGATTCGTTCCGGCTTTGGTCGGAAGGTTAACGGCGGCAACAAAAAAGCCGCCAAACCCTGAGGTTCGGCGGCTTTCCTGGACACTATGTCTTTTAGCGGCAGCGTGCTTCGTAGGTGCGACCGTAGCGGTCACGGTATACGCAGTAGCCAGCGCGTTCCTGCGAGTTGCCGATCAGTGCGCCAGCGACGCCACCGACAGCAGCGCCCACGGCTGCACCGCGAACATTACCTGTTGCCACGCCACCAATCACAGCACCCGAAGCCGCGCCAACGCTGGCGCCCCGTTCGGTTGCCGTGCAGCCGGCGAGGGGAGCGATCAATGCAATTGCCAGAAGGGTCTTTTTCATCGTCCTATACCTTTTCAGTCGAGTTGGATTTTCACTTCAGGTCAAATTCGACCCATCAACATCAGGATGATGAGGATGAGCAGTACGAGGCCCAAGCCTCCCGACGGGCCGTAGCCCCAGCCGCGGCTATAGCCCCAGTTCGGCAGCGCGCCGATCAGCAAAAGAATGAGAATGACGATGAGAATGGTACTCATGGGGGGCCTCTCCTAAGCCTTGTTGGAATCTCTGATCTTGTGGGGTCTGAACGCGAGCAGCGGAACTTTGTTCCGTCCGGGCCAGGGTGGCGCCCATCAAGCGGTAGAGCTGGACCGCCGCCTTTTTGCTCGCTTCGAGTGTCTGGGAGTGATTGCTGGGCTGTTGTATCGCTGTGCCGTCAGCAAAAGCGTTGATGATGCCAGCCGTCAGCACCTGATGCTCAACCATTGGCAGGTGACCGCAGTTGCGTAGCAGAACCGTCTGCGCCCTTGGCAGCAGCCTGGATACGCGCAGCTGATGGGCCGGCGGTACGATCGCGTCATCGGCTCCGACGATGTTGAGTACGGGGATCTGGATCGACGGCAGGTCTGCGAGCAAGGTCGTGGCCGACATGAAATGGATGCACGCTGCAATGTCTTCGGGGCGGGCCTGCTGCAACTGCCGCCGAACATCCTCCATTGCCGCAACGGCGCGGTCATTCTGCCATGGGCATCCCTTGTCGAAGACACATTCGACGGAGCCCCAGCGAAATTGTTCGCTGGTGGAGATCCAGCGTCGGAAGAACTGGCGAAACAGGAAAGGACCCACGCGGGGTACCCGCAGCAACTTGGCCGGCAGGCGCTCCTGTCCTTCGAAACGTCCGCAGGCGAAGGCCCCGATCAGGACGATGGACTTTACCAGTTCCGGATAGTGACGCGCGATCAGCAGGGACACGAAGCCGCCCGTGGAGTGGCCGATCAGCGTGACTGGCCTGCCGCCAAAGTCACGGCGGATCGCGTCGGCATAGGCGGCAGCCACTGACGCCGGTGTTATCACCTGGCCTGGTTCCGTAAGTTGCCAGGGATGATGGCCCGGCAAGGCATACGCAGCGCTTCTCGCCTTGCGAACCACGTCCGGTGCAAAAGTACGCCAGAATGACGGAGCCATAACCATGCCGTGGATCAAGACATAGTCCTGAGCCAGGTCATTGTTTCCGATCCATTCTGCAGGCGGCGGGAGTAATTTCATCAGCTTCACCTCGGCGGCGGAACGTGAAGAAGATCCCGATTGTTCCATCGCAAGCGAGGTGCGAATTGGCGAACGGGCGGAGCGAAGCCGATTCAGCATTTGGTGTGGTGCTCGAGGCATCTTGCCATATCTAGCCGAGAACAAACCCGGAAACGTCTGGAGTCGTCGATTCGTCGCTGATTCGTTCTCAGAGTGTTCCTGATTCAGAAAGATGATTCCGATCAAGGGGTTGCTAGGAATTCTGGGGTGATTTCGCCAAGCGTCTTGCCTTTGCCTTGCTTCGTCTCCATGTGTGGGCGGAGAGTGCCGGAATGCAGACACGCGGTCCCGGCAAGCGGAGCGGTCCTTGAATACCCAACCCATGATCCTGAGTGGCCGCGGCGTGAACGCTGTGCTGGGGCCAACAAATACCGGCAAGACGCATTTCGCCATCGAACGCATGGTCGCGCACGGCTCGGGCATCATCGGTTTGCCGTTGAGGCTTCTGGCTCGGGAAGTCTACACCCGCGTCGTCGAGCGGGTCGGTGCGAAAAACGTCGCTTTGGTGACCGGCGAAGAGAAGATCAGTCCGCCGAACGCCCGTTTCTCTGTCTGCACCGTCGAAGCCATGCCACGGGAGACCAAAGCGGCCTTCGTCGCCATAGACGAAATTCAGCTTGCAGGCGATCTTGAGCGCGGGCACATCTTCACCGATCGCCTCTTGCACCTGAGGGGCCGTGAAGAGACACTGCTGCTCGGCTCCGCGACGATGAAGTCGATCCTGATCCAGCTCCTGCCCGGCATCACGATCGTGGAGCGCCCGCGGCTTTCCCAGTTGTTCTATGCAGGCCAGAAGAAGATTACCCGCCTGCCGCAGCGGACGGCGATCGTCGCGTTTTCCGCAGATGAGGTCTATGCCATCGCCGAGCTGATCCGTCGTCAGCGTGGCGGGGCGGCCGTGGTGCTCGGTGCACTTAGCCCGCGCACCCGCAACGCCCAGGTAGGCCTCTATCAGGAGGGCGACGTCGAGTATCTGGTGGCCACCGATGCCATCGGCATGGGTCTCAATCTTGACGTGGATCACGTGGCCTTCGCCCAGGATCGCAAGTTCGACGGCTATCAGTTCCGCAATCTCAATCCAGGTGAGCTGGGGCAGATCGCGGGACGTGCGGGCCGCCATATCAAGGATGGAACCTTCGGTGTTACCGGGCGGGTCGATCCTTTCGATGAAGAACTCGTCGAGCGACTGGAAACGCACCAGTTCGATCCGGTGAAAGTTCTGCAATGGCGGACGGAAAAATTCGATTTTTCTTCGATTGCGGGGCTGCAGCGCAGCCTTGATGCCGTACCGCGTGTCGAAGGGCTCACCCGTGCTCTGCCGGCAACAGACCAGCAGGCGCTCGAATACCTGTCGCGCTATCCGGAGATCACCGATATTGCTGACCGGCCTGACCGGGTCGAAAAACTCTGGGAAGCCTGCGCGCTGCCCGACTATCGGCGCATTACACCTGCACAGCATGCTGATCTGATTCAGAGCCTGTATTTCGATCTGGTCAGGAGGGGTACCGTCAACGAGGATTTCCTTGGCGAACAGGTGCGCCGGGCAGACCGAACCGATGGCGAAATCGATACGCTTTCGGCACGGATCGCCCAGATCAGAACCTGGACCTATGTGTCGAACCGGCCGGGTTGGCTTGCCGATCCGACACACTGGCAAGAAAAGACGCGGGAAATCGAAGACCGATTGTCCGATGCGTTACATGAACGGTTGACGAAACGCTTTGTTGATCGCAGGACATCTGTGCTCATGA
>JBKBON010000045.1:0-11878 GCA_046294755.1 Allorhizobium sp. | reverse complement strand
ACGTTCGGCATCATGCCATTTGGTACTTTTCGTTGCTACCAGACCCGTCGTGCGAGGTCCAAACTCGCAGCCAATCCTTGCCAACTTCTTTACATCGGAAGGCGGCGCAAAGGGCGGTGAAGACGTGGTGAATCGCCCGTAAGGGAGCGTAGTGAACGGAAGGTAATCGGGCGTGGTTAACGCTTACAGGAAGGACCGCACCAGGCTGCCAACGAGCAGGTTCCAGCCGTCAATCAGAACGAAGAACAGGATCTTGAACGGCAGGGAAATCGAAGTGGGCGGCAGCATCATCATGCCCATGGCCATGGTGATGGTGGCGACCACCATGTCGATGACGAGGAAGGGCAGGATGATCAGGAAGCCGATTTCGAAGCCGCGGCGGATTTCAGAGAGCATGAAAGCCGGGATCAGGACGCGGTAGTCGACCTTGCCGTCGACAATGGTGGCCTGACCGCGCTCGTTGGCGATGTCGACGAAGAGCGCCAGATCCTTGTCACGGGTGTTTGCGGTCATGAATGTGCGGAAAGGCTCGGCGATCAGGGCTATGGCTTCGGTTTCGGTTATCTGACTGTTCAAGAGCGGCTGCACCCCTTCGCGCCAGGACCGATCCATGGTCGGCGCCATGACATAGAAGGTCATGAACAATGCCATGCTCGTCAGGATCATGTTGGATGGAGTGGTTGCCAGCCCCATGCCGGAGCGCAGGATCGAAAAGGCGATCAGGAAACGCGGGAAGCTCGTGACCATGATCAGGATGCCCGGCGCTACCGACAGCACCGTGAGCAAGCCGAAGGTACGAATGATCCACGCCGCCACCGATCCATCGATCGGGGTGTTGAAGATATCCGTCGGGAACTGCTGGGCCACAGCCAGTTCCGGCGCCATCATCATGACAGCGACGAAGAGGAGAAACCGAATCATTCGATCACGAGCGTTCTGAACATCACCTTGGATACGCGGCCTTCCGAGCGCAGGTCAACTCGCTCCTGGAGGTCATCCTTGAGATATTGAAAGCCGCGCGGACCTTCCACTTGCTGCAGGGAAACTGTTCGCAGATAGGCCATGATGTCCTGGTGGATATCTTCGGCCAACTTCACGTCCGGCGGACCGTTAAACAGCAGCGCGACCTCAAGGCGGATCCAGTTTTCCGAGGGGTAAGCGAGATTGGTGGTGATCGGCTCCAGCGCAACCACACCATTTGCCTCGGTGGAGATCGGCGGGAGCCCCTCCTCCTCCTTCTTGCCCTCTCCATGGGCGCCTGCTGCCGCTTCGGCAGCCTTCGACGCATCTTCGGCCTGCTTCACCTGAGGCGCAAGCATATTGCCAATCACCCAGCCGCCGCCGCCACCCACGGCCGTCAGAACGACGAGCGGGATGAGGAGCGCCATGAGCCCCGATTTCTTCTTGCCTTCGCCTTCCTGGCTCTCGTCCATGCGTCTCTCCTCCGCTCCGGTCAGAACGGCGAATAGATGTCGACGACCTGCTGGCCGATCGGCGGCTGCTGCACCTCGGTCAGGCGCCCACGGCCACCATAGGAGATGCGGGCCTCGGCAATGCGGTCATAGGAAATCATGTTGTCGGCGTCGACGTCCTGCGGGCGAACGATACCGGCGACGTTCAGGATGCGGAGTTCATGATTGACCCGCACCTCCTGCGAACCGCTGATCAGGAGATTGCCGTTTTCGAGGACACCCGTGACGACGGCTGCGACGAGCAGGTTCAGCTTTTCCGAACGTTCGGTCTTGCCCGATCCCTTCGTGCTGGTCGACGAGTCGGTGGAAAGATCGCCCGTGGTCCCGGTATCGGTGGAGAAGCCCAGGAAATTCGAGATCGACGCCCCCCATTTGAGCGACGTGCCGTTGTCGCGGCTGCGGTCCGTCTTGTTGTTAAAGGACGCACGATCGTTGATCTCGATGTTGACGGTCAGGATGTCGCCGATGTTGAGAGCGCGGGCGTCCTTGAACAGCGCAGACTGGCTATCGCTCCAAAGCGAGTAACCGCTGGCGGTCTGTGCCTGCTGCTTGGGATACATGGCCATCTGTGGCGTCTGGCTGTAGCGCAGGCCGGACCCGATCGGGCTCATGGATGGCGCATTGCCGATTTCCTTGACGGTCTGGCTTTGGCAGCCAGCAAGGAGGAGAACGGCCAGCAGAGCCGGGAAACGCTTCATCATGACGGGTCCTTCGATGTATTGGGGTCGCCGGCACTCGACATGATCGCGGCGACTTTCGCCGCCTTGTCCGGGTTCATTTCAGTCAGGATCAGGCTCGACTGGCGCGGCGGCAGCCTCATGATGATGGCCGCCGCAAGCATGACATTCGTCTGTTCCAGTTGCGGGGCTGCCGCGTCAGGCGCCATCTTCCGATAGATCTCCACGAGCTGCCCCTCGGCCTGCTTCATGAATTCGTTCCGGCGGCTGAGCCAATCTTCATATTCTTCGCGCCGCTTCTCGAGGATCGCGATACGACCGTCGACGTCGGCCTGCAGCTTTTCCAGCTCCTGCTTTTGCAGCAGGTAACGTTGGTCGCGCGCCGCATCGGCGATGCTGGTGCAGAACTGGCGGATCTCGGCTTCCGTCGCACTTTCCGGCGATGACTGCTGGCCAAGCGCGCTCTGCGCGAAGGCCGGAAGCGTGGCGATCGCCAGAACGGCTGCCGCATTGCGCAGCGCGATGCGAGAGAAGTGAAGCTGGTTCGACTTGATCATTGCAGGACGAGCTCCGCTTGCAGCGCGCCGGCGGACTTGATCCCCTGAAGGATCGCGATGACGCCGTCCGGCTTGACGCCGATGCTGTTGAGGCCGCTGACGAGGGTTCTGAGGTCGGGACCATCGACAATGGCGATCTGGTCACCTTCCTGACGGATGGAGATGTCTGTCTGTGGCTGAACCGCCGTTTCCCCGCGCGAGAAAGGTTCCGGCTGGATGATCTGCGGTGTCTCCTGGACCTGCACCGTCAAGGTTCCATAGCTCACGGCGACCCTGGAGACGCGCACGTCAGCACCAATGACGATGGTGCCAGTGCGCTCGTTGATAACAACGCGCGCGGGGGAATCCGTCGCCACCACCAGGTTTTCGATATCGGCCATCAGCCGTGCAAGGTCAGCCGTCCGAGGTTTCTGGACGACGATCTCCAGGCTGTCCCGCGCTTCGGCGATCGGTGCGCCGTAGTTGGCGGCAGCATAGGCATTGATCGTGTCGGATACCCTGAGGGCAGTCGTAAAATCGGGATTGCGCAGTTGCAGGACGAGATTGACGCTGTCCTTGAACTTCGACGGCAGTTCACGCTCGATGATCGCACCGGTCGGGACGCGGCCGGAGGTGGTGATCCCCTGCTGTACGGCGGCGGCATCACCCTGGGCGCTGACACCGGAAACGACCACGGAACCTTGCGCGACGGCGTAGATCTGGCCGTCTGCTCCCGTCAGCGAGGTCATCACCAGGGTCCCGCCGCGCAGCGAGGTCGCATCACCCAGCGAGCTCACCGTCACGTCGATACGGCTGCCGGGGCTTGCGAAGGGCGGCAGATTGGCGGTCACCATGACGGCCGCCACGTTCTTTGCGTTCGACTGTCCGCCCTGGGTCGAGATCCCGAGGTTCTGCAGCATGGCGCGCATGGATTGGTCTGTGAAGGGAGAGGAGCGCAGGCTGTCGCCTGAGCCCTGCAGGCCGACCACAAGACCGTAGCCGATCAACTGGTTGTCACGACCGGACTGCAGCGAAGCGATGTCCTTGATGCGCGAATTGGCGCTTAGCGCCGGCTCAAGCGGAGCCAGAACCAGCGCCAGCGCACAGAATGCGATCCGCATGGGAGCAATCAGTCTCATTTTGCCATCACCTGTACGGTACCATCAGCCATGACCGTGCCTGACACGATCGAGCCGGAATCGATGTTGCGGACCTTGACGAGCTCGCCGACCGAAGCATCCGTCAACGGCGTCCCGCTCGCGCTGATCAGCATGTTGCCGATCGCGAAGGTCAGGCGGACGCTCGTGCCGCGCTTGACCGCAAAGGCCTCACGCAAACCGTGAACGGGAATGGTGCGGCCAGGCAGCAATGTGCGTTTCGCCACCATGCCGACCACTTCTTCACGGGTCTGGGCGTAGCCGCCCGCAATGTTTGGGTTCGTCACGGGGACGACGTCGAGCTGCTCGGAAGAAATGGTTTCGCCCGGGTAGATGACCTGCTTGGGGATCACAGCGGTATTCTGCGCCAGCGCGATGCCGGCGGCGAAGCCAAATGCTGCGGCGGCAATTGCCGCCGCCCGCAGGGCATGTCCGATGTTCCGGCGAAACCTCATGTTTGCCTCCAGTTGTCTTACTTGAGGTTCTTGCTGACGATCTGAGCCATCTCGTCGGCAGTGGTGATGACCTTGGAATTCATCTCGTAGGCGCGCTGAGCCGAGATCATGTCCGTGATCTCTTTCACCGAGTCGACGTTCGAGGCTTCCAGATAGGACTGCTTGATGTAGCCGAAGCCCGGATCTTCCGGTGCGCCGACAATGGCTGCACCCGATGCTGCGGTCTCGGCGAACAGGTTGTCGCCAAGCGGCTTGAGGCCGGCTTCGTTGACGAAGTTGGCAATCGTCAACTGCCCGAGGTCGGTGTAGTCGGCATCGTTGCCAATGCGGGCCTGAACCTGACCGGTGCGACTGATCACGACTTCGCTGGCGTCCTGCGGAATGGTGATCTGCGGCGTAACCAAGTAGCCGTCAATGGTGACCAACTGGCCCTCGGCGTTCATGTTGAAGGCACCGGAGCGGCTGTACAGGGTCGTACCATCTGGGCTTTCGATCTGGAACCAGCCACGACCGATCAGGGCGAGGTCAAGTTCGTTGCCGGTCTGGGTGAGCTGACCCTGGGTGTGGATGTTGCGCACGGCGGCCGTCTGGACACCGAGACCGATATTGGCACCTTCCGGGACAATGGCCTGGTTTGCACGGTTCGGCACGCCCTGGGCGCGCTCCGTCTGATAGAGAAGGTCGGAGAATTCAGCACGGGCCCGCTTGAACCCGGTCGTGTTGATGTTGGCAATGTTGTTCGCGATGACCTCAAGATTGGTCTGCTGGGCGTCCATACCCGTGGCTGCGATGGCAAGCGCTCTCATAGTTTGGTACCCCTGCTAGATCTGCATCTTTGTGATTTCGAGATAGGCGTTGACGATCTTGTCGCGGAACGCGATTGCCGTCTGGAGAGACTGCTCGGCCTGCATCACGGCATCGACCACTTCACGGGTGTTCGCCTTGCCCATGAGGCCATCGAAGGAGGCCTGCTCCGCATTCTTCAGATTGTTTGCTGCGTTCACCGCGACATTGCCCAACGCGGCCATGAAGGTCTCGCCGGTCATGGTGCCGGGCGTCGTCCCCTCGGCGGTCAGACCTTTCGTGGAAAAGGTGCTCGAGAGCGAGTCCAGGCCTTTGGTGCCGGACAGAGCGCTAGTCTTGGTCAGAGATTCAATCATTGTGAGGCCTTCAGCAGCGCTATGGTTTGGGAAATCATTTCTCGGGTCTGCTTGATGGTCTGCAGATTCGCTTCGTAGGTGCGGTTGGACTCGCGCATGTCAGCCATCTCGATCAGGATGTTGACATTGGGCATCTTGACGATACCGCGCTCATCGGCGGCCGGGTTGCCTGGGTCGTATTCCTCGATGAAGTCCGCGAGATCGACGCCAAGTTTTTTCACCTGAACGGTTTCCGCACCGCTCACTCGGTCGAGTTCGGCGCCGAATGTGATCGTCTTGCGCCGATAGGGATCAGCGCCCGGCGTGTCACCCGTCGTGCGAGCATTGGCAATGTTTTCGGAGACGATGCGAAGGCGGGTCGACTGGGCTTCAAGCCCACTTCCGGCAACCTTCAGCGTTGCGAGCAATGGATCAGTCATCAGCGTTTCACCGTCATTAGCATCATGCGATGGAAGGAGGACATCAGCGACGTGTTGAGCTCGTAGTTGCGCTTGATTTCGCCCGTCTTTCTCAACTCGTCGGAGAGCGCGACGGTGTTGCCAGATTCCTGGATACCGATCTCGTTATTGAGTTTCTCGTCCTCGATCGCGATGTTGCGGTCACTGAAATCGGCAGCTGCCATGTGGCCCGGCTGCGTAACGGCCATGCCCTGGACCATGCCGGTCTTGTCCAGAACCGCACTGAAAGGCGTGATGTCCTTGGCTACAAACTTGGGCGTGTTTGCGTTAGCGATATTGGTCGCCACCACCTGCTGGCGCACCGAAAGCCATTCCGCCTGGCGGGAGGCTAGCTCGAACAACTGGATGGGATTCATTCACATCACTCCGTCTATTATTGATCGGAGCTTAGGCTAGTAATCTTGCGTGGGACTTGCCCGTCCCACACTTCGTCAGTTGTTTCGGACAACCTCGCCGGAAGAGGTGACGATGACCCACTTGCCGTCGCGCTGTTCGAGCGTCGCGACACGGCTGTTGTCGGGGAGGATGGAACCGACGCGAACCAGGTACATGCCGGCTCGATCCTCAATCAGCGCGCGGCCGTTGGCGACATGCAGCAGGCGGAAACCGGACTTGCCCGGGAACGGCTGTGTCGTCTGTGTCTCCAGGCCGTCGGGCTGCTCGCGCCCGAGCGTCGGGACGGTGGCTGTTACGATCTGGTCGACATCAGCCTTGCCGTCGTTGTCACCGCTCTCGTCGTCGCTGTCGACCAATGCGAGCGGAGACACGCTGAATACATCTCGCCCCGGTCCCTCGGGCAAATCACGGGTGCGCCCCCACTCAGCGACCCGGATACCGAACTTCTCCTCATTGAAGAAGACATACCAGGGGAACATGGCAGCACCACAGGCAAGTGCGATACCCGTCAGCGCCAGCACGCGGTCGATGGTCGGTACACGTCGCCGGGTCAGGACCGGGCGGAGCGGAGCCACGGGCTCGTCAGCATCGAAATCGGTCATGGTCAGCCCCTTTGTCTCATACCCTGCCCACCAGCTGCCGCCTTCAGGGCGTTGGCCAGGTCGGCGTAGGCGTCCAACGCGGGCTTCTCACCCGGCGTCTGCTTCAGAATGTCGTAGATGACCGGCACCTGCTTGATGGCCATGTCGAGATCGGGATCGGACCCGTTGCGGTAGCCGCCGATTAGGCGCAGGTCGCGGGTTTCCTCGAAACGGTGAATCAGCGCCTTCAGACGCGAGACCAGCTTCTCCTGCTCGGGCGTCCAGGCCTTGCGGGCCAAACGAGAAATCGATGTCAGAGGGTTGATCGGTGGATAACGCCCCTCGTCAGCAAGGGCGCGGTCGAGCACGATGTGCCCGTCAAGGATACCACGCGTGGAATCTGCAATTGGATCGTTATGATTATCGCCATCGACGAGGATCGAAATGATCGCGGTGATCGTGCCGGCTCCCTCTGCGCCGGGACCGGCACGTTCCAGAAGACGGGGCAACTCGGTGAAGACGGAGGCCGGGTAGCCACGCGCGATCGGCGGCTCGCCAGCGGCGGTTGCCACTTCACGGATGGCATGGGCGAAGCGGGTAACGCTGTCGACGATGAACAGCACGTTCTCGCCCTTGTCGCGGAAATGCTCTGCGATGGTGATGGCGGTCAGGGGCGCCATTTTGCGCAGCATCGGGCTCTCATCGCTGGTGGCGACCACGGCGATCGACTTCGCCATGTTGTCGCCAAGCGTATCCTCGATGAATTCACGCACTTCACGACCGCGCTCGCCAACCAGTGCGATGACGACCTTATCGAAAGCGTCCGCTCGAGCGAGCATGGACAGCAGTGTCGATTTGCCGACGCCCGACCCCGCGAAAATGCCAAGACGCTGCCCCAGGCAGAGCGGAGAAAAGATATCGATCGCCCTGACGCCGGTCTTGAAGCCCGTCTCGACGCGGCTGCGTGTCATCGACGGCGGCGCGGTCGTAGAAATGGGGCGCCGCTCCGCTCCTGGCGCCAGTGCCGGTCCATTGTCGATCGGATCACCCAGGGCATTGATGGTGCGGCCGCACCAGCTATCATCCGGGGCGACACGAAAGGCACCCTTGCGGATCACGACGTCGTGGATGCCGATGGGTTCACCGGGTTCGATCGGGCAGACATAGCATACATCCGGCTCAACCCGGACCACTTCTCCCAGATGCACGCCGGTGGACGAGCGATGGGCGACGAATTCTCCGAGACGCACATGCCGAGACAAACCGGTCACTGTGTAATGGCCAGCAGCGATGGTGCGGACATGTCCGCCCTGGGTGACGGAATTGGTGGGGCGGGAATAGCGCTGCGCCAATGCCGCCAATTGTCCGAGCTTCGGGGAAAGCGGAAATTCGTCTGGTGTCGGCACGCTCATGGTTATCCGATCTCAGGCTCAGTTGCCGCCGCCGAGGACCTTGATTGCCTCGCTCATGGTATTTTCGCTGGAGCTGATCAGCGCACTGATTGCCTCGAAGGCGCGGTTGACCTGGATGAGCTGCGTCATCTCGCCGATGCCATTGACGTTGGAGTTCTCGACATATCCCTGCAGAATGGAAACTTCCGGGTTGTCGACGACCGGCTGCGGGTTGTCGACGGTGGTCACGCCACTGTTCTCAAAACGCAGGAAGCCGTTGCGCACGTCAGCGGTGAAGATACCCAGCGTTGCGACCACTCGGCCATCCTGCATGATCTGGCCGCTGGCCCCGACTTCCGGCGGGCCGCCGGCGCGGTTGAGCTGGATTGGCGCCCCGCCTGCATCCAGAACGGGATAACCGCGCGTTGAGACGAGCTGTCCCCCATCGGTCATGGTGAAACGACCATCCCGTGTCAGGACCTGACCGACCGGTGTGTCGATCGCGAACCAGGCATCTCCCTTGATCGCGAAATCCAGGACATTGCCCGTTTCCATAAGCTCCCCGCTTTTGGTGGAGAGATAGTCATTGCCCTGACTGACAAAGGCGATCTTGGCGTTGAGCTCGTTGCCGGTCCGGCTCAACATCTCATCGAACTTTACATCCGTGGAGCGAAAGCCGACCGTGTTCACATTGGCCATGTTGTCGGCGATCGTGGTGAGACGGCGCTCGAGAGCCATCTGCGACGACAGGGACACGTAAATACCGGATTGCACTGCTTTGCCTCCGCAGGTGAAGAATATCAGTAAATCATTATTTAACGCAGGATAGCCTACGCTCTACTCCGCTCTTCTTGCGGCAAAAGGCTTGCGCGAAACTGTCCGGGGAAAGCCAGGAATTCCGGGGGGATGCGCAGCCCAAAATTGGCACCGTGATTCAGCCTCACGCAAGGCAGGAGCTCTATCGGTTACGGTGAATAGTAACGTTCGGGTGCGGGCAAAATGAACTTAATCGTCGGTTTCATCATCACACTGGGCTGCGTACTCGGCGGCTTCATGGCCATGGGTGGTCACCTGGATGTTCTCATCCAGCCGTTTGAGCTCGTCATCATCGGTGGCGCCGGCATCGGTGGCTTCATCATGGCCAACCCGATGAAGGTCATCAAAGACACCGGCAAGGCGCTGGGCGAGGCCTTCAAGCAGACGGTTCCGAAGGAGCGCGACTATCTCGACGTGCTCGGCGTGCTTTACTCTCTGATGCGCGACCTCCGCACCAAGTCGCGCAACGAGATCGAAGCGCATATCGACAACCCGGAAGAGTCCTCGATCTTCACGGCGGCTCCGAACCTCCTGAAGAACAAGGAACTGACCGCCTTCATCTGTGACTATGTCCGCCTGATCATCATCGGCAATGCCCGAAGCCATGAGATCGAAGCACTGATGGACGAAGAAATCGAAACCATCCACTACGACAAGATGAAGCCCTATCACGCCATGACCGCCATGGGTGACAGCTTCCCGGCAATCGGTATCGTCGCGGCCGTTCTCGGGGTTATCAAGGCCATGAGCAAGATCAATGAATCGCCTGAAGTTCTTGGCGGTCTGATCGGCGCCGCTCTCGTCGGCACCATGCTCGGCATCTTCCTCTCCTATTGCCTCTGCAACCCGATCATCGCGCAGATCAAGATGGTCCGCACGAAGCAGCACCGCCTCTACATCATCGTGAAGCAGACGCTGCTCGCCTACATGAACGGGTCGGTCCCGCAGGTGGCACTCGAATACGGCCGCAAGACCATCTCCTCCCATGAACGTCCTTCGATCGACGCCGTGGAGCAGGAAATGATGAATCCTGGCGGCGGCGGTGAAAGCAAGGCAGCCTGATCATGACTGAAGCACAGATCGAGACCGCTCCGGCGATGGATCGCGCCCTGCTTGCCAAGCTGACTGGCGGCCTGGGCGATTCCAAGACGCTGCAGAAGCTCTGCGCCGACTTCGGCCAACTCTATGTCGAGTTCCTGCCCGACGTATTCCACAGCGAGACGGGGCTCTCGATGCAGGTTCACTACAACGGCCACGAAAGCGGTCTGATGATGGACCTGATCGCGGACCTGGGGGACAATGTTTCCCTGGCGGACGGGCAGTTGCGCAACTGGTCACCGAACTTCGTTCTTGCCTGCGGCAATGGTTTCGTCATCACTCTGATGGAAAACCTGCTTGGCGCCCTGCCCGAGACGATCCAGGAACCCATCGAGCGGCCACTTTCACAGATCGAGCTGGATCTCGCCGTGATGGTCTTCGACAAAATCGCCAACGTCCTTCGTTCGGGTGTCAACGCACCGGGTGGCTTCGAGCCGCTGCTGGAAAAGGCACACAACGCGGAAGACCGCCTGAAGCCCGAAGAAGATCATGTCGACGAATACGGCGTGACCGTCAAACTCGGCATCACGCTGGGGACGGTGGAGTCGGAATTCTACCTCGTTATCCCGCAGAAGGCTCTGCTGAAGACCGTGGTCACGATGCCCAAGTCGAAGAGCCAGTCCAGCAAGTCGAAGAAGGAATGGCAGGAGCAGATCGCCGAGCAGGTGCGCCGCTCCCAGGTCACTCTCGAAGCGCGGATCCGCCTGGAATCGCTGACGCTTGCGACTGTCTCGCGACTGATCGCAGGCGATGTCATTCCTTTCCGGGACAAAGGCGACGTGATGGTCGATGTCAGCGCCAACGGCAAGAACCTCTATGTCTGCGAGTTCGGCCGGGCTGGCGACAGCTACACGGTCCGGGTGAAGGACAATGTGAGTAGCGAAGATGAGATTCTAAAGCATTTGATGAGCTAGGCATTTACCGGGGCTCGGCCCACGGCAGCTTGAGGCAAGTTTCAAGAGGAATAATCGATCCATGGCAACGAAGAAAACACCACCGAAGGATGACGACGCACTGGCGATGCCGGGTGCGAGCGACACCGACTTTGACCAGGCGGTCGACGACCTTCGCGGCGTCCTGAAGGCAGATGCAGACGGTGGTCTGGGCGATTTCGGTTCCGATCTCGGCCTAAAGGACGACCCGCTGGCAGCATTCGAATCGGATTTTGGCGGCGATGCAGCCGCCTCCCCGAGCGATGATTTCGGTCTCAGCGATTTCGGCGGTTCCAACGATCTGGGCGGCAGCTCCGACTTCGGGGGCTCCAGCGATTTCGGCGGCTCCAGCGACTTCGGTGGTTCGAGCGACTTCGGTGGCGGCGACTTTGGCGGCTCTACCGGCCACCAGCAGGAGCCGGGCAGCGGTCTCACCGCCAATCTTGACCTGATCATGGATATCCCGATCGAGGTCCAGATCGTGCTCGGGTCGAGCCGCATGCAGGTTGCAGGGCTGATGAGTCTCGAGGAAGGCGCCATCATCGCGCTGGACAAGAAGATCGGTGAGCCGGTCGAGATCATGGTGAACGGTCGGCGCATTGCGCGCGGCGAAATCACCGTACTCGAAAACGACGATACACGATTTGGTGTCAAACTGATTGAAGTGATGGCGACCAAGACATCCTGACCCATGACGGGCCAGAGAGGACAAGACCATGATGGACTTTGACGATTTTGGCGGCCCCTTA
>JBKBON010000044.1:0-12357 GCA_046294755.1 Allorhizobium sp. | reverse complement strand
CGAGCGCAGCGCAACTGAAAGCTGCGGCCTGTTCGGCAATCATCTCCTCGAAAGCGTATTTCTTCGAGCCGAACGAGCCGGTCAGATCGCGGCTGAGGCGGCTGTGATGGCCGCTGGCGTGACCCAGCTCGTGCAGGGCCGTCCGGTGCCAGTTGATAGGCTCGAAATAGGCTTGCGGAGGCGGCACCTGCACATAGTCGAGCGAGGGCATGTAGAAGGCGCGATCGCCGCCAATTCGGAAGTCGATGCCGGTGGCCCGGATCAGCGCCTCGACCTGAGGTTCGATCAGGCCCGGCGGCGGTTGCGGCGTGACTGCCGTGATGTCATCGGGCAAGCCATCGCATTGTGCGGCATTGAAGACCGTGAACCGCTTCAGGAACGGTATGGCATGCGCATCCTCGCCAGTCTCGCGGGCACGGCGTTTCTCGTCCTCGGGAGTGAAACGGTCGGCATAGACAACGGTGGTGCCACGCTCGCCCTTTCTGACATTGCCGCCAAGCGAAAGGGCTTGGCGGAAAGTCAGCCACGCCTGACCGGGGAAGCCGTGCTGGATGACAGCGCCCCAAAGGATCAGAATATTGATGCCGGAATAGCTACGGCCGGTTGAAGCATTTCTCGGCAGGCCCAGAGGGGCGGTATTGGGTGACGCGCCCCAGGGCTGGACCCAGGGCAGCCGCCCTTGCTCCAACTCGGTGATGATCTTGTTGGTGATGTCGTCGTAAAGGTTGCTGCGCGCGCCACCTTCTGCGGGGCTGCGATCGTGTCTGGCCATCGGGATGATCTCCGCGACGGGCGCCGGAAGCCTCTCTTCCAGCCCTCAACCCGTCACGGAAAACCCGTCCGCACTCTCACTCTGAAGGGGGCGTTGCGGGGATTCCCCGCAGAAGGGGTAGGCCGAGACCAAGGCTCGGCCTCAGGGGAAGGCTTTCCCCTATCCGGACTTCCTTGAAAACTGTCAGAAACTCGCATATATTTCCGACAGGAGAAAGACGATGACACGGCTGACCGAACAGATTTTGTCGCATGCGACGGGCCTGCCCGAAGGCGCTCCTGTGTCCGCCAAGAGCCTGCTGCACCTCGGAAACCGGGCCGCCGTGGATCAGGCGTTGTCGCGCCTGACGGAGCGCGGGCAACTCATCCGCGCCGGTCGTGGCGTCTATCTGCGTCCCATCGCCAGCCGGTTCGGCACGCGCACGCCTTCGGTCGAGCAGGCTGTCGAGGCTCTTGCAACCCAAAAGGGGGAGGTCATCGTCTCGAACGGCGCTGCCGCGGCGAACGCCCTTGGCTTGACGACGCAGGTGCCCGTCCGCTCGGTCTATCTGACCTCCGGGCGCAGCCGAAAGGTGCACCTCGGCAAGCAGATCGTGGAATTGCGGCATGCACCGCGCTGGCAACTGGCCCTGGCCAACCGGCCGGCGGGGGAGGCCGTGCGGGCGCTGGCCTGGCTCGGCCCGGAAAAGGCAGAGGCCGCGCTCACGACATTGAAGCGGAAGATGCCGCCCGGCGTGTTCGGCGAACTGGTCGCCGCCGCGCCGCAGCTTCCGACATGGCTCGCGCAGAGCGTCGGAAAGGCGGCGTATGGCTGATGTCTTTCTCCAGCTTTCGGCCGAGGACCGGCGCGACGCGCTGGGTGTCGCGGCCGACCGTTCGGGTCGTCCCACCCATCTTCTCGAAAAGGATGTGTGGGTGGTGTGGGCGCTGGCGACCCTCTACGCTGCGCCGCTCGGCGAACATCTAGTGTTCAAGGGCGGCACGTCGCTGTCGAAAGCTTATCACGTCATTCGCCGGTTTTCGGAGGATGTGGATCTGACCTATGACATTCGGGCGATCGCGCCCGATCTGGTCGGGGACAATGGCGAGGGCTTGCCGAAAACGCGAAGCGAGGAAAAGCGCTGGTCCAGCGAGGTCCGTCGGCGGTTGCCGGCATGGGTCGCGGAAACCGTGCAGCCCGTGATCGCGAACGCACTCGCCGCCGAAGGTCTGGCTGCGGCCATCCGCGTCGAGGATGACAAGCTCTTCATCGACTACGAGGCGACCGCGGCCGGGTCCGGCTATGTCGCGCCCAGCGTCATGCTGGAGTTCGGCGCGCGCTCGACGGGCGAACCGGCGAGCCTGCGCGATGTCTCCTGCGACGCCGCCGGCCTGATCGACGGGCTGGTATTCCCGACGGCGAGTCCGCGCGTCATGCACGCGGAGCGGACCTTCTGGGAGAAGGCGACCGCCATCCACGTCTTTTGCCTTCAGGAGCGGCTTCGCGGCGACCGCTTCGCACGACACTGGCACGATGTTGTCCGGCTGGATGAAGCCGGCTTTGCGGAAGCTGCTTTCGCCGATCGCGAGCTGGCCAACGCTGTCGCCCGGCACAAGTCGATGTTCTTCGCGGAGAAAGCCGCCGACCGCACGCCGATCGACTATGCAGCGGCTGTCAGCGGCGGCTTGCAACTCGTGCCGGTCGGCGATGGCGCGAAGGCGTTGGAGGACGACTATGCCCGCATGGTTGAGGATGGGCTGCTCTTCGATGACGCTGAGCCGTTCGAGGCGCTTATGGCGCAGTGCGCCGATATAGTCGCGCGCGCGAACGGCGCAGCCAAATAAGAAACGGGGGCGGGGGAATATGCGCGACGTCGAAGAGGTGCGAAAATCTCGGTTTGTAGGGAGTGACGATGCCGATTCATCGGAACCCGACTGGAACAAGGAGATCGAGAGCGCCCACCAGACGATTTGCGAGATCATGAACAAGAACGTCGCAGGCGCAGACCGGGCGGCTCGATGAAACTGCCAATGCTTGGACGATCCCGCATATACCGGCCCAGCCTTTGGGCGCGCATTTTCTTGTCGGAGAAGTGGAAACTGGCTCTCAGCCCATCTTCGCAGGACCGAGTTAGCCTGAAATCGACAGGCGAGGATGAAATTCAGTGCCTTGATATCTCGTCGGTTTCGTCAACCAAGGCCCTGCTTTGGCACACGGTCGAGATCCGGTCGAAGGGCCGTATCGATGCTCTTTCCGGCCTGACCGCCAAGGCGTCTCAGACTTTACGCGACGATTTGCTGGCTTTCGTGAACCAGCATCTCGCGAATCTCATCGATTCCGACAAGGAACGCTTGCGCGAGGTCGATAGCAAGATTCGCGCGATGACCGACAGCAACAGGCAATATCTTGCTCATGCCGACGTCGGCCGGGCGATCGCGAGTGTCCCGGGAAATGCGTCACTGGCATTGGCGCACCCGTTGTTTGATGCCTCTCTGATCCCCGACACCCTAAGAGGCTATCTGCCAACCTCTTTTGCGATGCTCACTGACCCCGGCGTCCGCAGTCGCTACAATGAAAATTTCGTTTTTCACGAGATGCAGAAGTTCGAGGAATTCTTCGCCGACCTTGGGGGATTTTCGCTTTCCCAGGAGCAGCGCGAGGCTTGCATCCGCCTCGAAGACAACAACCTGCTCGTCGCATCCGCTGGATCGGGCAAGTCCGCGACCATGGTCGGGAAAGTTGCCTATGTCCTCGAGAAGGGACTTTACCATCCGAGCGAGATCCTCGTCCTGGCATTTAACAAGAGTGCAGCCGACGAATTAAAGGAACGGATCGCCAGGCAGCTGAACGTCGATGAAGATGCTCTGGAGAGCCGGGTGACGACGTTTCATGCACTCGGTCGGGGGATCATCGAAGAGACGGAAGGTCGCCCACCTCAACTCGCAAACTGGGTCGAGCATCCCGCCGGCGAAGCCCGTGTGATCGACAAGATCATACGCGAGTTGATGGAGGTAAATGAAGAGTTTCGCCGTCTGTGGATCGACCTCCTCTCGATTTTGCCGAAGGCCGACATCCCCGCAGAGGTCTTTGACTCGGAGGCAGACTACAATCGCTACATCGCCGATCGCAACGATAAGGGCGGCAGCACCATCGGTACGCTTGCAAACGTGTATGTGAAATCCCTTCAGGAGCAGCGGATCGCGAACTGGTTGTGGGTCCACTCTGTCGAGTTCGAATATGAAAAGCAGATCTCATTCGAAGAGGAGGACGGGAGCGAACGTTTTGTCCAGCCGGACTTTCATTACCCTCTCACCGACACGTTCCACGAGCATTTCGCGATCAACGCGGATGGCTCCTCGCCCTTTGCGAACTATGCTGAGCATACCAAGGGTAAACGCGCTGGGTACAAGCGCAAAGAGTTGGATTTCTTCGAGACAACCTCCGCACAGGCGCACGAGGGAACGTTGTTGCCACATCTCGAGGCTGAGCTGATCAAACGCAAAATTCCCCTGACTGAGAAAAGTGTCGACGAGATCCTCAAAGCGGTCGAACCAGTGGTGATCACGCATTACCAGAAGCTGATCGGCGTGTGCATCAAACACATTCGAGCGAGCCAGCTTACGCTGGAGATGCTGCTGGAACGTGCAAAGTCCCTGCATGACAAACCGCGCGCGCAGTATTTCGCGCGTGCTGTCTGGCTGATCACCGAAGCCTATTCGCGCAAGCTCGACGAGGCAAAGCGTATCGACTTCGATTCAATGATCGGCGACGCAGTGCGCCTCGTTGAGACGGGGCGCTATCAGAGCCCTTATTCGCTGATCTTGGTGGATGAATTTCAGGATATTTCGGACCCGAGGGCCAATCTGATCAAGGCGCTAAAACACCAGAAGGCTTTCACAAAAGTCTTTGCTGTCGGAGACGATTGGCAGTCGATCTACCGCTTTGCCGGGTCGGACATTACGATCTTCACCCAGTTCGAAGCGAACTTTGGTGCCTGCTGGCAAGGTCGGCTGGAACAGACGTACCGCTGTAACCAGCTTCTCGCTGACACCGCGGCACGCTTTGTCCAGCGCAATCCCGAGCAGATCACGAAGACGGTGCGATCGACGCGCGCCGCCATACCGCGATCAATCCGGATCATTCCGGTCAGCGTGGAGTGGCGCAAGCCAAGCTTCCCGAAAGCCTGCTTCCAACTACTCGATCGCCTGAACACCTTTCTTGAAGGAATTTCAGGACAGTGGCGCCGTGAGGCGGGGCAAAAGCTGAAGGTACTGGTCTTGTGGCGTTACAACTTGTTAGATCCATTTCACGGTCGCCACCCCGAATTTTCGGCGATCGAGGTCGCCGGCATGTCGTTTCATCGGTCGAAGGGCCTGGAGGCCGACTACACGATCCTGCTCGATGTCAGCGAGGGCGACTATGGCGTCCCCAGCCGGATCGAAGATGACGAGCTGCTAAATCTCGTTATCCCGCGTCCGGAGAGGTTTGCCTATGCGGAGGAGCGCCGACTTTTCTATGTCGCAATGACCCGCGCCAGCAGAGGGACGTTTATCCTCTGTAATAGACGCAAGCCTTCACGCTACATTCGCGAGCTTTGCGAGATCGCCGGCAACGAAGTCCGGTTTGAAACCATCGATGGGAGGGAACTCGATCAATGCCCCAGTTGCTTGGTGGGGGAGCTGGTTGAGCGCAAAGGGCGGAACGACACCAGCTTTTTCGGCTGCAATCAATTTCCTGAGTGCCGCCACACCCAGCAGTCAGCTCCAGCGGTGCTTCATCGTGAGCGAACGGGCGAGGGCGTTGTCGTTGAAACCGTAAAACGGGTAAAAGCCGTATAATGCTACTTGTTTGATCGTATCCGTCGCCCCGACATTTCCGGCTGTTCTTAGAATATCTCCGATGGAGCGTCCGCCAAGCTGATTACGATACGCATCGTTTTGTTCTCACTTCCGCCTTATGGGGCACCCGAGGCTCATGCTGCCGCTTTCAGTCGCTTTTTTGCGAGCATGGCGCGGACGAACTTGTCCCATTTCGCCATGCCGGCACGCTTTTCCACCATGTAGTGCCAGCGGTCGTAGTGCTTGGAACTGACGTCCTGCAACGCATGGTTCTGGAGGCGGTCGCGGATCTCCTTCGAGATCCCCGCCTTGCCGGTAAGCGTCTTGAAGGTCCGGCGCAGGTCGCGGTTCGTCACATAGGGGATCACGCCGCGGTCCCTCTGGCGCCACATGAACGAGTAAAGCGTGCCGTGGCTGACAGGCTTGGACGGGTCCGTGGCAGACGGGAAGAACCAGCCGTATTCGTTGACGTTGATGGACGCGAGTAGCTCTGCGGCCAGTTCCGGCACCGGAACAGCATGGGGCTGGTCGTTCTTGGTCTTCGACCAGTCGATGATCTTTTCCTTGGCGTCCCACTGGTCGATGTGAAGGCTGGCGATCTCCTGGACGCGCTGGCCGGTCAGCATGATGATCCTGACGGCACGGGTATAGGGCGGATGAACCGGCGTGTCGGGACATTCCAGCCAACGATAAAGCTGTACGAATTCGTCCTCGTCGAGCCAGCGGGTGCCTTTGACCTTCGGTTCGGTCGGAATACCTGTCGCTGGATTGAAGGGGATGCGAAAGCGGCGAGCCGATTGTTGCCGATAGTCGTTGTCGGACTTCATGCCCCAGCCGAAAGCCGCGTGCATGTAGGATCGCACATGGTCTGCCATCGACTTGGCGCCGCGCTCATAGATCGGGCGGATCAGTTCGACGATTTCCTCGGCCTCGATCTCGCGGGCTAGGCGGTTCCGCCCAAGAGTGTCGGCGATCTTGTTAAGGCCCTTCTCCGTCTCCTTCCAGGAGGGCTTGCTGGCGGCCTTTAGTGAAGCGACGTACCCCTCGAAGAGGTCCGCTACAGTGCCGGGGCGGGTGTCGCTTGCGATCTTGATGCTGCGACCTTTCTGGATCACGTCGGCATAGTCGCGCTTGAAAACCTCGCGGGCCTGGGCGAGCGACATCGAGGGGTAAGCGCCGATCTTCTTCTTGGTACGTTTGCCGTCACGCCATTGTTGCGCCATCCAGTCGGCCGTGACGCGCTTCGGCATGGGCTTGAGAACGAGGACGAGTCGGCCGGTGCCTCGCCCGTCGCCATCGGCGAGGTTCTCTTGCTTGCGGCTGATCTCAACGCGCTTCAGCGCGTGTCGGATCGCGGTGTCGGTCAGGGCTGGCATGCGTTCCTCCTTGCCTGAAACTGGGATCGGTCGAGGAGAAACGGGGATCGTTTACTGGGAGCGGAAAGCCGTTTTCTATCCCTTCAACCACCCCCAATTTGCCAAAACCGTCCCCACTACGCAATGCTAAAAATGGAGGGATTTTCTAGTGTTTCAATGTGTTTGAGCGTGATCCTGCGGGATCTAAATGAATGAGTGGGGTGATTGTGCACGATGATCAACGCGCTGGCATTGAGCGCCAGGCCCCTGCGCAGCACTTCCCGGGGGTAGACCGGGGCATGATCAACCGTGCCGATGGCAAGGCATTCGTCCGAGACCAGCCGGTTTTTCCGGTCGAGATAGAGGACATGGAAGCGCTCGACATCACCGCGGATGGTCAGCGCGCAATAGTCGAGAACCGCCTGCCATGTGGACAGGACCGGGTTCTGGTTGAGGTGGCGCAGCAGGATCTGGCGCGCCTCGTAGACAACGGCCTGCTCCTGCGCGGAAAACTGGCAGGGTTGCGGATCGATAGCGAGTTTCCTCATGTGTCGCGTCATGGTCGTGGGTTCCCGACGGGCAGCCGGCCCGGCGCCGGAACTTTCACCACGTCACGACGAGAGGCGCCGCCCTCTACCTCCAAGAGAGCGGCGCAAAAGCGCAAAGCCGGACAGCCGGGTCTCAGGCTTTGCGGCTTTCTGTATCGGCGGGTTTCAGGCTCTGTGCAGCACCGCCACGGAAGCGGGCGGACAGGAGTTGCTCGGCGGCCCTTATGCCGCCAGTCATGCGCGCCGCTTCGGCCCAGACCGAGATCGGGAACAGGCCGGTAAAAAGCACGTCCCGCTCGATCCTCATACCCAAGGGCAGCCGGATTGCCTCCAGTTCAGCGAAGCTCCAGCTACCGAGTTCAGGATAGCCGATATCGGCGAGACCAAACATGATGTCGTCGTCCTCATCCAGTTCGGTGGCGAGCCAGACGCCTGCGCCAAGGGGATTGTAGAATTTGACGACGGGGTGGTGATCGGTGTCGCGCTGCCGGCCATTGCCAAGAAGCTGCGCGCGCTGCGTGCGGGTCAGGAGGATCATGCCGCAGCCCTCCGCTCAACCGAGGCTGCCACAGGTTCGGCGACCTCCTCGTCGGGCAGATGCGCGAGCAGCCAGTCGGCCGCCTTGCTCGCCAGCGAGGCGGCGCGGACGATGGCGCGGTTGTCCTCCCGAAGGCATTCCAGCCACGAACCAATATAGTCGGCATGACGGACCGTTGGCACGATACCGAGCGAGGCGCAGCAGAAAGCCGCATTCATCTCTGCGACCAGTTCCTCGAAGGCGTATTTCTTCGTGCCGAAGCCGCCCGAGAAATCTCGCCCCAGGCGCGAAGCATGACCCGTCGCGTGACCCATTTCGTGCAGCGCCGTCCTGTGCCAGTTGATCGGCTCGAAATAGGCCTGCGGCGGGGGAACCTGCACATAGTCGTGCGCCGGCACATAAAAGGCGCGATCGCCGCCGATGCGAAAATCGATGCCGGTCGCGCGGATCAGCGCCTCGACCCTTGGCTCAATCATGCCGGGTGGCGGTGGCGGCGCCTCCACTGCAATATCATCGGGCAGACCCTCGCATTGCGCGGCATTGAACACGGTGAAGCGCTTCAGGAACGGGATGCTTCCCGCTTCTTCACCCGTCTCTCGGGCACGGCGCTTTTCGTCCTCCGGGGTAAAGCGATCGGCATAGACAACGGCGGTGCCACGCTCGCCCTTCCTGACATTCCCACCAAGTGACAGCGCCTGACGAAAAGTGAGCCAATGCTGGGTCGGATAGCCGTACTGGATCACGGCGCCCCAGAGGATCAGGACATTGATCCCGGAATATTGCCGTGCGGTTGCCGCATTCCTCGGCATGGCGAGTGGCGCTTTTGCCGCCGACGTCCCCCATGGCTGGACCCAGGGCAGCCGGCCTTCCTCCAGCTCCGCGATGATCTTGCCGGTAATGTCGTCGTAAAGATTGGTGCGATTGCCGCCGCCTCGCGCGACCCTGTTAGTTCTGGCCATCGGGATGATCTCCGCGACGGGCGCCAGAGACCTCTTCTCCAGCCCTCAACCCGTCAAGGAAAACCCGTCCGCACTCTGCCTCTCAGGGGGCGTTGCGGGGTCTCCCCGCTAGACAGGGGGAGGCAGAGACCCTGGCTCAGCCGCAGGGGAAGGCTTTCCCCTTTATGGCGCCCAACTTCTGATCTTCAGGGCACGACTGGATAGAAGGGTTTACCCCAATCCTTGTCGGGATTGTCCATCATCAGATCGGCGAAGGGAGCGACGCGGCGGTCTGCCGCCGGGCATCGACGCGGAGACTCTCCGCTCCACGGCTCTCACCCACTGGTCTCGGCGAGTGAGGCCGCGATATCACCGACAGAACGCAGCAGGATCAGGGCATCGTCCCGGGAAGGCTCAAATCCGCGCCGCCTCCAGAATTCGGCAGCTTCTTCATCAACAGCATTGACCATCAAGGCCCGCCCGCCAATGAGCGAGGCCGCCTGAACGCAGCGTTGAAGGGCGTGCTTCACAAGGCCGGTGCCAATGCCCAGCCCTGCCCATGTGGTGTCAGTGGCCAGTTGCCCCAGAAGTATGCACGGCACCGGATTAGGCGGCTGCCCGGTCCGTATCGAACGCGGCATGACCGATGGGACAACGGCGGTGGGTGCGAGACCGTAATACCCGACCACACGTCCAGCCTCATGCACGACAAGAACGGCGGTAAAACCCTTCTGCTGATTGGAGAGCGCTCGGGTTTTCAGCCAATGGTCGAGCGTCGGCTTGCCACAGGAAAACTCAGAAACATCATGGGCAGCGGTAAGCGGTTCGGGTCCCGAAAGCTGCAAGGGACTACCGCTTCGCCACGTAGCCGGGCTCCCACGGCGCAGGCCGTTTCAGCACTTCCACCATCTCCGGAACAGAAGCAGCGGGACGCGACAGCACATCCATGAACTGAGCAAAGCCTTCCGGGCTCATCCTGACCAGCCCCTGCTCCATGACGACCTCCTCGGCCGCGCGTACAGCGGCGTCGCGCACGAAATCCGTGCGTGAGCGGCCGCGCAGGCCCGCGGCGCGATCGATCATGGCAACATCCGCCTCGAGCAGACGCATCGAGATCGGATATTCCTTGCGTTCAGCAGTGTTGGCCATGGCGAGTCTCCTTAGCCGGAATATAGTACCTTGTATTGCAAAATACAATACGGTAAAGTCTCAACTGCAAGCAACAGCTTCCAAAGGACCAGCATCGAGGCGAAAGATGACGGCGACAGCGAGCGATTCCGACAGGTCATTTTACTCTGCCGTGGCACGCCAGACTACGCCGCCACACGCCATGACGCGCATCGGCACACCGATCGCCGCCAAATGTTCGCCCGTAAATTCCATTGCTTATGCCGGGCATGAGACGAATGCTGTCAGTTATGACCTTGCGAGCCCCAGGAAACACAGCAAAGATGACAGGAGCAGAGCGCGAAGCGCTGCTCGAATCTTTGCTGCTGGACGAGCCGGAGTTGACGTTTACGCCGCGCGGCAGTCCCGATCCACGCCTTCTGCGTCTGGTCGGCATCCTGGCAAAGCAAGCAGCGCGGGAGTGCTTTGCAGAGGAAGTGACGTTGTCCAGGCGAAGGAGGAAGCGCACCTCCTGATGCGGATGGGAGCCATGTTTTGAAAGTCGCGATCTACGCCCGCTATTCTTCCGACAATCAACGCGACGCTTCCATCGCCGACCAACTTCGTATGTGCCGCCTCCATGCAGAAAAGCAGGGCTGGCACGTCATCGAGGAATATACCGACCACGCGATTTCAGGCGCTTCGCTGATCCGTCCGGGCATCCAGGCCCTGATGGCCGACGCCATGGCCGGTCGCTTCGACGTTATCCTTTCAGAGGCGATGGATCGCCTCTCACGTGATCAGGAAGACATCGCCGGCATTTTCAAGCGCATGTCCTATGCGGATGTGAAGATGTTCACCCTCTCGGAGGGCGAGGTCAGCCATCTACATGTCGGCCTCAAGGGCACGATGAATGCGCTGTTCCTCAAGGATCTTGCCGACAAGACACGCCGCGGGCAGCGCGGTCGTGTGGAAGCTGGCAAATCCGGCGGCGGCAACTCCTATGGCTACGACGTGGTCAAGAAGCTGGACGCCAATGGCGAGCCCATTCGCGGTGATCGCACCATCAACGACGCCCAGGCCGACGTGGTTCGTCGCATCTTCCGCGACTATGCTGCAGGCAAGTCCGCCAAGACCATCGCCTTCGCGCTCAACAAGGAAGGCATCCCCGCCCCTTCCGGCGGTGACTGGGGTTTCAGCACGATCAACGGCAACCCGAAGCGTGGCAACGGCATCCTCAATAACGAGATGTATGTCGGCAAGATTGTCTGGAACCGGCAGCGCTTCGTGAAGGATCCGAACACCGGAAAGCGGCAGGCCCGCCCAAACCCGGAATCGGAATGGGTCATCCAGGAGACGCCTGAGCTCCGGATCCTCGATGACGAACTCTGGAACGCGGTGAAGGCACGGCAGGAGAAGAACAAGCTCTCACGGGATGACAACGGCAGCACGGATGTCCGCACCGTCAATCACCGCCGCCGCCCCAAATACCTCTTCTCGGGCCTGACCAAATGTTCCTGCTGCGGTGGTGGGTACTCCGCAATCTCGGCAACCCTGATCGGATGCTCGACCGCGCGCAACAAGGGCACCTGTGACAACCGCGTCAACATCCGCCGTGATGAGTTGGAATCGCGCGTGCTGAACGCCCTGCGCACACGGCTCGTTGACCCAGTACTGTTCGCCCATTTCTGCGAGGTCTTCACGCAGGAGATGAACCGCCTGCGAATGGAAGGCCGCGCCGGCATAGCCTCTGCTGAAGCCGAGATCGCAAAAATTGAGCGGGAACTCGATACCCTTCTCAACCTGATCCTCAAAGGCGGTGCTGCCGACGCTCTCAATGCGAAGATGGTGAGTTTGGAAAAGCGGAAGAAGGAACTTGAACTGTTCCTGGCCGAAGCGGACGAGCCCCCTCCTCTTCTGCACCCGAGCATGGCGCTGCAATACCGCAAGCGCATCCAGCAGCTCTACGAATCCCTTCAGGATGACGACGCGGGCAAGCGGATAGAAGCCGCCGACACCATTCGGTCGCTGGTAGATCAGATTGTGATGACACCGGTCGAGGGCAAGATCGAGATCGACGTCCAGGGCGATCTTGCTGGAATCCTTATGATTTCCGTACTAACGAAAAACCCCGCCGGTGTGGCGGGGTCATCGCAAGTAAAGATGGTTGCGGGGGCAGGATTTGAACCTGCGGCCTTCAGGTTATGAGCCTGACGAGCTACCGGGCTGCTCCACCCCGCGTTACCAGGTATTTGCTTTGCAAATACCGACAGAGCAAACTC
>JBKBON010000043.1:0-13774 GCA_046294755.1 Allorhizobium sp. | reverse complement strand
CGCACCCAGAGCCCGTTCAGCTTGCAGGCGCGCTGCGCCGACATGATTGCCCAGCTTTTCAGGAAGGCGGCTTCGTCGAAATCCGCTTTCCTGGCGCGTGCCGAAAGATAGTCGCCCATCAGCTGATCCATCAGCGGCCGCTCGATCGTCACACGAGCGTCCTGGACCAGCGAAACGAGATCATAGGCCGAGGGGCCGATCATCGCGTCCTGGAAATCGATGAGGCCGACCCGGTCATGCCTCTGGCGATTAGCGCGCCAGATAATGTTGGGCGAATGGAAGTCACGCATGACGATGGATGTATCGGAGCCCGCCAACTCGTCGATCAGCTGGTCCCAGATGGCGAGATAGCGGGCACGTTCCTCCGCCGTTGCTGGCTGACCGGCACGTTTCCACGGCAGGTGCCAGTCGAGAAGCAGCTCCACCTCGAACTTCATCGCCGCACGATCGAAATCCGGAATGACGTGTTTATGCCCGCTGGCAATGACGATCTCCCGATCGAAGGGCGTGTCGTGAATGGCGGCGAGGCAGGCCGCACTGGCGCGGTAGCGATCGGCGATCGGCTTTCCCTGTTCGTCGAGAACACCACCTTCGCCGAGATCTTCGAGAAGCAGGATCCCGGCATCCAGATCCTGAGCCAGGACTTCGGGAGCCACAAAGCCCCGCTCGCGCAGCGCCTGTCCGATTGCCACGAAGGGACGCACATCCTCGGCCAGATGCACGAGCTGCGAATAGGGCTTGCCGTCGCGGATCGGCGGGCCGTTCGGCCGCTTGGGCGCATCCATCAGGACGAGGCGCGCGCCGCCATCTGCCGGATAGACATGCTCATAGGCCCGGTTGGAAGCGTCACCCGTCAAATGGCGTCTGTGGGCGCCCTGATGGCCATGCCTGTCGAGAAAGCGGCGTATCTCGGTGACGCGCCGAAGCCGTGCAAGCTTGGCTTCGGGCGCATTGAGGGTGACTGTTCTTCCGCCATCGTCAGTGAAGGTGAAGCGGATGTCTATGCGGTTCTTCGGCAACGCACGGCCGGCTTTAACAGGCCATTCGATGAGGCAGATACCGTCGGCCAGCGCCTCCTCAAGACCCAGTTCATCGAGCTCGCTTTCGTCTGAGAGTCGATAAAGGTCGAAATGCGCAACGGGGATCTTGAGGTCGTAGGTCTGCACCAGCGTGAACGTTGGGCTCGGGACCTCAAGATCGGCATCCCCCGCCAATGCCCGGATCAGCGCGCGGCTCAGTGTCGATTTGCCGGCTCCGAGATCACCGTAGAGTGCGACGCAGTCGCCGATCTGAAGAGCAAGAAGCAGATCCTCGCCGAACAGAGCCGTGTCGGCATCATCGGCAAGGTGAACGACAAGCGGGGACGGCTCGAGGTTCATTCGGCGGCGGCGATCATCTGCGGTATGCTGGCATTGGGAATCCGGCAATGGACCGTTGTTCCCCGGCCAGGCTCGCTCTCGATCTCAACCTCTCCCTTGTGGAGGTTGACGAAGCTCTGGACGATCGAGAGGCCAAGACCCGGCCCGCTGCGCTTGCCACCCTTGGCGCTGGTCGAAAACCGATCAAAGGCGGAGGAGACGAGGTCAGCGCTCATGCCGCAGCCACTGTCGGTGACCGAGAACGAGAAATCGGTGCCGTCGCGCCGGCATTTCATCGAGACGACGCTGCCCTCCGGTGCGAAATTGACGGCATTCGTCAGGATCTTGATGAGGATCTGCTTCAACCGCTGCCGGTCGGCAATCAGGTGACCGAGCAGGGCCGGGGCTGCAATCTCAAGCGTCACACCGCCTTCCTGGAGCCGGTCGGTCATCTGCATCGAGACATCGTCGAGCAGGTCGCTCAGATCGATCTCGGAATAGTCGAGCTGCATGATGCCTGCATCGACGGTCGCCAGATCGAGAATGTCATTGACGATGGTCAGAAGCACCGAGGAAGACGTTGAGATATGGTCGATATACTCTGCTTGCCGCTCATTGAGCGGACCGATGGCCGGTGTTTTCAGAAGGTCTGTAAAGCCGATGATGTTGGTGAGCGGCGAACGCAGCTCGTAGGAGACGTGCTGGACGAAATCGTTCTTCAGCTCGTCCGCCTTGCGCAGCGCCTCGTTCTTCTCCTTCAGGGCCCGTTCCGCCCGGACGCTGTCGGTCATGTTGACGAAGGTCAGCATGGTCTGAGCGTTTGGCAGTGGGGTGACGGCATAGTCGAGCACAAGGCCAGAATAAAGTTCCAGCGTGCCCTGGCTTGACGGTCGCTCGTCTTCAAAGCTGGTGATCATCTTGCCGAAGGCTTTCCAGCCGTCGGGTTTGTCGTAGGAAGGCGCGCATGCGGCTTCCAGCAGCCGGATGTGCGTGCCCACGGCAGCCTGCGTTTCGGTAATGCCCCAAAGCGCCCGGAACGCGGGGTTGGACAGCTGGATGCGGCCATCGGGGCCAAACACGGCGACGCCTTCGGACAGATGGTCGATCGTCTCGCCCTGAACCTGGACCAGCGTATTGTAGCGGGTTTCCAGATTGACCTGTTCGGTCAGATTTTCGAAGACCCAGGTCGCGCCGCCCTGCGGGTGAGCCGAGGCGATCACGCGCAGCGTCTGGCCATTGGGCAGGTGCCACAGGTCGGTCTGGGTTTCGAGCGCACGGTAGACAGAAAGGCAATTGTCCTTCCACGCCTTCCAGCTCAGCTGTTCAGGCAATTTGTGGGCAGCACGCAGCCGATCGAGCAGTTCTGCATGATCCGGCCGGCTTTCGAGGAATTTGGTTTCGAGGCCCCAGAGCTGCAGGAACGCCTGGTTGTAGAACTGCAGGCGGCGATCCGCGTCGAAGATCGCAACGGGAGTCGCCAGATGGTCGAGCGTATCGGCGTGGCTCTTCAGGGTTCGGGCTAGTTCCTCCCTCAGCGTTTCGGCAGACGAGACGTCTATCGCCATGCCACAGGAGCCGCCCGGGCCTCTGACATCGACGACGTCGAAGAAGGTGCGCGCTCCACGAACGGCCGTCGAGACAGTGTCTTGGAAGGGAGATTCCGGAGTGGCGGAAGCCTTGATCTTTTCTCTAGTGAGAGTGCCCAGAATTTCGCGCCCCTCCTGCACCGCCTGCTGCGGCGAGCTGGCTTCCACGGCATCGCTATAGGCCTGGTTCACCCAGACCAGGCGACCTTCGCCATCCCGCTGCCACACAGGCTGCTCAATGGAATCGAGGAGCGACTCGAAGGTCGCGATCGAGCTGCGCAATCTGTTGCGCTCGATCTTCAACTCGGCGAGTTCAGCACGCAGGTTGTCGAGCGCGACGAAATGCGCGTAAGCCCGACCGCCATAAAGCTTGCCTTGAACCTCAAGAACCTCTCCACGCTGCGTTTCTACGACGAGATCGAAGGATTTTGCACTGAGTCGCAGGCCCTCGATGGCCCGCTCGACTTCGCTTGCCGAATGAGGCTTCAACCACCGGCCGAAAGCGAGAAAATCGGGATCTTGCTGGGGAGCGCCGGTTTCTGCAGGAAGCTGACCGAGCAACTCAGCCTTGCCGTTGTGACCGTCCCAGATCACTGTGCGGCGGTTCTTGTCGGCAATCAGGGTCTGATATCGCGAGATCTTGTGCTGGCTGTCGGAAAAGGCAGAGCGAAGCTCGCGCACTTCAACATCCAGCCGGTTGCGCTGCCGAAGCAGGACGGCAGCGAAAATCAGGGCAGCAGAAACCGTACCCAGAAGCACGGCATAACCGGCCACGTCAGCGCTATCGAAGCTGCGCAATGGAGTAGCAGCGGACTGCGCATGTGCAAATCCGGGCATTGCCAGCCCGCTAAGTGCGCTGCCGCAGGCCAATACGCCGCGCATGGCGGACATGGCGGAACGACCCGCCCGCCTGAACAGCGTTGCGGACGTTGTCTGAGTTTCTGGCCGCCAGAGGCTTCGAAAACCGGCCGTCATAGCCGTATCCCGCTGACGCGGGGCGCGTTGATGTACCGACATTCTCGGTCTGTCTCCGTCTTATTATGTGCCGCATCGTCGACAAGACATCCGTATCCGGGAGCCACTCACGAAGCTCACGAATCAAGTCCTAAAACAATACCTTCGATGGTTAATGTCGGGAAGGCCGGGGGCCAAAAAAGAAAGCGGCACCCTTGTCAAGGTGCCGCCTACTAGATGTAGATATTATCCAGCTATATTTTAGTAGCGGTAGTGTTCCGACTTGAACGGACCTTGCGGTGTGACGCCGATATAGGCGGCCTGTTCGTCGGAAAGCGTCGTCAGCTTCACGCCGAGCTTTTCGAGATGCAGGCGAGCGACCTTTTCATCAAGGTGCTTCGGCAGGACATAGACGCCTGGCTTGTACTCATCCGTCTTCGCAAACAGTTCGATCTGACCGAGAACCTGGTTGGTGAAGGAGGCGGACATGACGAAGGACGGGTGGCCGGTGGCATTGCCGAGGTTCAGCAGACGGCCTTCCGAAAGAAGGATCATCCGGTTGCCCTTCGGGAACTCGATCATGTCGACCTGCGGCTTGATGTTCGTCCACTTCAGATTGCGCAGCGAGGCGACCTGAATTTCGTTGTCGAAGTGTCCGATATTGCCGACGATCGCCATGTCCTTCATCTCGCGCATGTGCTCGATGCGGATGACGTCCTTGTTGCCGGTGGTGGTGATGAAGATGTCGGCCGACGCGACGACGTCTTCCAGCGTGACAACCTCAAACCCATCCATCGCAGCCTGCAGGGCGCAGATCGGATCGACTTCCGTGACCTTAACGCGGGCGCCGGCGCCACGCAGGGAGGCGGCCGAACCCTTGCCGACGTCGCCATAGCCGCAGACGACGGCGACCTTGCCGGCCATCATCACGTCGGTACCGCGCCGAATGCCGTCGACCAGCGATTCCTTGCAGCCATACTTGTTGTCAAACTTAGACTTGGTGACCGAGTCGTTGACGTTGATCGCCGGGAAGGGGAGGAGGCCCTTCTTGGCGAGTTCATAGAGGCGGTGGACGCCGGTGGTGGTCTCTTCGGTCACACCCTTGATCGCGTCGCGCTGCTTGGTGAACCAGCCGGGGGTTGCAGCGAGGCGCTTCTTGATCTGTGCAAACAGGATCTCTTCTTCTTCCGAGCCCGGATTGGACAGCACGTCTTCGCCAGCTTCTGCGCGGGCTCCGAGCAGGATGTACATGGTGGCATCGCCACCATCATCCAGGATCATGTTTGAGAAGCCGCCATCGGTCCACTGGAAGATCTTGTCGGTATAGTCCCAGTAATCGGTGAGCGATTCACCCTTGACCGCAAAAACCGGAATGCCGGCTGCAGCGATGGCAGCAGCGGCGTGATCCTGGGTCGAGAAGATGTTGCAGGATGCCCAGCGGACATCAGCGCCGAGCGCGACGAGGGTTTCGATCAGAACGGCCGTCTGGATCGTCATGTGCAGCGAACCGGTAATGCGTGCGCCCTTCAGCGGCTTGCTCGCGCCGAACTCTTCGCGGCAGGCCATCAGGCCAGGCATTTCGGTTTCAGCGATGCTGATTTCCTTGCGGCCGAAATCGGCAAGACCGATATCGGCGATGACGTAGTCATGTTTGCTCATGGGATTCTCCGGCTGGATCCGACCCGATCCGCATCTCAGGCGGATGGACTAACTGGCGCTCCCGCAGATATCTGTCTGCAGGGCTTGCTGGATCTTCTATCAGGGAAAGGTGGCAAACGCAATCTGACATAAAGAAGTCTTTATGTCTTTATGTGCGGATGCTTTACATCTCTTCACCAAAGCGGTCGGCGACGAGGGAAGCGAGCGCATTCATAACGTCTTCAGCCTGCGCACCAGAGGCGGTCACGCAGATCGAGCAGCCGGGACTCGCCGCCAGCATCATCAATCCCATGATGGAGGTTCCGCCCACTGTCGTTCCGTCTTTCGACACGCTAACCGTCGCGTTGAAGCCGCTGACGGTCTGGACGAACTTGGCCGAGGCGCGGGCATGCAGGCCGCGCTTGTTGATGATCAGCAGATCACGCGTGATGACGTCGCTCATGATGTCACTTACCACTCAGCACGCGGCTCGCGACATTGATGTACTTCCGGCCGGCTTCGGAGGCCTCGATAAGAGCGCGGTCCATGTCGTTATCACCCCGTACACCGGCGAGTTTGATGAGCATCGGCAGATTGACGCCAGCGATAACTTCGATGCGACCGGTGTTCATGACGGAGATTGCGAGATTCGACGGCGTGCCACCGAACATGTCTGTCAGAATGATCACGCCATGCCCGTCATCCGCCCGCAAGACTGCATCGAGAATGTCCTGCCGGCGCTGATCCATGTCATCTTCGGGGCCGATCGAAACGGTCTCGATGAATTTCTGTGGCCCTACGACGTGTTCCACTGCGTGGTGAAACTCTTCAGCCAGCTTGCCATGTGTGACAAGCACAAGTCCGATCATTCTCTATTGCCCCTTAGCGCAAGTCCCGACAGATAGCTCAGGATAGGCGTTTCGTCCATCAGTGGGTCGCCATCTTGTCGATCAAAGCGGGAAGTGCAAGCCAAAACAGCGTGTATTTCATCCAGATCGCTGCAGAGTTCGCATCCGTGCAAAAATCACATTCAATGGAAAACGGCTCCAGGAGAGCAATCTGATGGCTGGCAGACGAATGGTGGGAGTGACGTCGATGACCTCATTATCCGGCGGAAGTCGATCCGCTTCATGGTCGGCCACGGGTAGGATTGCGTAATGCAGAGCCGCTTCGGCAACATGATCGACGCAGACAATGCCGGTATAGCGCAACTCGATCAGTCCCCGGATCTGCTCAAAACCCGTGCCAATGACCGCCCCCTGCCGCTGCGATACCAGCACGCGATCGTCGGAAATCAACCCCCCGGAGCATCCCATAAGCTTGGCCTCGGCGAGACAGGCGAATGCCAGGGACGACTTGCCGCTTCCGGATGGCCCCAGGAACAAGAGGCCGATGCCATCAACGGTTATGGCGGTTGCGTGAATGTTTTCCGGCGCTTCATTCATGGAGGCACGCCGACAGGCAGGGACAGGATGAACCGCGCCCCGATGATGCGGCCCGTGGCGGGATCCATCACGTTCTCCGCCCTCAACGTCCCGGCGTGAGCTTCCGCGATCTGTCGGCTGATCGACAGGCCAAGACCGGAGTTCTGACCAAAGCTCTCGCCTTCGGGACGGTCGGTGTAGAAGCGCTCGAAGATGCGATCAATGTCCTCTGCCTGGATGCCGGGGCCGTTGTCCTCCACCTGGATCAGGCATCGGCTGCGGTTGCGAGACAGCTTGACAAGGATCCGCCCGGTCTCATCGGGCACGAAAGATCGGGCATTTTCGATCAGGTTGGTGACGATCTGGCCCAGGCGCAGGTCATGCCCGTTGACCACGAATTGCTGGTTCGAACCGTGCTTCTGATCGATCACATAATCGATCTGCACCGCCTTCTTGCCGCTGCGGATCTCGCGCGAGATCTCCACGAGGCTCGAGACCAGCACTTCCAGATCCACAGGCTTGGCATCCGAGCGCGCTAGCTCCGCGTCCAGGCGGGATGCATCCGAGATGTCGCTGATCAGGCGGTCGAGGCGGCGCACATCATGTTGGATGATGTCCATCAACCGCTGCCGGGATTGATCGGTCTTGGCGAGTGGCAGCGTTTCCACAGCGGAGCGCAGCGATGTCAGCGGGTTTTTGAGCTCGTGGCTGACATCGGCAGCGAAACTTTCGATCGCATCGATTCGATCGTAAAGCGCCGTGGTCATTTCGCGAAGCGCGATCGACAAATTCCCGATTTCGTCCTGGCGGATCGAGAAATCGGGGATCTCCTCGCGTTCCTTGGCGCCACGGCGAACACGAATGGCTGCAGCCGAGAGACGGCGAAGAGGGTTTGCGATGGTTGAGGACAACAGCAGAGAAACAACGATGTTGACGAGGGTCGCGACACCGAAAACGCGCAGGATGGCCAGCCGCTCGGCGTGAACGATCTTGTCGATGTCGCCGGCTTGTGTGGAAAGCAGAAGCACGCCCAGCACGGCGCGTGATCTCTGGACCGGCACGGCCACGGAAACGATCAACTCCCCTTGATCGGTCACCCGCACAACGGCTCCGCGAACGCCTGTGAGCGCATTCATCACTTCCGGATAGATCGAGCCGTCACCACCGGGGGCTTCGCGGTAAACCGGCAGATTGCCCGGCTGAAGGATCGTATTGAAAAGGCGTGTGATCCAGTCCGTGAAGCTGGTGGTGTCATTGTCCACCGGCGGCAGGTCGAAGCGCAGCACCTGACCGCGCGAATAGAGATGCCGGGAATCAAGCAGCAGGTTCGCATCCGCATCGAACAGCCGAGCGCGAATTCGGGTGGGGGAGATCAGCCGACGAAGAACCGGCGCAACGCGCTCGGGGTTGATCGGGAACTCCAGATCTTCGTCATTGGGTACGGGCGTGATGCTCTGGCCGGCCTGGAGCTCAAGCAGTTTCTCGGGGTCGATGGTGATCGAGTTTGTATCAACCGAGGCCGAGGCCGAAACGGCGGCGGCTATGATTTCACCCTGGGTGAGAAGGCTTTCGACACGCGCATCAATCAGCCCTTCGCGGAACTGATTGAGATACATGATGCCGCCAACGAGCACGATCAGTGCGGCGAGGTTGAAGAAGACGATGCGGCGCGTCAGGCTTGAAAAAAGCGCGTGTCCGAAAATGCGGCGGATCAGCGTGAAGGGATGGGAGAACAGCCGGCGCTGTCCAGAGCCGGCATCCGGCTCCTCCAGATGTCCCTCGTCAACCTGCTGGGTCAAACCTTTACCTTTCGTCCACACGCTCGATCGTCAGGTCGGCACCGGCGATCGCCGCATGACCTCACGCTGCTTCGCGGAACCGGTAGCCCACACCGTAGAGGGTTTCAATCATGTCGAAGTCGGTGTCGACCATCTTGAACTTCTTGCGGAGTCGCTTGATGTGGCTGTCGATGGTGCGATCATCCACATAGACCTGCTCGTCATAGGCAGCATCCATCAAGGCGTCTCGGCTCTTGACGACGCCAGGGCGTTGGGCGAGCGAATGCAGAATCAGAAATTCCGTCACGGTGAGCGTCACCGGATCACCCTTCCACGTGCAGGTGTGCCGTTCCTGATCCATCACCAATTGGCCCCGCTCGAGCGTGCGGGCCTGCTGCTCGGGGCTACCCTTGGCGGGGCCGCCGCCGGCCGCAAGCGTTTCCCGGCTTGCCGATCGGCGAAGGATAGCCTTCACGCGCTCGACCAGCAGGCGCTGCGAGAATGGCTTCGTTATGAAGTCGTCGGCGCCCATCTTCAGGCCGAACAGTTCATCGATCTCCTCATCCTTGGACGTGAGGAATATCACCGGAATATCGGATTTCTGGCGCAGGCGGCGCAGCAACTCCATCCCATCCATGCGCGGCATCTTGATGTCGAAGATGGCGAGCTGTGGCGGTCGGGCCAGAAGACCATCGAGAGCCGAGGCGCCATCGGTGTAGGTTTCGACTTTATAACCTTCCGCTTCGAGCGCGATGGAAACCGAAGTCAGAATGTTGCGGTCGTCATCCACGAGGGCGATCGTCTGCATAGTGTACGTCTCCGTCATCGTTGCGCTGCTCCTGGTCTGTCCAGCCCAGCTCTGGTTCCATGGCAGTGCGATATGGGGATAAAGGTGGAACAAATTGTGGCAGAGGGGAAGGGGTAGGCGGAGGAGATTGCGCTCTAAGCGCAAAATAGCGCCCGTTGGTGGTGACCGTATAGGTGGAATGGAAGCGGAACTAAACGATTTAAAAAGACCATTTTTCGTTTTAAATCGATTAAATAATTGATATCATTATATTTTTTTGAATGGCGCCTTGCAATTCAGATCGCTGGCGTTTAGTTTTCCCTCATTCAAGTTCAGCCCATGTGAGAGGAAGGCGCACCATGGAGGAATTCGGCGTGAGGAACCCGGCTGCGGGGATCGCGGAAATCGGCTTGGGAAAGGCCGCCAGCGTTCGCTACAATCTCCTGGAGGCTGCCCTTTATGAGGAAGCCATCCGCCGGGGCGAGGCCGAACTGACGGCCGATGGCGCGTTGCGCGCCCTGACCGGCCAGCACACGGGTCGCTCTGCCAAGGACAAATTCGTCGTTCGCGATGCAAAGACCGATGGCCAGATCTGGTGGGACAACAACAAGCCGATGTCTCCGGAGCATTTCGCTGTGCTGCACCAGGACATGCTGGCTCATGCTGCAGGCAAGGATCTCTTCGTTCAGGACCTGATCGGTGGTGCCGATGCCGACAACGCCCTGCCGACCCGGGTCGTGACCGAATTCGCCTGGCACTCGCTTTTCATCCGCAACCTGCTGATTCGCCCCGAGCGCGAATCCCTTCAAGGTTTTCTGCCGAAGCTGACGATCATCGACTTGCCGAGCTTCCGGGCGGATCCTGCCCGCCACGGCTGCCGGACAGAAACAGTGATCGCCTGCGACCTGACCAAGGGCATCGTCCTCATCGGCGGCACGTCCTATGCCGGCGAGATGAAGAAGTCGGTCTTCACGGTCCTGAACTACCTGCTGCCGTCGAAGGGCGTCATGCCTATGCATTGCTCGGCCAATGTGGGCCCGGACGGCGACGCTGCCGTCTTCTTCGGTCTGTCCGGCACCGGCAAGACCACGCTTTCCGCAGACCCCAAGCGCACGCTGATCGGAGACGATGAACACGGCTGGGGCGAAAACGGCATCTTCAACTTCGAAGGTGGCTGCTACGCCAAGACCATACGTCTGTCGGCCGAAGCCGAACCGGAGATCTACGCAACGACCAAGCGCTTCGGTACCGTGCTGGAAAACGTCGTGCTCGACGAGAACCGCGTTCCCGATTTCAACGACGGTTCGCTGACGGAAAACACGCGCTGCGCTTACCCGCTGCATTTCATTCCGAACGCGTCGGAAAGCGGGATCGCACCGCATCCGAAGACGATCATCATGCTGACGGCCGATGCCTTCGGCGTGTTGCCGCCGATCGCGAAGCTGACGCCGGAACAGGCCATGTACCACTTCCTGTCCGGCTACACCGCAAAGGTAGCCGGCACTGAAAAGGGTGTAACAGAGCCGGAAGCAACCTTCTCGACCTGCTTCGGCGCACCTTTCATGCCGCGTCATCCGACCGAATACGGCAACCTGCTGCGTGACCTGATCGCCCGCCACAAGGTCGACTGCTGGCTGGTCAATACTGGCTGGACCGGTGGCGCCTATGGCACCGGTAACCGCATGCCGATCAAGGCGACCCGCGCGCTTCTGACGGCCGCATTGACCGGCGAATTGAAGAAGGTCGAGATGCGCACGGATGCGAACTTCGGCTTCGCAGTTCCCGTCGCCGTCGCTGGTGTCGATACGAAGATCCTCGATCCGCGTTCGACCTGGGCCGATGGTGCCGCCTACGACGCCCAGGCCAAGAAACTGGTCGGCATGTTCATCGACAACTTCGCCAAGTTCGAAGCGCATGTCGACGGCAAGGTTCGGGACGCAGCGCCGGGCATTCGCCTCGCAGCGGAATGACCGATTGCAATTCTTGAGGTGGAGAGAGGCCCGGCAGCTTTGCCGGGCCTCTTTTGCTTGGCGCTTGCCTTTGCTTCAGCCTCGGCCGATATGGGATCGGAGAAAGAGACCGATGACATGGCAAGCGAACCCTTAGAGATCAACAACCGCATCACGATCGCAGGCTGGGAACTGACGGAGCAATTCGTGCTGGCCGGCGGCCCGGGCGGCCAGAACGTCAACAAGGTCTCCACCGCCGTTCAGCTCTTTTTCAACCTGCTCGGCTCGCCCTCACTGAATGACCGCGTCAAGCAGAACGCCGCCAAGCTTGCCGGCAAGCGCCTGTCGAAGGAAGGCGTGCTGATGATCGAGGCGAGCCGCTTTCGCAGCCAGGATCGCAATCGCGAGGATGCGCGCGAGCGGTTGAAGGAGCTGCTGCTCGAGGCTGCCAAGCCGCCACCGCCGCCACGCAAGAAGACAAAGCCGACCAAGGGCTCGATCGAGCGGCGCCTGAAGGAAAAATCCGGGCGATCGGATGTGAAGAAGATGCGCGGCAAGCCGACAGGAGATTGACCATGGCTGCAGCAAAAGCCGAAATCACCCTGCAATCCGGCCTGCGATATCTGCCGGGCCGTCTCTCGCGACAGGAGCAGGAAGATCTCGTCGAAATCATCCGTCAGGTCGTGGCCGAAGCGCCGCTCTACGTCCCGGTGATGCCGGGCTCGGGTCGACCCATGTCGGTGCGCATGACGAATTGCGGTCCGCTCGGTTGGGTGACGGACAAGGAGCGCGGCTATCGCTACCAAGCGACGCATCCGGTGACGGGCCTCCCCTGGCCCGCCATCCCGCAAGTGCTGCTGGACCTCTGGCGGGACATCTCGGGCCACCCGAAGGATCCCGAGGCCTGCCTTGTCAATTTCTACGCCGACGACGCCAAGATGGGCCTGCATCAGGACCGCGACGAGGCCGATTTTTCCGCCCCGGTGCTCTCGATTTCGCTGGGCAATACCTGCCTCTTTCGCATCGGAGGCCTGGCACGGACCGATCGCACCAAATCACTGAAGCTGGAAAGCGGTGACGTGTTTCTGCTGGGAGGGGAGGGGCGCCTGTGTTTCCACGGCGTCGACCGGATCTATCCGGGAACCTCGACCCTGTTGAAGTCCGGCGGTCGTATCAATCTGACCCTCCGCCGGGTCAATCCATAGCCGGCGCATTATCGCCTACAGTTTTCTCAAGGCGACCGTTTCGACCAGGTGATTGTCACCCTTGCGCAGGATGAGGTCGGCCCGTGGTCGGGTCGGCAGAATGTTCTCGCGCAGGTTCTTCAGGTTGATGTTTGCCCAAAGCCCCTCGGCGATCTCCCTGGCCTCGTCTTCGCTGATCGTCGCGTAACGATGGAAGTAGGAATTGGGATCGCGGAACGCCGTCTGTCTGAGCTTCATGAAGCGTTCGACATACCAGCGATGAATCGCATTCTCGTCCGCATCGATATAGATCGAGAAGTCGAAGAAGTCGGAGACCATCGGCACGATCTTGCCGTCGGCCGGCAGGTTGCGCGACTGCAGCACGTTGATCCCCTCGAAGATCAGGATATCGGGCCGGTCGATCACCCGGTGTTCGTTGGGCAGCACGTCATAGGTCAGGTGCGAATAGCTCGGCGCCTTGACGTTCGGCAGTCCGGCCTTGATCGCCGACAGGAAGCGCAGGAGTGCGCCGATGTCATAGCTTTCCGGGAAGCCCTTGCGGTTCAGAATCCCGTTCTTCACCAGATGCGCGTTCGGATAGAGGAAGCCGTCGGTCGTCACGAGATCGACCTTCGGGCTCGACGGCCAGCGGGCGAGCAGTTCCTTCAGGATACGCGCCGTTGTCGACTTGCCGACCGCCACCGATCCGGCAATGCCGATCACGAACGGCGTCTTGAAGACATCAGACATGCTCAAGAAGCGATTGCGCTGCTCGAACAAGAGCTGCGAGGACTCGACGTGGGACGACAGGAGGCGCGACAGCGAAAGATAGATCCGCCGCACCTCGTCGAGGTCGATCGGGTCATCGATCGAGCGCAGCCGATGCACTTCGTCTGCCGTCAGCGTTAGCGGCGTATCAGCGCGGAAATGCGCCCATTCCTCGCTGTCGAAAAAGAGATAGGGAGAGTACCCATTTGCCTGGAAATGGTCGAGGACGTCTGGCGTTTCGGAGTCCCGCATAGCTATCGTCATGGATCCTGCCGACTGGCCTTCTCGCTCAGGCCCGTCTGAGCGGTCCGACGCTCAAGTTCCTGCATCACTGCTTGTAAAGGGATG
>JBKBON010000042.1:0-14455 GCA_046294755.1 Allorhizobium sp. | reverse complement strand
CGTCTGGCGTTTCGGAGTCCCGCATAGCTATCGTCATGGATCCTGCCGACTGGCCTTCTCGCTCAGGCCCGTCTGAGCGGTCCGACGCTCAAGTTCCTGCATCACTGCTTGTAAAGGGATGCCCGCAATTTTCAATACGACCATCAGGTGATAGAGCAGGTCGGCGCTCTCGTAGACGAGGTTCTCGCGATCGTCCTTGACCGCAGCCATGACGGCCTCGATCGCCTCTTCTCCAAGCTTCTTCGCCGCCTTGCCCTGGCCGGCTGCCACGAGTTTGGCCGTCCAGGACTGGCTCGGATCCGCCTCAGCGCGGCTCGCGACAATGGCTTCCAGATCGGCCAGGGTGAAACTACTCATCACGTGTCCTTCCGCGTCAGTCGAGACGCATGGCAATGCCGGCTGCAGCCATATGGGCCTTGGCCTCTGCAATCGAGTAGGTGCCGAAGTGGAAGATCGAGGCCGCGAGAACCGCCGTCGCATGTCCATCGCGAATACCCGCGACCAGATCGTCGAGATTGCCGACACCGCCGGAGGCGATGACGGGCACGCGGACACTGTCGGCGATCGTGCGGGTCAGGCCGATGTCATAGCCGCTCTTGGTCCCGTCGCGGTCCATTGAGGTCACCAGCAGTTCACCCGCTCCACGCTCGACCATCTTTACCGCGAATTCGACCGCATCGATTCCGGTCGGCTGGCGTCCGCCATGGGTGAATATTTCCCAGCGATCCGCTTCGCCGGAGCCAGAAACCTTCTTCGCATCGATCGAGACGACGATGCACTGGTTGCCGAACTTGTCGGCGGCTTCCGCGACGAAATCAGGGTTCTTCACCGCGGCGGAATTGATCGACACCTTGTCGGCGCCGCACAGAAGCAGCTTGCGGATATCGGCGACGGCCCGAACTCCACCACCGACGGTCAGCGGCATGAAGCAATGATCGGCCGTCTGGGCAACCACGTCGAAGATCGTGTCGCGATTGTCCGAAGATGCGGTGATGTCGAGAAAGCACAGCTCGTCGGCGCCGGCGGCGTCGTAGGCCTTGGCCGCCTCGACCGGATCACCGGCATCGATGAGATCGACGAAGTTGACGCCTTTGACGACACGGCCGTCCTTGACGTCGAGGCAGGGGATCACACGGGCTTTCAGTGTCATCGTTTTATCCTCAGCCTCTCGCAGCCTTGATCAGCGCGAGAGCCTCTGCAGGGTCAATGCGCCCATCATAAAGCGCGCGGCCGGAAATCGCACCTTCGAGCTTCTTCGCATCCGGTTCCAGCATGCGCTTGATGTCTTCGATCGAAGCGAGGCCGCCCGATGCAATCACTGGTATCGAAACGGCAGCGGCCAGTTCCAGCGTGGAGGCCCAGTTGATACCGGTCAGAATCCCGTCACGGTCGATGTCGGTATAGATGATCGCCGCGACTCCAGCGCCTTCGAAACGCTGGGCGAGTTCGATCACGCCGAGTTCGGAAGCTTCCGCCCAGCCTTCGACGGCAACCTTGCCGCCCTTGGCGTCGATACCGACGGCGACCTTGCCGGGGAAGCGCTTGCAGGCTTCGATGACAAGCGCCGGATCACGCACGGCAACCGTGCCGAGGATGACGCGCGATAGCCCACGCGACAGCCAGCTCTCGATATGGTCGAGGGTGCGGATGCCACCGCCCAGCTGCACCGGATTCTTTGTCGCCTTCAGGATGGCATCGACGGCAGCACCATTGACACTTTCGCCGGCAAAGGCACCGTTCAGGTCGACCACATGCAGCCATCTGAAGCCTTGGTCTTCGAAGGCGCGCGCCTGTGCTGCCGGATCGGGATTATAGACGGTCGCCTGGTTCATATCGCCTAGCTTGAGGCGAACGCACTGGCCGTCCTTGAGGTCGATGGCGGGAAAAAGGATCATGAGAGTATCCGTGCCCTTCAGGGCGTCCAGGTCAGGAAATTGGCGATCAGCTTCAGGCCAAGCGCCTGGCTTTTCTCGGGATGGAATTGCGCACCCACCATGTTGTCGCGCCCGACAAAGGCCGTCATCGCGCCACCGTAATCTGTCGTCGCGATCACATCCTCCGGCTTGCGCGCGGCAAGGTGATAGGAATGCACAAAATAGGCGTGCAGCCCGTCCGGGCCCGTCGGAATGCCGTCAAACAGGGGATGCGGCCGGTTGAGCGTCAGCGTATTCCAGCCGATCTGCGGGATCTTGAGGGACGGATCGGACGGCGTCATTTCGACGACATCACCTTCGATCCAGCCGAAGCCGTTGGTCACGGTCTTCTCCAGCCCACGCGATGACATCAGCTGCATGCCGACGCAGATACCGAAAAAGGGACGGCCCTTGATCTCGACGACCTCCGTGATCGCGTCATGCATGCCGGGAACGGCATCGAGTCCCCTACGGCAGTCGGCATAGGCGCCGACGCCCGGGAGCACGATCCGGTCGGCAGTGGCGACCCGGTCCGCCTTGTCGGTGAGTTCGATCTCGGCGTCGAGCCCGGCCTCGCGGGCGGCCCGTTCGAATGCCTTGGTGGCCGAGCGCAGATTGCCCGAGCCGTAATCGATGATAGCTACTCGCATAATGTCCAGTCCTTTCTGCTCGACGGTCCGGGTTCAACGCCCGAACCGGAGCAAGGTGGCATTTCCCCCGTGGGGGAAGACGCCCCTTAAACCAGGGTGCCCTTGGTGGAGGGGATACGGTTTGCCTGCCGCGGATCGACTTCGGTTGCCGTGCGAAGCGCGCGCGCGACCGCCTTGAAGCAGGTCTCGGCGATATGATGGTTGTTCGCGCCGTAGTGGTTCAGCACATGCAGCGTGATCCCGGCATTCTGCGCCAGAGCCTGGAAGAACTCGCGCACAAGCTCGGTATCGAAAGTGCCGATCTTCGGCGCACTGAAATTGACATTCCAGACCAGGAACGGACGGCCGGAGACGTCGATTGCCGCCTTGGTCATCGTCTCGTCCATGGCAAGATCGATCGAGGCATAACGCGTGATGCCCTTGCGGTCGCCGAGCGCCTTGGAAATCGCCTGGCCGAGCGCAATACCCGTGTCCTCCACGGTATGGTGATCGTCGATATGCAGGTCACCCTTCATGTCGATGTCCATGTCGATGAGCGAGTGACGGCAGAGCTGGTCAAGCATATGGTCGAAGAAGCCCACGCCCGTCGAAATCTTGCCCGTGCCGGTGCCGTCAATATGGACGGAAACCGAGACCGAGGTTTCGTTGGTCTTGCGGGAAACTTCGCCTTTACGCTCTGCCATCTGGCTGCTCCATGAGGATCTCGGCCCTCCCATAACAGCAGGGCGGTGAAATATCCAGAAGTTACATTGCGCTGCCGCAAGGCGCTGCCGCAGCTTTTGCCGCAGATTGCAATCGTTGAAAGCCCACTTACATAGGAACCGACAAACCGGGCCGGACAGCCCGCTCCACAAGGCCCGCATAGGCGGGTGACAGGTGACTGATGACAACGATTATTACCGTACGCAAAGACGGCAAGGTGGTGATGGCCGGTGACGGGCAGGTCAGCCTGGGCCAGACCGTGATGAAGGGCAATGCCCGCAAGGTCCGCCGCATCGGCAAGGGCGGGGAGGTGATCGCAGGTTTCGCCGGTGCAACGGCTGATGCGTTCACCCTCCTTGACCGTCTCGAAAAGAAGCTCGAGCAATATCCTCGCCAACTGATGCGCGCTGCCGTCGAGCTTGCCAAAGACTGGCGCACCGACAAGTATCTGCGCAATCTCGAAGCCATGATGCTGGTGGCCGACAAGTCGATCACGCTCGCGATCACAGGTAACGGCGACGTGCTGGAGCCCGAGCATGGTACCATCGCGATCGGCTCCGGGGGCAACTATGCCTTTGCCGCCGCCCGCGCACTCATGGACACCGAGCGTTCCGCCGAGGACATCGCCCGACGCGCGCTGACTATCGCAGGCGAGATCTGCGTCTACACCAACAACAACATGGTGGTCGAGACCCTCGACGCCGACTGACGGCTGCCGATCGAATTCCACACCAAGAGACGATGCGCGGGTCCGCGGCATCGTGAGGAGCAGACTGAATGACCAATTTTTCTCCGCGCGAGATCGTTTCCGAGCTCGATCGCCACATCATCGGCCAGCATGAAGCCAAGCGGGCGGTCGCCATCGCTTTGCGCAACCGCTGGCGCCGCCAGCAGCTCTCGGAAGACCTCCGCGACGAAGTCATGCCGAAGAACATCCTGATGATCGGCCCGACCGGTGTCGGCAAGACGGAAATCTCCCGGCGACTGGCCAAGTTGGCCGGCGCACCTTTCATCAAGGTGGAGGCCACCAAGTTCACCGAAGTGGGTTATGTCGGACGGGACGTCGAGCAGATCATCCGCGACCTCGTTGAAGTCGGCATCGCGCTTGTACGCGACAAGAAGCGGCAGGAGGTGCAGGCCAAGGCGCATCAGCTCGCCGAAGAGCGCGTTCTCGAGGCCCTGGTTGGCGCCACGGCGTCACCCGCCACCCGTGACAGCTTCCGTAAGAAGCTGCGGAACGGTGAACTCGACGACAAGGAAATCGACATCGAGGTCGCCGACAGCGGTTCCGGCATGCCCGGTTTTGAGGTCCCGGGAATGCCAGGCGCCAATATCGGTATTCTCAATATCTCGGAAATGTTCGGCAAGGCCATGGGCAGCCGGACTAAGAAGGTCCGCACCACGGTAAAGGCCTCCTATGCCGACCTGATCCGTGACGAGTCGGACAAGCTGATCGACAATGAAGTCATACAGCGCGAAGCGCTTCGCTCGGTGGAGAACGACGGGATCGTCTTCCTCGACGAAATCGACAAGATCGCCGCTCGCGAGGGAGCCATGGGTGCCGGCGTTTCTCGCGAAGGCGTGCAGCGCGACCTGCTGCCACTCGTCGAAGGCACGACGGTTGCGACCAAGTACGGCCCGGTGAAAACGGACCACATCCTCTTCATCGCGTCCGGCGCGTTTCATGTCTCCAAGCCCTCCGACCTTCTGCCGGAGCTTCAGGGCCGTCTGCCGATCCGGGTCGAATTGAAGCCGCTGACCAAGGAAGACTTCCGCCGCATCCTCACGGAAACAGAGGCGAGCCTGATCCGCCAGTACAAAGCATTGATGGCGACCGAAGAGCTCAACCTCGATTTCACCGAAGATGCGATCGACGCTCTGGCCGATGTCGCGGTGCAGCTCAACGAGACGGTCGAGAACATTGGCGCCCGCCGCCTCCAGACGGTCATGGAGCGGGTCCTCGACGAGATTTCCTTCCACGCGCCGGATCGTGGCGGTTCGGCTGTGATGATCGACTCGGCCTATGTTCAGGAACACGTCGGCGATTTGGCAGCCAATGCCGACCTGAGCCGCTATATCCTGTGATCTTTGTGCATCTATGGGTCGCTTTCACCCCTGGTCTGCCGGGAAAGTGAAAGCGACCCATATCGACAATACAGGGGAGGCTTATGTATGGAGTGCCGCTGTCGGATGACGGTCGCCCTGCGTCGCCAATCCGTTCAGGGACTAATGTCCAGGGGCCGCCCATCGTGCTGAAGCTTGCCAGAAATCTGATTGTTGCCGCAACGCTTGCAGCGGTGTTGCCCGCAGCGGTGCTTGCGGACCAGAAGGTGCCGTCAGGGAACCGCAATCTCGAGCAGCCGGCTATTCCTGGCGCGTCGGTCCGCCGCACCAAGGCCGGGAAGACAAGCTTCGACCTCAAGTTTGAAAAGGTCCGCGATCTCCTGCGGACCGATTCTGCTCTGGTCGGCAAAATCAAGAAGACGGCATCGGCTTATGGCATTGCCCCAATCCATATGGTCGGAGCAATCGTTGGCGAACACACCTACAATGTCGACGCCTATGACAGCCTGCAGAGTTACTACGTCAAGGCAGCCTCCTACGCGGGCAATAGCTTCCGCTTCGCTTATAAGGACGAGGGCATTTCCGATTTCGTCAACCGATTGGAATTTGCTGAATGCAACGGTTACTCGGATTCTTATCAACTTTGGACATGCCGCGAGAGGGTGTGGGAAGACCGTTTCCGCGGCAAGTCTGTTGACGGAAAGTCCTACCCGAACAATCGGTTCAGCGCCGTCTTCTTTCAGCCATTCTATGCGGGACAGACCTTCGGACTGGGCCAGATCAACCCGCTAACGGCTCTCATGCTGTCTGATCTCGTGCATGAAAAGTCGGGCTATCCGAAGCTGGATGAAAACAACGCCGCGGGCGTCTACAAAGCCATCATGGATCCGGATATTTCGCTGGCCTTCATGGCGGCAGTTATCCGCAAATCCATTGAGGACTACAGGCAACTCGCCAAAGTCGATATCTCCGGCAATCCCGGTTTGACGGCGACGCTTTTCAACATCGGTGGCTCTCACGAGCGTGCACGCCTTCTTGCCGCCAAGCGTGCGGGTGGTGCGGTCATTTGGCCCGAAGAGAACTATTACGGCTGGCTCATCAACGATCGGCTGGACGAGCTCGAGGCCCTGCTCTAGTTCCTCAGGGGGCTCTCAATCCCCCGAAGGGAGCATCACATGGACGCCAGTCTGCGCAAATCAACCTTCGAGCCGCCGGCACCCGTGCCGCGGACGGTTCCGCCCAGCCGGCTGGAAATCATTCGCACGGTCCTGAAGAACCCGCTCGAGCTCTGGGGACAGCCGTCCTACACATGGCCGTGGATCGTCACACGCTTCTTCGGTCAGACAACGATTATCGCCAATGATCCCGGTCTTATCCGGCACGTGCTCGTCGACAATGCGTCGAATTACGAGATGTCGGAGATCCGTCAGCTCGTGCTGCGACCCATCCTGCGTGACGGATTGCTGACGGCAGAGGGTCCCGTCTGGAAACGCTCCCGCAAGGCCATGGCGCCAGTCTTCACGCCGCGTCATGCGCGTGGTTTTGCGCGGCAGATGCGCGAGCAGAGCGAGCTTTTTCTCGATCGCTATCAAACGCACGGTGACGGTGTCGTGCGCGACATCGCGGTCGACATGACCGAACTCACCTATGCGATCCTGTCTGAGACCCTGTTTTCCGGGGGCATCATCTCCGAACAGGGTGACTTCGCCAAAGATGTCGATGACCTTCTGCACAGCATGGGACGGGTCGATCCGCTCGATTTGCTGAAAGCGCCCAAATGGATCCCGCGCCTAACCCGCATTCGGGGTCTCGGCGTGTTACGCAAGTTCCGCGAGCTCGTGCGCCGAACCATGGATCACCGCCGTTCACTCATCAAGACGAACCGCAAAGAGGCGCCGGACGATTTCCTCACGCTTCTGCTCGAGCTCGAAGGTCCAGATGGGCTGACCTCGGAAGAGATCGAGGACAATATTCTGACCTTCATCGGTGCCGGCCATGAGACCACCGCGCGTGCGCTCGCCTGGACGCTCTACTGTGTGGCTCATTGCCCCGATGTCAGAGATGCCATGGAGCGCGAGATCGACGAAGTCATCGCCTCGGGTGCCGACCCCGTGGAATGGCCCGACCGGATGCCGCATGTGCGGGCCTCGTTCGAGGAGGCGATGCGGCTTTACCCGCCGGCGCCGTCGATCAACCGCGACGCAATCGCCGACGATCGCTACACCGCGCAGAATGGTGAGGTGGTCGACATCGCCAAGGGCACGACTGTTCTCGTCATGCCCTGGACGTTGCACCGCCACGAACTCTATTGGGACAAGCCGCGCCTATTCGATCCCTCACGTTTTATGCCGGGAGAGCGGGAGAAGATCGGCCGCTTCCAGTATCTGCCCTTTGGAGCAGGTCCGCGAGTATGCATTGGCGCAACCTTCGCGCTGCAGGAGGCCGTCATTGCGCTGGCCGTTCTGATGCACAAATACCACTTCGAGACCACGCCGCAGACCAAGCCCTGGCCCGTTCAGAAGCTGACCACCCAGCCGGCCGGCGGCCTCCCGATGCGGGTCACACCGCGTTAGCCGTAAAGCGGCGTGATCCTGCCGCTCTCTCGCTGGAATTGGTAACAGGCCCTGTGCCATAAGGGATGCCGCGCCATTTCGGCGCGCATCATGGGGAAGACTGCGTGACATCCGATTACATGCTGGGCATCGATACCGGCGGCACCTACACGGACGCCGTGATCTACAGCGAAACGCATGGGATCATTGCCAAGGCGAAGTCGCTCACGACCCGTCACGACCTGTCGATCGGCATCTCGGGCGCGCTCGAAAGCGTACTTGCCGAATCAGCGGTCGATCCCTCGGCTATTGGCCTTGTCTCGCTATCGACGACGCTCGCGACCAACGCGCTTGTCGAAGGGCAGGGCGGTCGAGCCGGTCTGATCATGATTGGCTTCGGACCGGAAGACTTGAAGCGCGACGGTCTGGCCGATGCTCTTGGCAATGATCCCGTGCTCTTCATCGCCGGTGGACACGATGTCCATGGCAACGAGACGCCTTTCGACCAGGCGGCGCTGGAAGCGGCACTGCCCGAGCTTTCCTCCAATGTCTCTTCCTTCGCGATCGCCGGCTACTTCGCCGTCCGCAATCCGGCCCATGAGCAGCGGGCCCGCGAGATCGTTCGCCGGCATTCCGGACTTCCCGTCACCTGCAGCCATGAGCTTTCCTCAAAGCTTGGCGGACCCCGCCGTGCGCTGACCACGCTGCTCAACGCCCGACTGGTTGCCATGATCGACCGCCTGATCGGCTCGGCCGAACGCTATCTCCTGGAGCGCGGCATTCATGCGCCGTTAATGGTCGTCCGTGGCGATGGCGCGCTGATCTCGGCCTCGGAGGCCCGACTCCGGCCGATTGAAACCATCCTTTCCGGCCCGGCCGCCAGCCTCGTCGGTGCGCGCCACCTGACCGGTCTCGATGATGCCGTCGTCTCCGATATCGGCGGCACGACGACCGACGTCGCCGTCATGGAGGCCGGCCAGCCCCGCCTCGATCAGGATGGCGCAGTCGTCGGCGGTTACCGCACCATGGTGGAGGCGGTCGCCATGCGCACCTTCGGGCTCGGTGGCGACTCGGAAGTCCGCTTCGACGATCGTGGCCTTGCGGCGAAGATCGAGCTCGGCCCCCGCCGCCTTGTCCCCTTGAGCCTCGCGGCTGCCCTGCATGGAACGGCGATCACCGATGTGCTCGAGCGTCAGCTGCGCGCGCCACATCTCGGTCGCCATGACGGACGGTTTGCTGTCCGTACGGGCGTGCCGGATCACTTGGCAGCCGGCCTGCAGCCGCAGGAGGCGGCGCTTTTCCAGAAGATCGGCGCCGTGCCGCTGCCGCTCGACCAGCTGATCAGCTTCACCCAGCAGAAGGCAACGCTTGACCGTCTCGTGGCGCGCGGCCTGGTACATATCTGCGGGCTCACGCCGTCCGACGCAATGCATGTCCTCGGCCGTCAGGGTCAATGGAACTATCGCGCCGCCGAACTCGGATTGAACCTGGCGCTTCGCCAGAAGGATGGTGCGGGTAAGCCCATCGCTCAGACCGTGGAGAACCTGAGTCAGCTGATCGTTGACCGCCTCACTCGTCAGTCGGCCGAGGTCATTCTCTCGGCGGCCTTCGCTGAAGACGGCCTCACCGATATCGATCCGGCCCGGTCCGTTTTGATCGATCGTGCTCTTCGCCGTGAGACGGGGATCGCCCGTTTCAATCTTTCCCTGGATCGTGCACTGATCGGCCTTGGCGCTTCCGCAGGCGTCTACTATCCAGCGATCGCCGAGATGCTTGCCTCAGACTATGCTGTCCCCGTGGATGCTGACGTTGCCAATGCTGTGGGTGCGGTCGTCGGGCAGGTGCGCAGCAATGTCGCGGTCACAGTCAGCTCGCCTGAGGAAGGCCTCTTCATCATCACTGGTGCCGGCGAGGGTGAGCGCGTCACGGATGAAGCGCTTGCGCTGGAGAAGGCACGCACCCGTGCCAGTGACCTTGCGCGCAGAAGGGCGGAAGCAAGTGGTGCGGTCGATGTCGTGCTGCTCCTGAAGGAAGAGCTCGATGCACCCGAAATCGAGGGACGGCGCAAGCTAGTCGAAGCCCGCATCACGGCTACAGCCACAGGGCGCCCCAGAACCGCCCGCAACTGACTTTCCATTTTGGAAAGAATATTTCTAATTTATGCAAGATTGACTCCTAATCCGTTTCGGCGATGCTGTCACCCGACAGCGATATCAGTTCGAGGAGTGACGTTATGACATCTGTTGAAGCTTACGGTCTTGCGATCGACAAACGGCTATACGACTTCATCGCCACCAAGGCGGTCCCGGGGACGGATGTCGACGCCGATGCCTTCTTCGCCGGCTTCTCGAAGATCGTGCACGAACTGGCGCCGAAAAACCGCGCCTTGCTTGCCAAGCGTGATGAGCTGCAGGCTCAGATCGATGCCTGGTATCGCAAGAACGGGGCACCCTCCGATCTCGGCGCCTATGAAAGCTTCCTACGCGACATCGGTTACCTCCTGCCGGAAGGCCCCGACTTCAAGATCGAGACGGCCAATGTCGATCCGGAGATCTCGTTGATTGCAGGACCGCAGCTCGTCGTGCCGGTCATGAACGCGCGCTATGCGCTGAATGCCGCCAATGCCCGCTGGGGTTCACTTTATGATGCGCTTTACGGCACGGATGCGATCTCGGAGTCCGATGGTGCGGAAAAGGGCAAGGGCTACAATCCGGTTCGCGGCGGCAAGGTGGTCGCCTGGGCGAAAGCCTTCCTCGACCGGAGCCTGCCGCTCGCCGGCGGCAGCTGGACGGACGTGACCGGCTTCGATTTCGAGAACGGAGCGCTGTTTGTCGAAACCGCGAACGGACGGACTGGCCTTTCCAGTCCCGGCCAATATGTCGGTTTCAAGCGCGAAAACGAAAAGGCATACCGCCTCTACTTCCGCACCAACGGCCTGCACACTCTGGTCTTCGTTGATCCAGACAGCCTGATCGGCAAGGACGATCCCGCCGGCATTGCCGATGTCGGGCTTGAATCAGCCCTCACCACCATCATGGACTGCGAGGATTCGGTCGCCGCAGTCGACGCCGAAGATAAGATCTCCGTCTATTCCAATTGGCTTGGTTTGATGAAGGGCGATCTGACGGAGGAAGTCTCCAAGGGCGGCAGGACCTTCACGCGCGCATTGAGCGATGACATCGAACTGACAGGTGTCGACGGCGCTAGGGTGACGCTGCCTGGCCTGTCCCTGATGCTCGTCCGTAATGTCGGTCACCTCATGACCAATCCGGCGATCACCGACAAGGATGGCAACGAAGTCCCGGAAGGCATCATGGATGCGGCCGTCACCGCTCTGATCGCGCTGCATGACATCGGCCCGAACGGTCGCCGCAAAAACTCCCGCGCCGGTTCGATGTATGTCGTAAAGCCCAAGATGCATGGGCCCGAAGAAGTCGCCTTCGCCTGTGAGATCTTTTCCCGCGTCGAAGAACTCGTCGGCATGGCGCCCAACACGATCAAGATGGGCATCATGGACGAGGAGCGCCGCACCACCGTCAATCTTAAGGAGTGCATCCGCGCGGCCCGTGACCGCGTCGTCTTCATCAACACCGGCTTCCTTGATCGCACCGGCGACGAAATACACACCTCGATGGAAGCAGGCCCGATGATCCGCAAGGGCGACATGAAGCAGGCTGCCTGGATCTCGGCCTATGAAAACTGGAACGTTGACATCGGACTGGAATGCGGCCTGTCGGGCCACGCCCAGATTGGCAAGGGCATGTGGGCAATGCCGGATCTGATGGCTGCCATGCTGGAGCAGAAGATTGCCCATCCCAAGGCCGGTGCCAATACCGCCTGGGTTCCGTCGCCGACCGCTGCGACCCTGCACGCCACGCATTATCACAGCGTCAATGTTGCAGAGGTGCAGAAGGGCCTGACATCCCGCCCACGCGCCAAGCTCGCGGATATCCTCTCCGTGCCAGTCGCTACTCGACCGAACTGGACGCCGGAAGAAATCCAGCGTGAGCTGGATAACAATGCTCAGGGTATCCTTGGTTATGTCGTCCGCTGGATCGACCAGGGCGTCGGCTGCTCCAAGGTACCTGATATCAATAATGTCGGTCTGATGGAGGACCGGGCGACCTTGCGGATTTCCGCCCAGCACATGGCCAACTGGCTGCATCATGGCGTGGTATCGGAAGATCAGGTTGTCGAGACAATGAAGCGCATGGCTGTCGTCGTCGACGGACAGAATGCCTCTGACCCGCTCTATGTCCCCATGGCCCGCGATTATGACGCGTCCATCGCCTTCAAGGCCGCTCTGGATCTAGTCCTGAAGGGGAGGGAGCAGCCCAATGGCTATACGGAGCCCGTTCTCCATCGCCGTCGTATAGAACTCAAGGCCAGGGCTGCCGCCTGAATCGGTGGCGGCACATGAAGCAATCCCCTTAACGAGAAGACCCGCCGGAGCGATCCGGCGGGTCTTTCTTTCTAGGCTTATGTCGGCAGCTTACTGCTGAACGACCACCTTGGTATTCCGGCCCGGCTTGACGCGATTGTAGAGGTCGATCACGTCCTGGTTCATCAAACGGATGCAGCCAGAGGAAGCTGCCGTGCCGATCGATGCCCATTCCGGCGTGCCGTGCAGGCGGAACAGCGTGTCCTGACCCTTTTCGTTGAAGAGATACATGGCGCGGGCGCCGAGCGGGTTGCGCAGACCCGGGTCCATGCCCTTCTCGACATATTTGGCCACTTCAGGCTTGCGCTCCGCCATTTCCTTCGGCGGATGCCAGGTCGGCCATGCCTGCTTCCAGGCAATATAGGCTTCGCCTTCCCAGGCAAAACCCTGCTTGCCGACGCCGATGCCGTAGCGAACGGCCTTGCCGCGCGGCAGAACGTAGTAGAGGAAGCGCTCGCGCGTGTTCACGACGATCGTGCCCGGCTTTTCCTTGGTCGCATAATCGACAATTTGTCGATGAAACTTCTTGTCGATCTTCTGGATCGGAATGGCGGGAAGAGCGTAGCCGGCGTCCGTAACCGAGCCGTAGGAGTCACTGAAAATCTGGACCTTGGTCGCTTCGGCCACTTCGGCCTGGTCGCCAGTCGTGGTGGTGCAGCCCGAAAGGCCTAGCGACATGATCAGGCCGAGCGACGTCAATATATTGCGTAAGCGCATAAGGAGGCTCATAGGTGATGGTGGGGAGACGGTTCTGCGACCATCTTTGATTATGGTTTATTTTGAATTAATCTCGGCGACGCAAGTGCCGTACTTCCGCCGAATGTTTTCGGCGATGCAAAATGACTCCGCATTGCTTTTTTGCAACAAACTAGAGCGCGCGGAGCGGAGTTATCCATGACCTTAGTCTCCGTTGCGGTAAATAACCCCTTAATCGACGGGCGTCAGTCCGACCGCGCCTTAATGATTCGCCGCGGCGTGCAGATCCTGCTTTCGGAGATGCGATTCGCTGTTCTACCCGAGCTCACGCTCTCCAATGGTCGCAGGGCCGACCTGATCGCACTGTCTGAAAAAGGTGAGGTCTGGATCATCGAAATAAAGTCTTCGATCGAGGACTTCAGGGTCGACAGGAAGTGGCCGGACTATCGCCGATACTGCGACCGTCTTTTCTTCGCCACGCATGCCGGTGTGCCGATCGAGATTTTCCCCGAAGACTGCGGCCTGTTCCTTTCGGACGGATACGCGGGTCACCTGCTGCGGGATGCGCCGGAACATCGGCTTGCCCCCGCGACGCGCAAATCCGTGACGCTGGATTTTTCTAGAGCTGCCGCTCAAAGGCTCATGGCTGCCGAATGGGCGGCACAGCTCAAGTCATCTGTCTGATTACTTCGGCGCGCGTTTTGCCAAGATACGCTGTAGCGTGCGGCGGTGCATGTTCAGCCGCCGTGCGGTTTCCGAAACATTCCTCTCGCAGCTCTCGTAAACCCGCTGGATATGCTCCCAGCGGATCCGGTCGGCCGACATCGGGTTCTCCGGGATCTCCGCCTTTTCACCTGGGCGTTGGGTAAGCGCCAGATACACGTCGTCCGCATCGGCGGGTTTCGCCAGATAGTCGAGTGCACCGAGCTTCACGGCGGTAACAGCCGTCGCGATGTTTCCGTAACCGGTCAGCACGATGATCCGCGTATCCGAGCGGCGTTCCCTGATCGCTTCGATTACGTCCAGTCCAGTCCCGTCGCCGAGCCTGAGATCGACCACGGCATAGGCGGGCGCGGCTTCCTTCGCCTTGGCAATGCCTTCCGCCACCGACCCAGCAAGCTCTACCACGAAACCGCGGCTTTCCATTGCTCTTGCAAGACGACGCAGGAATGGGGCGTCGTCGTCAACGATCAGCAGTGAAGGGTCAGGGCCGAGATCATGGCTGCCCGTTTGCTGCGCGCCCGCAGCGCTTTTTCCGACCTGTGATGTTGCATCTGCCATCGTCTTGTTCCTGCGACTGTTCGAAAAGTCCGCTGTCGAGCTTATGCGTGCGAAGATCGCACAGGTAAAGTCATAACGACGTGTCCAATTCCATGTATTCGCGTGGCCAGGTGACCACAACTCGCGCTCCGGATCCCTCCGGACTGCGGTTTTCGA
>JBKBON010000041.1:0-15199 GCA_046294755.1 Allorhizobium sp. | reverse complement strand
CCCTTGTCTTTCAGCGTAAACGGCAGCTCGAAGGGTGTGGAGCGCTCGGCAATCACATCGTTGACCGTATAGCGCAACACATAGGCACCGGGTTTCGCACCTGTGATGTCGAGCGTGAGGTGAGTATAGACCTCGACCGCGTCGGTGAGGCTGGTGAAGGTGAAGTTGCCGAACTCCTTCTGCAGCGCCAGTGTCTTGCCCTTGTCATCTGTCAGTTCGAGATCAACGGTGAAATGCGACTGACGCTGTTGGTCCGAAGCCGGCTGCCATTTGAGACCCGTCACCTCGACATAGGTTACGAGCTTCTCGCCGGTGAAGAAGACCGGTTCCGGTTTCGGCGTATAGGCGCGGTAAGCCGTGGGGACTTCTGTGACGAAGACCGCGCGGGAGACGGAAAGCGGCAGGGTCTGGGCAAAGGCGGCCACGCCTGAGCGGATCACCTCGAAGGCGCCGCGCGGATCGTTCTGCGCCGCCAGCCGCTCCGCCTCGATCGCCGCGTCGAGAAGCGGGCCGGCCGTGGCCGGTGCCGAGATCATGAGGGACCCGATCAGCGCGGCCTTGAACCCATTGGCCGGTCCGGTGTGTTTCAGCTGCACGTGATTCTCCCCGTAATTCATGAGGGGAGTGTGAGAAAAAGCGGGACGGCGCGTCAAGCACCCGCAGCCCGATCCGGGATCACGAAGAGCGGAGACTAGGAGCGCCAGAACATCGGCACGAGCAGCACCATCACGGTCAGCACTTCCAGACGGCCGAGCAGCATGAGAAGCGACAGGATGTAAAGCTCAGGATCGTGCATGGTGGCAAAGTTGCCTGCCGGGCCAATCAGCGCGCCGATGCCCGGACCGACATTCGAAAGTGCCGTGATCACCGCAGAGACTGCCGTGGAGAATTCATATCCGGCGAGCGCCATGGCAAGGCTGCCGATCACCCAGATGAACATGTAGGCACTGAAGAACAGGAAGACCGCGCGCTGCGTGTCGGCGTCAACGATCTGGTTGCCATAGCGGACCGAATAGACGGCATTCGGATAGATCAGCTTCTTCAGTCCGTTCATGATGATGTTGAACAGGATGACGAAGCGATAGGCCTTGATGCCGCCGGCCGTCGAGCCGGAGCAGCCGCCCATGAAGGTGGCAAAGAAGGCGGCCGCAACCGCAAACGGTCCCCAGAGCGTGTAGTCCTGGCTGGCATAACCGGTGGTCGACAGGATCGAGGCGAAGTTGAAGAAGGAATGCGACAGGGCGAGTGGCAACTCGATGCCGTTTCGCAGGTGATTGTAGAGTGCCGCTGTGATCGCGAAGGCGCCGAGATAGCCGAGGAAAACGAGGATCTGCGGGTCGCGCAGCGCATCCAGACGGCCCTTGATGAAGAAGACGATCAGGATCGAGAAGGGCAGGCTGCACAGCGTCATGAAGATCGTGCCGATCAGGCGCAGGGCGTTGCTGTCGAAATAGCCGAAGGACGCGTCATGGGTGGAAAAGCCGCCGGTGGCAATCGTTGTCAGCGCGTGGTTGAACGCATCGAAATGGCTCATGCCGAAAACGTCGTAGGCAATCATGCAGATGAGGGTGATCGCCACATAGATCGCGACGAAGGCACGTGTGAAGGTCGCGATGCGGGCGAATGGTTTGTCGCCGATATCGGACGATTCCATCTTGAAGAAGGAGACGCCACCCACCCGCAGGAACGGCAGAACGAACAGCCCGAGCGCCACGATCCCGATGCCCCCCAGCCATTGCAGAAGCGAGCGCCAGACGAGCAGCCCCGGTGCCATGTCGTCGAGCCCTACGAGAACGGTCGAGCCGGTGGTGGTGATGGCCGAGACCGATTCGAACAGCGCCTGGGCAAAACTCAGATCAAGCTGAGAGAAATAGATCGGGATCGCGCCGACAAGAGAGAAGGCAGCCCAGAGCACATTGACCAGCAGAAAGCCCATGCGCTTGGAAAAAGCCGGCGGCGGTCCCCGTGTTGCCATCGCAGCCGTGACGGAAAGACCGCCGACCATGGCTGCGGAGACGGTGAAGACGGACCAGTGGGGGTCGCCGTAATAGAGATCGACCATCGCCGGGATCAGCATGGCCGTGGACAGATAGAGGCCGCAGAGTGCGGCGATGTGGACGACGGAGCGGAGCAGATTGGTATTCAAGGAACGACTTCCGTCTGTTGCACTGCAAAGAGGCTTTGTCTCTGCCCGATGTCTATGCCATAGCGGGGCTCGGTCAAAAATTCAACGGAGGGCGACGTGAGCCCCAGTCAAGTCGACGAAGCGCTGGAGGCGATGCGTGGCCTCTTTCCGGAAACACCGCTGCAGCTCAACGAGCACTTGAGCGCCCGCTACGGCGCCAATGTCTATCTGAAGCGCGAGGATCTGACCCCGGTTCGATCCTACAAGATCCGCGGTGCCTTCAACTTCTTCCGCAAGATTGTCGCCGACAGCCCTTCCGGCACCACCTTCGTCTGCGCGTCCGCCGGCAACCACGCCCAGGGCTTCGCCTATGTCTGCCGCCATTTCGGCGTGCAGGGGGTCGTCTTCATGCCCGTGACGACACCGCAGCAAAAGATCGACAAGACCCGTATCTTCGGCGGGGAATTCATCACCATCCGCCTGATCGGCGATATCTTTGACCAGTGCTATGCGGCGGCCCGTGAGCATGTGGAAGCGATCGGCGGCTACATGGTGCCGCCCTTCGATCATCCTGACATCATCGAGGGGCAGGCGACGGTCGCAGCCGAAGTGCTACAGCAATTGCCGGAAGGCGTGACGCCTGATCTCGTCGTGATGCCGGTCGGCGGTGGCGGACTGTCCTCGGGCATGACCGGCTACATGGCCGATCGCGTCTCGCCGGAAGCGATGATCTTCTGCGAGCCGGCCGGTGCCCCGAGCCTGAAGAAGAGCCTCGAAGCCGGTAAGGTGGTGACGTTGCCCAAGGTCGACAATTTCGTCGATGGTGCGGCCGTTGCCCGGATCGGCGACCACAATTTCGAGGCGCTGAAGGGCTTCCGTCCGGACCAGGTGCTGATCGTGCCGGAGAACGCGATCTGCGTGACCATGACCGACATGCTGAATGTCGAGGGTGTGGTGCTGGAGCCGGCCGGCGCGCTGGCGCTTGCAGCCCTTGATCTTCTGCCGCGGGTGGCCTTGAGCGGCCGCACGATCGTTGCCGTCGTCTCCGGTGGCAATTTCGATTTCGAACGCCTGCCCGATGTCAAGGAGCGGGCCATGCGCTACGCGGGCCTGAAGAAATACTTCATCCTGCGCCTGCCGCAGCGTCCGGGAGCTCTGCGGGATTTCCTCAACCTGCTCGGGCCCGAGGACGACATCGCGCGCTTTGAATATCTGAAGAAATCGGCGCGCAATTTCGGCTCGATCCTGATCGGCATCGAGACGGGCAAGCGAGAGAATTTCGCCGAACTGTTTGATCGTTTCGATCAGGCGGGGCTCGGCTTCGAGGACATCACCGAAAACGAGATCCTTGCCAACCTGATCATCTGATGCCTTGCTCGCCGAGCCAGTCGAGGATCGTTCGCGCGATCGGTTCGGTGGTCTGGGGCGAATAGGTATCGCCGGCGATCACGTGGTTGTTGGCATCGCCCGTGGGACCGGGATCGATCAGGGCATAGTGGCCGCCCCAGCGGCTGGCAAGCGCGGCTGTCCGGTCCGGCCGAACCACCTTGTCGTCTGCGGACTGGATGAAGAGCGCGGGGATGCGGATCTGCTCGACGGGCGTATGGGTTGCGAGCCGCACGGATTGGGCCATCGGTATCAGCGCTTCCACCGGATAGTCGGTTGTCCAGTTATGCGCGTTGAGCGGGCTGATCGGCTCGAAGCCGCGTCTCTCGCCGATAAGCAGTCGCGCGATCTGCGATCCAAAGGGGCCGGTCAGCAGGAAACTGCCGGACGCCTGCACCCCGTAGTTCGGCGAGAGGAAGACGGATGCCGCGACCCTGTCGGCAAGGGCTGGACGTCCGAGTGCCCAGGTGACGAGCGACGCGCCGGTGGAGGTCGAGATGACCACGACCTGATCGCCGAGCAGCTTTCCCACCGCCAGAGCCTCGCCAATGTCGTCCGCCCAGTCCTCGATGGTCACCAGGCCCAGGGCGTCGGGGTCATTGAGGCCGTGGCCCGCAAGGCGCGTGAAGAAGAGATTGGCGCCAAGCCCTTGCGCTACAAGATCGGGGAGGGGACGAACCTCGGCAGCGGATGCCGAGAAACCGTGGACGTAGATGACCGATATCGCCGTCTTCTGGCGTTCGGCTGGGTTCGCCCAGACAATCTGTTTGGCGAGGCCTTCCCGAATGGCGCCGACAGTGGCCTCTTCGGCCGCGATATGTGCCTCGAGCGCTTCCGCCCCTGTCGCGATCCTCGCCTCGCGCTCCAGCGCAAGTTCTGGTGGCATCCTGTAGAGCGCCACGAGGGCCACGACCGCGACAGTGATGACAACAAGCACAAGGCCCATGACGGTCCGCATCCCCATATCCCCCCGGTCCCTCCGACCCCGCCGAACTTAGCACTCTGATCCGCCACGGAAAGCCACGTCCCGCGCTCTTCCTCGTGGGCTCTGCCTGTGCTAGGGGAAAACTATGTCGATCCTGTCCAGCATTCTCTCAATTTTCACCGGTGGAGCCTCTTCCGCGAGCGCTGCCAAGCCGATGGCCGAGCCGCAGACCTATAAGGACTGCGTCATTCATGCCGAACCGATACGCGAAGGCAGCCAGTTGCGACTGGCGGGGCGGATCGAAAAGACGGTGGATGGCCGCGTTCTCGAACGCAAGTTTATTCGGGCCGATGTCTTCACGTCGGTCGATGACGCGGTCGACTGCACCTTCCGCAAGGCGCAGCAGATCATTGATCAGAACGGCCCGTCGCTCTTCGCGGATGGGGAAGAAACGCGAATCGTCTGACCTTTATCGGATTACCGCGAAGAATTGGTTCTTTGCGGTCACCGATTGTTAATGGTGCAGCGCAACACTGACGCCGAGATATTGCTCGGGTCGTACAAGTGAATATTGCGTACTGCATTTCCCATTACCGTCGTTTTGCTTTGCTGTTGGTCGGCGCTGCCCTGTTCGTGGCGGATCCGACATTGGCCGCCGAAGAGGTCTCCGCTGCCAAGGCAGCGCAAGTTGCCAAGGCTTCCGCCGATCTCGCCTGGCTAATGGCCGCCGCCGGCATGGTGATGATGATGCAGGTGGGCTTCCTGCTTCTCGAAGCCGGGATGGTGCGCTCCAAGAATTCGATCAACGTCGCGCAGAAGAACCTGCTCGATTTCGTCTTTGGCGTGGTCGGCTTTGCTGCCGTCGGATTCATGCTCGCCTTCGGTACCTCGGGTGTGATCCCGGTTGGTTTCGACACTGGTTACTTCCTCTTGCAGGATCTCGATAGCTGGCTCGCCGGCTTCTTCGTCTTCCAGGTGATGTTCTGCGGCACGGCTGCCACCATCGTCTCCGGTGCCATTGCCGAGCGGATGACGCTCTCGGCCTATGTCCTCGGTTCGATTGTCCTGTCGACGCTGATCTATCCGATTTTCGTACACTGGGTCTGGGGCACGGCGATTGGTCCCAATTCCGGTGCTTTCCTTGCCAATCTCGGTTTTGTCGACTTCGCCGGCTCGACCGTCGTCCACGCCACCGGTGGCTGGATTGCCCTGGCGGCCTGCCTTGTGATCGGCGCGCGGCGAGGGCGGTTTGACAATGACGGCCGGCCCGTCCGCATAGCTGGGAATAACCCGGTGCTGTCGACAACCGGGGGCCTCATCCTGTTCTTCGGCTGGATCGGCTTCAATGGTGGCTCTACTCTGGCGGCCAATGCCGATGTCGCTCCGATCATCCTGAATACGGTGCTGGCCGGCGGTATGGGAACCTGCCTCGGCTATGTCATCGGTGTGAAGCAGGATGGTGTGGTGCTGCCTGAAAAGGCCCTGTGCGGGATGGTTGGTGCTCTGGTCGCTGTCACGGCCGGCTGCCATATCCTTCAGCCCGGCGGCGCCCTGCTGATCGGTGCACTGGGCTCGCTCGTGGCGCTCTACGGCAATCAGTATGTCGAGGAAAAGCTGAAGGTCGACGACGCCGTTGGTGCCGTGGGCGCGCATGCTTTCGCCGGCGTCGCTGGTACCGTGGCGCTCGCACTTCTCGCACCGGTCGAGAACCTGCCCGCGGGCAGTCGCTTCGATCAGCTCTACATCCAGATTTTCGGTTCGGCGCTCAACTTCTACTGGGCCTTCGGTCTCGGTTATGCGTTCTTCTGGACGCTCGACAGGTTCGTGCCGATCCGTGTCACGCCGGAAGTCGAGGATATCGGTCTCAATGTTGCTGAACACGGAACCCGGCTGGGCGTCGGTCATGTCGAGGACGCGCTGTCGAAGCTGGTTTCCGGAAATGCGGATCTCGACGATCGTCTGGCGGTTGATCCGGGTGACGAGGCCGAAAAACTAACGCGGCTCTTTAACAGCCTGATGGACAACATCCAGCAGCAGGAGCGTGGCCGTAGTGCGCTGGAGGCGCAGATCCGCGACCAGGAGGAGGCAGACCGGGTAACCGCGCTTGCCAATGCCACGTTCGAGGCGATCGTCATGCACGAGAACTGCATGATCATCGATGGAAACGAGCAGTTCGAGGTGCTGGCCGGTCGATCAATGAAGGATCTTGTCGGGACCTCGATCCTCGACATCGTCGATGAGGCGGGTCGTCGGCTTCTCATCGATGATCCGAACCCCGCGCCCGACATGTCGCGGGAATTTCAGATCGTGCGCCAGGACGGGACGGCGATCCCGATTGAGGCGCGCGGCCGCAATATCGAATACCGTGGCCGCCACATTCGCATCAGTTGCCTGGTCGATCTGCGTGAGCGAAAGGCTGTGGAGGGTCGCATGCGCCATCTGGCCGAGCACGACCCGCTGACCGGGCTCGCCAACCGGGCTCTCTTTACCGAGACACTGGCCACTCACGTCGCCCAGGCCAACAAGGGATGGGGCTGCGGTGTATTGCTGGTTGACCTCGATCATTTCAAGGATGTGAACGACCTCTACGGCCATCCGGCCGGCGACGAGGTTATTCGCGAGACAGCACGGCGTCTGAGCGCGATCATCGGTCCATCGGACATGGCAGCCCGCCTCGGTGGTGACGAATTCGCGGTGATTCTCGGCAATTGCCATTTCGAGGCGCAGATCGAGGATGTCAGCCGCCGTCTGATTGAAGCCTTCCGCCAGCCTTTTGACACGGGGCAGGGCGAGCGCATCAAATGTGGCATCAGCGTCGGCGGCGCCCTCTGTCCCGAGCATGCGGATGTGCTGGACGAACTGATCGGCCGGGCCGACGTGGCCCTTTATCATGCCAAGAAATCCGGTCGGAACACCTTCCGGTCGTATCGCAAGGGCATGAACGAGTTGATCGAGAAGCGCCGCGCCTTGGAGGCCGATATCGAGCGCGGCCTGGAGCGTAGCGAGTTCGAACTCTATCTCCAGCCGCGGGTCGCCGCGCGCGACGGTGCCGTTGTCGGTTACGAGGCACTCGTCAGGTGGAACCATCCGGAACGTGGCATGGTGCAGCCGGGCGATTTCATCCCGGTCGCAGAGGTTTCAGGCAAGATCATCGATCTCGGGGAATGGGTTCTCGCCGAGGCCTGCCGGCTGGCAAAGGCGCTCCCCGAGCACCTGCACCTCAGTGTGAATGTTTCACCGGTCCAGTTTCGCCATCCGCAGTTCCTGGACACGGTTGAAGCCACTCTGACTGACTCCGGTGTTTCGGCGCATCAGCTTGAACTGGAAATAACGGAGAGCGTGCTGATCGACGACGACCAGCGGGCGCGCCTGATTCTGGGGCACTTGAAGACGCTGGGTCTCAGGATCGCGCTCGATGATTTCGGCACGGGCTATTCGTCGCTCAGCTATCTGAGCCGCTACCCCTTCGACGTGATCAAGATCGACCGCAGCTTCGTCTCGGCACTCGGCACGGAAGAAAGCGCTGACGCCATCGTCCGCACGATCATCGACCTCGGCAACGGTCTAGGTATGCGGGTGGTGGCGGAAGGCGTGGAGACGGTCGAGCAGGCCCGCTATCTGAGCGCCGCCGGCTGTGACGAATTGCAGGGCTATCTGTTGGGCAGGCCACAGCCGCTTGGCGGCGTCGCGCGCGCCGTGGTCGACAATGTCGTTGCAGAATTGAAGAAGATTGCCCGGCTGGGCACCCATAGCGAGAAACGACTGGTTCAAATCGAGGCCCAAAGCCCCGCATTGCTCGCTGCCGGTGGTTGATAGCCCGGCTGCGGCTGGTGAACCGTGGGAAGCGCGACCGCCAAGTCGCGCTTCCGTTGTTCAAGCGAACGATCAGGCGGCGCGGGCGAGTTCTTCGACCTTGGCCTTGGCGGAGGCAACGGCCTTTTCGGCGGCTTCCGGACCATAGGCGACGCCTTCGACATAGACCGTCTCGACCAGCTCGATGCCCATGAAGCCGAGAACCGTCTTGAGGTAGGGCTCGGCATGGTTCATGGGCGCGCCGGGGCCGGAGGAGTAGATACCGCCGGCGGCGAGCACGAGATAGGCCTTCTTGCCCTTGGCGAGACCGACCGGGCCGTTCTCGGTGTAGCTGAAGGTGAGGCCGGCGCGGGCGATGTGGTCGATCCAGCTCTTGAGCGACGAATAGATGTTGAAGTTGATGAGGCCGGTGCCGATGACGATGGTGTCGGCGGCCATCAGCTCTGCGACGAGCTTGTCGGAGAGGGCGACAGCCTCGGCCTCTTCGGCGGTGCGGGCGTCGGCCGGCTTGCGGATGGCAGCGGTGAAGGTGCCGTCGACATGGTCGAGCTGGGTTTCGACGAGGTCACGGCGAACCAGCGTGCCGGTTTCACCGGCGAACTTCTCGGCGAGGTCGGTGGCGATCGCGTTGGAGAGGGATTCGGAGCCGCGCGGGCTGGAGGTGACGAGAAGGATGGAAGACATTTGCAGTACCTCGGATGTTGGAGGGCCCTTGGGAGCAGGCCTGCCATGCATCTATGCCCGAGCACGCATCGATAAAACTGTGATAATCTAGATCGATCATATCGAATAACTGGATGGATGCCCGAGCGCCATGGATGCCAACCCCACACTCGACCAGCTGCAGGTCTTTCTCGCCGTTGCCGATGCCGGCAGCTTTTCTGCTGCGGCACGGCAGCTGAACCGGGCTCAGTCGGTGGTGAGCTACACGATCGGCAATCTCGAAAGCCAGCTCGGCGTCTCGCTTTTCGAACGGACCGGTACGCGCCAGCCACGGCTGACCGAGGAGGGCCGGGCGATGCTGACCGATGCCCGCCGGATCGTGGGTGACCTGCAGGTGATGCGGGCCAAGGTCCGCAGCATGCATCAGGGCCTCGAGGCCGAGCTGTCGATCGCCATCAGCGTGCTTGTGCCGACGGGAGCCCTGCTGGCGGTGCTGCGCGACTTCCAGCGGCAGTTTCCCTCGGTTTCGCTGCGGCTGGAAGTGGGTGAGCTCGGCCGGTTGGTCGAGCTGGTGATGAGCGGCAGGGCAACGATCGGCATCGGCGGCGCGCCGACCCGTCAGGACGATACCTTGATCGTCGACCGCATTGGGCACAATTTCCTGCTGCCGGCAGCCGCAGCCGACCATCCCTTGGCGCAGCGCCGGGGCACGCTGTCGCTGCAGGATGTGCGCGAGGAGACGCAGATCGTCGTGAGCGACGCCTCCGATCTGACCTCGGGCAGGGACTTCAACGTCCTGTCCTTCAAGACCTGGCGCGTGAGCGACATGGCAACGAAGCACCAACTGATCCGCGGCGGCCTCGGCTGGGGCGGATTGCCGGCCTCGATCATCCGCGAGGACCTCGCGAAGGGCCGGATCGTGCATCTCGACCTGCCCGCCTATGAACAGGGATCCTACAATCTCTACGCCATCCGGCGCACCGACAATCCGCCCGGGCCGGCCGGCACCTGGCTGATCCGGGCCTTCGAGGAACAGCTGTCGAACTGCCCCGCCGAAGCAGCGCCGCTGCTTGCGAAGGCGGTTTAAGGAATCGATTCAACTGCTTGAATCGATTCCACGCCTGTTGCTCGTAGCCCCTGATCAGATCGTCAGGCGGAACCTGGCGAAACCATCTGCACCTTCGCCAGCATCCTCGATTTTCGCGCCGGTGAAGCCAGCCAGATGCTCGCGCGCCTTCGGGCCGGTCTCGAAGGTGACGGTGGTGTCGCCGATCGGGGCAAAGGACCAGTTGCCGTCGGCGGACGGATTGATCGTGCCCTGATCGACGATGTAGCGGACGATGATGTCGCGGTTGGTGTCGGGGCCGACGAAGATCACCTTGTCGGAGGCGATCTCCGGGAACTTGCCGCCGCCGCCAGCGCGGTAGTTGTTGGTCGCAACCGCGAAGGTCTGGCCCGGATCGATCGGCTTGCCCTCGAACTGCAGGTTGACGATGCGGCTCGATTCCGGATGCACGACAACGCCGTCCTTGTCGTAGCGGGCGGGCTTGGTGAGATCGATCTGATAGGTGACGCCATCGATGACATCGTAATTGTAGGACGGGAAGTCCGCATTGATGAGGGCCGCATCCTTCGCGCCCTTCTTGATCTGGTTGAAGATCCCGGCCGACATCTCGAGCCAGTTCTTTACCTGCTCGCCGGTGATCGCCACCGCCTGGATGGTGTTCGGATAGAGATAGAGGTCGGCGACATTCTTGATCGCGATATCGCCGGCGGGCACGTCGGTGAAATAGTCCGGGCCGCCGCGGCCGCCGGCCTTGAACGGGGCGGCAGCAGACAGGACGGGCAGGTCCTTGTGCGGCCCGTCTTTCAGCATTTGCCTGATGTACCAGGACTGGGCGATCGAGACGATCTGGATCGAGGGATCATCGGCCACCAGGGCGAAATAGGAGTAGAGCGGTGCCGACGTCTTGCCGACGGGCGTGCGGACATAGTCGAGCGTCGCCTGATGCTCGGCAGCGACCGAGGCGACGACCTCCGGCTTGTCCTTCACGTCCGCCACGACTTTGCGATTGTCGTCACGATGGTAGATCGGCCGTGCCTCGCAGGTGAAGTCGACGATCTTCCAGCTCGACCCGTCCTTTTCGAGCAGCAGGTCGATCAGGCCCATATGCGAGCCCCAGAAACCGGCCATGACCGCAGGCTTGCCGAGCAGAGTGCCTTTCACGGCATCCGCACCGGGTACGTCCTCAAAGTCCTTGGGGCCCGGGAAGACCAGATGCTGGTGGCCGGTGAAGATCGCGTCGATGCCCTCGACACCGGCGAGATAGAGCGAGGCGTTTTCCATGCCTTCGCTCTCGCCGTGTCCGTCGATGCCGGAATGAGAAAGCGCAATCACGATATCGGCGCCGTCCTCCTTCATCTGTGGCACCCAGACGCGTGCCGCCTGCAGGATGTCGCGCGTCATCGCCTTGCCCTCGAGGTTCTTCGCGTCCCAAAGCATGATCTGCGGCGGCACGAAGCCGATGAAGCCGACCTTGATCGGGCTGGTGGCCCCGGATCCGTCGCGGATCTGCTTTTCGATGATGTGGTAGGGCTTGAAGTAAAGCGGATCCTGCTTCGCATCGGAGGCGAGTTGCCCCTTGGTCAGGTTTGCGCAGACGAAGGGAAACTGGGCGCCGGCCAGCGTATTGAACATGAAGTCCAGGCCGTAGTTGAACTCGTGATTGCCAAGTGTGCCGCAATCATAGCCGAGCACGTTCATCGCCTTGATGACAGGATGCACGTCACCGGGCTTCATCCCCTTCTGATAGGCCATGTAGTCGCCCATCGGATTGCCCTGCAGGAAGTCGCCATTGTCGATCAGCATCGAGTTGCCGGCCTCGGCGCGGATCGCGTCGATCAGGCTTGCCGTGCGCGAAAGCCCCATCGTGTCGTTCGGCTTGTCGGCGTAGTAGTCGTAGGGCATCACGTTGACGTGGATGTCCGTGGTCTCCATCAGCCGCAAATGCGCCTGATTGCCATTGGCGCGAGCGGCGAAGGGGTGGAGCGTGACGAGCGCCGCCGAGGCGGCGATGCCGCTAAGGAACGAGCGGCGAGAGATGGGGTGAAGATTGAGCAAAGACGGCATGAGGGCCTCACGGTCAACTGGTGCTGAAAACGACGAAGCGTAAGTCGCTTTCGCGATGCATGCACCTGTAAAATGACAGGGGTGAGACGTTGCCGTGGCTTGATCTAGCTCGGGATCAGCTTTCACGGGTCGCGGTGGACGTTGGGAAAATAGGCGGTGATCTGCGCGACTGCTCCGGGGGGGGCTTTTCAATCGCGGCCCACAGGCCAGCCCTGTACCATCGGGATCGAACACTGAAGATGACCAGTGTCGGGGTAGCACACGAAACATATCAAATCATGGCCAGCCGCTTCGAAGGCATCTGGCCATGTCAACCGGATGTGAGCGATCCCGCAGGAGAGTTCGGCTGTTTTGCCGATGGGGCGTGTCTGTCGACAGCCCTGATGTCTGCAGGCCCTTAGCCCCTCAATACGGGCCTTATTTCCTGATGAAAGTTACGGAAATAGGCAGCAACCTTGGCGATCGAGTTGCTGTTTGGCCGAAACATGATGCCGATCCGACCGCCATAGTTCCAACGCACCACGCCTTCGAGATGCCCGATATCTTCATTCTCGATGACCACCTGGCTACCGGCGGCGGCATTCAACTTGCTTGCCAGTTCAAGGGCCAGCCCGGTGCGGGAGATATTGATCACTCGCGCATCGGCTTCCTGCTTGAAATAGCGGATCTTGCTGTCGAGCCGGCAACGGCTACGCGGAGATTTGCGAACATCCATGTCGATATTTGTGCTCATGCTTCCCTCGTATATCTTTTAGTTGAGCCGTCACTGAACGGTGGTGCTCGGCCAAGCAAGTTCATCAATAGTGGTCGAAGAGTCCGGCTTCTGCGAGCCGTAGCCCGGCGGTGGATCGCTGACGACGACCCGATCGCGGCCGCTTCGTTTTGCCAGGTAGAGCGCAGAATCGGCCGACTTCATCGTCTGCTCCATGAGCCTGCCGCCATTGTGTTCGCAGATCCCGATACTGACCGTCAGTTGGACCGCTTCCCCGGCAATCATGCGTCCCCGCTCACGAACCGCAGAGCAGGCAACCCATGCCGTCTCGGCTGCGGACGACTGGGATTGGCCGGGCAGAAAGACCCCAAACTCCTCACCTCCCAGCCGCCCGATCAGCGCTGACTTTGGCAGGCTGGCCATCAGGACATCGGCAAGGCATTTTAACGCAGCATCGCCCACGTCATGGCCAAAGGTATCGTTGATGGCCTTGAACTTGTCGGCATCAATCATCAAAAAACTGCCGCCCGCAGACGATGCCTCTCGCAGACTTGCCATGAAATAGGAACGCGTCAGCACGCCGGTGAGCGAATCCAGGCGGATATGGCTGTCCAGCCGCTCTATCGTGACAGTAAGAAGTCGCAGAACGCTGGCGAGAAAAAGGGAAAGCGGCGCCGCAATCAACAATGGGATAAGTGCCGCTGGCGCCAGGTACATGAGGGCAATGGTCGGGCTTGCTTGGACCAAACCGATTGCCCACAACACGCTGCCGAGGACGCAGACTGGCACGGCAACCGCAAGCACCGTCACCCAGACGCAGACCACCAGGACCTGGCGGTCAGAGCGGATCATCAAAAAGTGTGTAAGACGCTCTTGCCAAACCATGGATAAGCCTTGTGGTCCAATGGATACCCGAACCCTGCTGCCGCAGGAGAGGACATCGGCTATCCGCACTGTTGAGCGACCATAGCTCTCCTCAATTGTCTTCTGCTAAAAATAATATCTAAAATACGCCATATAAGGTTATTTCGTTTGCCTACAGTCCCACATTGGGACGTTCGATGATCTCGCGCAGGGCAAAGCTTGAGTTGATCTTCACGACATGCGGCAGCGCCGACAACCAGTCGCGATGGATCCGCTCATAGTCTTCCAGATCCTTCGCGGCGATGCGCAGGATATAGTCGTATTCGCCCGACATCAGATAGCAGACGAGCACATTGGGACAGCGTTTCACGGCGGCTTCGAATTCGGTGAGCGTCTTTGCGAACTGTCCCGACAGCGAGATGTGCACGATCACCATCATCTTGTAGTCGATTGCCTTGTGCGACAGCCGGGCGTGATAGCCGCTGATCACCCCTGATTTTTCCAGCATGTCGTGTCGACGCGAGCAGGCGGATGGTGACAGGCCCACCTTTTCGGCAAGCTCCGCATTGGTCATGCGGCCATTCTCCTGCAGTGCCTTCAGAATGGCACGATCAATGGCATCCAGTTCCGCCATTCGCAGAATTCTCCGTTTTCGAGTTTTCGAGCGCAATAATCTTCGAATTCTGTCGCGCCGCAGCCATCACTTTGCAAGGACATTTTGCGCCAAGAATGTTTGAATTTCCGTATCTGAAACAAAGCGGCTGCGGCTGCGAATAAAAGAGAGGAACGCTTGATGCGTGTCGGTTGCCCGAAGGAAATCAAGAACCATGAATATCGTGTCGGCCTGACCCCCGGTGCGGTGCGTGAGTATGTGGCCCATGGCCACGATGTCCTGATCGAAACGGGTGCGGGTGCCGGCATCGGCGCCGACGACCACGCCTACATCGCCGCTGGCGCGAAGATCGCGGCCTCGGCCAAGGATGTGTTTGAAAAGTCCGACATGATCGTCAAGGTCAAGGAGCCGCAGCCTTCCGAATGGGTGCAGCTGCGCGACGGCCAGATCCTCTATACCTATCTTCATCTGGCGCCGGATCCGGAGCAGACCAAGGGTCTGATAGACTCCGGCGTTACGGCGGTTGCCTATGAAACCGTGACCGACGAACGCGGCGGTCTGCCGCTTCTGGCGCCCATGTCCGAAGTCGCCGGTCGTCTGGCGATCCAGGCCGGTGCGACGGCACTGCAGAAGGCCCATGGCGGCCGCGGCATCCTGCTCGGCGGCGTGCCGGGTGTGCTCCCCGCCAAGGTCACCGTCATCGGCGGTGGCGTGGTCGGCCTGCATGCCGCCAAGATGGCCGTTGGCCTCGGCGCCGACGTCACGATCCTTGATCGTTCGCTGCCACGCCTGCGCCAGCTCGATGATATCTTCGGCGGTCGTGTCCACACCGTCTATTCGACGATCGACGCGCTGGAGCAGGAATGCTTCTCGGCCGATCTCGTCATTGGCGCGGTCCTCATTCCCGGCGCTGCTGCCCCCAAGCTCGTCACCCGCGAAATGCTGTCCGGCATGAAGAAGGGCGCCGT
>JBKBON010000040.1:0-15750 GCA_046294755.1 Allorhizobium sp. | reverse complement strand
TGATGATCGGCAGGCGGTTGATACGGCGCATGCCGGACTGCGCCTCCTCGTTAGTGGCGCCACCGAGTTTTAGCGATTGTACCATAATCCCCTCCCCTCACCCGCGCTTCAGCAAGGACAGCGCGCTTGCCGGCGTCGCGCCGGTGGCCGTGACGGTATAGGCGCGTCCGAGCTCGACACTCGCCGTGGATAGACGCGCAAGCACCTGGCCCTCGAAAGGCATGATCACATAGGCAAGCGGGACGACCTTCTGGTCAGCCTTTTGATCCGTGATTACGGCATAGCCCCATCCCTTCAGCGCCGCCTCGAGCGCCTGCCCGAAGGGAGAGCCGTCCGGCTTTAGAGCCACGGTCGCCTTTCCCGGCCCGATCTGCTCGGCAAGGCGGCTCACCATATCGCCGGCGATAGCACTCGCAGCCGGCCCGGAAATCTCCGTCGGCGCGTCGCTGACCACAAGTCCGTCGGTCTGGCACCCGGACAGGAGCATGGCGAAGAGACCCGCGATTAAAAGCTGGCGGGACGTGGAGATATGGGGGGATCGCATCACCGACCTCCCCGCCTGATGGTCACCTTTTCCTGCTTCCACCCAACGCCGGAGACCAGGACGGCTCTGTCGACATTGTAGTCAACGATCATCATGTCGTTCTTCATGCGATAATTGACGATACGGTTCTGACCGCCTGACACGACGAAGAGGACCGGTGCATCCTGGCCAGAAATCCGGCGCGGGAACTGGATGTAGGTTTTCTGCCCATCGCTGTAGACCCGTGTCGGCCGCCAGCCGGCGCGGCCGGAAACCGAATAGGAGAAGCTCAACTGCTCGGCCGGCACATTGGCGCCGGGAATAGTGCTTGCTTCCAGCCGGGCATTGATATCGGCGAGCTTCGCCGAGACGTCTTCGAGATATTCGAAGCCGACGCGCGCCATATACTGATTTGGGTGGGATTTGAGTTGGATATGGTAGGTGCGTCGCGATGTCGTGACGATCATCGAGGTCACCAAACCCGGTTCGGACGGCTTGACGATCAGATGGATCGCCTGCCCGCCGGCCGCCCCCGACGTTGCCGGTTCCACCTTCCAGCGGACAGTGTCCCCCACCAGCACATCGCGCACGACCTCGCCCGGCTGCAGTTCGATGTCGCAGACCTGCAGCGGCGAGCAGACAACGGATGGCTGCACCTCGCCATACAGGAAGATGATCTTGCCGTCGTCGCCCTTGGTCACAAGACCGCGCGTGCCGCGCCATTTACCGGAAATGTCGATGCCCTTGCGCTCATTGGCGGAGACCTGCTGTGCCTCCGCCGTCGAAACCAGGGCCTGTCCAGCGATCAGGCACAACGTGAGGGGCAAAGCCAGGCTCAAGGCCAAGTGAGCCCGGCCAGTCCAAAAATTCTTGATCATGGGGAGCCATGCCTTTCAAAGCTGTGCGGTCCAATCGAAGTCCTTGAGATAAAGACCGATCGGGTTAAGCCGGATGACGCCCTCGTCCTGGGGCGGTGTCAGTGTGACGGTGGCGATGCCACGGAAGCGACGAAGCGCGGTTTCCTTGCCCTTGCGGTCGCGCTCGAACTCGGTCCAGTCGATCTGGTAGGACTGGTTGGACAGCGCGACGATGTTGTTGACCTCGATGGCGACTGTCGAACTCTTCGCCTTCTCAAAGGGCGAACTGGAGCGATACCAGGCATTGACCTTTTCGGTCGCTGGATCGGATGTCCTGAGCAGGGCGTAGGTCCGATCAATATATTGCTTCTGCACCACCGCATCCGGTGTCACCGAGCGGAAGTTCGAGACGAAGCCACCGAGCGTGGCGCGCACGACGCGCGGATCCGCATACTCGATCTGCTGCGGGAAGCCGGCTGTCGCGGCCGTACCGAGTTTGTCGACTTCGACGATATACGGAACGAGCTTGACCTGCGTCGACTGATAGAGCGCGTAGGAAAAACCGACGACCGCCATCAACATGCCGGTAATACCGACGATGCGCCAGGCGGACGCCGCCTTCACATAGGAGCCATAGCGTTCGCTCCACTCCTGACGGGCGGCAAGATAAGGGTTATCGGGGGCGCGATTTGCAGCCATTGTCCCGTCCTTCTTCAAGATTTGTCATTGCGTTCGAGAGGTGGAGCGCTCCGGCCGGAGCCACTGCGGTTGTCGTCGAGCTTGGCGTTGGCAAGGCCGAGTAGTGAGCCGGCATAGGCGCCGGGCGATCCGATTGCCTTTTCCTTGGCTGCCGATCCCGCCGCACTGCCTGCGGACCAGACCCCGGAGCCCATGCCTCTAAGGGCAGCACCTGCCATGGACGATCCCGCCGAGCGTGCCGCCTGTCCTGCGGCAAAGCCTGCTCCAGCAGCACCGGCGGCGAGCGCCACGCCGCCTGCTGCAAACGACGCCGCCTGTCCGCCATGGCGGATGGCCTCCATGCCACCGGAGACGGAGGCGCCCTGTACGACGCCCTGAATGATCGGCGGCACATACATGGCGATGACGAAGACGACGACCGAAATGCCCGCGATTGCCAGCGTGTTGATGAACTGGTCTGACGTCGTCGATGGCGTCTCGGCCAATCCCAGCAGGATGTCGGAACCGATCTTGGAGATCATCACCAGCGCCATCAGCTTCATGCCGACGGAAAAGGCGTAGACGAGGTATCGAACGGCGAAATCCTTCGTGTAGGACGAGCCGCCAAGTCCAAGCATGATCATGCCAGCAAGTAGGCCAACATACATCTCGACCATGACGGCGACGAAGATCGCGGCGACGAGACTGAAGGCGACGACAACGACGACCATTGCGAACACCGCGGCAATCGCCAACGCATTGTCTTCCCAAAGCCCAAACTTCGCCTGTTCCGACATTTTGGACGCGACCCGGATACCGGCGTCAAAAATGTTGGCCGGCGACGCTGATCCACCGCCTGCACCGATCTGGTAGAGACTATCGACGATCGCCTTGCAAAGAGCCGGGCCGCGATCGAGGATGAAGGCGAACAGGCCGATGAACATGATCCGGCGCACAAGTTCGGCAAACCAGGCATCGAGTGAGGCCGCGTTGATGGCGAGCCACACGGCAGCAATGCCGATCTCGATTCCCGCCAAGATCCAGAACAGGGATCTGGCCGCTTCGATAATCCGTGATTCCCAGCCTTTGACCGCCGCGGCGACCGAGTTCTCCAGTGTGGTCAGCACCTGTCCCTGCTGGGCGAGCGCCGGGGCGCTGGCCAGGAGAACAATGCCGATAGCGATGAAGGCAAGTTCCAGCTTGCGGGACGGATGAGCGATTACCATCGTGGTTTCAGCTCCTGCCCGCCCCGGACGTCACGCTCCGGATCACCGCTGAAGAATTTCTCGCGATGCTCTCGCTGTGCCTCGTCGGATGACGGCTGGGTGGCGTTCCCGCCGGTTATCTGTACCGAGGCCATCCGCCACTTCATCCAGCTTGCGCCAGCGGCAAAGCCGATGAGCCCCGCGAGTGCAAGGGCCATGAACAAACGCCCGCTCACCAGCGTGGCTCCATAGTCTGGCCACTGCGGATATCATGCTCCGGCGCATTGAAGAACTTCTCCCGTCTCGCCTGCGCCAGATCCTTTTGCGCCTGCTCTGACTGGTACCAAGTGCCCATCATTGTCATCTGCTGGGAGACGAGACCCCGCAGCTTCTGCATCTGCGCGACTTCCTGAGCGGCGATCTGATGGCCGACCTGCAGCGCCTTCATCTGGCCATCGGCGCTCTCCGACATGCCGCGCAGCGAGGACATGGTGGACTCCTCACTGGAAAACTGGTCGGCCGTCAGGTTCGCCGCCTTCAGCGTGCCGGCGATCGTATCGCGGTTGGTGTCGGACCAGGACTGGTAGGTGGTCGAGAAATTCGCCTGCATCGGCAGGTTTGCCTGCATATCGGCATAGCTCTGAAACCGCTGTTTCAGCTGATCGTCGATATTGCCCATCGAAAAGGCGATGCCCTGCCCCTGTCCGACAATGCTCTGCAGCTTTTTGAGATCGCCTTCCACCTGGCCCCAGATATGTTCCGGCAGCTGTGCGGTGTTCTGCAGCATGTTGTCATAGATCTTCAGCTGGTTCTGGATCTGCTCGGCCAGCTGATTGATCTGCTTGATCTGGTTGTTGACCTGCTCGGCCGATTTGCCGACCAGCGAGATCAGCTCGGTATTGTTGGCAATCTGGGTGAACTCGGTCGCCTCGCCGGTAACGCCACCAGCCAATCCAATGGAAGGCGCTACGATCGACGCGATAGCAGCGATCGTCGCGATCGCCTTGACCCGATCAGTTGTCTTGAAGATAGGTGTCGGCATCGGCAATCCCTCTCTGTTCCAGCCAGTGAAGCGGCCAGTGTTCGCCATGTTCTGAAACCAGCGCCCGGATGCGCTTCAGATCTTCCTTGCCAGAGGCGCCGACAAAGGAGAGCGCGACCGGGCCGAGCGCCATGTCGAACAGGCGCCGGCCGTCTGGCGATGCCACGTAATATTCGCGCTTCGGCAATGCGGTCGCGACGATCTCTATCTGCCGCTCGTTGAAGCCGATGCGCTCATAAAATTCGCGGGTGCCCGGCTCGCGCGCGGCCCCGTTCGGCAGGCAAATTTTGGTCGGGCAGCTCTCCTTCAGCACGTCGATGATGCCGGAGCGCTCGGCGTCCGAGATCGACTGGGTGGCAAGCACCACTGCGCAATTGGCCTTGCGCAGCACCTTCAGCCATTCTCGGATCTTGTCGCGGAACAGTGGGTGGCCGAGCATGAGCCAAGCTTCATCGAGGATGATGAGGCTCGGCGCACCGGTCAGCCGCTTCTCGACCCGACGAAACAGATAGGTGAGAACCGGCACGAGGTTGCGCTCGCCCATGCTCATCAGCTCCTCGACCTCGAAGCACTGAAAGGCGCCAAGCGTCAGGCTGTCCTCTTCGGCATCGAGAAGCTGACCCATCGGCCCGTCGACGGTATAATGGTGGAGCGCATCCTTGATTTCCCGCATCTGCACGCCGCTGACGAAGTCCGACAGCGACCGGCCACGCGACTGCGCCATCAATGCAATCTGCTTCGAGATTGCGTTGCGATGATCTGGGGTGACGGTCACACCCTGCAGGCCGACCAGCGTTTCCAGCCATTCGGACGCCCAGGCGCGATCGCCGTCGGTCGACAGTTCCGAAAGGGGGCAAAAGGCGAGCGCCGGTGAGTTTCCCTCCCCTTTACCGTTTGCATCGCCGCCGATCTCGTAGTGATCGCCGTCGACGGCCAGCGTAAGCGGCAGCATTGATCGCCCTTTGTCGAATGCGAAGAGCTGCGCGTCCTTGTAGCGGCGGAACTGCGCGGCGATCAGCGCCAGCAGCGTCGACTTGCCGGACCCTGTCGGCCCGAAAATCAGTGTATGACCGACATCGTCGACATGGAGGTTCAGTCGGAACGGTGTCGAGCCGCTGGCAACCTGCATCAGCGGCGGCGAGCCGGCGGGATAGAACGGGCATGGCGCGACCTGGCTGCCGGACCAGACGGAGTTCAGCGGCACGAGGTCGGCGAGGTTACGAGTGTTGATCAGCGGCTCGCGGATGTTGGCATAGGAGACGCCTGGCAGACTGCCGAGGAAGGCATCCGTTGCATTGAGCGTCTCGATCCGGGCGCCAAAGCCTTCAGCCTGGATCAGACGGCGGATCGCCTCGCACTTCTCCTGAAGCCGCAGCGGATCGTCATCGAAGAGCACAATGACCGGGGTGTAGTAGCCATAAGAGACTAGCTGCGAAGCGGCTTGCGCTATGGCGTCCTCGGATTCCGCCACCATCAGCATGGCGTCCTGATCGAGCGAGCGGCTTTGCGTCTGGAACAGCTGATCGAAAAAGGGCCGAACCTTCTGCTGCCACTTCTTGCGGGTGCGCTCGAGCCGGACGCGGGCTTCCTGTTCGTCGAGAAACACGAAACGGCTCGACCATCGATAGGTAAGCGGCATCAGATCGAGCGAGTTGAGAATGCCTGGCCAGCTTTCAGCGGGAAGACCGTCGATTGCGACCACACCGAGAAAGCGGTTCTCGATCGTCGGAGTCAGCCCATGCTGCAGTTCGGCCGTTACCAGCCAGTCGAGATACATCGGAATTTCGGGCAAGCGCACCGGATGGTTTTCGCCGGTGACGCAGAAGCGGATGAACTGGAAAAGCTCGTCATAACGCGCAACCCGAAATCCGCCTCGCTCCTCCGTCTCCTCGGTGACCATACGCCGGATCGTCACGACATTGGCGAGATACTGCTCGACTTCTCGGATCGAGGTCCGGAAACTGTCGAGCGCGCTTTCGGCGTAGGTGGCAGATCGGCTGCCCGCATCGGCATAGACATAGCGGGTCAAGCCAGAGCGCCGCGGCTCCGGCGGCCGCCAAGTCAGAATCAGCGCATGCCGGCTTTCGAAATGTCCCCGTTCCCGCTCGAAATGCGCCCGACGCTCCGCATCGATAGCGCGGGTGACAGGGTCGGGGAAATAGCAGTCGGCTTCCGTCGCATAGTCGGTCGTCGGCACGCGGGCGGCCTCAACCTGGATCATCCAGCCGGAACCGAGACGCGACAGGATCGCGTTGATCTGTCGGCTGACCTCGTTGCGCTCGGCGTCGGTCGAGCTCTCGCTGTCCGGTCCGGCAAAATACCAGCCGGCCATCAGGCTTCCGTCTTTCAGAAGCATGATGCCGTTATCAACGAGGCCGGCATAGGGGACGAGATCGGCAAAGGATGGACCGGACTGCCGGAAGCGATTGAGGGCTACCATCTAAAAAACCTCAATATCGCCGCCAGGGCGTCGAGGTCGCCCGGTACGAGGATTTGTATGAGACATGCCGGAGATAGACCCGGCGCATTAGCGGGTCAGACTTAGCCATCATGCGTAGCGCGGCGATGGCAACGAGCCAGAGCGCCAGTCCGAAGATTGCCGCATACCAGGTAAGCACGACGAAGATCAGGATAATGGCGGCAAGGCCGCTGAGCAGCACCAGCTCACGATCGGCGCCCATCAGCAGGTTGGGGCGCGAGAGGGCGCGATGGATCCGCGAGCGCGAGAGACGCGAGCCGGTGTCAGCCACGAGCCCCCTCCCCTGTCGGCGGAGTGAAGGCAGATTGTGCGATAGCGACGGGCTTGGCCGCCGGCTCGACGCTGCCGATGGTCGCACCGGTGGCGCCAAACAGTCCGACGATCTGGGTTGCACCCAGCAGGACGCCGCCGACCAGCGCGATATAGCAAAGCCGCCGCGCGAAATCGTTGAGCTCGCCGCCAAAGATCAGCATCCCGCCAGCGATTGCAACGGCCGCCAGCGCGATAAACCCAGCTACGGGTCCCGTGATCGACTGCTGGATCTGCTGCAGCGGCGATTCCCACGGCAGTCCGCCACCGCCGGACGAAGCGATGGCCGGCGAGGCCAGGACGATCAATCCCATCATGGCGGCGGCGCCGATGAGTGTATGATTTTGCTTAGGCTGCATGGCTGTCCTCATCGATCTGGGCATAGTGTTCGGTCTGGTAGGCTCCGCTTTTGAAACCTTCGACATTTATGACGTCGCGCACGCGTCGGCCGCGTCCGGTTCGCTCGATCGAAACGACGAGATCGACGGCCTCGCCGATCACTTCGTGCATCGGCTGCTGGCTTGCTTCCGACGTCAGTTGCTCAAGGCGCCGCAAGGCCGACATGGCGGTGTTCGAGTGCACCGTCGTCACGCCGCCCGGATGACCAGTGTTCCAGGCCTTCAGGAGAGTGAGAGCCGCGCCATCGCGGACTTCGCCGACGATAATGCGGTCTGGTCGTAGGCGCATAGTGCTCTTGAGGAGCCGCGCCATGTCCACGCTATCGCTGGTGTGGAGCGAGACGGCATTTTCGGCGGCGCACTGTATCTCGGCCGTGTCCTCGAGGATCACCATCCGGTCTTCCGGCGCTGTCGCAACGATCTCGGCGATGACGGCATTGGCAAGCGTCGTCTTGCCCGAGCCTGTGCCGCCGGAGATCACAATGTTCAGGCGGTTGGCAATGGCGCTCCTGAGAACAGAAGCCTGCGCTTCAGTCATCACCTTGGCCTTGACGTAGTCGTCGAGCGGGATCAGGCGCGAGGCGCGGCGACGGATGGTGAAGGTTGGTGCAGAGACGACAGGCGGAAGCAATCCCTCAAACCGATGTCCGCCAATCGGCAGCTCGCCCGAAATGATTGGCTGCTCGTGATCGGCTTCCGACTGCAAGGCATGGGCGACACTGCCGATGATGACTTCGGCTGCCGCCGAGGTCATCTCGCCGGCGGGCGCTACCCCGTGGCCGAGACGCTCGATGAACAATCGGCCATCCGGGTTGAGCATGATTTCGACGACGCTGGCATCGTCGAGCGCCACGCAGAGCCGGTCGCCGAGAGCATCCTGGAGTTTGCGCACAAGGCGGGAATGGGAGAGTAACTGGGTCACGCCACTCTCCGTGTCGCGGCAAGCGCTGTCGAAACGAAGTCCGAGCGATATCCGATGGGCCGCAGTCGGTCGAAGCTCGCCTGATCCGCAGGCAGACTTCCGGCGACCGCTTGCGTGTCGCCGATGGGTGTGGGTATTCCCAGGCGCGTCATCAGCCAACCGGCCCGCTTGAAGATGCGTTCGATGCGGAGGTCGGTTCCGGTCACGATCTCATTATAGCCGTTTGCCATGCACCACTCGACGATGCCGGCAAACATGGTGAAGGTTGCGAGGTGAAGCTGGCCGCCTCCCCTCCCCGCATCGAGCGTGGTGTCGACGCAGAAGCGAGAGCTTTCGATCATCGCGGAATGAGCGGCAAGTGCGCCGCCCGCAAGCAGCTGCGGAAACATCTCCGCGAGCATGGTCGGTCCCGTAGCGGGCAAAAGCCGCGCGCAGCCCGCGACCCTGCCCGTATCGTTGACAGCCAATACATATGATGGATCGAGCGTATCGTAGCGATCTCGCTCTTCGCCGTCTCGAACGGTGACGTCCCATCCCATGCGCGATCCGAAGACTTTGGCACGAAGCCGATGCATCTGCCTGAGCAACGGCTGTTGCTGCGCATAATGATCCGGTGAAACGACTGTGATGTGCATGCTTCCACTCCGAGAATCGAACCCGGGCAAACAAAAATCATCACGAATCGCGTGTGGCTATATGCAGATCTGCACCTACGCGTTGGCATCGAATCGGGGTTAAGTGCCCGGCGAGCACAAATGAAGGTGTGGACGACGCCTCCAGATATGCATTTTGTGATTGGGCCTAACCCGCTTCAAGAGCAACGTAACCCACGGGCGCATATAGATGATTCCAAATTTGGCAGGGATTTCTGGTGGTTGCGTTAACATCTTGTTAACCAATAATCTCTTGCGCGAGAATGGTTCATTGGTATCGTCACGGAAAATACGTGCTTTGGCCCGAAAATCCGTGATGAAAGAAATTAACGTGCGCACAGCAGTTCAGTCCCATCGAAATCACCTGCCGAGTGTCGACGAGACAATCGGTACCCAGGCAGATTTGCTGAGCTCCCAGCTTCAGGCGATGAGCGAAGCACTCTTCCCACCGACTTCTCAGAAGGTCCTACGTCGTTTCACGTCTGGTGAAGCCGCGAAGCTGATTGGCGTTTCTGATTCAACCCTGCGGAAGATGACGTTGGCTGGTGAGGGCCCTCAACCTCAAACAACGAGCAACGGGCGACGCCTTTATACGCTGGCAGACATAAATGCCATTCGCAAAGTCCTCGCCCAATCGACGCGTGGACGTGAATCGATCGATTTTGTTCCATATCGTAGATCCGGTGAGCATCTTCAGGTGCTAGCTGTTACGAACTTTAAAGGCGGCTCGGGAAAAACGACCACTTCAGCGCATCTCGCGCAGTATCTTACCCTGCAAGGTTACAGGGTGCTTGCAGTCGACCTTGATCCGCAGGCGAGTCTCTCTGCCCTACTCGGTGTACTTCCAGAAGTTGATGTCGGTGCCAATCAGACGCTTTATGCTGCGATCCGATATGACAGCGAAAGACGGCCGCTTAAAGAAGTCATTCGTCCGACCTACTTCGATGGCCTCGATCTCGTTCCTGGGAATCTCGAGCTAATGGAGTTCGAACATACAACGCCAAAAGCGCTCACTTCTGGCGGGAATGGAGATACACTTTTCTTTGCACGTGTTGCTGCGGCGCTTGATGAGGTTGAACAGGACTACGATGTCGTTGTCATCGATTGCCCGCCTCAGTTAGGTTTCCTAACACTAAGCGGGCTATGCGCTTCGACAAGCATGATTGTCACCGTGCATCCTCAAATGCTCGATATTTCCTCGATGAGCCAATTCCTTCTCATGACGCGTGACTTACTCGGGGTCGTTCGTGAAGCCGGAGGAGACTTGAAGTTTGACTTCATCCGCTATCTCCTCACTCGTTTCGAACCGCAGGATGCGCCTCAAACGAAAGTCGCCGCCCTCCTGCGCAATCTTTTCGACGACCACGTTCTAACGAACCCGATGGTGAAATCTGCTGCGGTCTCTGATGCCGGGCTGACAAAGCAGACGCTGTACGAGATTGGTCGAGAAAACCTAACTCGGACTACATACGACCGAGCCATGGAATCTTTGGATGCGGTAAATGGCGAAATCGAAAGCCTGATCAAGCAAGCTTGGGGTCGCCAATGATTTCTCCTATGGCTTTGAAGTTTTCGCAATGGTGGCCCGGTCAGGTGTTGGGAGCTCCCAACAACTTCGATTCGGTGACGGTCACCCCTGAAATTGCTCGTGTTGGGAGCTCCCAACTGAGAGCCCATAGGTGCATTGCATGCCGGATCGGAGGTGTATTATGAGCCGAAAGGATGCAATTAATAGTCTCTACCTAAAGCGGCCCGAGACTTCCAATCCTGCTCAGAAATCTGCGGATCGGGTTAGGACAGGCGCCATATCTGCTATGGGGGCTTCTCTCCACGAAATGTCGGAGAACGCCAAACAGGCTGCTCACTTGCAGAAGCAGCTTGCGGAGGGTGAGGCCGTAATTTCGATCGATCCGAAAAAGGTCGATCACTCTCGTATCGCAGATCGTATCAACATCGACGTAGATGCCGCGTTCGACGAACTCGTCGCAAGCATAAACGAGCACGGACAGCAGGTGCCGATTCTTGTCCGACCAAGCCTCGAGAACCCAGGGCGCTATCAAGTCGCGTATGGCAGGAGACGATTGCGGGCAGCAGAAATGCTCGGTCTTCCCGTAAAAGCGATCGTGCGGAGCCTTAGTGACAGTGAACTTATTGTTGCTCAGGGTCGCGAGAATTTGGACCGCAAAGACCTGTCTTTCATTGAAAAGGCATTCTTTGCGAGGAATCTCGAAGATGATGGATGTGATCGCGGCACCATAGTCGCCGCGCTGGTTACTGACAAAGCAGACCTAAGCCGGTATATCGCCGTCGCGCGCCGCATACCAGAGAAGCTTGTCCATCGTATCGGTCCAGCCCCGAAGGCAGGGAGAGCGCGTTGGTTATTACTTGCAGAGAAGCTTTTGGTCGACGGAGCTATTTCCATCGCCGAGAGCGTACTCGCAGACCAATCGCTGCAAAAGCAAGACAGCGACGCACGCTTCAATGCTGTCCTCCGCTCGCTTGAAGACAAGCCAAAGAAAGCTGCGCGTCCAACTGGCGTTTGGAAAGCTCCGAACGGCAAACGCGCGGCTCGCATCGAAAAGCGTGATGGTAACACAGCGCTCGTTTTCGAAGACAAGATCGTGCCGGAATTTGCTCAATTCGTGAGTGATAGGCTCGATGAGCTCTTTGAACAATTCCAAGAAAAGGAAAGTGGAGGAGAATAGCGATGGTTTGACGCCGAAGGCGACAGTCGAGTCACCAGAGGAAGCAAGCAAAAGAAAAAGGCCACCGAAGCGAAATCCGGAAGCCCTTCTCATTAGTGTCGCAGCTAGAGAATCGCATTTCCCGGAATCACCGTCAAGAGTCTTTAGGGCTCAGCGCCGTTTCGGCGAGCAATTTCTGTTGCCCGACAGAAGGTAAAAGGGAATGCAGACGCATTTAGCAACGACGCCCTATGGGCGGCGGCCAATGACGCTTGGCCAAATTTCGAGACAGATGGCGGTTCGGGAATCTCAACCCGATTCGACCGCTCACAAATGGCACGTATTTCAAGATGTACGGGAGGCACGTGAGCTTCTGGGCGCTACAGATCGATCGCTATCGATCCTGAACGCGCTGCTATCGTTCCATCCGGAGACCACACTGAGCTGCAGTGGGGAGCTTATCGTCTGGCCGTCGAACGAGCAGCTCGCCGCCAGGGCCAATGGAATGCCAGCGACGACCCTCCGGCGTCATATCGCTGTCCTGGTTGATTGCGGCTTGGTCATTCGACGTGACAGCCCAAACGGCAAGCGGTTTGCCAGAAAGGGTAGGGGCGGGGAGGTCGAGCAAGCCTATGGCTTCGATCTTTCCCCCATTGTTGCGCGAGCTGAAGAGTTCAAAGAATTGGCGGACGCTGTTCGCCACGAGAAGAAGGCGTTCCGGGTCGCAAAAGAGCAATTTACGATCCTTCGTCGAGAAATCGTGAAGCTCATCGAGTTGGGTATCACAGAGCGCGTGCCAGGCAATTGGGTACGGATACAGGAGAACTATCAAACGCTCGTCAGCAGCCTGCCCCGATCAGCTTCGAGGCAACTTTTCGAAGACGTATGTGTAGATCTCCACGCCCTATGCTCGGAAATCCGTGAGGTCTTGGAAACATTCGCTAAATCTCAGATTCCGGTCGCCAATGAGTCCCATTCTGGCCGTCACATACAGAATTCAAATCCAGACTCTAATATTGAATCTGAAGACGGCTATGGAAAAATAGAAGAAGCCGAAAGGGATGACGCAGAACCCGCCAACGTGCGGAGCCTGCCGAACCGAGATTTGCCATTGGGGATCGTGCTGGACGCTTGCCCGGAAATCCGCGAGCTGGCCCAAGGCGGTGAAATCCGGCACTGGCGCGACTTGCTGGCGACGGCTGAGCTGGCCCGGCCAATGCTGGGGATCAGCCTCAGCGCCTGGCGGGAGGCTTGTGAGGCGATGAGTGAGCAGCACGCGTCGATCACACTCGCCGCGATCTATCAGCGGGCTGGCCAGATCAACAACGCTGGCGGCTATCTGCGAAGCTTGAGCGATCGGGCAAGGGATGGAAAGTTCTCGACCTGGCCGATGATCATGGCTTTGCTTCGGGCAAGGCTTGAAGCGCAGAAGCCTGTCGGCGCGGAGCGCGGGCCAGGGGCTCCAGACGATGACGGTTCAGGCGGATTGCAAGCTTCGAACAGGCTGTTGGCGAGCCTGCAAAGACCTCGAGCGCGATGAAACCCAGCGCTTATTCGGCTGGGGAAGCCGTTGCGTTGTCGGCCGCCCCGTCCGCAAGCACGATCGATCAGGTTCTTCACGCGGGATCATGTCGACGAGGGGAGTGGGCTCGTGTCGAGGATAAATGTATCTTGCCTCGGAGCGGCGACCTGGATTATATATCTCGAAGTATCTATATCATTCAGGATATGAAATGACGGAATGGAAGGTCGAGTTTCACGACCGCTTCAAGAGCGAGATCACCGATCTTCCAGCCGATGTCCGGATCGAGTTGCTCGCGCATCTGGTCCTGCTTCGGGAAAAGGGGTTTCGGCTAGGGCGGCCTGAGGTCGACACACTCGAGGGCTCCAGGCACGCGAACATGAAAGAACTGCGTGTCAGAGTGTTAAAAGTGCAGTGGCGGTTCGCCTTTGCTTTCGATCCGGAGCGGAAGGCTGTGGTTCTGTGCGGGGCTTCGAAGAGCGGTGTGAGCCAGAAGCTCTTCTACAAGCGGCTGATCGATCTGGCCGATAAAAGATATGACGAGCACTTGAGCGGGTTGGAGAAGAAACATGGATGATCTCGACAAGCTGATACAGACGCTTCCCGATAAAGACCAGCGCGCCGTTGCAAAGCGGGCGGAGGAGCTCGTGACGGCTCACAATCTGCGAGAATTGCGGGCACTCGCTGGACGGACACAAGAAGACGTGTCCGCTGGGACCGGGTTCAAGCAGACCAACGTATCGAGACTGGAGAAACGCGCCGACATGAAGCTGTCGACGCTTCGCGACTATGTCGAATCTCTGGGCGGGACTTTGAAGATCGTCGCAGATGTCGCCGGCAAGAAAGTCGATCTTTCCAGCATCGCAGAACGCTCCCGTCCCGGTAAGATCTAAGTGGCTACCCGACAGTGTGCGAGGGATCGTCCGCGCACCGTCGAAAGCCGTGACAAGACTCAAAGCAATCTGGCCGCGCGACCACTCCGCCGGGAGGCGTTGTTATAATAGCTCGACGCCTGCTGGACCGACCTGTGTCGCGACTGCTCCATCGCCTCGGGGAGGGGTATGCCGCGATTGGCTGCCTCCGTCAGATATCCCGAACGCAGCCCGTGCGCCGAAAACTCCCCAGCCTCCAAACCGGCCATTTCCGCCCGCTGCTTGACGATCGCATTGATCGCTCCCGCCTCCAGCGCCCGCTTCGACACATTGCCCCACCGGTCGACCTTTCGGAACACGCTTCCATTGTCGATTTTCGCCGCTTCGATCCAGGCGTCAAGCGCCTCGACCGGCCGGCCGGTGAGATAGACGACTTCGTCATGATCGGCGCCCGAGGTTTTTGTGCGGCCAAGGTGGATGGCACGCGAGGGGAGGGGAGGGCCGCTTTCTGTTTCGATCGGTGCCTCGACCGTGATCTGCTCCACGCGAAGGCCGGCAATCTCACTGCGCCGCCGGCCGCCCGAGGCGAAAGCGACCATCAGGATCGCCCCGTCCCTGACATCGCGGAGGTTTTCGGTGGCGCAGGTCGCCAGCATTTTGGCCAAGACGTCGCCGGTGACGGCCTTGGCGCTTTTCCTTTTCCGGGGCCGTGGCGTGGCCCGGACGGCGAGGCGAATGGCCGACTTGAGGGCAGGGGAGGCGAAGGCGCCGGAGAGCCCGCGCCATTTCGTCAGCGTTGACCAGGAAGCCAGCCGTCGGCGCACGGTATCTGGGGCATGCGGTCCGGCGGTGCGCAAAAATCCCTGGTCGCGTAGGTTTTGGGAAACGGCCTCCGGCATGCCGTGATCCGGATCGTTTTTTCGCTTTTCTTGATCCCACAGATGGTGCGCCACGAATTTGAGCAGCAGCGCTTCAGGCGCCGGCCAGGGCAGCGACGTTTTTGCCGCCGCGAGTGACCACGCCTGTAGATAGGCGAGATCAGACGTGAGTGCCCGAAGCGTATTTTCGCCCATGCCTTCGTTGACCAGATGTTTTAGGGTCTGGATGTCCTGGTCGGTCAGCAGTTCGGCCAGTTCGTCGCGTCGCTCTATCGGCAGGACTGCGGCAATCGTGTCGAGCTCTTCGGCGCGGCGTTCGACCGATGACTTATGGTTTGAAGATGGCAAGAGCGGCTCCAGAACGGCGTTTCAGGACGGCCCTACAGCCCCCATTGCCACGACATTTTCTGATTTGCGAGTCGAAATCAATCAGCCTCGATAAGGGATACCTATCGATGGTCAGCGACCCCAGGCTCAGTTATACCCGGTGGCGAACCGCAACTTTCGGATAGAGTTCCTTCAAGAAATCAGTTACCATGATTTCAATGGCTTACGGTCTCGCGAAAATCAGCATGACAGCCCTGATGCGGCCGGCTTTCGACGCCGGTTGTGGATTTTAGCTCCCGATTTCAATTGAAGCGCTAAGCGAAAAATTTGCACTTAGTTTTGAGCTTGCGGTTTCAACACAGAGGAGGGAAGGGCGTCTATCCGGTTGATATCACTATGGA
>JBKBON010000039.1:3280-16540 GCA_046294755.1 Allorhizobium sp. | reverse complement strand
CTAAAAATGCGTAAAATTTTTTTGGCGGCAAGCATCGCGCTGGGCCTTCTGACTGGTACGGCTCACGCCGAGGCTCCCGAGGTCGGCGATGATACGATCACGCTTGCCTATACATCGTGGAGCAGTTCGACCAGCATCACGGCCGTGGGCAAGCTGCTTCTCGAGAAGATCGGCTATAAGGTCGAACTGAAGCAGCTCGATACTGGGCTGATCTACCAGTCGATCTCCACCGGCGCGGTCGATACGTTCTTCAGCGCCTGGCTGCCCGGCCAGCAAAGCTATCTTAACAAGCTGGGCGACAAGATCGACCTCATCGGAACTGCGTCGGGCCCGACGCCGGGCGGCCTCGTCGTCCCCAGCTATGTCAACATCACTAGCATCGAGCAGCTCAAGGATCCCGAGATTGCGGCATCCCTCGGCAACAAGATCGTCGGCATCGACGCAGGCTCCGGCCTGATGACGCAGACCAAGGAAGTCCTTAAACAATATGGGCTCGAGGTGGAACTGGTCACCAGCAGCGGCGCGGCGATGTCCGCAGCGTTCAAAGCCGCATATGAGAAAAAGGAGCCGATCGTGGTGACCGGATGGTGCCCGACCGCCATGTGCGCGAAATACTCGATCAAATTTCTTCAAGACCCAAAGAATGTCTATGGCGAGACCCGCAACTGGATCATTGCCAACAAGAGCTTTCGAGTCGATCATCCCCGCGCTGCGCAGTTTCTCGCAAGGTTTACTCTTTTCGAGAAGCAGATGTCCAACATCCTGGTCTGGATCGACGAAGAAGGCATGAAGCCGGATGCTGCGGCACAACGCTTCATCGACGAGAACCCGGACCTCATCTGGTATATGATCGGCGATCTCGGCGCTGGACTGGAAAAACCTGCACGCCTGAAATGATCCTGGCTCGACCGTCACAATTGATCTGACTTACAACTGAGCCCTGCGGGGCGGGTGCGCCGAAATGATTTCACGACTCCCTGTAGGCCAATGGGGTGAGTATTGGTTTAACTATGTGACGAGCTATCTCGGTGGACTGTTCGCGATCTTCATATGGCTGACAGTCCACATCAATTTCCTGATTAAATCCGTTCTGACCTTCCCGTCGACCCTGGTCGCCATCTTCGCGTTGGCGGCACTGAGTTGGTGGGCGGCGGGCTGGCGGACGGCCCTGATGGTCCTTATCGGCTTTTTCCTCATCGCCAATCAGAGTCTCTGGAATGCGACCGTCGAAACGCTCGCTCTCGTTCTGACCGCGACGGTACTTTCCATGCTGGTGGCCATTCCATTGGGCATTCTGCTGGGCGTCAGCGCCAAGACGCGGGCGATCATGTACCCGGTTCTCGACTTCATACAGACCATGCCACGGTTTGTTTATCTCGTTCCAGCCGTCATCCTGCTTGGTATCGATGTCGCCCCCGCTGTCCTGGCCACGATGACACTCGCGGTTCCGCCGCCCGCGCGCCTGATTGCAACGGGCATCCTCGAGGTCGACCCACATCTCGTGGAACTCGCGGAAGCCAATGGCTGTCGGCCCATTCAGGTAATTACGAAAGTCAAACTGCCGCTGGCGCTCCCCTCCATTCTGCTCGGCCTGAACCAATGCATGATGATGGCGTTGTCGATGGCCGTCATAACCTCGCTGATCGGCGCCGGAGGTCTCGGGTCTGAAATCCTGATCGCCATTTCGGCCCTGGATGCAGGCCAGGGCGTCGTTGCAGGCCTGGCGATCTTCATACTGGCGATCTTCCTCGACAGAACCACGCAGGGCGCCGCCGCGAAGTTCTATGCGGCCGGGTTCAAGGCTTATGCAGATGACTGATCCATTCGGAATTCCACAGCTCCCGCTCAAGCAACTTATCACGGCTGCGATCGAGCTGCTGAACATTTATTTCGCATCGCTGTTCGCCGCTTTCGCGGCAACGATCGACGTGATGAATCACATCATTCTTCAGGTTCTCAACGCGATTCCCCCTGCCGCCTCGATCATCGCGATCGTGGCTTTTCTCATCTTGCGGTACCGCATCGCGGCGGCGGCAACGGTGTGCGTCGGTCTGCTGCTGATCTGGAACCTCGGTTACTGGTCGGCTTCCTTGACCACGGTGTCGCTCGTCATTCTGGGAACCCTGCCGGCACTCATCCTAGGTTTACCGATGGGCGTTCTGATTGCAGAAGCAAAATGGGCCCGAGCAGTCTTCCTGCCCGCTCTCGACCTCATGCAAACACTGCCTGCTTTCGTCTATCTCATTCCGAGCGTCCTATTTTTTGGCGTAGGCCCGGTGCCGGGCGTGGTGGCGACCGCCGTCTTTGCCCTGCCGCCCTTCGCAAGATCGGTCGCGCTGGGCTTGAGTGAGGTGCCGTGGCCGGTGGTCGAAGTCGGCCACGCGGTGGGGCTCGGGAGACTGCAAATTCTCACCAAGATCAAGCTTCCGCTGTCGATGCCATTCTTTCTGGCCGGCGTGAGCCAGGCCGTCATGATGAGCCTTTCGATGGTCGTCATCGCCTCGCTCATCGGAGCTCCCGGAATCGGCGCCGAGGTCGTTACATCACTCAGCCAGATGGATTTCGGCATTGGTATCGAGGCCGGACTTTGCATTGTCATCCTGGCGATTACGGTAGAACGCCTACTGGAGGCGACAATTGCAGGCAATTGGCTATGGAAACAATGAATATGGGCATGACAATCCGGGGGACATCCATGAATGACAACGCTCCGATGATCGAGTGCAAAGGCGTCTGGAAGGTTTTCGGATTCGGGGCCGATAGAGCGATACGGGCAATGGAGTCCGGGCGCGTCACGAAAAGCCAGGTCCTCGAGGAGTTCAACTGTAGTGTCGGCGTCGCCGATGCCAACATCTCGGTGAAGCGCGGCGAGATCTTCTGCATCATGGGCTTGTCGGGAAGTGGCAAGTCGACTTTGCTGAGGCATATCAATCGGCTCATCGAGCCCACAAAAGGCGAGATCAGCATCGGCGGTGAGCGCATCGATCTGATGTCACCCGCCGAACTGCGGCAGATGAGAAACCGTAAGATTGGCATGGTCTTTCAACACGTCGCCCTGCTGCCACATCGTACGGTGGTGGAAAACACGGCATTCGGGCTGGAGGCGCGGGGCCTTGGGAAAGCCGAGCGCGACAGGAAGGCGATGGAAAAGCTCGATCTCGTCGGCTTGAGTTCGTGGGCCAATCGATATCCGCGCGAACTCTCTGGTGGGATGCAGCAGCGCGTTGGCCTTGCCCGCGCACTTACGAGCGACCCCGACATTCTGCTGCTGGACGAACCCTTCAGCGCGCTCGATCCCATGATCCGTCGAGATTTGCAAGATCAGTTCCTGGAAATCACAAGATCGGTGCAAAAAACCGCTGTCTTCATCACCCACGACCTTGAGGAGGCGATGAAGCTCGGCAATCGAGTGGCGATCATGCGCGATGCGAGGATCGTCCAGATAGGCAAGCCGGAAGAGATCCTGTCCGCGCCGGCCGATACATATGTGCGAGATTTCGTCCGCGGGATTTCGCGGCAACTGGTTCTCAAGGCAGCGGACGTCATGAGACAAGTCATCGAACAACGCGATCGCGACCTAGTGGCTTCCGCATCCGCCCGCGCACGTCCGGACGAGCGCCTCGACAGCCTTATCGAACGTATCGCTGACAAGCCGGGGCCGATCACGATCTATGACGGCGACGATCTGGTCGGTGTCATCGACGTATCTGACTTCCTGTCCGCGATCAAACCGGGCTGATCCGAAGTCGTCGTCGCCGTTGAAACAGCTTGAAAATCCAGGGTCCAGGTCATGGTCGAAATCACCGGTGCGCGCATCTTCCGTGTCAAGAGCGTCAAACTCCACCCCATCGTGCTGGAACTCCAGACGGCGGACGGCATATGCGGCCTTGGTGAAGCTGCCGTTTCCTTCGGTTTCGGCCGATCGGCATGTGCGGAACTTTTGCGTGAAATGGTAGAAGCCGGCGTCCTCGGCCGGCAATCCGACGAAATAGCTTCCATCTGGAGCGGCCTTTACGACCGCAGTTTCTGGGCAAGAGGCGGAGGCGCGATCGTTTTCGGAGCCTTGAGTGCGATCGAAATGGCGCTCTGGGATATCAAAGGGAAGCGATTGGGTATCCCGGTGTACGACTTCTTCGGCGGCAAGGTACGCAATGAAATCGAGGTCTATGCCAATGGCTGGAACTACGAGTTCCTGGAGCCAATGGCGTGGGCCAAAGCAGTGGAGCGTCCTTTGGATGACGGCTATTCCGCCGTCAAGTGCTATCCGCTGGCCATTCCGGGCATCGGCGGCAATACGCTGATTCATCCTTACATGAAGCAGGTCGACCAGGACCTGCTTCGATTGGGCCGCGACAGGCTAGCATTGTTGCGCGAGATCGTCGGCAACGACGTCAAGATCAGAGTGGACCTCTGCGGCGCCATCGGGCTCGATGACGTGATCCGATTTGCCAGAATGATCGAACCCCTTGACATCGACTGGATGGAGGAAGCGGGCGATCCCGCCGATATCACCTCGTTTGCGAAGCTCGCCGAGCGGACGTCGATTCCGCTCTCGGCAGGTGAACGATTTTATGGCGTGAACGGCTTTCGCGACCTGATCGGCGCCAGAGCGATATCGATCGTACAGCCGGACATCGGCACATCGGGCGGCTTGATGCAGTGCCTGTCCATCGCCAGCATGGCGGAATCGCACGGCGCGCGGCTCGCACCGCACAATTGTGGAGGCGGTATTCTGACGGCCGCGAGCTTGCATCTTTGTGCCAGCGTCCGCAACTTCTTCACACTGGAACTTTTCCCGTACTTTTCCCACATGCCAGGCCATGTCGAACTGGTTACCGACAATCCCGACAGGCGCGTCGTCAACAGCAAGATTGCGCTAGAACGCAAGCCGGGACTTGGGGTCCAACTCGATGAGGTCGCCCTTGAGCCGTATCTCTGGGCAACGTGTCGGCTGGACTAACGCAACGACGATTTGGATGACATGTCCCGCGCCCCGAGGTCCGCTGCGGTCGACGCAGGGCTCGGCGTCACTCACCCCGCCCCTCGTGGGGCCGGTTCTGCTTGGACCTCACTCCGGGTTGTTCCAGAGGAGCACCTTCTTGCCGTCTTCGCCACCTCGCGGGGCGCTTCGGGCTGCCGATGTCTTCGCAAGCGCCCGGCGTTCGCCAGCGCGGGTTGGGACTGGGTTGAGCTGTGCGGCGGGTCCGGTGTGCCGCGTCCCGGATGGAGGCTTCGAGATCGGCGTGATCTTCGACATTGGTCCTGGCTGTCCGCGCGGCGCGGCGGCGGCAGGAAGCCGATCTTTCTGCACACGACACCGGCGTGTCCGAGCGGACCCAGTCCGCAAGGGGCCGCTTCCGCGCGGGCGGCAGGATGCCGCGACGATCATCACGATAGGCTCGCGAGCGCGATACGGCCGCCGGTCGCGGCCGAACACGAGGCCCACCAGACCGACCGTTCATCAGCCATTGGCGATGACCTGCCACTGAGAATTTCCTCCAGAATTGATTAGAGTTCGGCCCATTGAGGACGGACTTATGAAGAAGCAGAGATTTACGGAAGAGCAGATTATCGTTGTTTTGCGAGAGCAGGAGGCTGGCGCGAAGGCGGCCGATCTCTGCCGCAAGCACGGAATTTCCGAGGCGACATTTTACAACTGGAAGGCCAAATACGGCGGCATGGAAGTCTCCGAAGCGAAGCGGCTGAAGGCGCTTGAGGAGGAGAACGCCAAGCTGAAGAAGCTGCTCGCCGAGCAGATGCTGGATGTGGCGGCACTCCGTGAGCTTCTCACAAAAAAATGGTAGGGCCTGCCGCCAAGCGTGACGCCGTCACGCATCTGAAGGCCATGATGGGCCTCTCGGAGCGTCGGGCCTGCCAGATCATTTCCGCCGACCGCAAGATGATCCGTTATCAGTCCTGCCGACCGTCCGAGGTCGAGTTGCGATCGAGGTTGCGCGATCTGGCCAATGAACGGCGGCGTTTCGGCTACCGAAGGCTGTTCATCCTGCTCAGGCGGGAGGGAGAGCCATCCGGTGTCAACCGCATCTACCGACTCTATCGCGAGGAGGGCCTTTCCGTTCGAAAGCGGAAGGCCAGACGACGTGCCGTAGGCACCCGTGCGCCGATCCTGGTCGAAGCGAAGGCCAATGCGCGATGGTCACTGGATTTCGTCCACGGTTGCGGGCCTCTATGCTCAGCATCTGGCGGAACGGGGCTACATCACGATCACGGCCGATGCCGCCTATCAGGGCGGCAGCGCAGGCGAGCCGCGAAGCACGGACAAACCGCAGTTTCGCACCGAGGATATCCACGGGATGGCGGACTTCATCACCGCTTATCCGGGCGTTGACGCCGCACGCCTCGGTCTGTTTGGCGTGTGCGCCGGCGGCGGATACTCCTTGACCGCGGCGAAAGCCGACAAGCGTTTCAAGGCGGTTGCGACGCTCAGCATGTTCAATTCCGGGCGGGTTCGCCGCAATGGCCTGAAAGACACGCAGTTGGACACGATCCAGCAGCGCCTGCGGCAGGCCACGGCCGCTCGCGCCCAGGAGATGGCCGGCGGGCAAATCCTCTATTCCGGCGACGCCGACATGACCGATGAGCAGATCGCCGCATTGCCATTCGATCTCTATCGGCAGGGCTACGAGTATTATTGGCGGACGCACGCGCATCCTTGCTCGACCTTCAAATACACGACGAGCAGCCTGCTGGATCTGATGCGTTGGGACGCCACCGACCAGATCGATCTCATCACCATACCGCTGCTGATCATGGCGGGCAGCAAGGCCGACACACTGTACATGTCCGAAGACGCCTTCGCCAAGGCGACCGGCACCACGGACAAGGAGTTGTTCAAGATCGATGGCGCAAAGCACATCGAGACCTATTGGGTTCCCGAATATGTCGATGTCGCGATGGGCAAGCTGACGCCGTTCTTCGCGCGGACGCTTTAGTTAGAGACTGTCGCAAAAGCCTCGCAAAACGGCATCAGCCCCGATGTCGCAGAGAGCATCCACAATCACCTGACGGCAGTGACGACTACCGAGGTCAGAAAAGTCACTCGGCGTCCACACCTCCGCCGGCGCTTTGTTGACGCGGGCGAGGAGCCTAGAGCGGATATCCATGGTCGGCTGAATTTGCGTGTCCGAAATATGATACATTTTTCGGACAGACTGTTCCCTGAAGCTATCTCCTGGCGCGAGACGCCTATCTATCGCGCAACCGGACGATGGTTCCGAAAGGCCCTGCTTATTGCTTATTGCAAGGTTAGATAATTGAATTGCGTGCCCTGCGGGCCGAGCTCGGGAGTCAGCCGAGCAAGGCGCGAAGGTTCGACACGATGACTTTCGTCATTGTGTCCGGTGATAGACCGAGAACGCCAGCCACAGCACTGGCGGTAAGCGGCGCGTCATGGGGTTCAGTGGGTCGGCCCTCCAGTTGCGTGAACGGGCCATCGGTCTCGGTGAGGATGCGGTCCTGCGGCAACCTTTCGATCAACTCGCGGCCACGATCGGTTCGCGTCATCTCGGCGTTGATCGAGAAATAGCATCCGAGAGCGGCGGCTCTGCGGGCGTCGCTCTTGCTGCCGGTGAACCAATGAAGCACGACGCTCCCTCGTTCGCGGGGAAGGTAGGCTTCGATCATATCTAGGACTGCTGGAGCGCTCCTGACGCTATGAACCGTCAGGATTTTGTCCCCGGCTTCCGCGCATCGTTCGAGTATGCGCTGGAACACACGCTTCTGGGCCTCGAGGGACTTATAAAAGCGAGGACCGGCGTCGAGACCGACCTCGCCGACGTAGCGCGTCTCCGGCAGATGACGTTCCCACAAGGGCAACTCACCAGCACGATCCGCGACGAGCTGTGATCATGGAGCAACGCCGGCTCGGGTTGATCGCCAAGGCGATGCTGGTCGTGCCGGGCCATTGCCTGGCACAGGCGGCGCGAGAATTCCTGGCGCTCTATCCGAACGCCCGCATACTGGTCGCGGACGAAACCAACTTCTCCAAGGACAAGCGCGCCCGGTTCCTTTCACGGGCGGCGACCGCGACCTGGGATGCGATCATCATCACCCACTCCGCCTTCAAGTTCATCGGCGTGCCCTCCACCTTCGAACAACAGATGATCCAGGACGAGTTGCGGCTCTACGAGGATCTGCTGGTCAAGGTCGACAGTGAGGACCGCGTCTCGCGCAAACGCCTCGAGCGGTTGAAAGAGGGTCTGGAGGCGCGGCTACAGGCCCTTACCACCAGGAAGGATGATCTTCTCACCATCTCGGAGATCGGCGTCGATCAGATCGTCGTGGACGAAGCGCAAGAATTTCGCAAGCTCTCCTTCGCCACCAACATGTCGACCTTGAAGGGCATCGACCCGAACGGATCGCAGCGGGCCTGGGATCTCTATGTCAAATCCCGTTTCATCGAGACCAAGAATCCCGGCCGGGCGCTGGTGCTGGCCTCCGGTACGCCGATCACCAATACACTGGGCGAGATGTTCTCGATCCAGCGCCTGCTCGGCCACGAGGACCTCCATGAGCGTGGTCTGCACGAGTTCGATGCTTGGGCATCCTGCTTCGGGGATACGGTGACCGAGCTCGAGATCCAGCCATCGGGCAAATACCAGCCGGTCAGCCGCTTCGCATCTTTCGTGAATGTGCCCGAGCTGATCGCGATGTTCCGCAGCTTCGCGGATGTGGTCATGCCGTCAGACCTCCGCGAGTATGTGCGGGTGCCCGACATCTCGACCGGCCGCCGACAGATCCTGACCGCAGCGCCAACGCCGATGTTCAAGACCTATCAACAGCTCCTGGAAACACGAATCAAGGCGATCGACTTGCGCTTGGTCATGCCTGCCGTCGATGACGAGCCGGACAACAAGCTCAATCTCCTGATCCGCAACGCGTTGCGCATCTGGCAGGAGACCTCGCACAACACCTATCTGCGCCCGGACGGAAAACCCTATGAGCTCCCGGGTGCGGCGCAGATGATCTTTTCCGATCTCGGCACAGTCAACGTCGAGAAGACCCGTGGTTTCTCCGCCTATCGGTGGATTCGCGACGAGCTAATCCGCCTCGGTGTGCCGCCGTCGGAGATCGCCTATATGCAGGACTTCAAGAAAACCGAAGCCAAGCAGCGCCTGTTCGGCGATGTCCGTGCCGGCCGGGTGCGTTTCCTGATCGGTAGTTCCGAGACGATGGGCACGGGCGTCAATGCCCAGCTTCGCCTGAAGGCACTCCACCATCTCGACGTCCCATGGCTGCCGTCCCAGATCGAGCAGCGCGAAGGCCGGATCGTCCGCCAGGGCAATCAGCACGATGTCGTCGATATCTTCGCCTATGCCACGCAAGGTTCGCTCGACGCCAGTATGTGGCAGAACAACGAACGCAAGGCCCGCTTCATCGCTGCCGCCCTATCCGGCGATACCTCGATCCGGAGGCTGGAGGACCTCGGAGAAGGTCAGGCCAACCAGTTCGCCATGGCCAAGGCCATCGCGTCCGGCGACGAACGCCTGATGAAGAAGGCGGGGCTCGAAGCCGATATTGCCCGGCTCGAACGCCTCCGTGCCGCGCATGACGACGACCTGTATGCTGTCCGCCGGCAGATCCGCGACGCGGAGCGAGACATCGAGCACGCGACGCGTCGGATCGCCGAGATCGGTCAGGATATCGAGCGGCGCATCCCGACACATGGCGACGCTTTCTCGATGACCGCGCTCGGCCAACCATACGCTGAGCGCAGGGAGGCGGGCCGCGCCGTCATGAAGGAAATTTTGACACTCGTACAGCTCCAGAGCCAGGGCGAGGTCCATCTCGGAACGATCGGTGGCTTCGATCTCGTCTTCGACGGCGAGCGGATCGGCAAGGACGGCTTCCACTACCAGACCCGTCTTCAGCGAACCGGTGCAGACTACGAGGTCGATCTGGCCGTCACCGTCACGCCGCTTGGCGCGATCTCTCGCCTCGAACATGCGCTTGACGGGTTCGACGATGAACAGAGGCGGTTTCGACAACAGCTCGACAGCGCCGAACGGCGGCTTGTATCATACCGTTCGCGAGATGGTGGCGCTTTCGCTTTCGCCGACGAACTTGCCGACAAGCGTCGGCAGTTGCGCGAGAACGAGGCATTGCTTGCGGCAGATGTAATGGCTGATGCTGATCAAGCTTCGGCCGCATAGCGACGCTGCTGCGCAAAATTCAGGTGCATGCGATGAGCCATGGGCCGTGGTTGCTCGCGGGCCATTCTTTTTGCTCAAAGTTCATCTTCCGGGGTGTGCCCATCCGCGGCGTTCAACACAGGACCTGGATCGATCGCGTCCTCTGGGGCAATTTCCGCCGCAGCAAGGTTCTTGCGCCGCTTATTCGGGTTCGGCGATGTGGATCGGAGCCCGTCAATGTGCTCGTGCAGATCGGGTGCGATGTTGTTCCACATCGGATCGAGCAGGAAATCGATGCCCTCACGTCTTGCATGCTTGGCAGCGGGGACGAAGTCGCTGTCGCCGGCGACAAGTACGATCTGATTGACGAGACGCTTTTCGGCCAGAACGGCGATATCGAGTCCGATCTTCATGTCGACAATCTTCTGACGGGCGTAATAATAGAAGTCGTCGTCGGTGAGGTCTGCCCAAAGCTTCGTGCCCTTGATCAGCTCTTGCATTACAGCAGGCCTCAGCGTCCACGCGCCGTTTTTCTCATCCAGGCGACCCAGTCTGAGCGCCGTCTTTCTGTTCTGGCGAAGCTCGGCGTGAAGAGCTTTCCTGAACACAGCTTCAGGCTGGGTCGCCAGATTGAAAGCCTTTTTGGACAGCGGTGTATGGAGCCGCTTCTCCAGTGGCGGGCAATCGTAGAAATAGATGCGGTAAAGGTCGGCAACCTTGTTGCTGACCTGCCCTTTGCCACCCCGGGTATAAAGGTGCGCAAGGCACATGCGGTTCAAAGTTTCGGCCACGGCGCTCGGATCGTGGCGGTCGATGTCGGGATAAACCGTGCCAAACCGGCGCACGAAGAATCCGCCATCGACAAGAATTGCGGTGGTTTTCATCAATCCTCCAAAACGGAAAACCCCCTGGGGCGGGTCGACCGTTTATAAAAACGGGATCGACAGCAACCAGGGGGGCGATTGAGACCATAATTATGAAATCGTCGAGGGGATGTCAAGGGAAGCACATGCGCTGCCGCCTGACCGGGACGGCAACTGAAATAGGAAAGTAGGAAAGAAAAGGAAAGAAATTTCCTCGCAGGTCGGTCAGCCCGTCGGCGCTTACGCTCAACCGCAACCTGCGCAACCCGGCCCCTCGCCCGTCGCAGAGCTATCAGCTCCGCTCGGGCATCGCGGCAGGGCCGCTCGGTTTCAGTTGCGCCAGTCTGCCCGCCCCGCGCTCCGGGAGGTGTCTTCGAGGGAATGAAGACATGAAGGAGCGGCAGCCTGCCGCTCCATCCCCTATAGGAGCAAACCGATGCAGATCCTCAAGATCGATCCTCGTGCGTTAAACGCAAACCCTGATGACGCCCGCCAATCGAAATCCTCACCGCAGGCCGATGCGTTGTTGCTGGCAACGGTGAAGGCCGTCGGCATCATTCAGCCACCCGTCGTATCGCCTCAGGTTGACGGCGGCAATGGCTACCTGATCCAGGCCGGACACCGCCGCGTTCAGGCCGCAATCGCCGCCGGTCTCGAAGAAATCGATGTCGTCGTCAGCGAGGCGGCAAACGACAATGGCGCCATGCGCTCCATGGTCGAAAACATCGCCCGCGAGCCGCTGAACCCCGTCGACCAATGGCGTGGCATCGAACGGCTTGTCGCGCTCGGCTGGACCGAGGAAGCGATCGCCGTGGCGCTCTCCCTTCCCGTCCGCCAGATCCGCAAGCTGCGCCTACTTGCCAATGTCCTGCCCGCCATGCTCGACCAGATGGCCCGCGGCGACATGCCGAACGAGCAGCAGCTCCGCACGATCGCATCGGCGTCGCTCGACGATCAGAAAGAGGTCTGGAAGGCCAATAAGCCGAAGAAGGGTGACACGGCGTCGTGGTGGCAGATCGCCAACGGTCTCTCGAAAACAAAGATGTTCGCCCGCGACGCAAGTTTCGGGGACGATCTCCGCGAAGCCTATGGCATCGAATGGGCGGATGACCTGTTCGGCCCGGCCGACCAGGACAACCGGTTCACCACGAATGTCGAGGCGTTTCTTGGCGCTCAGCAGGAATGGATGACCAATAACTTGCCGAAGAAGGGGGCGATCCTCGACGTGAGCAATTACGGGCAGCCGGAACTGCCGAAGAAGGCCGAACGCGTTTACGGCAAGCCTGGGAAGGGTGACCAGACCGGCCTCTACCTCGATCGTGACGGCAAGGTGCAGACCGTCCATTATCGCATGCCTGAACTGAAGCCGGCCAAGGGCGGATCGGTGGTAACCGATGATGGCACGCCCGTTGAGGATACGATGGGTGCCAAGCAGCGACCCGACGTGACTCAGAAGGGCCACGACATGATCGGCGATTTCCGCACCGACGCGCTGCATGACGCGCTGGCCCGCGCGCCGATCGAGGACGACATGCTGATGGCGCTCCTCGTGCTTGCCTTTGCCGGACAGAATGTCCGCGTCGATAGCGGAGCTGGTGGAGCGCTTTATGGCGGCGCTCGCTTCGGACGCCATGCGGCACGCCTCTTTACCGAGGACAGCCGCCTGGCCTTCGACATGGACACCGTTCGCGTGACGGCCCGTGCGGCGCTGATCGATGTCTTGTCATGCCGGCGCGGCATGTCAAACAGCGGCGTGGTTTCGCGCATTGCCGGCGAGGCCATCGGCGCTGACGCTTACCTGCCTGATATGGGCGGCGAGGAGTTCCTCGTGTGCCTGTCGCGCCAGGCGCTGGAAGTCGCCGCGAAGGATGCCGGCATCGAGCCGAAGGCGCGCGTTCGCGAAACCCGCGCGGCGCTCGTCGAGCACTTCGCGGGCGATGCCAGCCTCGTGCATGCAAGCGCCCTGTTCGCCCCGGACCGCCAAGATGTGACGGCTCTGCTTCGCCACGCGGAGGCGACGGACGGAGACGAGGATAGTGTAGGGCCGACACAGGAGCAGGAGGAAGACGGCTCGGACGACGAGGCGATCGATGCCGACGCGGGTGAAGGCTTTGACGGCGCCGACGATCCGGAAGCCGAAGAGCTTGATGACCACGAGACCGCCTACGGTATTGCCGCCGAATAGCCTCCAGCCAACAGATCTCAGACCCATCGCGGCGCCGGCGTGGCCCGCGGCGCGGGGGTTT
>JBKBON010000039.1:0-3270 GCA_046294755.1 Allorhizobium sp. | reverse complement strand
CCCACCCACCCCCCCCCCCCCCGCCCCCCGGGCCCCCCCCCCCCGCTTCTGTTTCCAGCAAATGATGGAGCATCCGATGCCCACGCTCATTCCACAACAGAACGATCCGATCGCCGACGCGCTCGGTATAGAATTCGCCCTCAGTGCAGAGGGTTTTCCAGTCGCGCGCACCCGCGAGCTCGTGCTTGCCATGATCACCACGCCTGCGGGCAGTTTTCTGGCGAGCACGTGGCGAGCGAAAGGGGCACTCTCTGCGCTCAAACGCGATGATTTCTACGGCCATGACGGTCGCCTCGCCGACGAGGCGGCCTTCGTCGCGCGGGTCATCGAAACTGCCGAGCATCAGCGCGACCTGCACGATCTTGGCCGCGTCCAGGCCCTGATGTCCTGCAGCACGCCCTGGGGCATGTCGCAGTCGGCGACAATCTATGGGCCAGGCATCATTTGCCACGCGACCTCTGGCCATGGCGGCTTTCATCTCTCTTACGACCGAAACCTTATCGTTCCCTCCGCTCTGCGCAACGAGACCTGCTGGTACGAAGAAGATGTCGAATGGGCGGTGGTTGCCCATACCTTTCCGGACCTGTTCACAGGATATGAGCGCCGGACGGCGGACGAAACCATCCGACACAGCTGGCCGGCGTACTGGGAGACGGTACACGGCCGATCGCTTGCGCCGGGAGAGTCCCGGGCGAGGGATCGGCAGGAGTTTGAGAGCATCCATGCCGACAACTGGATCGTTTCGTTCGCGATTTTCTCGGCACACCACACCGGGATGACTGAGGTCGTCGCGCGTCGCGGCACGGTGCGGACCATCGGCGAAGTCGAGCGGCGCTATCTCATAGACAGCGAGGAATATGCCCGCCGCGGTCCATTCGGCTTCGTCATCGACGAGGCACGCCACCAGCGTCACGACGGGCCGTCTTCCTTTGTCGGCTGGCCGAGGTCTGCGGCATGAGCGCGGCAGACGACCGCATCAGTGACGGCGCTCCCCGTCAGGACGTCGATCGTATCCAGCGTCAGATTTCGCATCGTGCAAGACGATTGACCGTGACCGCAGGCGTGCTGGCACGTTGGCGCAGGCGTCGTGGACGGTGGCGGGCCCGCTCCAATCGGGCGTTGTGGGCGGAGCACACGCACCGACTTGCCTTCGAGCGGCGTGCGGAACTCGAGGCGATGATGGAGGCGGAGACGCGCGCGGCCAGTGGCGTTTCTCGTCAAGACGTTGTGCTGAGGCGCTAAAGCGGGTGGCGAAGGTTGGGGCCGATCTCAGAGGCTGATCCGCGCCGAGACAACTGCCTGGAGGAAATCTCGTCGCGGTCTTTGGCGGTGGTCCCGACGTCGGTTCCGCGATCCAGCATCGGACCCTGCCGGTTCTCTCTCGGGTTTGTCACGGTCTTAAGCCTGCTGCCGTTCGTTTCAAGGCCGCTGTCGCGCCGCGTTGCGGCCTCCCGCCCCTCCCTTCGCAAACTGTCCTCGCGTCCCGCACAGGGCTGATGCCCCGCTTGTCCGCAAGGCCAATTCGCTCTCTCGGGTCCTTCGGACCTGTGAAGCCGCCCGTCGGTCGCAGGCTTTGTTCGACCGCACCCGAGGGAGGGCCGGCAGGGAGCCGCCTCTAACCTTCAGGCAACCGACAAGGAGACCACCATGGCAAAGCCCGCAACCAATCGCACCTCAGCGCGCGTCGTCCAGCTCCGTAAAGGCGCCACCGTCGAAATGGTCCGCCTGACCTGCCCGGACAGCGCGCAAGCTCTCAAGATCGCGGAAAGCTTTGGGACCGCCGTCATCGACAGCGACGGGATCCGCGATCTCCACGAGCGTTTGATCACCGAGACGGCCGACGCCTTGAGCGAAGGCCTCGGCGAGCGCGCCATGCAGATCCACCTGCAGCGCATCGTTGGCGCCTACGTCGGCTCCGCCCATGGCGCCGGCCAGTTCTACAGCAATGCGGTCACGCAAGCGCGCGACGCGACCGCCAAGGCTGCGAACGATGCCCGTGACGAGGATCTCGACGGCCCGGTCGGCTACGATAGCGCCGCCCATCGCAAGCGGGAGTTTGCCGCCGACATGGGCATCCAGGCCCACGCATTGCGCATGGCGGCCGAAGGTGCCGTCGCAGCCTACAAGCAAATCGTCGGCGAAGCCTGGAAGCCCTTCGATCGTCCGGTCGAAAACCCCGGCCAGTCCGTTGATCGCAAGGCTGCTGAAGCCCAGATGTCAGCCTTCGACTAACGCCATCGTGGCGGGGTTCGCCCCGCTACGCGTATTTTCAGGCCGTCCTTCCCAGGGCGGCCTTTTTCCATGTCGGCTGTCGCCGAGGGAAAGGCAGGAAAACGCTTTCGAGCCGGGAGACGCGGCCCGTCTTTGGCGTCGGACCTGCAGGAGCCGCCGTCACCCCGCAACGGCTTCGCCGTCCTCCACTTCCGTTTCGGCCGTTCCGGTGCGGGCCGTCGGCTCTCTGGCTCCTGCCTTTGGTCTCCGCGACGGGCCGCGATCGGCGCGGCTCGGATTGAGTGGAGATGGAAAGTGACAGCCAGGACAGAGAAGCAGCGGGCGGACATCTATACCCGCATCACCGACAAGATTATTGAAGAACTTGCAAGTGGCGTGCGCCCCTGGATGAAACCCTGGAGCGCCGCAAATACGGATGGGCGGATCAGCCGACCGCTCCGGCATAATGGCCAGCCCTATTCCGGCATGAACGTGCTTCTTCTCTGGTCGGAGCAGATATCGCAGGGATTCACATCGTCGATGTGGATGACGTTCAAGCAGGCGATCGAGCTTGGTGCGGCCGTGCGAAAAGGCGAAACCGGTTCGACCGTGGTGTTCGCCAGCCGTTTCACCAAATCGCAAAGCGATGGAAACGGCGGCGAGGTCGACCGGGAAATCCCGTTCCTCAAAGCCTATTCGGTATTCAACGTCGAGCAGATCGATGGCCTGCCTGACCATTACCATCATCGTCCCGCGACGGTGCTCGATCCGGTTGCCCGCATCGAGCATGCGGACCGCTTCTTCCGCAATACCGGCGCGGTGATCCGTCATGGCGGCAACCAGGCCTATTATTCGCCGGTGATGGACTATATCCAGATGCCGCCTTTTGAAAGTTTCCGGGATGCGGCCGGATACGTGGCGACCCTCAGCCATGAAGCGACCCATAATGCCGATATCCAGATTATGCCGACAGTCGCGGAAGTGAGCCGAATGCGATCGCCTCCGGCTCAATGATTCCGGCATAATCAGAGGGATTCAAGGAAGGCGAGCAACTTGTCG
>JBKBON010000038.1:0-21810 GCA_046294755.1 Allorhizobium sp. | reverse complement strand
GACACTTATCGCACGCTGACCGCCGTCGACGCTGCCGTCATGGTCATCGACGCGGCCAAGGGTATCGAGCCGCGCACGCTCAAGCTCTTCGAAGTCTGCCGCATGCGCGACATTCCGATCATCACCTTCGTCAACAAGATGGACCGCGAAAGCCGCGATCCCTTCGAGATCCTCGACGAGGTCGAAGAGAAGCTGGCGCTCGACACGGCCCCGATCACCTGGCCGGTTGGCCGCTCCAAGACCTTCTGTGGCTCCTATCATCTCGCCAACAACACCTATCGTGGCGGCGATGCTCAGGTCGAGCCGCTGAAGGTCAATGGCCCGCAGAGTGTCGCCGAAAACCTGCCCGAAAACGAACGCCAGGCTTTCATCGACGAACTGGAACTCGCCCGCGAGGCCTGCCGTCCCTTCGATCGCCAGAGCTTCCTTGAGGGCCATCTGACGCCGGTCTTCTTCGGCTCGGCATTGCGCAACTTTGGTGTGCGCGACCTGATTAATGCCCTTGGCGCCTATGCCCCGCCGCCGCGCGACCAGGTAGCTGACACCCGTACGGTGCATGCGGCGGAAGACAAGATGACGGCCTTCGTCTTCAAGATCCAGGCCAATATGGACCCGAACCACCGCGACCGCATCGCCTTTGCCCGCATCTGCTCCGGCAAGCTTGAGCGCGGCATGAAGGCAAGGCTTGCCCGCACCGGCAAGCAAATGGGCCTGACGGCGCCGCAATTCTTCTTCGCCTCGCAGCGTCAGCTGGCGGATACGGCCTATGCCGGTGACGTTGTCGGCATCCCGAACCATGGAACGCTGCGCATTGGCGACACGCTGACCGAAGGCGAAAATCTGGTCTTCCAGGGCGTGCCGAACTTCTCGCCGGAAATCCTCCGCCGCGTGCGGCTGGAAGATGCGATGAAGGCGAAGAAGCTGAAGGAAGCCCTGCAGCAGATGGCGGAAGAAGGCGTCGTGCAGCTCTTCTCGCCGGAAGACGGATCGCCGGCCATCGTCGGTGTTGTCGGCGCGCTGCAGCTCGACGTGTTGAAGGAGCGCCTCCAGGGCGAATACGGCCTGCCGGTTTCCTTCGAAATGTCGCGCTTCTCCGTTTGCCGCTGGATCTCGGCCGAGAACAAGGACGATCTGGAAAAGTTCATGACCCAGCGCCGTGGCGATATCTGCCGGGATCTCGACGGCGACCCGGTCTTCATGGCCCAGGACCAGTTCTCGCTGCGCTACGAGTCCGAGCGCTACCCCGCGATCAAGATGGTCGCCATCAAGGAGTATCACGTCGCCAAAGCGGCGTGACGTGATCACAGGCGGTGACGGCAATGCCGTCGCCGCCGCGTCGGCCTATTGGGCCGGCTTGATCTGAAGGCCCTGGGTGGAATCGAACCTGACCCGCAGGCGCTCGTAGCTCGCAATCGTTGGATAATCGGTCTCCAGCGGATGCGCATGGGTGGCCGTGATGACGGCAACATCGGCGCCTGCCGCTTCTCCGGCTTGAACGCCGGCCAGTACGTCCTCAAACACCAGGCAGCGGGACGGATCCACCCCGAGCCGCTCCGCGCCGAGCCGGTAGCCAGCTGGATCGGGCTTGCCGATCTTCACGTCTTCTGCCGTCACGATCTTCAGCGGCTGCGGCAGCCCGGCTGCTCCGATACGGGCACGCGCGAGCGCGGAAGGCGCCGAAGTGACGATCGCCCAGCGTTCGGCCGGCAGGCTTTTCAGAAAGTCGATGGCCCCGGGGATCGGCACGATTCCGTCGAGATCCTCGATCTCGCCGCGCTCGACCTCAAGGGCCTCTTGCACCACGTTGATATCAGGCAGGTTCAACGCGCTGATCGTGTCGATCCCGCGCTTGCCATGCATGGTGGGCAGGAAGGTTTCGAGATCCAGGCCGTGCTTGAGGGCCCAGCGGCTCCAGACCCGCTCGGCGGCGGCGATGGAGTTGAGCAGGGTTCCGTCCATGTCGAACAGAAAGCCGTCGTAGAAGCGGTCGAAAAGGCGGTCGGGGGAATGATGCAAGGGGAGGGTCCTCTGGTCGATCGCGGGTCAGGCTCCCGTAGCGGCTCCCGCAGTGTGCTGCAAACACTTAATCGGGAAAGGTCGGGATGAGAGGTGACAGGGCGTCCTCTCTGCCCTAGTCTTGAACCCGAGAGACAGGGGCGTCTGGCGCTAGCCGGGCTGAGAAGCACCCTTTGAACCTGAACCAGATCATGCTGGCGGAGGGAGTCGCTCGGGTGTCGCGCCAGATAGATCCGCGCTGTGCCCGCTGCGTCTTCGCCGCCTCGGGAGACGCAGACATGAGATCATCGACAATCCGCAACGTGCTCAGCATTGCCGGCTCCGATCCCTCCGGAGGGGCGGGCATCCAAGCCGATCTCAAGGCCTTTTCGGCGCGCGGGTGCTACGGCATGGCGGTCATCACGGCGCTGACGGCGCAGAACACGAAAGGCGTCTCTGCCGTGGTGCCGCTCGATCCCGGCTTCGTGGCCGAGCAGATCCGCATGGTTTTTGCGGATGTCCGGGTCGATGCGGTGAAGATCGGCATGATCGCCAATGCCGGCATCGCCTCGGCCGTCGCCGAAGCGCTTAAACCGCATCGTGGCATCCCGGTTGTTCTCGATCCCGTCATGATCGCCAAGGGTGGTGCGTCGCTGCTCGATCCGGAAGCGGTTGAAGTTCTGAAGAGCGAACTCCTGCCGCTTGCCACGATGGTCACCCCGAACCTGCCAGAGGCCGCAGCGCTGCTTGGCGACCCAGAGGCCTCGGATCGCCGCATCATGGAAGCGCAGGCTGTCAGACTGGTGGCGCAGGGGCCACGCGCCGTCCTGGTCAAGGGCGGTCATCTCGTCGGTCCGGAGAGCCCCGACGTGCTGGTAGCCGCGGGGCAGGTGACATGGTTCGAAGGGGATCGGATCTCAACGCGCAACACCCATGGCACGGGCTGCTCGCTGTCGAGCGCACTCGCGGCTGAATTGACGAAGGGGCAGGAAGTCTCGGAGGCCGTTCAGGTGGCAAAGGGGTGGCTCAGGGAAGCCGTTCGCGCATCGGGCAGTTTGTCAGTCGGTTCAGGACACGGGCCCGTGCATCATTTCCACGCGCTGTGGTGATGCTAGTCGTCTCGGTCTTGCGGCAGATTGTCGATTTCGAACGCGAGGGGCAGGGCCGATTTGCGAAAGGATTGGTGCGTCGGGCTAAAGGCGGCGCGCTGGTCGATGCAGCCGAGCCGCAAACCTATCTCCCCATCGGCGCTTACGCGCCAGAGGGGCGAGCCGCAGGTGCCGCAGAAGAACTGGTCGCTCGGCCGACCGCTGTCGCCCATCTTCCGGTAACGGCTGGCCTTGCCGGTCAGAAGCTGAAACTGACCGGGCAGAGCGGCGACTGTGACCCTGTAAGCTGAGCCCGTCAGCCGCTGGCAATCCGTGCAGTGGCAGATGCCGACAGCCTGTGGATCGACCTCGGCTTCATAGCGAACTTCGCCGCATTGGCATGCCCCGGTGACGCGCATGTCCCTCTCCCAAAAAAGAAAACCCGGCGCTGGAGACGCCGGGTTGAAGTGAACTTGACTGCGTGGGGTTAATGATCGGCCTTGATAAAGGTTCCGTTCTGCAACTCTTTCATCGCCTGCATCAGTTCTTCGCGGGTGTTCATCACGATCGGACCATGCCAGGCAACTGGCTCCTTGATCGGCTTGCCGGTAACCAGCAGGAAGCGGATGCCCTGTTCACCGGCCTGGACGGTGATCTCGTCGCCGGTGTCGAATACGACGAGCGTCCGGTTGCCGGAGAGGTCGCGGATGTTGAGCTCTTCGCCCATATACTCCTTCTCGACCTTCACGCCGAACGGCTTGGACGCATCCCGGAACGAGCCGGAGCCGGCGAAGATATAGGCAAAGGCCGAGCGATAGGTATCAACCGGGAATGTCTTGCGCTTGCCGGGTGGCACGGAGATATCCAGATAGACGGGCTCGGCGGCAATCCCGTCCACCGGACCGCTCTTGCCCCAGAAGTCGCCACAGATGACGCGCACCGAAGTGCCGTCATCATCCACGACCACGGGAATCTCACCCGACTTGATGTCCTGATAGCGCGGCTTGGTCATCTTCAGCGACGAGGGCAGGTTGGCCCAGAGCTGGAAGCCATGCATACGCCCGGCAAAATCACCCTTCGGCATTTCCTGGTGCAGGATACCGCTGCCGGCGGTCATCCATTGCAGGTCGCCCGCGCCCAGCATGCCCTGGTTGCCGAGGCTATCGCCATGCTCGACGGTGCCGGCCAGCACATAGGTGATGGTCTCGATGCCGCGATGCGGATGCCAGGGGAAGCCCCGCAGGTAATCCATCGGCTCGTCGTTGCGGAAGTCGTCCATCATCAGGAAGGGATCGGTCATCGAGGGATCGCCGAAGCCGAAGACGCGGTGCAGCTTGACGCCGGCACCCTCCATGGTCGGTGTGGCTCGGCTCTCATGCTTGACAGGGCGGATGGACATTAGGGGACCTCCTCGGGAAACGGGCTCTTTGCTCAGGCAGCAATATAGGCGAGGGGGCCACAGGACGCAGGTCCGCCGGACAGAACGCAGTGTTCACTTTTGTGCCAGCCTGTGCCGGGAAGAATGTTGCACCGCCCGACAAAATTTTGTCATGAATGGGCCGATGTTTGCAAATCATTAGTCTATCGGGCGAAGACTAGCCAAGATTCGCAGTCGGTCGATGGACCTGGGGCAGAATTCATATGTGTCGTTGGGCAGCTTACCGTGGTGTTCCGATCTTCCTGGAAGAGCTTGTCACCTCGCCTGCGCATTCGCTGATCGAGCAATCCCATTGTGCGACCCGCGCCAAGACGGCGACCAACGGTGATGGCTTCGGCCTTGCCTGGTATGGCGATCGCCCTGAGCCCGGCCGTTTCCGGGATGTGCTTCCCGCCTGGTCCGACTGCAATCTGAAGAGCCTCGCAAGCCAGATCCGCTCCCCCCTCTTCCTCGCCCATGTCCGCGCCGCGACCCATGGCGCGACCCGTCGCGACAACTGCCATCCCTTCGTGCAGGGCACCTGGTCCTTCATGCACAATGGCCAGATCGACAATTTCGACCGCATCCGCCGGCCTATGGAAGGCATGCTGGATGACGAGCACTTCCACGCCCGCGTCGGCACCACGGACAGCGAACTCCTGTTCTTGCTGGCGCTGCAGTTCGGCCTGCGCGAGCGACCGATTGCCGCGATGAGCGAGGCGGTCGGCTTCGTCGAGCAGATTAGCCTGCATCTGAGCGGCACAGCACGCATCCGCATGACGGCAGCTTTTTCCGACGGCAAGACGCTCTATGCGGTGCGCTACTCCACAGATGAATACGCGCCAACGCTGTTTGCCGCGCCCATGGGTCCCAAGGGAAGCTTCTGTCTGGTATCCGAGCCGTTGAACGACGAGACGGATACCTGGGTGGAAATTCCCGCCGGCAGTGCCGTGATCCTGAGCGAAAACGGGCTCGATGCGACCGAGTTCAAGCCCGAGGTCGAGCGCACCCGCGTCGATCAGGCACGCCAACCCGCCATGGCAGCAGGCTGACGTTTTGTGTCAATCGACAATACCGAGTTCGGCGCGCAGCTTGCGCGTCAGCGAAGCACTGACCGTGCGATAGGAGCGGGTGAGATATTCCTTGAGGTCCGCCTCGCCAAGCTCAGTCCCCGGCTCCACGGTTACCCATTTGCGCTTAGCGAAATATGGCGCCTGCGATACGCCCACAAGCGAGGTCAGGATCTCGAAACTTTCCTCGCTGACCTTGAAGCAAAGACGGTGTTCGGCATCGGTCAGCAGCGCAAACACCTTGTCGCCGACCTTGGCGACCCGGCTGTCCCACTGATCCATGAGGCTCGTTCCCGCGAATTCTCCAACAAATGCATCGAAGCCGGGTCGGGAAAACAGGCTCATGCTCCGGTCCCGCCGATCTGAGTGGCGATCCACAATGCCAGCCGTTCGGCAACTTCCTCCTTGGAAAGATCCGGCCAGCCTTCCACACCATCACGGGTGATGAGCTTCACGCGATTGCGGTCGCCACCCATGATGCCGGTCTCCGGGGAAACATCATTCGCGACGATCAAGTCGGCACCCTTACGCTCGAGTTTCGCCTTGCCATTCTCCTCGACCTTTTCCGTCTCTGCGGCAAAGCCCACCACCAGACGCGGTCGCTGGGCATGGTGGCCCACGGTTTTCAGGATATCGGGGTTCTCGGTCAACTGCAGCGGCGGCGGTGCCTCGCCCGCCTGTTTCTTGATTTTTTGCTCTGCGGATGAGGCCAACCGCCAGTCGGCGACAGCGGCGACCATGACTGCAATGTCAGCAGGGAGTGCTGAAAGAACGGCGTCGCGCATTTCTTCCGCGCGCTCCACATGCACCGTCTGGACGCCGGAAGGGTCTCCTATCGTCACCGGACCGGAGATGAGGGTCACCTCGGCACCCAACCGGGCAAGAGCTGCTGCGATCGCGTGGCCCTGTTTGCCAGATGAGCGGTTGGCGATATAGCGCACCGGGTCAATCGGCTCGTGAGTCGGGCCTGAGGTAACGACAGCTTTCATTCCAGTGAGGGGCTTCGGACCGGAGAGCAGGTCTTCGACGCGGGCCACGATGTCCAGCGGCTCCGCCATGCGTCCGCGCCCCCGTTCGCCGCTCTCCGCCATCTCGCCGTCCATCGGACCGATAGCCTGGATCCCGTCGCGCTGCAGCGTCGCAAAATTCCGTTTGGTCGCCGGATGCGCCCACATCTTTGGGTTCATCGCAGGCGCAATCAGCACCGGCCGGTCGGTCGCGAGCAGCACTGTCGAGGCAAGATCATCGGCAAGGCCGTGTGCCATCTTCGCCATCAGGTCTGCAGTGGCGGGTGCGACGAGCACGAGATCACATTCGCGCGCAAGCCGGATATGGCCGACATCCTGCTCGTCCTCGCGCGAAAAGAGCTCGGTGTAGACATGCGATGCCGAAAGGGCTCCCACAGCCAGGGGCGTGACGATTTCCTGGGCGCCGCGGGTCATGATCGGCCGCACGCTCGCACCGCGTTCCCGGAGCCTGCGGATCAAGTCCAGGCTCTTGTAGGCGGCAATCCCGCCCGCGATAACAAGCAAAATGCGCTTTCCAGCCAAGCTCATGAAGTCATACCCTTCTCTCTGCCGCGCGACCCTAGCGTAAATTGGGCCGCTGGCAAATCACGGGTCGCCGGACTGGTAAATGGCCTCAGCTTGCACCGTCGAGCTTCAGGGGAACTTCGGCAACGGTGCCTCGTGTCTGCTCAACATAGCGCAAGCCGTCTCCCAGTGTCGACGCCATGGACTTGACGATGCGGCTGCCGAGCCCTGTGCCTTTGGGTGCGCCTTCCGGGTCTATCCCGATGCCGTCGTCCTCGACCTTCAGCATCGCTTCGCCTTCGCCGATCGTCTTCAGCTGCACCCTAATGTCCCCGGATTGACCCGGAGCATAAGCATATTTGAAGGCATTTGTGACAAGTTCGGTTACGATCATGCCGACCGAGACGGCCTTGTCGGCGCTCATCGAGATGGGGTCGGCGTCGAGCAGCAGCCTTATCGGCTTTTCCGCGCTGTGCAGCGAGCTGTAGAGCTCTGCGGTCAGACGGCTGAGATACCGGTCGAGTTCCACACGGCTCACATCATCGGACGTGTACAGGCTGCGATGCATGCCGGCGATTGCCGTGATGCGTGCCTGGGTCTCGGCGAGCTCCGCCTTGACCTCCTCGCTCCGGGCGCTGGATATCTGCAGCCGGAGCAGGCTGGCGACCAGCGCCAGCGAATTGGCAACGCGGTGATTCACCTCCGCTAGAAGCGCTTCGGCCCGCTCTTTGCCCAGACGGATCTCCTCGTCGGCGCGCGCCTTTGCCGCGCGCAGCTGCGCATTCGACACTGTTTGCTCGATGGCGCTGGAGAGGAGAGAGAGAAAATCGTCACTCACCGTCTTGATCACATAGTCGGCAGCACCCGCCTTGATCGCTTCGATGGCGACTTGTGCTTCGTTGGAGCCGGTGACGTAGACCACAGGCACGTTGATTTCGGCCTCCCGCATCCGGGCCATCACATCGTGACCGGTGGTCTGCCGTAGGTAGTGGTCCAGCACCACGACGTCAAAGGGCCGCGCTCGCAGGAGCGCGAGCGCATCGTCTTCCGTCTCGGAATGGGAGACCTCGTGGCCGAGGCGTCCCATATGTTTCTGCACCAGCCGGGCGATGGCTGCATCGTCATCGATATAGAGGACGCTGAAGCGCATAGCCGGGCCGCCGTCAGGGGATTTGCATGACGGAGAAGAACAATCCGAGCTGGCGAATGGCATTGGCGAAATTGTCGTAATCGACAGGCTTGGTGATATAGACATTGGCCCCGAGGTCATAGCACCGCTGGATTTCGCGTTCATCATCCGTCGTGGTGAGGATGACGACCGGGAGCCGTCGCGTATGCGGATTGGATTTGATCTGGTCGAGAATATCCGTGCCCGACATGTCAGGAAGATTGAGATCGAGCAGGATCAGCAGGTAGCGATCCTCCGAAACCTTGCCGCTGCGATCCTTGCCGAGAACGTGGTCGAGTGCGTCGGTTCCGTTGGTAAACGGAATGATCTCGTTGTGCACGCCGGCGCGGCGCACGTTTTTCTCGATGAGACGGGCGTGACCCTCGTCGTCTTCGATCATGATGATGGTGACTTCTTTACCCACGGCTTTCATGTTCAGCTCCGTACCAAGCGTGACAGGTCAAATGGCAGTCGCAGTACGAAGGTCGAACCCTTCCCTAAACGGGATTGAACGGTAATCTCCCCTCCAAGGTTCCGAGCGAGCGACCGGACATGGGCAAGGCCGATGCCTTCGCCGGACTGGTCTTGCTGGCCGGAACGCCGGAAAAGTTCGAAAATGCGTTCATGGTCCTGTTCTGCAATGCCGCGGCCGTTGTCCTCCACCTCGATCCGAACCATGTGCCGCCCTTCCGGCGCGGTTCGGACCGCGAGAGCCAACGGCCGATCCGGATGCTTATATTTTATAGCGTTATCGAAAAGGTTACCGAGGATCTGCTCGATCGAAAGTCGATCGGTATTCAGATTGGGTGCCTTGATTTCGAGATCGATCGTGCCGTCGCTCTCGTTGATCTGGTGATGGACGCTGGCGCTGATTGTCTCCAGGAGAGGCTGCAGTTCCACGAACTCGGGCTTCAACTGCCGCCGTCCGTCTCTTGAGATCTTGAGGATGGCGTTGATAAGGCCATCCATCTTCTTCGTGGAGGACCGGATGAAGCCAATGGCTTCGGGTAGGTCTTCCGCTGCAGCCAGCCGAGCTTCTCGGATCTGGTCTTCCGAAACCGGCTTGCCATCATTCAGCACATAGGCCTGCAAGGCCTTGAGGGACGCATCGAGTTCCGCGGTAAATCCCATGATGTTGACGAGTGGCGCACGCAGGTCGTGCGTGACGATATAGGCAAAGCGCTGGATCTCCTGGTTCGCCTGCATCAGGTCCTCGGTGCGCTCCGCCACGCGTGCTTCTAGCCCCTGGTTCAGGACCTCCACCTCCCGGCGGGAGGCGGCGAGTGCCCGGACATGCTGCGCAACGACGAGAAGTGCCCCGCCCATCACCGCGACAATGGCGATACCGCCACCCACCGTGATCCACTGCAGCTGCTGTGTGGCGGCAATCTGCGCCTCACTTCCGCTTTCGACATTTGCGTCCGACACGTCCTTGAAATCATCCAGCATCTGCCGGATGTCGTCCATCAACTCTCGGCCGAAATCACTTTGGACGAGTTCGATGGCGGCATCCCGTTCGCCGCTGCGCACCAGGTTGATTGCCTGACCCATTTCGTCGAGTTTGGCGCGAACCTTGTCGCGCAGCATGTCGATCTGCTCTGCCTTGATCGGTCGATAGGCCACGGCCTCCGCCAGCGTTTCCAGGTCACTGCGAATCTCACTGACGGCGCCTTCGTAAGGCTGCAGGAAAAGTTCATTGCGGGTGATGACGAAACCGCGCTGCCCGGTCTCCGCGTCCGTCAGTTTTTGCATCAGGTCCGCTGCCATGCGACGGATATTGCGCTCTTGCAGGATGTAATCGAAGTTCGCGCGGGTGCGCTCGACGAGACCGAAGGTCGCGACGATGATTCCTATGAGGATTGCAGTGCCGATCAGGAGGAAGAGCAGCGTGGACCGGACGAAGCCGGTTTGGGTGGCGGACATGAAACTCCCGATGGAACAAAGAATGCGCAATGCGGTTCGAACGCAGACGGCGCGCGTTTGTTCCATCGAAAAATAGAGAAAAGACGGTTATTTTTTCGACCGTCGCAGGCGTTCAGCTGACTTGTACCGCGATCGCCACGGCAGCGATGGCGATGACCCACAGCGCCATCCGACCGAGCCGCGTATGCCGCGCTTCGGCGCGCCCGATGCGTTCTGCGGTCTCAGGGTCGAAGCGCAGACCCTCCTCGCTCATCCGAACGATCTCACTGTGCAGTTTCTCGGTCTTTGCAGCGATCTCCGGCAGCGCCTCCGCAAGTCTCAAGGCCGCCTTCGCTCCGTCCTTGATATCAGTGGCGATCCGCTTGGGGCCAAGATTGTCCCGGATCCAATTGGAAACGACCGGCTCGGCGGCCTTCCACATGTTGAAACGGGGATTGAGGATCCGGGATACGCCTTCGACGACCACCATCGTCTTCTGCAGCATCACCAGTTCCGGGCGCGTTTCCATGTCGAAGATTTCGGTGACCTCGAACAGCAGCGTCAGCAGCTTGCCCATCGAGATCGTTTCGGCCGGCTGGCCGTGGATCGGCTCGCCGATAGCCCGGATCGCCTGGGCAAAGCTAGCCACGTTGTGGTGCGACGGCACGTAGCCGGCCTCGAAATGCACCTCTGCCACGCGCAGATAGTCGCGGGTGATGAAGCCATAGAGGATCTCGGCGAGGAAGCGTCGTTCCTTCTTTCCAAGTCGACCGGCAATGCCCATGTCAACCGCAACGATTGTGCCCGAGGCGTCGACAAAGAGATTGCCGGGATGCATGTCGGCATGGAAAAAGCCGTCGCGCAGCGTGTGGCGCAGGAAAGACTGGATCAGCGTATCAGCCAGGGCGTTGAGGTCGTGGCCGGCGGCCCTGAGTCCCTCGACGTCGGACATCTTCACGCCGTCGATCCATTCCATGGTGACGACGTCGCGGCCTGTACGCTCCCAGTCGACTTCTGGCACGCGGAAGCCGGGATCATCCTTCGTGTTCTCTGCAATTTCCGAAAGCGCTGCAGCTTCCAGCCGGAGATCCATCTCCACCTTGGTGGTCTGCTCCAGCGTCTTCGTCACCTCCACCGGACGCAGGCGCCGCGTATGCGGGAGGAAGCGCTCCTGCAGATGCGAAACGAGATACATCGCTTCGAGATCTGCGGCGAAACGCTTGCGCACACCGGGACGGATGACCTTGACCGCGACCTTTCTGGGGCCGTCGGCTGTGGCGACCTCGGCCGGATGCACCTGCGCAATGGAGGCGGCAGCAATGGGTTCGCCGAAATGGGCAAAGAGTTCGTCCACCGGGCGCCCAAGCGACTCCCGGATTGTGTTTTTGGAGGCCTCGCTGGGGAAGAAGTCCATCCGATCCTGCAAGCCGGCAAGATCTTCAGCGAAATCTGCACCGACCACATCCGGACGAGTTGCGAGGAACTGTCCGATCTTGACGTAGGACGGACCGAGCCGGGCGACCGCGCGCGCCAGCCGGTCCGATCGTTGGGCGGATTTGGCCCGACTGCGCGCCAGAGGGGCCACCGCCGCCTTGGCAATCCCGACGAGTGGTGGCAGTCCTTCGGACGGAAGGGCAGCGACGACGCCTTCCCGAACCAGCACCCAGCCGACTCGCGCCAGACGGAAATATGCACCGATTGTGCTCATGCCGCTCAGATCTTCCAGCCGGAATGGAGCGCCGCGATGCCACCGGTATAATTGGTGAAACGGACGTTGGAGAAGCCGGCGCGCTCGATCATCCGGGCAAAATCCGCTTGGTTCGGGAACTTGCGGATCGATTCTACCAGATACTGATAAGGTTCGGCGTCACCGGTGATCATCTTGCCGAAGCGCGGGATGGCGTTGAACGACCAGGCATCATAGACCTTGTCGAGCAGCGGCATCTCCACCTCGGAGAATTCCAGCACCAGAAGCCGACCGCCTCGCTTCAAAACCCGGAAGGCCTCTGACAGTGCCACGTCGATATGCGGCACGTTACGGATACCAAACGCGATGGTATAGGCGTCGAAGCTATTGTCCTCGAAGGGCAGGCTTTCGGCATTGGCTTCGATGAACGTTAGGTTGGGGGAAAGCCCCTTCTTCTCCGCCCGCTCAGCGCCCACACCCAGCATCGAACCATTAATGTCGAGCACGGTGGCATGGGCCATGCGGTTGGAGGCTTCGACGATGCGAAACGCAATGTCGCCTGTGCCGCCGGCTACGTCGAGCACTTTGTAACTGGCATCTTTGCGGGGATTGAGGGCCGCGACCATCGCATCCTTCCAGATGCGGTGCAGACCGGCCGACATCACGTCGTTCATGATGTCATAGCGCTTGGCCACCTTGTGGAAGACCTCGTTGACCAGGCCCTGCTTTTCCTGCTCGTCGACCTGGCGGAACCCATAGGAGGTTTCCATGCCGCCATCGGCGGAAATGCGGCTTGCAGTCATCGTCTCACTCCACGGTACGGACAGGTCGGGCGGACCATAGCGAAAAGGGCGCTCACGCGCTATCTGCACAAGTGCACCCGCCTCAAGGCTGGTCTATAGACCTTAAAACAGGCGCTTCAAACAGAAAGATGGGCTGGAATGCCGGAATTGCCAGAGGTAGAGACAGTCCGCCGCGGACTAGCGCCGACTATGGAAGGCGCGCGGATCAAGCGACTGGAGTTGCGCCGCCCCGATCTGCGCTTCCCACTGCCGCGCGATTTCGCCGCAAGGGTCGAAGGCCGCCGCATCGACGCCCTGTCGCGCCGCGCCAAATATCTGCTGATCGACCTGGAGGATGGCGCAACCGTGATCGCCCATCTCGGTATGTCCGGTTCTTTCCGCATCGAGGCGGGGGCTGCCACCGACATGCCGGGCGTCTTCCACCACGAGCGCAGCAAGGATGAAAAGCACGATCACGTGCTCTTTCATCTGGAGCGCGCAGAAGGTCCGGTCCGTGTCATCTATAATGACCCGCGCCGCTTTGGCTTCATGGATCTCGTCAATCGTGCCGAACTCGACGATTACCCCGCCTTCCGTGACCTTGGCCCCGAGCCCGTCGGCAACCGCCTTTCGGCAGACTACCTCGCCGGCCGCTTTGCCGATCGCAATCAGCCCTTGAAGAGCGCGCTGCTCGACCAGAAGGTGATCGCCGGCCTCGGCAATATCTATGTCTGCGAGGCCCTCTGGCGCTCCCATCTGTCGCCGACCCGCAAGGTATCAACCCTGGTCACCAAGACCGGCAAGCCGAAACCGGAACTGACGCTGCTCGCCTCATCCATCCGCAAAGTCATCGCCGATGCGATCGAGGCCGGGGGCTCGTCGCTGCGCGATCATATCCAGACCGACGGGACCCTCGGCTATTTCCAGCATTTCTTCCGCGCCTACGATCGGGAAGGACGAGACTGCCTGACAGACGGTTGTGGCGGTACCGTCGAAAGGATAGTTCAATCCGGTCGCTCGACATTCTATTGTCGGCGCTGCCAGAAGTAAGCCGCAAGGGCCAGCCAGGGAGAGAGACATGTCATTCGAAACGCTGTTGACCGAACGCCGCGACCGGGTTGCGATCATCACGCTCAACCGGCCCCAGGCGCTGAACGCGCTTAACTCCACCGTCATGCGCGAATTGCGCCAGCTGCTCGCTGAGTTGGAAGCGGATGCCGGCATCGGTGCGGTGGTCCTCACCGGCTCCGAAAAGGCTTTCGCCGCCGGTGCCGATATCAAGGAGATGCAGTCGCTCGATTTTGTCGACGCCTATACCGGCGGCTTCATCGGCGGCTGGGACGAGATTGCCGGCTTCCGCAAGCCAATGATTGCTGCTGTGTCCGGCTTTGCGCTTGGCGGTGGCTGCGAGCTTGCCATGATGTGCGATTTCATCATCGCCTCGAAGACGGCGAAGTTTGGCCAGCCGGAGATTACCCTCGGAATCATCCCCGGTATGGGCGGCTCGCAGCGTCTCACCCATGCCGTCGGCAAGGCCAAGGCCATGGATCTCTGCCTGACCGGGCGAATGATGGATGCGACTGAGGCCGAGAGCGCCGGTCTGGTCGCTCGCGTGGTGGAGCCCGAGCGCCTGCTGGACGAAGCGCTGGAGGCGGCCGCCAAGATTGCCTCCTTCTCGCTTCCCTCAGTGATGATGGCCAAGGAGGCCGTCAACCGAGCCTTCGAGCAGACTTTGACCGAAGGCCTGCGCTCCGAGCGCCGCCTTTTCCATTCGCTCTTCGCCACCGATGACCAGAAGGAAGGGATGACCGCCTTTGTCGAGAAGCGCAAGCCTGTCTTCAGGAACAGATAACGCGAGGCGAAGGCGCCGCTCCGGCCGTAAGGCTTGCAATCGGTGACTTTGGTAACGGGAGGGCGCGTAATCTGCAGAATCCGCGTTGACGCATTCGCGCTTTCCCGCTATATGCCCGCCCACGGTTGGGAAAGCCGGTGCGCTTTTCCCATGAAACAGCTCCCCAAGTGCTGGTATGGCAGGTCGCAACGACCCGACGCGGCGATGGTGGGCTTTGGTTTGAATTCGAGAGAGGCATCATGGCCAACACAACTTCGGCGAAGAAGGCGACCCGCAAGATCGCTGCCCGTACTGCAGTCAACAAGGCTCGTCGTTCGCGGGTCCGTGGTTTCATCCGCAAGGTCGAGGAAGCCATCGCTTCCGGCGACGCTGCTGTTGCCAAGGACGCCCTCCAGGCTGCCCAGCCGGAAATCCAGCGCGCAGCCACAAAGGGCGTGGTTCACGCCAACACCGCATCGCGCAAGATCTCGCGTCTGGCCGCCCGTGTGAAGGCCCTGGCTGTCTAATTTAAGACACCTTTCTGACAAATTCTGAAGAGCCTGGCGTTTTGCCGGGCTTTTTGTCGTCGGCGCCAACGCTTACGAAAATTTGATGTTTTAGAAGTTTCTGTCAAAGGTTATCTTGTCAGTCCGATGACACAAAAAATGATTATAAATCAAATATTTGAGCGAGGTGCCTTAATCGGGCAGCACGTCACGCCCGGGGAAGTTGCCCCCCTCGCGAGTCAAGGGAAATTTTATTTTTTGGCTTTGCGACAGGCCTCTTTTGTGCCCGTTTGGGAATCTCCTTGATTCAAAAGCGATTCTTTTTCGCCCGAATGTGACGCAAAAATGAAGTACGAAGAGTCAATGGTTGAAGCCCTCGCTACCGTAAAAATCGGTGTTGATCTTCACATTTGATCCTGCCTTAATGGGTCTCAGCAAGGGGCGAGGAAATGGCCCGAAAGGACGGTCTGAACGGCAGAAATGCCCTCAAGACATGTCGCCTTTGCCGGAGCGGAGTGTTTTTATTCCGTTTTCTCATAAAGTGATTGTCATTGCATCGGAAACCTTACGGTTTCCGCGTGGTGATGGTTTTTGCCTTGAAAGGGTCTTTGGCTCTGAAGAGGTTTCCAGAAACGGCATGACGAGGATGCTGTTTGTTTGTGTGGGGACGACCGTCGACTGGAGGGGCCGACGGAAGCTGGATGAGCTTTTTGGCTGAGGCTCACCAGTGCGTTCGGGGACCGTCGATCCCTTGGGGTCGACTTGAGATGAAGTGGCTGTCGGACGGCGAGAGAAACGCCCGACACCTGAAATGAATTGGAAGGCGGCAAAATGCATATGAACTCTATGACGGCCGGTGCATTGGCGAACGGGGACAATGCACATTCGGCGCTGGGCGCCGCATGCTCCGAAGGAGCAGGAGAGAACGCCGATATGAAGCATAACGATCTCTTTGACCGCTTCAGCAAGCGTCTGAAAGCCCAGGTCGGGGTCGACGTCTACCAGAGCTGGTTTGGACGCCTGAAGCTCCACTCCGCATCGAAGAGCGTGGTCCGTCTGACGGTGCCGACCACCTTTCTGAAGTCGTGGATCAACAACCGTTATCTCGATCTCATCACCTCGATTTTCCAGGCCGAAGATCCGTCGATCCTCAAGGTCGAGATCATGGTGCGCAGCGCCAGCCGCAGCACCCGTGGTCCCCAGGTGGAAGATCGTCCGGCAGGTAGCGATGCGGCTCAGCCAAGCACGGTCCGCAAGACGGGTCCTCAGGCGATCGGCCAGATTGCAACGCCGCAAGCGACCTCGACCGGTTCGGCGACACGCAGCCATGGTAGCCCTCTTTTCGGCTCTCCGCTCGATAGCCGCTACACCTTTGACGGGTTTGTTGAGGGCGCATCAAACCGCGTGGCGCTCGCCGCCGCCAAGACGATTGCAGAAGCTGGCGCTGGCGCCGTTCGCTTCAATCCGCTCTTCATTCACTCCTCGGTGGGCCTGGGCAAGACGCATCTGCTTCAGGCGATCGCCAATGCTGCGGTCCAGAGCCCGCGCCAGCCGCGCGTCGTCTATCTTACGGCTGAATACTTCATGTGGCGTTTCGCGACCGCGATCCGCGACAACGATGCCCTGACGCTGAAGGACTCGCTGCGCAACATCGACCTGTTGATCATCGACGACATGCAGTTCCTGCAGGGCAAGATGATCCAGCACGAGTTCTGTCACCTTCTGAACATGCTGCTCGACAGCGCCAAGCAGGTTGTCGTCGCCGCCGACCGTGCGCCTTGGGAGCTGGAATCGCTTGATCCGCGCGTCCGTTCGCGCCTCCAGGGTGGCGTTGCCATCGAGATGGAAGCGCCCGACTACGAAATGCGCCTCGACATGATGAAGTCGCGCCTGGAGGCTGCCCGCAAGGACGATCCGTCGATCGATATCCCCGCCGATATTCTCGAACACGTCGCCCGCAACATCACCAGCAGCGGTCGTGACTTGGAGGGCGCCTTCAACCAGCTTCTCTTCCGCCGCTCCTTCGAGCCGAACCTGTCGATCGAGCGCGTCGATGAACTGCTCGCTCACCTCGTAGGCGCCGGCGATCAGAAGCGGGTCCGCATCGAGGACATCCAGCGCGTGGTGGCTCGCCACTACAACGTGTCGCGACAGGAACTGGTCTCGAACCGCCGCACCCGCGTCATTGTCAAGCCGCGCCAGATCGCCATGTATCTATCGAAGACTCTGACCCCGCGTTCCTTCCCAGAAATCGGCCGTCGCTTTGGCGGTCGTGACCACACCACAGTGCTGCACGCCGTCCGCAAGATCGAGGAGCTGATCTCGGCCGACCAGAAGCTGTCGCAGGAAATCGAACTGCTGCGCCGTCTGATCAACGAGTAAGCACGCGATCGCAAAACAATAAGCCACCGCGATCCTCATGCGAACCGCGGTGGCTTTTTCTATCCAGATGATGGGTTCAGGCACGGGCGATCGCGATGATTTCAGGGCTGCTTTCCGAGTAGGGGGTGCGGTCCCACCAGCCGAGAAGCTCAACCTCGGCAAAGCCAGCCTCGGCAAGAAGGCGCTTGATGGTGTCGACAGGCGCAAACCTGAGACGGCTCTCGCTGGCCAGGGTCTCGCCCGTGGCTTGGATCGTAAAGACTGTATCGAAGGTGACGTGTTCGGTTTCGATCTTTTTGATCTGATAATAGATCTCCACCGGCCCCACGCCCTCGACGACCTGCCTCTCATGGGTCTTATCCCGCGTCCAGTCTTCCCAAGCCCGATCCAGCGGATTGCGGCTTTCGATGATCAACTGTCCACCTGGCGCCATGTGGCGATGAATATTGCTGAGAGCGGCCAGAGTTTCTGCATCATCGAGGAAGACCTGGAAGACGTGACCGGTCATGATGGCGAGGTCGAAGCAGTCGGGAAGGGAAAAGCTGCCAGCCTCGGCGGCGACCCAGGTGATGAGCCTATCCTCGTCCTTCGTGCGCGCGACCTGGAGCATGCCCTTCGCCGGATCGACGCCGGTAACCTTGTGTCCGCGTCGAGCCAGACGCAGCGTCACCGACCCTGTGCCGCATCCGATATCGAGCACGCGGCACGGCAAGAGCGCGAAGCTTTCATAGAAGTCGCCGTCTTCGCCATGATGGTTGAAGGCATCGTAGAGGCGGGCCATGTCGAAACGGGCAAAGGCTTGATCGACCGGCATCCTATTCGTCTCCTCAACAGGCGAGATCGGCGACAACCGCATTAAGGATCAGCATGCCTGCCGGTGTTGCCCTCAGGCGGGAATTGCCCAGCCGCTCAATAAAGCCCTGTTCCAGTAGAAATTGCTCCTTGTCGGGATCGGGATCGCGACCGGAAAGCTGTTGCCAGCGGGCGAGGTCAACACCTTCCCGTAACCGAAGCCCCATCAGCAGGAGTTCGTCGGCCTGGGCCTCGTGATCGAGTTCTTCGCGCTCGATGATCCCGTGGCCCTCCTGCTCGACAGCTGAAAGCCAGGTCTCCGGATGCCGTTCGGCGATGGTCGCGATTTTGGTCCGGCCTTGCGTCACCCGCCCATGCGCGCCAGGACCGATACCGGCATAATCGCCATAGCGCCAATAGGTCAGGTTGTGCCGGCTCTCCGCGCCGGGACGGGCGTGGTTCGAGACCTCGTAAGCTGGCAGCCCCTCGCGCGCGGTGATCTCCTGCGTCGCCTCGTAAAGTGTAGCCGCCTGCTCGTCGTCAGGCACGATCAGCTTTCCCGCCTTGTGCAGGCCGTAGAATGCTGTGCCCTCTTCGATCGTCAGCTGATAGAGCGACAGATGATCGACCGCATAAGAGATCGCCTCCTTCAGCTCCTTCTCCCAGGCCTCGACCGTCTGGTTCGGGCGGGCATAGATGAGGTCGAAGGACATGCGCGGAAAGATCTCGCGCGCCAGCCGGATGGCTTTCAGTGCATCCGCCACGTCATGCAGTCGCCCAAGGAACCTCAGATCTGGATCGTTCAGCGCCTGCACCCCAAGCGACACGCGATTGACGCCTGCCGTCCGATAGCCATGGAATCGGGTTGCTTCGACGCTGGATGGATTGGCTTCCATTGTGATCTCGATGCCGTCCGGCATGTGCCAGTTGCCGGCGATGCCGTCGAGGATCGCGCCGACCGTTGCCGGATCCATCAGCGACGGTGTGCCGCCACCCATAAAGACGCTGGTCACCGTCTTTGGCCCCGACAGCGCCCGCACCGCCTTTAGCTCGGCGAGAAAGGCCGCGACGAAGCGCGCCTGATCGACCGGCTGGTGGCGCACATGGCTGTTGAAATCGCAGTAAGGGCATTTGGCCGCGCAGAAGGGCCAGTGCACGTAAACGCCGAAGCCTGGTTCCCCCGTATCGGGCAGAAGCGTAAAAGACCGGTCGGTCAACGCGTCAGGCCTCCAGGCAGGTTTCGACGAAGAGCTTGAAGGCCCGCGCCCGGTGCGACAAGGCTTCAGCATCGCCGGGCTTCCAGCCATGCTTCTCGTCCGCCGTCATCTCGCCGAAGGTGCGTTCATGCCCCTCAGGCTGGAAGATCGGGTCATAACCGAAACCGGCGGTGCCGCGCGGCGGCCAGGCTACCACACCCTCGACCTCGCCACGGAAGAATTCGGCGTGACCGTCCGGCCAGGCGAGACAGAGCACGGTGACAAAGCGGCATGTCCGTTGCGAAGGCTCGGTTGCTCCACGCTCAGCAAGCGCGGTCTCGACCTTCTGCATCGCCATCGCGAAGTCGCGCGTTCCGTCTTCGCGCTCGGCCCAGTTGGCGGTGTAGACACCAGGCGCGCCGTCGAGCGCATCGATGACGAGACCGCTGTCGTCGGAAAGGGCAGGCAGGCCGGAAGCCTTGGCCGAAGCCAGCGCCTTGATCGCCGCATTCTCCTCGAAAGTCGTGCCGGTTTCGTCAGGTTCGACGAAGTTCAGGTCCTTCGCCGATTTGGCAGAAAAGCCGAAGGGGCCGATCAGGTCGGCAATCTCCGCGATCTTTCCGGGATTATGGCTGGCAACGACGATGGTGCGGGTGTCGAGTTTGCGCATCAGAGTGTCCGTTCAAAAAGTCCAAAGGGTGCGGGACGCGCATTCCAGGCTGTTGCCGGCTGGATCGCGGAAGTAAATCGAGCGTGCGCCATTCGGCCATGTCAGTTCAGATTCAACAGGCACCCCGGCGCCCTGCAGACGTCGGGCCATCGCATCAAGATCATCATGAGCCACGAAGAAACAGATGTGCCCCGGTCCCTTTGCCCCATGGATAGGCACAGGAAACGGATCGTCTGCGATCGGCACGCTGGTTTCGGCGGGATTGAAAATCAGAAGAACGCCCGATCCGCACCGATAGAAGATATGCCGGTTACCGCCGCGCCGGATCTTTTCGAGGCCCAGCACGTCGTCATAAAACGCCTCTGCCTCGTCCAGATCGTCTGCGTAAAGCGCGGTTTCGAGAATCCCTTCGATCATCCAGGGCGTCTTCTCAGCCGATCGCCTGCTTCTGCAGCGCCACCAATTCATCGATACCGTTGCGGGCAAGGCCAAGCAGCGTCAGGAACTCGTCCTGGCTGAAGGGCTTGCCTTCCGCGGTGCCCTGGATCTCGACGATGCCGCCGGAGCCGGTCATGACGAAGTTGGCGTCCGTCTCGGCGGCCGAGTCCTCAAGGTAGTCGAGGTCGATCACAGGCTGGCTGGCAAAGATCCCGCAAGATACGGCGGCGATATGATCCTTCAGAACCTTCTCGACCTTCACCATGCTGCGCGCTTCCATCCACTTTAGGCAGTCGTGCAGGGCAATCCATGAGCCGGTGATTGCCGCCGTGCGCGTGCCGCCATCCGCCTGAATGACGTCGCAGTCGATCGAGATCTGACGCTCGCCGAGCGCCTCAAGATCAACGATCGCCCGGAGCGAACGGCCGATCAGGCGCTGGATTTCCTGGGTGCGGCCGCTCTGCTTGCCCGACGAGGCCTCACGGCGCATGCGCTCGCCGGTGGCGCGTGGCAGCATGCCGTATTCAGCGGTAACCCAGCCTTTGCCGGAGTTGCGCAGCCACGGTGGTGTCTTGTCCTCAAGGCTCGCCGTGCACAGCACATGCGTATCGCCAAATTTCACCAGGCAAGAGCCTTCCGCATGCTTGGAAAAATTGCGTTCGAAGGAAACCTTGCGCATTTGGTCGGTTTTTCTGCCGGATGGCCGCATTGCTATCTCCTGGGTTCTTTCCTGCCTTCTAAGGACGGCGACCGGCATTTGCAAAGAAAAACCATTGCGCACCGCCCTCGAAGGGCCAAGACCTTGAATTGCCCCTTGGTCATCCAAAGCGCAGTGACTATATTTCCAGCATGAAACCTCTGAGATCCTGCCCGCTGCGCCAATGGCATCACTGAAGACAACCGTCGCAGACGTTTCTGCTTCGCTGGACGATCGCTCCAGGGAAGTGTTTCGCCGTATCGTCGAGACTTATCTCGATTCCGGGGATCCGCTTGGCTCGCGCAATCTGTCGCGCCTGCTGCCGATGTCGCTCTCGCCAGCCTCGGTGCGAAATGTGATGAGCGATCTGGAGGATCTCGGCCTCATCTACGCCCCCCATGTCAGCGCTGGCCGCCTTCCCACGCAGGCCGGGCTCCGCTTCTTCGTCGATGCCTTCATGCAGATCGGCGATCTCTCCGAAGGCGAGCGCGATGAGATCGAGCGACAGATCCGGCCGACCAGCGCCGATCAGCCGATGGAAACCATGCTGACTGAAGCCAGCCGCATGCTCTCAGGCCTGTCACGCGGCGCCGGCCTCGTCATCTCGTCGAAGAATGACCCGATCCTGAAGCATGTCGAATTCATTCGCCTTGAACC
>JBKBON010000037.1:0-23952 GCA_046294755.1 Allorhizobium sp. | reverse complement strand
AGCTTGGCGTTTTGCCCCAGTCACCCGTCACCCCGGAAGGCATCACCGTCGCCGATCTTGTCAGTCGCGGCCGTCACCCACATCACGGCCTCTTCGGGCGCTGGACGAGCGCCGACGACGAAGCCGTCGCATCTGCTCTTGAAGCAACGCAGACCCTGGCCCTCGCAGACCGTCCGGTTGACGAACTCTCGGGCGGACAGCGCCAGCGAGTCTGGATCGCCATGGCGCTCGCCCAGGAGACCGAGATCCTGCTGCTCGACGAACCTACCACCTTCCTCGACATCAACCACCAGGTGGAGGTTCTCGACCTGCTGACGGATCTCAACCGGGCGCGCGGGACGACGATCGTTATGGTTCTTCACGATCTCAATCTCGCGGCGCGCTATGCCGATCATCTTGTCGCCATGCTGAGCGGCCGACCACATCTGACGGGCCGACCTGAAACGGTACTGAACGAAGACATGGTCCGCGAAGTCTTCGGGATCGAAAGCCGGATCATGACCGATCCCACCTCACAACGACCGATGATGCTGCCGATCGGCCGTCATCATGCGCGCTTGCCACACCACACTTCCGGAGCCTGATCCATGACCGACACTCACTCTTTCGAACTGTCCGGCGTTGCGCGTCCGCTGAACGTGGAGGCTATGCTCGATGAGATCTGCGAGCACTTCGTAGAACACTCGGAGGTATCCCGTCTGAAGGACAAAGCTGTCCTCACCTCGTCCCAAAGCCTGATCGAGCTATTTCAGAAACCGGATCATCTGGAGATCCGGCTCGCCTGCGGCAGCGAGGAAGAGCTGGAATCGACCCGCACCATGTTTGCCGAACATCTCTATTACTTTGCCGGTGAAGAGCCCTTTTCGCTCGACTGGTCCAAGCCGGCGCCACGGGTAAGGCCGGCGAACCTGCAGGAAGCCGTGGTCATTTCGACATCGAAGGTAACACCGCGAATGCTGCGGGTCACTCTGGCACCTGAGGATATGACCCCATTCATCAACGGCGATATCCACGTCCGCCTCCTCGTCCCGCAAGCGAAACGCCCACCGGTCTGGCCGAAGCTGCGGGCCGATGGGCGCATAGATTGGCCGAAGGGTGAAGACAAGTTGCTGGTCCGCGTCTATACGATCCGCTCGGTGGACGCAGGCAAAGGTCAGATCACCCTGGACATCTTCCAGCATCCGGCGGAAGGCATCAGCACGCCGGGCGCCGACTTCGCGCGCGACGCTCTCCAGGGTACCCGCATCGGTATCATGGGCCCAGGTGGCGGCGGTCTGCCGCAGACAGACCAGATCCTCTTCGCCGGCGACGAATCCGCCCTTCCCGCCATTGCACGCATGATCGAAGAAGCTTCTCCCGAGACCAAAATTAAGGCCATTATCGAGGTTGAGGATAAGGCCGAGGAGCAACCGATCTCCAGCAAGGCCCGCATCTCGATCGAGTGGCTGCACCGCGCATCCAGCTCGGAAGGCACCACAAACCTGCTTGCCGAGCGCACCAAGGCGGCAATCAACAGCATGGAAGCAGGCACCTTCGTCTGGTTTGCAGCAGAGAGGTCGGTCATGCGCAACGTGAAGGCATACCTGGCGGCGCGTGGTCACGACCGCAAACGACAATATGTGGCCTGGTACTGGGAAGAAGGAAAACACGCCGACGACTGAGATGCGCTCGGCGCAGCGGTCGTTCTCCGTCGCCATTGAGCGACATCCAGACCTCGGTTGTGCCTACTCTGCCCGACCCTCTCGAGCCGGTGGTTTCAGCCCGGCTTGTGACGAGACAGGAAGCGATCAATCTCACGCTGCTCTGGCACCGTACCCGTGAAGATCGCCACATATTCTGGAATACGCTTGAGACGCAGCGCGAGATCCTCCTCGGTCTGCATCGAGATATAGCCGATCTGCACGAGATAGAGGGTCCTGGCCCGGACATCCGCGGCAACCGGCTCATGACCAAAGCGCTCGAACATGCGACTGAGCGCTTCCAGCCGAGCATTGTCTGCGGCCTGAACCTCGCCAAGAATCTCTGCGGATTGCAGTGCCCAACTGCGGATCGCAAACTCGAACTTCGCATCGAACAGCGCCGTATCCAGCCAGCAGTCGAAGACATTGAGGGTCGCTTCGGCAATGCTCTCGGCATAGGCCTCGGCCCGGCGCACCAGATTGCCGGTATTCTTGTCGCGCCATCTGGCAATTAGAGCCGCCAGCAACTCCTCACGATCTTTGAAGAACCAGTAGAAACTTGTGCGCGAGAGCTTCAGCTTCTTGGCGAGCGGCAGAATTTTGACGCCATCGACGCCCCCTTCCAGCAGGGCTTCATAGGCGGCCTCCAGCCACCCATCCATTGATCCACGCCAACCCGTGTCACCAGAATGATCATCCATGTCCTTTTCCTAGAGCAGCTAGGCAGGCTTCGCAACGCCGCATGGCGCAAAATGTACACCTTAGTCTCTAAAATTGACACAGCTGTACATTTAAGATTAGCATTGCCCATCTAGAACGGAGCGCGCCATGTCCAACGATCCCTTGCTGCAACCCTTCCAGCTCAAGCACCTGACCCTGAGAAACCGGATCATCGTGACCTCGCATGAGCCCGCCTATCCGGAAGACGGCATGCCGAAGGAACGCTACCGCGCCTATACGGTCGAGCGGGCAAAGGGAGGCGTAGCCCTGACAATGACTGCGGGATCTGCCGCGGTTTCCAAGGACAGCCCCCCGGTCTTCAACAACCTGCTCGCCTACAAGGACGAGATCGTGCCGTGGGTGAGAGAGATGACGGACGCGGTCCATGAAGCCGGGGCCGCCATCATGATCCAGCTCACCCATCTCGGTCGGCGTACCCGCTGGGACAAGGGAGACTGGCTACCGGTCGTGGCCCCCTCCCACCTTCGAGAACCCGCGCACCGCGCCTATCCGAAGAAGATTGAAGACTGGGACATCGAGCGCATCATCAAGGATTTCGCGGATGCCGCTGAACGCATGAAGGCAGGCGGCATGGACGGCGTCGAACTGGAAGCCTATGGCCACCTCATTGACCAGTTCGCCTCGCCGCTGACCAACGAGCTTGACGCCCCCTATGGCGGGTCGCTGGAGAACCGGATGAAGTTCTGTCTCGACGTCTTCTCGGCCATCCGAAAACGGGTGGGCGAGGATTTCATCCTGGGAGTCCGTTACACGGCGGACGAACAACTCAGGGGCGGGACCAGTAAAGCGGAGGGCCTGGAGATCTCCCGCCTTTTGCGCGATAGCGGCCTGATTGACTACCTGAACGTTGTGCGCGGTCATATCGACACTGATGCAGGCCTGACCGACCTTATTCCGATCCAGGGCATGGCGAATTCCCCGCATCTAAACTTCGCCGGAGAAATCCGTGCAGCCACGCGCTTCCCGACCTTCCACGCCGCGAAGATCCCGGATGTCGCAACCGCTCGTCATGCCATCGCCTCGGGCAAGGTCGACATGGTCGGCATGACCCGCGCGCATATGACCGACCCCCATATCCTCCGAAAGATCATCGAGAAGCGCGAGGAGGACATTCGCCCCTGCGTTGGCGCAAACTACTGTCTCGACCGCATCTATCAGGGTGGAGCCGCCTATTGCATTCACAATGCGGCAACCGGACGCGAACTGACCCTGCCGCATGAGATTCCGAAAGCGGAGAAGCGTCGCAAGATCGTCGTGGTCGGCACCGGTCCGGCCGGAATGGAGGCGGCTCGTGTGGCAGCAGAACGAGGGCACGAGGTCGTGGTCTTCGAGGCCGCAGACAAGCCCGGCGGCCAGATCCGGCTGACAGCGCAGAGCCCGCGCCGGCGGGAGATGATCAGCATCATCGACTGGCGCATGGCGCAGTGCGAAAAGCGCGGGGTGACCTTCCACTTCAACACCTGGGCGGATGCAGACACCGTCCTTGCCGAAGCCCCGGATGTTGTTGTGGTCGCGACGGGCGGAATGGCACACACCGAGGTACTGGAGGATGGTAATGACCTCGTCGTCTCCGCCTGGGACATCATCTCCGGCGATGTGAAACCCGGCTCCAATGTGCTGATCTTCGACGATGCCGGCGATCATTCCGGCCTGCAGGCGGCAGAGATCATCGCTGCGACCGGCGCGAAGGTCGAAATCATGACGCCCGACCGCTCGTTTTCTCCCGAGGTCATGGCCATGAACCTCGTTCCCTATATGCGTTCGCTGCAGAAGCAGGATGTCACCTTCACCGTGACTTTCCGACTCCAGTCCGTGACGCGCCAGGGCAACATCTTAGTTGCCACAGTCGGCAGCGATTATGGCGGCGTGGAGCAGACACGCCAGATCGATCAGGTGGTCATCAACAACGGGACCATCCCGCTGGACGATTTGTATTTCGAACTCAAGAGCCTGTCGTCGAACGGCGGCGAAGTCTCCTATGACGATCTCATTGCCGGTAACCCGCAGCGTGTGGTTCGCCATCCCGAGGGATCATTCCAGCTCTTCCGGATCGGAGATGCGGTCTCGGCGCGCAACACCCATGCAGCCATTCACGACGCCTTGCGACTGGTGAAGGATCTTTAGTGCCTGTCGTCCCCGGTTGTCGCCAAGAAAGACGCCCGCGAAACGCGGGCGTTCGAAGTTAGGACACGCTTTCGCCCTGCGGTCCGGGGAGGAGCTTGGAATCGTCAACGGTCGATGACGAGGTCGCTCAGCGGCTTTGAGCAGCAGGGTAGAAAGAAGCCGGCATCGATTTCCCGCTGTCGAATGCCCCCCTCGTGCTTCATGTCGACAGAACCGCTGACGAGCTTCGATTTGCAGGTGCCGCAGATCCCGTTTGAGCAGGAAGAGGGCAGGCGCACGCCCATCTTCTTGGCGCAGGCCAGCACCGTCTGATCCGCGCCGACGTCGATGATCTTTTTCTGTTTGGCAAACTGGACCTGGTAGGTCGCAGCCACCGCTTCCCTGACTGTCGTCGGGGGAATAACATCGTCGACGACAGCTACGTCGAAACTCTCCTCGAGATAGCGCTCCGGGGGGACGCCTAGCTCAGAACTGATCATTCGCGCAGCCGCCATGAACGGGGCAGGCCCGCAGCAAAGCACGCTGCGGTCTGCAACATCGGGCACGACCAGATCCAGAAGCGCTTTCGAAATACGCCCGCTTAATCCCGGCCAGGACGGGTCACCGGTCAATACCTCGGGCAGGAAGATCAGCCGCAGCCCTTTCATGCGTCGCGCAAGCAGCGGCAGCTCATCGCGAAACAACAGATCAAGCGGCGTTCTCCCTGCATGCAGGAAGACGACATCGACTGGCTCGGCCCTATCTGCCATCTCCCGCACCATCGCCATGAGAGGCGTGATCCCGGAGCCGCCGGAAAGCATCAGGTATCTCTGCACCTTCGGCCGGATGAACTTGCCCATCGGCCCCGAAGCCTTCAGCTCCATTCCGGGTTTCAGGTTGTCGTGCAGCCAGTTCGAGACCTTTCCGCCTGCCACCCGCTTCACGGTGACCGTGATCGCGTTTTGCCGCAGCGGAGAGGATGACACGCTGTAGCAGCGGCCGTTCTCCTCCTCGTCGATCCCGGGTTCGAACAGAAAGTATTGCCCGGCTTCGAACGCGAATGCCTTGCCCAGGGGAGAAGCTAGCGTGAAGCTCTTGACGTCATGGGTCTCGTCATGAACGTCCACACAGACCAGTCGGTTGTCGGTCTCGGGGTCCCAGTACCCAGCAACATACCGGTCGATTTTGACATCGGTGTCAGTAGCCATGGGCGCGCATCCGATCGACATACCATGTGGCGAAATCATTGAGCGCACGTTCTGTGAATGTCGAATAGACTCCCGGCTCATAGGCCGGGTCGGACACCCCAGCCTGCGATCGGGCAACCAGATCCGCATCCTGGTTGGTGGTTTCGATCCAGACATGCGTGAGCTTGTGCAGGTCGTAGTCCACCCCTTCCACCGCGTCCTTGTGAACGAGCCATTTCGTCCGCACGAGTGTCTTGTCCGCTGACAGCGGGATAACCATGGCAGTCACCGCATGATCGCCCATGAAGTGGTTCCAGCTGTTGTGGCCCCACAGATGCGTATCGCCCAGATCCTTGCGCGTCATGCTGCCCAGAAGTTTAGAAGACGCCGCCGTCGCATCCTCGGTCTGGGATTCGCCAGCACCCGCGATAATCAGGCGCTGGGTCCGAAAATTCGTCTCGCAGTCCCGCACCTGCTCGACCGTCGCAGACGGAAACCCATCCGCTTCCCAGCTCTTCGTGCGCTCGGCATACATCGCGAAATGCGCCTCCGCCTGCGCGCGATCCTCCGCGCTCAGGCTTTCCGGATCGAAGCCGAAGTCGAGGTCGACGAAGGAGACGCAGAGCTCGGGATGATTGGCCGAGCAGTGGTAGCACTCACGATTGTTCTCCATCGTCAGCTTCCAGTTACCCTCCTCGACGACGTCGACCTGATGTGCGACCTTCGCGTTGCGCAGATCATAGGGCGCCAGACGGTCACGCATGACCGCTTCGAGATTTCCGATATCGTCAGGCGGATTGTCGGACAGACAGATGTAGATCAGTCCACCGATTGACCGAAAATGCACGGGCTTCAGGCTGTGACAGCTTTTGTCGAAATCCTTGCCCATATGGGGCGCGTAGGAGAGCGCACCATCTAGCTCGTAGGTCCACTGGTGATAGGGACAGACGAGTTTTGATACAACGGTCGGGCCCGCATCGAGAATTCGGGCGCCGCGGTGACGACAGACATTGCGGACAACCCGGATTTCATTGTCGTCGTCTCGCAGGAGGATGACGCTGATCTTGCCGATGTCGATGACGACGGCATCGCCTGCTTCAGGCACTTCACATTCCAGCCCGACATAGATCCAATGCCGCATGAAGAAAACGTCGAGATCGGCCTCGAACACGTCCTCCCGCGTGTAGAGCCCCGAGGGTAAGGAATGACCGTCTGCACGTGCGTCGAGAAGCGCGGAAATTGAGGAGGCAAACCTGTTGAGCATAACCCACCTTTATCTGACTATCCGCTGATGATGGCAGGAAACAAGGTTGCTTCAACCGCACAAATTCGCAGCCTTGACATTACCTGAAGTAATGAACAAACCTCCCATGAGAGAGGTGCCATGAAGAGCCTGAAACGACAGCTGCCACCCATGACTGCCCTCACGGCCTTCGAGGCTGCGGCCCGCTTGGCAAGCTTCACACGCGCGGCCGAGGAACTGGGGGTCACCCAAGCTGCCGTCAGCCGCCAGATCCATGCTCTTGAGGAAGATTTCGGCTTTCCGCTGTTCAACCGCCTGCATCGGAAAGTGTCCTTGACGCCACAGGGCAGATCGCTGGCCGCCGCCACCAGCGCGGCCTTCAACATGATTGCCGAGGCTTCATCGGAATTGCGCAGGGAGACCACAGGCGACGAACTGACGATCGCCGCAACCGTTGCCTTTTCGCATTTCTGGCTTTTGCCCAGGATATCGGAGTTTTCGCGACGGCATCCGGAGACGACGCTGCGCATCGTCACCCAGGACGCGATGCCGGATCTCGATCAGGGGCAGGTGGACGTCGCCATCCGATTTGGAAACGGGAGCTGGCCGGGCGGTCGCGCAGAGAAATTGTTCGAGGATCATGTCTTTCCCGTCTGCAGCCCAGAGTTCGCGCAAAGCATTGGCACAAACCTGACGCCATCAGACCTGCTGCGCCAACCTCTCATCTCTAATGAAGCGGACGATCCAATGTGGATCGGCTGGAACCCCTGGCTTGCGCAATTCGGCATCTCGCACACCGGAAAACTGAGAGGGCTTCGCTGCAGCTTCTACACGGAAGCGATCTATGCCACGCTGAACGGTCAGGGCATCACGCTCGGCTGGAACCGCCTCGTCAGCGACTTGCTGGAGCAGAAACGCCTGATCCGGCTCGGAGAAGCCTCCGTCGTGCCTGAAGGCGCCTACTATGTCGTCCTGCCAGCGAACCGCAAGCAGACCCAGCCGCTGCAGCAGTTTCTCCAGTGGCTGTTCGAAGAACATGCGGATGGCTGACTGCGAAGGCCAATCAGCAAACGGGGGACACTCTGCTTCGCGTCCCCCTCATTCTGGCACGAAACGCAAAGGGATACTGCCTATCCCCCGTAGCTCCCAGTTTGCGTGGGGACATGCACGTAGTTCCGGTCGAAATACAGCAGAGCGTGCCCATCGCGTCGGCACCGTATGTCCGTGACCTCGCCGATGAAGATGTTGTGGGTGCCGACCAGTCGTGCCTCGATCAGGCGGCAGTCGAACGAGACGATGGCATCGGCCAGGGCCTGGTTGCCAGAGGGAAGACTGGTCCAGTCGGCTGCCGCATAGCGTGCCTCCATGTCGCTTTGCTGGCCGGCAAAGAGACCGGCGAGATCGCGGTGTTCCTGGGTCAGCACGTTGACGCAAAACTGGCGGTTCTCGACGAAGAGGGCGGTCTGCGAAGACCGCGAATTCATGCAGACGAGCAAAGTCGGCGGCTCGTCTGTCACCGAGCACATGGCGGTGGCGGTGAACCCGCCGCGTCCGGCGGGTCCGTTGGTGGTAATCACGTTGACCGGAGCACAGACCCTGGCCATGGCGTTGCGAAACTCGGTCTTAGAAACGGACACTGTCATGGCCGCCTCCTATTCTGCCGCGTCGCGCAGGGTGCGCAAGTTGTCCTGAGGCGGCATCCAGGTGTCCCCTGTCCAGCCATTCTCGTCATAGTCGGCCATGCACTGATCAACGAGCGCTTCCATTTCCTTCAGACGCCCGCCCCGTTCGGCGCCCTTGAGCACCTGCAGGCGAACTTCCTCGGGAGCGCCGGCATAGTTCAACTCGTAGAGCGCATGGCGACCACCAAACTCGGTGCCCGTCGCATCCCACAGGAGCTTCATGATCTTGATACGCTCGATGTGGCCCATATCGTTGGAGCCGCGGACATACTGCGCGAGGTAGCGGTCGATATCCGGATTCTGGAAATCCTTCGCCGAAGACGGCAGGTAGATCAGGCCCGAAGCAACTGTCCGGCGCACGATGTCGATCACCTTCGGATAGGCCTCCGACATGAAGGTACGATAGCAGAGTGCGGCTTCAAGATTCGGCAGGACCGCACCATTGGCCCACGGGATCGGATTGTGCGCCATGGCGTTGGAGAAGGTCCAGAACTGATGGCGGATCGCGATGACCTCGCCCAGCATTGCCTGATTGCCCCGGAAGGCGTCGCCACCGGTAGCCCTCAGCGCCTTGGCGAGAAGCCCGGCCAGGAAGTCCAGCTTGACCGCGAGACGCGTGCAGCCCTGGAAGCAGTAACCGTGCATGAAGCCGGAGGCCGGGTGGAAAGACAGGATCTTTGCCGCATCGCGCAGCACGAGCACATCTTCCCAGGGCACGAAGACGTTGTCGAGCACCAGGATCGCATCGTTTTCGTCGAAACGCGAAGAAAGCGGATAATCGAACGGCTGAGCCGCCGAGTTCGCGGTCTGCTCGTAGGAGACGCGGCAGAACATCTTGATGCCGGGCGCATTCATCGGGACGATGAACATGACGGACAGCGAGGGATCCTCGGTCACCGTCGCCGAGCTCTGGGCGAGGAAGTTGTAATGGGTCAAAGCTGACGACGTCGCCACGACCTTGGCACCCGAAACGTAGATGCCGGCGTCAGTCTCCTTGGTGATGTGGACGAAGACGTCCTTCACCGCATCCGCAGGCTTGTGGCGGTCGATCGGCGGATTGACGATCGCATGGTTCATGAACAGCACGGATTCCTGGGCGCGCTTGTGCCAGGAGAGCGCGTTGTCCTTGAACGGGCCGTACCAGTCGGCATTGGCGCCGAGCGTGTTCATCAAGGCGGCCTTGTAATCGGCAGTACGCCCCATCCAGCCATAGGACATGCGCGCCCAGTCGGCGATCGCACCCTGCTGCGCGACCAGTTCTTCCGACGACTTAGCGACGCGGAAATACTTGTGCGTGTAGCCACCCGAACCGGTGTCGGTTGGCGAGGTCAGACGCGCCTTGGACTTTTCATCATGCAGGGCGTCATACATGCGCGCGATGGAACGCGCCGAATTGCGCATCGACGGATGGGTCGTGACGTCGGCGACGCGCTCGCCGTTGATATAGACCTCACGGCCGTCCCTCAGGCTCTCGAGATATTCGGCGCCGGTAAAAGGGCGCGTTTTGTCTTTCCGGTAATCTTCTGCACGCATGGGCGATCCTCCCTAAAAATCCTGACAAACGTTAAATCCGCAGCCGGCTTCGGACCATGGACAAAGGGCCCAATTCGCTGGTACTTTTTCCGGCATGGCAGACAGACAAGACGTGCCCACATACTTTGTTTATGGCGAACCGACCCGCGCGCTGGATGTCGGATTTTTCCACGTGGAAACGGTTATGGAGCGCAGAAGCGTCCATTTCGGCCATGTTTCGCCGCACAAGCATCCACAAATGGGACAGATTACCTACTGGTTCAAAGGCGGCGGGACCTATCGGATCGAAGATCGGACTTGGAATTTTTCGGCTCCGACCGTCAGTTTCGTGCCATCGAGCGTCGTCCATGGCTTCGATGTCGAAGAGCATTCGGATGCGGTGGTCATTTCCATCTCCGACGACCAGCTTCGTTCGCTCGCCGCGATCGTTGATCTGCCGCTCGATACATCCTGCCTCGTCGAAGGCAGCGCCGGGGATCCCGCCTGGATCCGGCTCGACCGCCTCTCGGAAATGGTCGTCGATGAGTATCTCGGAACGACCTCGACCAGCCCCCGTCTACTTGCGGGCCTGGTCGGGGTGATGTTGTCCCAGATCGCCCGGCTGGGCGGTGGCAGCGACGTCACCGAAGCCTCGCCTTCGAAACGGCTGGCGGCAAGCCTGCGTCGTGCCATCGATCTGCATTACCGCGAGGACTGGACTGTCGCGCGTTACGTGACCCTGCTCGCCACCACGCCGCACCTGCTCGACAAGGCGGCGCGAGAAACCTTCGGGCAATCCGTCAAGGAGATGCTAATGGAGCGACGTCTGCTCGAGGCCAAGCGTCTGTTGATGTTCACCATCCGCTCGGTGGAAGACATCGCCCGTGAAATCGGCTTCGATGACCCCGCCTATTTCTCCCGTTTCTTCCGCAGACGAACCGGCGTCTCCCCGGCAGCCTGGCGGCAGGACCGTATCGAGCGCCCTCGAACAGGCGGATAGTGCGCGGGGCACGCTGGCGGATTTCCCCATTCAGGCGAGATAGGCCTTGTGCAGAATGTCGGGCTCCGAAATCAGACGCCGGGGTTCGCCGGAATAGGCGAACCGCCCGCGCGACATGACGATGGCATGGTCGGCAAGCGACAGGGCGACGGCGGTGAACTGCTCGATCAGCAGAATGCCGGTCCCTTCGCGGGCCAGCCTCGTGACGACCCCCATCAGGCGTTTGACAATCAGGGGCGCCAATCCCAGCGACATCTCGTCGGCGAGCACAAACTTGGGCCGGCAGATCAGCGCCTGCCCGAGTGCCAGCATCTGCTGCTGGCCACCGGACATCGACCCGGCCCGCTGGTTCTTCCTTTCCGCCAACTCTCCGAAGATGGAGTAGATCTCATCAAGCGCTCGTTCGAGTTCGATCCGGGAATGGGCATGCCCGGCGGTGCGCAGATTGTCGTCTACCGAGAGCCCGGACAGCACCCGGTGCCCCTCGGGTACGGCGGCCACACCGGCACCGCGAACCGCCTCAGTCCCGAGGCCCGAGAGGCGGAGCCCCCCGATCTGGACGGAGCCGGCCTCCAGCGGGAGCGCTCCAGCCAAGGCCAACACCAGCGAGCTCTTGCCGGCACCATTAGGCCCCAAAAGCGCCGTCACCGTACCTGGTTTGAGGCTCATCGACACATCGTCCACGACGCGCTTGACGCCCCGACGGACGGTCAGCCCCTCGATCTCAAGAGCCTGCATCACGTTTCCTCCATACCAAGATAGACTGCACGCACCCGCGGATCGGCCAGCACTGAGGCCGTCTCGCCATAGGTGACGAGCGTGCCGAAATCGAGAACCATCGTGCGCTGACAGGTGGCCTGGATCAGATCCACATCGTGGTCGATCAGAAAGGTTCGCGCCCCGATCGTTTCGGAAATTCCGTTGATCACGGACCGCAGCGTCTCGACCTCGCTCTGCGAGAAGCCGGCTCCCGGCTCGTCCAGGAGGATGAGTTTGGGCGAACCGGCCACGCAGCGCGCCAGCTCCGTCATGCGCCGTTCAAAAGCATTGAGACCGGCAACGGAGCGGTGACGGACAGCACTGATCCCTGTAAATTCAAGGGCCCTGGTCAGGGCATCCTCGACCGCGCCCCGGGACAGGGCAAGAGAATCGAGCACAACCCGGATGTTGTCTTCCACCGTCAGTTCGTCGACCGCCTGCTCCTTCTGAAAGGAACGGCGAAGACCCCATTGCGCTCTCTGATGGGGCTGCAGCCTCGTGAGTTCCTGCCCGAAGGCGCGGATCCGTCCGGAGTTCGGCGTGACGAAACCGGAGAGAACGTTGAGAAACGTCGTCTTGCCTGCACCATTCGGCCCGATGATGCCGACCACTGGTGCATCGAGTTGCACGCTGAGCCTGTTCAGCGCCGTCACGCCGCCGAAGGAGACGGTGACTGCATCGATCTCGATCATCGGGCGCTCCCTGCATTCGACTTGAAGCGCAGCCGGATCAGCAGATCCTCGATCTGGCCGGCTATGCCTCTGGGGGCTGTGGCAAGCGCATGGATCAGGGCGGCACCAAAGATGATGTAGGCGGCATTGCCGTTGACGCCGAGATCGTTGAGCAGGGCGGGAACGAGGCGATAGAGTGCGGCTGCGATCAGCGCGCCGACGGGGCTCCAGGCACCGCCGACGATGGTCAGAGCAAAGATCATCACCGATTCTGCAGCCGGAAAGCTGCGCGCGTCGAGCATCTGCAGATTGCCGGCGAGCAGCACACCGGCAATTCCTGCGAGGAAGCCCGACAGGGCGAAGGCCCAGATCTTGTAGAAGGGAACATCCACCCCTGTGGACATCGCGGCCGCTTCGGAGCGCCGGATCAGCGCCCAGGCCCGGCCCGCCTTCCCGATCTCATGCCAGTGAATAAGAGCCATGCCGAGCGCGGCAACCACGACACAGTAAGCATAATAGCCCACATCACCGGAGGCGATAGCCGGACGCGGCATATAGCCCGCAGACTTCACCGCAAATCCCGACCATCCACCCCCGCCATTGGGAAACTGAATGACATTGACAATAATGGCAAAAGCGCCGGCGATCATCAGGGTAACCAGGGCCAGATAGAGCCCACGCATGCGAAGTGCAGGATAGGCGAAGATCATACCCAGCCCGGCAGCGGCCAAGCCGCCCGCCAGCATATTGACCTCGAAGGGCGTACCGAGACCATAGGCGAGCCTCAGCCCAACCCAACCGCCTGCCCCCATCAATGCGACATGGGCGAGCGAGACGAGCCCGAGACGCCGGTAAAGCAGGGCGATCGAGGCGGCCGTGAGCGTGTAGATCGCAACGCCTGTCAGGACCTTCAGCCAGAGGGACGCCAGGAACAGCGGCGGCAGAAAGGCAAGAGCCGCGACAAGCACGACGAGGCCGATCGGGCGCGATCGCCGTAGGGACGGAAGGATCGTGGAATTCACCGGAGGGTTCGCTGCCATCATCTCAATCCTCTCCAGCAAATGTCAGTCGTCGACCGCGCTGCAGCCACATCAAGGCAAGTGTCGCAATGACGAAGGGCGCGGCCACGCGGAATGGAGCAAGCGGCTTCACCAAGGTCAGCATGCTTTCGGTCACTCCGATCAGAAGCCCGGCCATGAAGGTGACCGGGATGGATTTCAGCCGTCCGATAATGGTGGTGGCGATCACCGGGATGACAAGAAAGGTCAAGACGGCCGGATCGAGCCGCACAAGGCCTCCGAACAGCAAGCCTGTAAAACCGGCCAGCACGCCAGATATGCCCCAGGCGATGGCCTCGACGCGGCGAACCGGAACTCCGAGAATGGCCGCCACCTCACGGTTGTCGGCGAGTGCCCGCATCAACAGGCCTGTCCGGGTTTTCGACAGATAGATTCCCATGGCAAGCGTGGCGATCACCCCTCCGGCCAGCGCAATCATCCGGGTGCCGTTGATACGGACCCCGACGATTGAAAAGCCGAGGCTATCCGAGAAGAGGCCGAGCTTGCGGGAGGTGACCATCCAGATCAGGTTCATCAGCCCGAGCAGACAGAGCGCGAAGCCGAGGGTTGCCACCGCCTTGATGACCGGCTCGCGATGGGCAAGTTGCGGCGCAACCAGCAGCCCGAAGCCGAGCGAGAGAGTGAGGCTCACCCCGATGGCGCCCGCCCAGGCAAGTGGCTCCGGCAAACGCCATTCCAGCACCTGCCAGGCCGTCATGGCGCCCACGGCGCCGATGGCGCCATAGGCAAAATTGAGCACGCCGGTGGCGCGGTTGAGGATCACCAGACCCACCCCGCCCAGCGCATAGAGGGCGCCGACGGCAAGCCCCGAGACGAGGAACATTCCATAGGCGCCCAGCATGACCGAGCCCTCAGTTCACGATGCCGAGCGCTTTTTCATTGGCGCGGTAGGGATCAAGATAGGCGCTGTCCACGTCAGTGCATTCGCCGACGACCTTGTAGCCACCCTCGACCATCTGGACCATCATGTTGGCGTGGTTGGGCATGTGGCGATCACCCGGGCCGACATAATAGGGGCCGCAGAGAAGGTCGGACGTGTAGTTCTTGATGCCGCGGATCGCCTCGGTCACTGTGGCACGGTCGAGCTTGGCCGGATCCTGCTGCAGCATGGCATCCACGAAGAAGCGGGCAGACAGGTACCCGGCCTGGCTGAACGTATCACGAGGATCATCGGCATTGCCGTGAGCATCAAGAACCGCACGCCAATTGCTGGCATCCGGACCAGTTCCGTCGATGGGTGTAAGCTCAATGTTGACATGCATGACGCCGGCCCAATCCGCACCGAGCATAGCGGGAACGTCACGATCATAGAGCGGCGTGGAGGAAATCCACTTGTAGCTGTCACGCTGGCCGGACTCGAGTGCCGCTTTCAGGAAGGCAGCAGCCATGCCTGCCGGCAGGTTGACGAGCATCGTGTCAGCACCAGAAGCCACGGCTTCGAGGAAGGCCGAGTTCATGTCCGCGGCCGCAGGATCAAGCAGGACACTCGAACCTGCGAGGTTCTTCGACTGCATGTATTTCTCGGTCCAGCCACAGGAATAGGGACCGACGCTCGGAATGGTGAGACCGATGCACACGACATTGGTCGCGCCGAGATTGGCGACAGCCCATTGAGCAGCACCTACGGAAGACGGCAGCGGACCCTGGTTGGTAGACACGATGTTCTTCGATTCAAAGCACTCCGCCACGGCGCAACCGGAGGCCATGGCCATCACGCCCTCTTCTTCATACAGCTTGGCATTGACGCCCATTTCCACGAAGGAAGCATTGCCCACGAGGGCGACCACTTCTTCGTCCTTGACCAGCTTTGTCGCGACCTGCGCGGCGACTTCTGGGTTCCACTGGTCGTCCTCGACGAGGTATTCGATCGGGCGGCCATTGATCCCGCCATTGGCGTTGACGCAGTCGAAATAGGCCTTCGCCGCTCGCGAGGCGGACGAGAAGTCGTCGGGGCCTGTCCGGCCGACGATGGCGCCGACCTTGAGCGGTTCACCGGTGGCGGCTTGGCCGTTGTTCAGGCCGCAACTCGGCGCAGCTGCAGCGGAGCCCGCCGACAGTAGCAACAGCGATGCAATGGCGGCAGAGCCGCACAGAAGATGCGATTTCATGTTTTCCTCCCAATGTGCCGGAACCCGGCGTCGTGGCCGAATGGCCGTTTTATCGCGCGGTCTCCTCAGGCCGCCCGATCCCTCCCCAAGATGAAGCGGCTGGCGCGCTCCCCGATCATGATCGTCGGCGCATTGGTGTTGCCCGAAACGAGCGTCGGCATGATCGAAGCGTCCGCCACCCTCAGCCGATCGACTCCGAATACTTTGAGCTCCTCATCGACGACGGCCATTCGATCCTCCTTGACACCCATCTTGGCCGTGCCGGAGGGATGGAAGACGGTCTTCGAGACGCCGCGAATGTAATCACGCAAAGCCTCCGGATCTTTCTCGATGCCGGGTGTCGGCAAGACGCGGCGCTTGATGATCTTCGCAAGGGACGGCGCCTCGGTGATCTTGATTGCCAGTTCCACACCACGGACCAGCGTCTCCAGATCCGCTGGGTTGGCGAAGGAATTGGCGTGGAAGAGTGCGGGATCCGCCGGGTTTGTCGAGCGAAGCTTGACCGTTCCGCGCGACTGCGGTCGCAGGAAGCACGGGCCGATCGAGATGCCGTGTCCCGGTTCGGCCACACGCTCTCCGAAGCCGACGAAGCTTGGCAGCACATGGAACTGAATGTCGGGCTGGCCGAGGCCTGCCGTGTCGACGAAACCGCCCGATTCCACAACGGTCGAGGTCAGCAGACCTGTCTTCGTCAGCATGTATTGCAGCATGTGGCTGGCAGCAGCGAGACCCTTGTCCTGGCCGAACAGGGACATGATGTTGACTTCGGCCTGAACCGTCGCCTCCAGATGGTCCTGGTAGTTCTCCCCGACGCCCGGCAGGTCTGCCACCACGTCAATGCCGTGTGACCGCAGGTGCGCAGCATCACCAATGCCGGACAGTTGCAGGATCTTCGGTGTTGCGATCGCACCGGCAGTCAGGACGATCTCGCTGCGCGCCTTCACCGTTTCGCCGGAGGAAAGCCGCACGCCGACTGCGGTACGCCCCTCGAACAGGATCTTCTCGACCTTGACGCCGGTCATGATCTCGAGGTTGGCGCGCCGCTCGGCATCACGCAGGAATGCTTGTGCGGCACTCCAGCGGCGCCCGTTGTTCGTCGTCGTCTGGTAAAAGCCGACGCCTTCCTGCTCGGCACCGTTGAAGTCCTCATTGTACTTGATCCCAGCCTCCTGGGCGGCACGGATGAAAGCCCAGGACAGGGGATGGCCATAGCGGCGGTCGGATACCTTCAACTGACCGTCCGCGCCGTGAAACTCTCCGGAAAGCCGCTGATTACCTTCGAGATCACGGAATACGGGAAGCACTTTCTCGTATGACCACGACCGGCATCCCATCTGCGCCCAGGTCTCGTAATCCTGACGCTGGCCCCGGATGTAAATCATAGCGTTGACCGAGCTGCCGCCACCGAGCACATTGCCCTGCGGCACGACATTGGGCTTGCCCTTGATGCCGGGATCCGGCTCCGATATGTAGAAATGCACGTCCCGGCCCTTCTCGATCACCTTGAAGAAGGTGGCGGGGATATGGATGAACCTGTCGGTGTCCTTCTGTCCGCTTTCGATCAGCAGGACCTTGTTGGACGAATTCTCTGAAAGACGTGCGGCAACCACGGATCCCGAGGACCCGCCACCGACGACGATGTAATCAAACTCACGCATTTGAGCCTCCCGCGCGGCGTCAAGACAGCCGCGCCTTGAAAAAAGCCTGACGAACGGTTCAGGAAAAAACAGTCTGGATGGTGGTGAATTCCTTCAGTCCTTCGACGCCGAACTCGACGCCCATGCCGGACTGCTTCACCCCTCCGAAGGGCGCATTGGGCTGGATCGCACCATGCTTGTTGATCCACACCGACCCGCATTCGAGCCGCGCCGCAACCTGCTTGGCCTTGGCGATATCCCCGGACCAGACCGATCCACCGAGACCGCTCGGATTGTCATTGGCCTTAGCGATCGCCTCTTCGATATCGTGGTATCGAATGATCGGCAGGGCCGGTCCGAACTGCTCAAGGTCGACGAGCTTGGCACCATGATCGACATCGGCGACCAGGGTGACGGGATAGAAGTAACCCGCCCCACCTTGCGGTGCGCCGCCCGTCAACACTCGCCCGCCCTTGGCGACCGCATCCTCAACGAAGTCGGAGACGATGCCGAACTGGGCCGCATTTTGAAGTGGCCCGAGAACAACGTCCTCCGCGAGGCCGTCGCCCAGCTTGATGGCGGATGCATAGGCCGCGAGCGCCTCGCATACCGCGTCATAGATGCTGTCATGCACGTAGAGGCGCTTCAGGCAGGCGCATGTCTGGCCACTGTTGATGAAGGCGCCCCAGAACAGGCCCTCGGCAATCGCCTTGGGATCGGCATCGGGCAGGACAATACCCGCATCGTTGCCGCCGAGTTCGAGCGTCAGCCGCTTCAGCGTATCAGCAGCGGATGCCATCACGCGACGTCCCGTGGCGGTCGATCCTGTAAAGGTGATTTTGGCGACATCCGGATGGGACGTCAGTGCAGCACCCAGATCGTTGTCATCGGCGATGACGTTGACGACACCGGCCGGCAGCACCTCGTTCATCAGTTCCACCAGACGAATAGTCGTCAGCGGTGTGTTTGGCGAGGGTTTGATGACCACCGTATTGCCGGTGCGGATGGCTGGGATGATATGCCAGCAGGCAATCATGACCGGCCAGTTCCACGGCGTGATGGCGGCAACGACGCCGATCGGCTTGCGATGCAGTTCCACCCGGCCTTCCGGGCCATCCTGGACCACTTCGATCGGAAGATCGAGGGAGGCCGTATGGCGGGTCCAGGCAACGGCCCCACCAATCTCGAAGCGCGATCCGAGCCCGTTGAGCGGCTTGCCCTGCTCCAGCGTCAAAAGCCGCGCGAGTTCCTCTGCATTCGCCTCGATTACCTCCGCCACACGGGCGCAGAGCGAGGCGCGCTCGGAAGAGGAAGTGGCAGCCCACGCCGGAAAGGCGGATTTTGCAGCGGATACGGCAGCGTTGAGGTCGTCGGCCGTGGCCAGCGGCGACATGCCGACGACTGCGCCAGAAGAAGGGTTCCTGACCTCTCTGTGGCGTGCGGTCGCGACCGCCTTGCCACCGATGACAAGCGTGAATTCCTGCATGATACATCCTCCCATGCACTGCGATGGAAGGAGACTAGCCAACGCCCGTCGGTAATTCTTGGATTACGGCGCGGCATGAATTGGACAAAAGCGCGGTCAGCGCCTCATCCCAAATCAGGCCATCACGACGTCCTTGGGCGAGCAGTCGAACAGCTTGCGGAAGCTGCGATTGAAGTAGGATATGTCGTTGAAACCGACCGAATAAGCGACATCCGCAATCGCACCCGGATGATGCGCCCCGCGCAGTCTTTCGAGCCTCGCCCGGGCGAGATGCAAGCGCTTGAGCTTGATCATGCCGGTCACGGTCATGCCCTGCGAACTGAGATCCTCCTGAAGCGTCCGCAGCGAAACGCCAACCCGGTTGGCGAGCCATTGCGGCGTCAGGTACTCCTCGGTCAGGTTCTCGTCGATCAGCACCTGGACGACCTCGAGCCGTCCCGTGCCGCTGTCGCCACGGACGAACAACTCTTCGCCAGGATCGGACGCGAAGGCCTGTCGCGTCGTGTTGAACAGCAACTCCCTGAGATGCGGCGCCCTGTTGTCGTCGCTCGAAGTGCTCATCATCTTGGCCACGAGCGCGCCCAGCATGATCGACATAGGATCGTCAGCCTTGATCTTGCGCGTCACCGAAATCCGCACCGCCCGATCCGACAGCAGCATCTGCCTCGGCAGATGCACGGACAGGTGATTGGAAAAAGAACCTCCGAAGTAGAAGATCGACGGCCTCGTGGAATCGACGAGAATGCATTCGCCCGGATGCAGTTGCTCCTGGCGGCCCGACTGTTCGACGCCGCAGGAGCCTTCCAGCTGCAGCAAAAGGAACAGGTTGTCGCCTTGGTCGGCCCGGATGTCATCGGGATTACGTCTGATGAAGTCGAGGTCGTTTGCCACCTGCGCCAGCTCCACGCCGGCGGCGTCAGAAAGAGCAGCCCCGCCCCGCACCACATTCGATCCGTCGTATCGGGATGGATTGAAGTGGCCGCAGATGGATTTCAGATCCGAAGTCCAGGCATCAAACTCACGCGTCACCCACTGCGTCGGAACGCAGTGTCCCAAGCTTGCCAAGTGCATGTCCGCCTCCTCCCAAAGCCGGTCACCCAATTACTAAGCATGTTAACAAATCTGGGGTTTGTCAAATCCCGGAGCCAGATCCAATTAGGCCTCAATAGACCCTGACGCCGGCCGTCGGCTGCGTCGGCTTTGCATCGTTGAAATCCTTCAGCAATCGGCTGGCAGCATTGCTGAGCAGTCCCACATCATTGCCGATACCGACGAACGTGGCTCCAAGCTCGGCATAGCGTTTCGCCAACCCGAGATCGCCAATCAGGATCCCGGCGGACTTGCCGGAAGCGAGGATCCGAGCAATGGACCGCTCCACCACCTCCTGGACCTCAGGAGCGCCCGGACGCCCGAGATACCCCATGTCGGCCGCCAGGTCGGAAGGTCCGATGAACACACCGTCGACACCATCGACGGCGCAGATCGCATCGAGATTATCGATCGCGACACGGCTTTCTACCTGCACCAACAGGCAGATCTCGTCATTTGCCGTCTGCAGATAATCGCCGATACGGTTGAAGTCAGAGGCACGCGCCAATGCTGCGCCGACACCGCGAACACCGTGCGGCGGGTAACGCACGGCCTTGACCATCTCGGTCGCCAGCGCCGCATCATGCACCATAGGCACGAGGATGGTCTGGGCGCCGATATCGAGCATCTGCTTGATCACCCAGGTCTCCCCAATGGGTGGACGGATGATTGCATGCGATGGCGAACCACGCATGGCGCGCAACTGCTCGGCCAGCCGGGGAACGTCACTCGGCCCATGCTCGGCGTCGAGCAACAGCCAGTCATAGCCGGCACCGGCACAGATTTCGACCGTGTTCGGGCTTCCTAAAGCCTGCCAAAGGCCAATCTGCAAACGGCCCTCTTTCAGACCACGCTTGAAGCTGTTGACGGGTGCAGGCATCGCGGCCTCCTCCTTTGATTCAGGCCGGACGACTGGGCCCGCCTTATCATGCTCATTCGAAAAACAGGCTGACGGTTCCGTAAGGACCGAAGTCCCCGACGATCGTGTCCCCGTGTCGGGCTTCGACAGGGCGGATGAACGAACCCGCGAGCACGATCTGCCCCGCCTCGATGCCATCCCCATACTGCGCCAGACGGTTGGCGAGCCAGGCGACCCCTCGGGCCGGCTGGTTGAGCACGCCGGCACCCAACCCCGTCTCCTCGACTTCGGCATTGCGGCTGACGATCGCGCCCATCCAGCGCATGTCGAGCTGGTCGGGGCGAACCGCACGACCGCCGGTGACGATGCCCGCATTGGCGGCATTGTCGGAAATCGTGTCGAACACCGTCCGCGCCTTCTTCGTTTCCGGATCGACGCGCAGAATGCGGGTATCGAGGATCTCTAGCGCAGGTGTCACGTAATCGGTGGCGTTCAGCACGTCGAAGACGGTGACGCCCGGCCCCTTCAGCGGCGCCTTCATGACAAAGGCGATCTCGGCCTCGATACGCGGCTGGATGAAGCGGTCTTTTGGAACAGTGGCGCCATCCTCGAAGACCATGTCGTCAAAGAGAACACCGGAATCCGGAATGTCGATATTGAGGGCATACTGCATCGCCTTGGAGGTCAGCCCGATCTTCCAGCCGATGACCCTGCGCCCCGCGGAAACCTTGCGCTTTACCCAGGCCGACTGGATGGCATAGGCGTCATCCATGTCGATGCCGGGATGGGCAAGCGACAACAGACCCGTCTGAACCCGTGTCCGCTCGGCTTCATCGAGTCTGGCGGCAGCAGCTTCGATCTCTTCGTTTGTCAGCATGTCAGACCTCGTCCGCGATCGTGTTTCTAAGGACACCCAGTCCATCCGCCTCGACTTCGACCACATCGCCGGGCTTCAGCCAAATGGGCGGATCGAAGCGGGCGCCGGCACCGGTCGGCGTGCCGCAGACGATCACGTCGCCCGGAACGAGCGTGGTGAAGGTCGAGATGTAGTTGATGATCTTGCGGAAGGAGAAGATCATCCGGCTCGTTCGATCGCTCTGGCGAACCTCGCCGTTCACACGCGTTTCGAGCTTGATATCGGCGATCTGGCTCTCGTCCATGAACGGAACGAGCCAGGGGCCGATAGATCCGGTACGGTCGAAATTCTTGCCCTGGGTCACGTTGAACTTGGCGTGTCGTACCCAGTCGCGGATCGTACCCTCGTTGCAGAGCGTCAGCGCCGCGATATGCTCTAGGGCGTCCTGTTCCGCGATGCGACGGCCACCCTTGCCGATCACGACAACGATCTCGCCCTCGTAATCGAGCTGCGGGCTTTCCGGAGGGCGGATCAGCGGCTGATCGTGCCCCGTGAAGGATCGGGGAAAGCGAATGAACAACGACGGATTGGCAGGCGCCGCCTGCCCGTCCTTGTACTCTTCGTTGCGGTCGGGAAAATTGACGCCGACGCAGATCAGCTTCTCTGGCGCGGGGATCGGGATTTCGAAGGTGACCTCGGACAATGCCATGTCCGCCTTGTCGCCGTCATGACGCTCGGCAAGCGTTGCCAGCGCATCATCGGCGATAACCTCACGCAGCGTCGGATATTGTCCCGCATATCGCAGGGAAAGATCGACGATGCCGTCCTCGACAACCAGACCGAAACCTTGGTTGCCCGTGGACGTGCTGAAGCTCAGGAAATGGGGATAGGACATGGACGTGCTCCTCACTCAACGCCGCCGAGGCAGACATACTTGATTTCGGTGAATTCCTCGATGCCGTAACGCGATCCCTCGCGTCCGAGGCCTGACAGTTTCACCCCGCCAAATGGGGCCTCCGCTGTCGAGATCAGCCCGGTGTTGACGCCGACCATCCCGTATTCCAAGGCCTCGGCTACACGGAACACACGGGCCAGATCCTTGGCGTAGAAGTAAGAGGCGAGCCCGAATTCGGTGTCATTCGCCTGAGCAATGACATCCGCTTCGTCCTCGAACCGGAACAGCGGAGCGAGCGGCCCGAAGGTTTCTTCCCTTGCCACCATCATTGTCCGGGTGACGTCGGCGATGACGGTTGCCTCGTAGAAGTGGCCGCCAAGCTGGTGGCGCCGCCCCCCGGCCAGCACCCGTCCGCCCTGCGCGCAGGCATCCGCGACATGCTCCTCGACCTTGGCGAGCGCATTGCCGTCGATAAGCGGACCGAGCGTGACGCCCTCGTCGAAGCCGTTGCCCGTCTTCAAGCGACCGACCGCCTTCGCCAGCTTTTCCGCAAAGGCATCATAGACGCGATCCTGGACATAGATCCGGTTGGCGCAGACGCAGGTCTGGCCGTTGTTGCGGAATTTTGCAATCAGCGCGCCGTCGACCGCCGCATCGAGATCGGCATCGTCGAACACGATGAAGGGCGCGTTGCCACCGAGTTCCAGCCCAAGTTTCTTGATGGTCGGTGCCGACTGCCTGTAAAGCTCCGCTCCCACCTCGGTGGAGCCGGTAAAGGTGAGCTTGCGCACGACAGGGCTGGACGTCAGTTCCGCACCGATCACGCGTGCAGAACCGGTGAGCACACTGAACAGGCCCTTCGGCACCCCGGCGCGTTCGGCGAGAATGGCGAGCGCAATGGCCGAGAATGGAGTCTGCGAAGCCGGTTTCAGAACCATGGCGCAACCGGCGGCGAAGGCCGGACCCGCCTTGCGGGTGATCATCGCGTTCGGAAAATTCCACGGCGTGATCGCAGCCACCACGCCGATCGGCTGCTTCATGATCAGGATACGCTTGTCTTTCTGGTGGCCCGGCACGATGTCCCCGTAGAGACGTCGCGCCTCTTCGGCAAACCACTCGATGAAGGAGGCACCATAGGCGATTTCACCCTTGGCCTCGGCGAGCGGCTTGCCCTGTTCGAGGGTCAGGATCCGGGCAAGATCATCCTGGCTGGCCATGACCAGCTCGTACCAGCGGCGCAGAATAACGCTTCGCTCCTTCGCGGTCCGGCCGGCCCATTCCACCTGCGCCACCCTGGCCGCCTCGATCGCAGCGCGGGTTTCCTCGGCGCCAAGATTGGGCACGCGCCCGATGATCTCACCGGTTG
>JBKBON010000036.1:0-25440 GCA_046294755.1 Allorhizobium sp. | reverse complement strand
TCGGCCACGATCTTTTCGACGTGTTCGGGGTAGAAGTTGGAAACGCCGATCGACTTCGCCCGGCCTTCTTCCTGCAGCTTCACGAAGGCTTTCCAGGTGTCGACGAAAAGCCCGCGATGGGCTGACGGCCAATGGATGAGGTAGAGGTCGACATAGTCGGTGCCAAGTCGTTTCAGGCTGGCGTCAAACGCCTTGAGCGTCTGCTCATAGCCCTGTTCGGTGTTCCAGAGCTTGGTGGTCAGGAAGATGTCGGAACGGGAGAGACCGGATTGGCGGATGCCTTCGCCGACGCCTTCCTCGTTCTCATAGACGGCGGCCGTATCGACATGGCGATAGCCCGCATCGAGGGCGGCCTTCACCGCGGGTGCGGCTTCGTCGTTGGGTGTCTGCCATACGCCGAGGCCCACTTGTGGAATGCGTGCACCATCGTGCAGCGCAAGGTAAAGCTGTTCTGTCATATTCGAAATCTCCAGTCGGGAATGGTCGGGCAATCAATGCGGAGGGATTGGAGGGGCGGTCCCGGAATCTGGGCCTGTCGCCCTCTTAACTAGGCCAAACACTCTGCTTTGAAAGGGTGAGACCTCCAATTCGCCTGAACAGCTCATCAGAGAACCTGAAGCACCGTTCCCCGATCGAGGTGGGGCAGGATGCGGCGCATGTCGCGGAGACTTATTGCCACGCATCCCTCGGTGGGAGTGAAGCCCGGCCTTGCGATGTGGAAGAAGATTGCAGAGCCGCAGCGCCGTCTCCGCATGCGCATGTTCCAGTCCATCACGATGCAGATGTCGTAGAGCTCATCCGCGCGTTGAAGACGCTCGTGGCTGGGGCTGAACGGGGCACGCACCGGGCGATTGTAACTCGCATGGGCGTCGGCGTCACACCAGAGCATGTCCTTGTGCGTACGGCGCAGCGGCAGCGAGCTTGCAGGAGGCGTGAGGCGGTCGCCTCGGAGATAGGCAGAGAGCAGCGGCATGCTGGCGATCGGCGTTGCGCCATCACCTTCGCGCTTGCGGCTTGTTCTTCCGCTTCGACCCAGGGCGGCAGGTATGGCGAGGTGGCCCGCCTGCAGGATGGCCCGTCGCTGGTCACGCGGGGCCGAGCGGACGACAAGGCGTGCCAGGGTCCTGCCTGGTTTCCGCAATGCCTTCGGTCTCTTGCTCACGACTTTTTGCCTTGTTCGTGATTAATGTTGTACGTTCAGCTCTTAAACTGCTGCAACAACGACTTACATGCCGTCCAAGAGGGCAGCAAGGCCTTCGCCGATAGACCATGCTGGAAGGATTACGGATGACGACGCGGACCATTCTGCTTGTGGATGACGACGATGATCTGAGGCAGATCCTGGTCGAGCAGCTCTCGCTCTACGACGAGTTCTCGCTGCTTCAGGAGAGCAACGCTAACCGCGGCATGCAGACGGCCAAGTCTGCACAGGTCGATCTGCTCATCATGGATGTCGGCCTTCCGGATATGGATGGTCGCGAAGCGGTCAAGCTGCTGCGCAAGGGCGGGTTCAAGTCGCCGGTGATCATGCTGACAGGTCACGACACGGATTCCGACACCATTCTGGGGCTTGAAGCGGGCGCCAATGATTACGTCACCAAGCCCTTCCGTTTCGCCGTGCTGCTCGCGCGCATCCGGGCCCAGCTGCGCCAGTTCGAGCAGAGCGAGGACGCGACCTTCGGTGTTGGCCCCTATCTGTTCAAGCCGAGCCAGAAGCTGCTGACAACGGACGACGGAAAGAAGATCAGGCTGACCGAGAAGGAATCGGCAATCATCCGCTATCTCTACAGGGCAGGGCAGAAGGTGGTCACGCGCGACGTTCTGCTCGAGGAAGTGTGGGGGTACAATTCGGGCGTGACGACACATACGCTGGAGACCCATGTCTACCGTCTTCGCCAGAAGATCGAACGGGATCCTTCCAACGCCGAGATACTGGTAACCGAGAACGGCGGCTACAAGATCGTTCCTTAAGCTTGAAATCATTGCATCCTGCCGGGGATGAGGACGGTCAACGGGTCGTCACTCTCCCCGTTTTGGTTTATGCACGGTGACAGGCAGAGGTGGACGCATACCGTCTGCGGAGGACAGGCTATGGCACTCAGCGACGATATCGAGCTTCTGTCGGCGTTACCGCTCTTTTCCGGGCTCGACACGGATCAAATTCGGCTGATCGCCTTTGGGGCAGAGCATCGGCAGGTTTCTGCCGGCCAGGCACTGTTTCGGGAGAAGGCGCCGGCAGAATGCGCTTATGTCGTCGCTCGCGGTGAGATCGAGCTTTATCACATCGGGCGCGACGGAAAACCTCATCTGGAGACCCGCGTCGGTCCCGGCGTGATGCTCTCCGAACTGGCGCTTGTAACCATGGTGGAGCGCAAATACACGGCTGTCGCGGTCGAGGATGTCGATGTCATTCGCATCACCCGCACGCTGTTTCACCGATTGCTGGAAGAATATCCGCAGATGGCGCGTCAGGTCGAGAGCCGGATCAAGCAGTCGCTGGCTGCCCTGATCGAGGGTTCGGAAGCGCTCGCGCCTCGCTTCAACTGAACAGCCAGCTGTCTATCGCCTGCTATGCAGCGTCGAAGCGTGCCGTCACGGGCACGTGGTCGGACGGCTGCGTCCAGCCTCGAGCTTCCTTGAGGACATCGATGCCTTTGAGCATCGGCGCCAGATCGGCCGAGGACCAGATATGGTCGAGGCGGCGACCGCGATCGGCCGCGGCCCAATCCCTGGCGCGGTAACTCCACCAGGTGTAGAGCTTTTCCGAGGCCGGCACCTGCTGGCGCATCAGGTCCACCCATTTGCCCTGCCGCATCACGTCGAGCAGCCCCTCGGTCTCGATGGGCGTGTGGCTGACGATCTTCAGCATCTGCTTGTGGGACCACACATCGTGTTCGAGCGGCGCGATGTTGAGGTCGCCGACGAGGATGGATGCAGTGTTCGGCTCTGCTTCGGCGGAGAGCAGCTTCATCTCTTCGACGAAGTCAAGCTTGTGGCCAAATTTCGGGTTGATGTCCCGATTGGGTTCGTCGCCGCCGGCGGGAACGTAGAAGTTATGGAGCCGAATCCGGCGCCCCGCCCATTCGAAGATTGCGGAGATGTGGCGGCTGTCGCCGACGCCGCAATAGTCCTGGCGATGGTCTTCGGTCAGCGGCAGCTTCGAGCAGATCGCCACACCATGATAGCCCTTCTGGCCATGGATTACGATGTTGCCGTATCCGAGCGCGGCAATGGCGTCGGTCGGAAACTGATCGTTCTGGCACTTGATCTCCTGCAGGCACAGGATGTCCGGATTCACCCGCCGGAGGAAATCCTCCACGATCGGGAGGCGCAGGCGCACCGAATTTATGTTCCAGGTGGAGATTGAGAGTGTCATCGCGTCGCTTTCCGAGGTTCCCCAGCGGGTTTACGGGAATGCGATCGTCTTGAATAGAAAAAGGCGGCGGGACCTTGATGATCCGCCGCCTTCTCCACAACTCGAAAGGTCTGCCTCAGCCGCCGCGCTTCTGACCATGGACCTCGGCATAGGGGATCTCGAACACGCTCGGATCCAGGTTCACGCCGTTCTGCACGTTGAAGATCATCACGGAGGTGTCCTTCTTCTGGACATCGGTGATGGTCCACTGGCGAAGCTCGAATGTCTTGGGGTCAAACATCAAGGTAATCGTGGAATCGCCAAAGATGGTGCGGTCGCCAAGCACGATCGTCGTCAGGTCGGCTTCCTGCTTCACATCGCGCACCATCTGATTCCCCAGATCGATGCGTTCGGACAGGAGCAGGCTCAGGGGTGTCTTGCTGAGGGGATAGAGATCCCAGGTCTTCAGCTTAGTATTGCCGATCACGACATTCTTGCCGTCGGAGATCACCCGCATCGGTGATGGCTTCTCATAATTGAAGCGCAGCTTGCCGGGGCGCTGGATGAAAAACTTTCCGCCGGTCTGCTCCCCGCGCGGGCCGAACTGGACGAATTCGCCCATCATGGTCTTCACGCTGGAGAAGTGGTCGGCGATCTGTTGTGCTGCTCCAGTGGCCGCAAAGCTCGGAAACGGCATGGCTGCGCAGGCCATCAGGGCCGCGGTCCCGAGGACAAACTGGCGACGGCTGGTCATCACCGGCATCCGGGCATCGCGTTCGGTTTTGTCTATCATGCGGTACTCCTTCATATGCACACGGTCTGGCCGAAAAAGGCGGCGGCTTCATGGCCATGTCCACCAGTGCCGCTGCGGCAACTCGTCCCGATGCCGTGTTGTTCCATCGGGGGAACCGGGTACCCCCGGTTACTCTTCGGTCGGCACCAGGATTTCACGCTTTCCGGCGTGGTTGGCGGGGCCGATAATGCCTTCTTTCTCCATGCGCTCGATCAGTGAGGCCGCACGGTTGTAGCCGATACCAAGACGTCGCTGGACATAGGAGGTCGAGGCCTTGCCGTCGCGCAGGACAATGGCCACCGCCTGATCATACGGGTCGTCCGATTCGCCAAGATTCCCGGTTCCAACAGGGCCGCCGCCATCCTCGCCGTCTTCGTCATCATCGATGGTGATGGCTTCGAGATATTGCGGCGAGCCTTGCGTCTTCAGATAGGCGACAATCTCCTCGACCTCGTGGTCGGAGACGAAGGGTCCGTGGACACGCTGGATGCGGCCGCCACCGGCCATGTAGAGCATGTCGCCCATGCCGAGCAGCTGTTCTGCGCCTTGCTCGCCAAGGATCGTCCGGCTGTCGATTTTTGAGGTGACCTGGAAGGAGATGCGAGTCGGGAAGTTCGCTTTGATCGTGCCGGTGATGACGTCGACCGAGGGGCGCTGGGTCGCCATGATCACATGAATGCCGGCGGCACGCGCCATCTGGGCCAGACGCTGCACGGCCCCTTCGATATCCTTGCCGGCAACCATCATCAGGTCAGCCATTTCGTCGATGATCACGACGATATAGGGCAGGGGCTGAAGGTCGAACTCTTCCGTCTCGTAGATCGCTTCGCCGGTCTGGCGGTCGAAACCGGTCTGGACGGTGCGGGTCAGGACCTCGCCCTTCTCCAGCGCCTGGGCGACCCGCGTGTTGAAGCCGTCGATGTTTCGGACGCCGATCTTCGACATCTTCTTGTAGCGCTCTTCCATCTCGCGGACGGTCCATTTGAGCGCCACCACAGCCTTCTTCGGATCGGTCACGACGGGTGACAGCAGATGCGGAATCCCGTCATAGACGGAGAGTTCGAGCATCTTCGGATCGATCATGATCAGGCGGCACTGCTCCGGCGTCATCTTGTAGAGAAGCGACAGGATCATGGTGTTGATCGCAACCGACTTACCCGAACCAGTGGTACCGGCAACGAGCAGATGGGGCATCTTGGCGAGGTCTGCGATGACGGGCTCGCCGCCGATCGTCTTGCCCAGTGCCATGGCGAGCTTCGCCTTGTTGCCATCGAAGTCGCGGCTGCCGATCAGCTCGCGCAGATAGACGGTTTCGCGCGTCTGGTTGGGCAGTTCGATGCCGATCGCGTTGCGGCCCGGGACCACGGCAACGCGGGCGGCGATCGCGCTCATCGAGCGGGCAATATCGTCGGCGAGGCCGATCACGCGAGACGACTTGATGCCCGGCGCCGGTTCGAGTTCGTACAGGGTGACAACCGGGCCCGGGCGGACATGGATGATCTCGCCCTTGACGCCGAAGTCGTCGAGGACTCCTTCCAGGAGGCGTGCATTGTGTTCAAGCGCCTCGGCAGACAGTGTGGCATCGCGTGTAACGGCGCGCGGTTCCGCGAGCAGGTGGACGGATGGCAGCTGGAAGCCTTCCGGACGCAGAAGGGAACCCTGCGCGTCACGTTCGACGCGTGGACCGGGCTTCGGACGTGCGGCGGGGGCAACGACCCTTGGCGAGGCCCCGGCGACGCGTGCACTTGCTGCCCGCGAGCCCTCATCCGGCAGGATGCCGGCAGGGCGCGGCATGTCGTCGAGATCGTAATCGTCGTCATCATCGAAGTCGCCGGACGACATTGGCGGAGGCGAGACGATTGAGCGACCGAGCGGGCGAGCCGGTGCACCGTCCAGAGACGGCTCGACACGCGCGTTCAGCGCCGGGGCCTTCGGTTTCGTCGGCTCGTTGAGCGTGCCGAATTCGTCATCGTTGAAATCGTAGGGCTGGTCAAAGTCGCGGTCTCGACGCTCGAGCGACTTCAGACCGAAGAGTCGCCGGAACCGGGCGCGAGCGGTGTACCAGTTATGGGTAACCGCGCCCATCATCAGGGCGATCGGTCCCTCACTCTCGTCGTCTTCCTCGCCCTCGTCGGATGCCGGTTCCTTCGGCTGGCGGCGCGCCAGCGGGGCGACGGGCAGGTCGTCCTCGATCTCCTCGCTCGGCTTTCCGACGATGCCGGCGGCAAACAGCATCAACCATGTCGCCGGCAAGGCGAGAAGGCCGCCAAGAACCATAGCGAATGTGGATGTCGGATAGGCACCGATGAACAGGGCGGGAAAGCGAAGGATGAGGTCGCCGAGCACGCCACCGGTGCCGCTGGGCAGGGGCCAAGTGTTTGGCGGCGGGAAACAGCCCACGGCTGCTGCGGCGATCAAGGCGGCGGCAAGCCAGGCGCCGATCCGCGCCGGAATACGGCTGAGCTTGCGTCCGCCGATCAGGGCGAATGACCAGGCAAGCACCGGCAACAGGGCCAAGAGGCTGGCGAGGCCGAAGAACTGCATCATCACATCTGCGAAGATGGCGCCCGGCAAGCCCAGGATATTGGTGGGCGGGTTGTCAGTCGCATAGGAGAGGCTCGGGTCGGAGACATTCCAGGTCGCCAGCGCTGCCACGGCCAATACCAGGAGCATGAACAAGGCAAACCCGGTCAGCGCGAAGATTTGTCGAAACAGGAAGGCGGACAACGCGGAGCGGTTGGAGTGCTCCTGAAGCGCTGCGGAATTGCTTCTGCTCATGGGGTGTCTGTCCGTCCTGTTGCCGGTGATGCCTTCGGACGCCCGGCGTGAACCGAGATCGCCATCCGGGACCCTACAGGATGGAGGGTTAATGGTGCATTAACCATGCATCCACTTGGCTACCTGCCGTGACGGCACCAAAAGAAACGCCCGGGCGATGAGACCCGGGCGCTGCCGCATTTGGTTTGTCGAGATCCGGAGGATCTTAGCTGTGGTAGGCAGCTTCGCCATGCGAGGCGAGGTCGAGACCTTCGCGCTCGGCTTCGACCGGTACGCGCAGACCGACGATCAGGTCGACCACCTTGTAGAGGATGATCGAGCCGATGCCGCACCACAGCAGCGTGACGATGACAGCGTAAATCTGGGTCATCACCTGCCCACCCATGGTCACGCCTTCGGCATAGCCGATGCCGCCGAGCGATGCGGATGCGAAGACGCCGGTGGCAATGGCGCCGAAGAGGCCGCCGATGCCGTGGACGCCAAAGACGTCAGCGGTGTCGTCATAACCGAACTTGTTCTTCACGACTGCGACGAAGAAGTAGCAGAGCGGCGAAACCAGGAGACCCATGACGATCGCGCCCATCGGACCGGCAATGCCGGCAGCCGGGGTGATGGCAACGAGGCCGGAGATCATGCCGGAGGCGGCGCCGAGCATCGAGGCCTTGCCGCGGGTGAAGGTTTCGACGAGGCACCAGGAGACGACAGCAGCTGCGGTCGCGATGAAGGTGTTGACGGTCGCCAGCATTGCGCCGCCCGAGGCTTCGAGGTTCGAGCCAGCGTTGAAGCCGAACCAGCCGACCCAGAGCATGGCGGCACCGACGAGCGTCAGCGTCATGGAATGCGGGGCCATCATGTCCTTGCCGTAGCCGGTACGCTTGCCGAGCATGATTGCGCCGATCAGACCGGCAACGCCGGCGTTGATGTGAACGACCGTGCCGCCAGCGAAGTCGAGTGCGCCCCAGCCGAAGATCAGGCCCTTGGCATCCCAAACCATGTGGGCGATCGGGAAGTAGACGAAGGTGACCCAGAGAAGGCAGAAGAGCACTGCGGCAGAGAACTTGATGCGTTCGGCAAAGGCGCCGACGATCAGTGCCGGGGTGATGGCGGCAAAAGTCATCTGGAACATGATGAAGATGTATTCCGGAATGACAGCGTCAGAGAAGGTGGCTGCCGTGCTTTCCGGCGTGACGCCGGAAAGGAACAGCTTGGCGAAGCCACCGAAATAGGCGCTTTCAGAGCCGCCAAAGGCGAAAGAGTAGCCGTAGATGACCCAGGCCAGCATGACCGTTGAGCCAATGACAGTGCACTGCATGAGAACGGAGAGCATGTTCTTGGCGCGGACAAGACCGCCATAGAACAGAGCAAGGCCCGGGATGAGCATGAAGAGCACGAGGATGGTGCAAAGGAACATGAAGGCGGTGTCGCCCTTGTCCGGAACCGGCGCTGCGGCGACGGCTTCAGCTGCAGCCGGTGCGGCTTCCTGCGCGAAGGCGACAACCGGCGCCAGCAGGCCTGCGGACGCGGCGCCAAGGCGCACGAGGTTGGAATTCAACTTGGCAAATGACATCAGTAACAACTCCCCTTACAGCCGTTCTTACAGCGCTTCGGTATTGGTTTCGCCGGTGCGGATGCGCACGGCCTGATCGATCGCATAGACGAAGATCTTCCCGTCGCCGATCTGGCCGGTCTTGGCGGCAGAAGCGATGGCTTCAACGGCCTTGTCGGCAAGTTCGGACGAGACAGCGATCTCGATCTTCAGTTTCGGCAGAAAGCTGACGGCGTATTCTGTGCCGCGGTAGATTTCGGTGTGCCCCTTCTGGCGCCCGTAGCCCTTGACCTCGGTCACGGTCAGGCCCTGGATGCCCACAGCCGTCAAGGCCTCGCGTACCTCGTCCAGCTTGAACGGCTTGATGATAGCCATCACAATCTTCATCTGGTTTCCCATCCTTTGCTTGTCCTCGGCTCGGAGCCGACTCTCCTTGCCGCCGGCAGGAACATTCGCGCAGCGACTGGAGACTGACATTCAAAAGGCGTGCCAGATTCAGAAACTTCTATAAGTTATTGAAATGTAAAGGCTCCGTGAAGCGGAGCCAATAAACAGGCATTTGAATGCGCAATGTGCGCATAAAATTTGTGCAAAAAACTGCAATTGATGCAGTTTTAGTCATTTGCCCGTTTACGGATCAGGCCCTCCTGGGCAACCGAGGCAACCAGCCTTCCATCGCGGGTGAATATGCTGCCGCGGGTCATGCCACGAGCACCAGCCGCGCTGGGGCTGTCCTGCGTGTAGAGCAGCCAGTCGTCGAGATGGCAGGGGCGGTGGAACCACATGGCGTGATCAAGGCTTGCCACCTGCAGTTCCGGATCAAAGATCGATGTGCCGTGCGCATAGAGCGATGTATCGAGCAGGGTCATGTCCGAGAGATAGGCAAGAACGGCTGCCTGATAGTGCCGGTCATCCGGTACCAGCCCCGAAGCCCGCACCCAGATATGGGCCTCGGGCTCGAGCTTTTCCTTGGAGAGATAGTGTGTCAGCGAGGTCGGACGGATCTCGATCGGGCGTTCCCGACCCCAGTATTTCTTCACCGTCTCCGGCGCCTGAGCAAGGAAGGCCGCGCGAAATTCCGCTTCACCCATCAGCTTTTCCGGGGCAGGGACATCGGGGATCGTCACCTGATGATCGAAACCAGGCTCCTCCACCTGGAAGGACGCCGACATCGAGAAAATCGCCTTTCCGTGCTGGATGGCCACCACGCGACGTGTGGTGAAGGAGGACCCGTCCCTTATGCGCTCGACCTGGTAGACGATCGGGATCAACGGGTCGCCCGGGCGCATGAAATAAGCGTGCAGGGAATGAACGATCCGATCCGGATCAACGCAACGCTGCGCGGCCATCAAGGCCTGTGCGATCACAAGGCCACCGAAGACCCGCTGCCAGCCGTTTTGCGGACTGTTGCCGCGAAACAGATTTTCCTCCAGCTTTTCCAGATCGAGACGCTCGATCAGGTCCTGCATGGGTTTGGTCTGTCCAGTTGGCTGCGACATAATGCATTGCTCCGCTTATAGGCACCCGTTCAACGCTGATCTATATAGGTGTCGTCAGGTCTACAAGAACAAAGGAATTTGCCATGCTGGATGTGCTCGTCGTTGGCGGAGGCTATGTCGGTCTGTCTGTAGCCGTTGCCATCAAGCAGGCGGCGCCGCATCTGGCCATCGAAGTCGTCGAGGCTGCGCCCGAAGATGCCTGGAAGAAGGATCCGCGAGCATCCGCAATCATTGCTGCAGCAACCAAGATGCTCGATGTCTTCGGTCTGTGGGATAGGATCGAACCGGACGCGCAGCCGATCAATCGGATGATCGTCACCGATTCGAAGACCTCGGATCCGGTCCGCCCTGTGTTCCTGACCTTCGATGGTGCCGTCGAAGACGGTCGGCCTTTTGCGCATATGATCCCGAATGTCAGCATGGTCGCTGCTCTACGTGAGGCTTGCGTCGAGCGTGGCATCACCATTCGCCACGGTCTGCGTGCCACCGGATTTCGCGATACGGGACCGTTCGCCGAACTCACCCTGTCGGACGGCAGCGTCATCTCGTCGCGTCTGGTCGTTGCCTGTGATGGCGTGCGCTCCAAACTGCGGGATCTGGCCGGCATCAAGACGGTCACCTGGCAGTACGGCCAGTCCGGCATCGTCACCACCGTTGAGCACGAGCGTCCGCATGAGGGCGTGGCCGAGGAGCATTTCCTTCCGGCTGGCCCGTTTGCAATCCTGCCCCTCAAGGGCAACCGCTCCTCGCTGGTCTGGACGGAGCGGACGGCGGATGCCGATCGGCTGGTTGCTTCGGACGATCTGGTCTTCGAGGCGGAACTGGAGCGTCGCTTCGGTCACAAGCTCGGGACCATTCGTGCGACCCCGGACCGGCGCGCCTTCCCGCTCGGTCTGACGCTTGCGCGCGCCTTCATTGCGCCGCGTCTGGCGCTTGCCGGCGATGCAGCCCACGGCATCCATCCCATTTCAGGCCAGGGGCTCAACCTGGGTTTCAAGGACGTGGCGGCGCTGGCCGAAACCGTTGTCGAGGCCGATCGGCTCGGACTGGACATAGGCTCGGTCAACGTGCTGGAGCGCTACCAGATCTGGAGGCGCTTCGACACGTTCAGGATGGGGGTGACAACCGACGTTCTCAACCGCCTTTTCTCCAACGACATAACGCCGATCAGGGTCATGCGCGACTTCGGCCTTGGCGTGGTGGACAGGATTCCCGGCTTGAAGAATTATTTCATTCGCGAGGCCGCAGGCGCCTCTGATCACAACCGTCCCCGTCTTCTGGGCGGTCATAGTATCTGATCGCGGATACCGCCGAACCAAGGTGGGCCCAAATCAGGCCGGCATCTCAAGCTTTCGTGCTTCCGATACCAGCATGATCGGAATCCCGTCGCGTATGGGATAGGCAAGTCTGGCCTTCTCCGAGACGAGTTCGTTTTTCTCGCGATCCCATTTCAGTGTCCCCTGCGTGAGCGGGCACACCAGAAGCTCCAGCATCTTCGGGTCGATCAGGCTCGTCGGATTATCGGCCATCGGCTTACTGCAGCATGGTGTCAGCGTCACCAAAGGTGCGGGCGAGCACGATCTCGGTGATGGCGATCAAGGTCTCGGCCCGGGTCTTCAGGTCAGGCGCCTCCAGCAGCGCCTGTTTCTCAGGCGGTCCGAAGGGCGACATCATCGAAAGAGAATTGACGAGTGTCAGATTCGAGGCGCGCTCGACGCTCTCCCAGTCGGCTTCCAGCTTGTTGGCCTCGAGGTAAGCCTTGAAGGCAGCCAGCAAGCCCGCGCGGTCGACCTGGCCCTCATCCTCGCCGCTGGTGAGGTCGGCGATAAACGGCGCAATGTGAAAGCTGCGGAATGGTTTGGTCGTCGAGACTTCGTCCATCAGGCGGAATCGGCAGACGCCAGCCAGCGAGATGATATAGCGCCCGTCGCCCGTTTCGGTGAAGGAGGTAATGCGACCGAGGCAACCGACCGGTGCCAGTTGTGGCCGTTCGGGCAGGATATCCGCCTGCACTTCTGTCATGGCAGGCTGAATCATGCCAATCAGGCGGTTGCCGGCCAATGCCGCGTCGAACATTGCCAGATAACGGGGCTCAAAGACGTTGAGGGGCAATTGGCCGCCGGGCAGCAGAAGCACCCCCGAAATTGGAAAGACGGGGACCGTCTCGGGCAGGTCCGCAGCCGTCAGATATCTGGCATTTCCCACTTGCATTGAAGCACATCCTGTCCGGATGATATCCGGTGTTCATTCTTGCTTCTATCTGGGTCGCTGAGGCCAAAACTCAAGGCCGGCGGCGGCTCACGAAAAGAGGATAGACGACAGCTTGCGCCGCGCCATGATCGTCGCCGGATCCTTCGGGCCCCAGACCTCGAAGAACTGCAGCAACTGCTTGCGGGCACCGTCGTCCTCAAAGGTACGATCGCGCTTCATGATCAGCAGCAGGTGTTCTGCGGCTTCCTCGCGGCGACCTTCGACATTGCGGATCTTGGCGAGCTTCATGCGTGCTTCGTGATCATCGGGATTGAGCGACAGCGTGTGCTCCAGTGCCACGGGATCGCCCAGCTTGCGGGCCTCGTCGATCTGGTCGAGGCGCTTGAGCAGTGCCTGGACCTCGGCCGCCTTCGCCAGATCCTCCGGAAGTTGGCTCAGCAGTTCGCGGGCCCGCTGGTGCTGGTTCGCGCCGATCATGCATTCGGCAAGTCCGGCAATCGCCTGCGTGTTGTCGGGATCGGCCTGCAGGATGGCTGCAAAAAGCTGGGCCGCACCATCGATGTCACCGGTTGCCAGAAGGCCTGCGGCCTCTTCAAGCACGGCTGCAATCTCTGCGGCCTGATCGGCGCCGGCGGGACCGGCGACCTTGTCGATGAAGGCCTTCACCTGGCTCTCGGGCAGGGCGCCCATGAAGCCGTCGGCTGGGCGGCCGTTGACGAAGGCAACCACTGCCGGGATCGACTGAATGCCGAGCTGGCCGGCGACCGACGGATGATCGTCGATGTTCATCTTGACGAGCTTGACCCGGCCACCGGCTTCCTTGACCGCCTTCTCGATGACAGGCGTCAGCTGCTTGCAGGGACCGCACCAGGGCGCCCAGAAATCGACGAGGACCGGCTGGTTGCGCGATTCATCCATCACGTCGCGCGCGAAATTGGCCGTGGTCGTGTCCTTGATCAATTCGCCTGCGGGAGGAGCCGCTGCGGCAGAGCCACCGAACTGAGCCGTCATGGTTTGGTTGCCATAGCTGCCGTAAGGGTTGCCGTAGTCACTCATCATGCATCTCCCGCCTGTTCGCGACCCGTTGGAGGTCGCGGTCTTTGCCGTTAAGATCGTATGTCAGGCCGTGACTTTCAAGACAAGCGGCGTGTGGCCCGTCGCCTCCATGAAGCGGACCAAGTCGTCGCGCCCGATCGAGGTCGTCGCATCGTTGGACAGCGGATGGCAATTGATGATGTCGTGCTCCATCAGATCCTTGTCGAGCACGAAGGTGACGTTCTTGCCCGTGTCGTTGATCGCGCCGAGCGCGGTTACGGAACCGGGAACCACGCCCAGATATTCCATCAGCTTTTCCGGCTTGCCGAAGGAGACCTTGCTCGCCGCACCGATGATCGTGTGCACGGTCTTCAGGTCGACGGAGGCGTTTTCCTCGACCGTCAGCAGGAAGAAGTTGTCCTTCTTGTCCTTCACGAACAGGTTCTTGGTGTGGCCGCCGGGGATCTCATCGCGCAGTGAGACCGATTCGGCGACGGTGAAGACCGGGGGGTGGGACTTCGTCTTGTGGGCAATTCCGAGCTCGTCCAGGAAGCGGAAGAGATCGTCAGGTGTTTTCGGCGTCGTCATGGGTGCCTCGCGTGAATTGTCCGGGTGCTGGTCCGTCATCTATCGGGAATTCCTCCGAGGCATAGGCCCAAGACCGACATCCTGCAATCTTTCCTCGCGCCAAAAACCCCGCAAAAGCTGAGCTTTCTCAGCCTCTTGTGACGATTTCGAATTTTTTTCGCGCCGATCCGTCATTTCCCTGTTGCATTTGAAAATCGGTTGGGCCATATAGCGCCCGTCGCCGCAAGACGGACGGCCCACGATCCAGACACTACCCCAGGATCGAGGTTATGAGCGGGTGTAGCTCAGGGGTAGAGCACAACCTTGCCAAGGTTGGGGTCGAGCGTTCGAATCGCTTCACCCGCTCCATTCTTCCTCCAGGCATCTCTTAAGATTGTGGGAATGGTGGCGCCTTCGCGCGTTGTTCGTCACATTGCGTAACCGGCCGCAGGTTGCCCCGCAGCCGGCGCTCTTCATTCAGGCTTTCGAGAACACGTAATCCGTTTCCTGACGCAGCACTTCGCCGGGGCGCAGAACTGCATTCGGGAAGTTCGGATGGTTGATGGCGTCCGGCCAGACCTGGGTTTCCATGCAGAAGCCGGCAAAGGCGCCGTAGCGGCGGCCTTCGAGGCCGGGAACGGCCGGCGCGACCTTGCCGCCGGCATAGAACTGCACGCCCGGCTCCGTCGTCAGGATCTCCATCGTGACGCCCGAATTGACGCTGCGGGCCAGCGAAACGCTGCGCTTGGCGACCCGGCTGCTCGAGAAGCAGAAATTATGGTCGTAGCCGAGCTGTTCGCCATCGACTTCCAGACGGATCGGCCGCATCTCGCGGAAATCGAAGGCGGTGTTTTCGACCGGGCGGATTTCCCCCGTCGGGATCAGACGGTCGTCGACCGGCGTGTAGTGGTCGGCCGCGATCATCAGGTCATGGCCGAGGATATCGGGACGACCATCGAGATTGAAATAGGCGTGGTGGCAGACATTGGCGATGGTCGGTTTGTCGGTCACGGTCTCGTAGAGGGCAGAGAAGGTGCCGCCGTCCTTGAGCGCGAAGGTAGCGCGGGTGCGTGTCGTGCCCGGATAGCCGGCGCGGCCGTCCGGATCGGTCACTTCCATCACGACGTGATCGGCGCCATGCTCCAGGATCGTCCAGTTCTGCCGGCCCATGCCGTCCGAGCCGCCATGCAGGTGGCTGACACCCTTTTCGTTCAGCTCGAGCTGGTAGTCGACACCATCCAGCGTGAAGCGTCCGTCACCGATGCGGTTGGCGCAGCGTCCCGGCGTCGCGCCGAAATAAGGGGAATGATCGAGATAGCCGGCGAGATCCTCGAAGCCGAGCACCAGCGGAGCGTCGTGGCCGTCGAGGCGCAGATCCTGCAGGACCGCACCGAAGGTAATGATGGAGGCCGTCAGGCCCCCACCCTTCAGCACCACCTTCTCGACTGCCTCTCCCGCCGGCATCGCGCCAAATATCGTCTTCGTCATTCTGTCGTTTCCTCACCTTAGGCCATGAAAGTCTTTTGTTCGTCGCTCATCGCGAAAGCTCGCGGGCTGCCGCTTCCAGGCCGCCCAATGTCAGCGGATACATCCGGTCGCCGATCAGCTGCCGAATCAAACCGACGGACATCGTATAGTCCCAGTTCGCCTGTGGCAGGGGATTGATCCAGAGATGCCGCCGGAAATGGTCGGTCATTCGCGTCAACCAGGCCGCGCCGCTCTCGGTGTTCCAGTGCTCGACCGATCCGCCGGGATGGGTGATCTCATAGGGGCTCATGGCCGCATCGCCGATGAAGATCAGTCGGTAGTCGGAGCCGAAGGTCCTGATGACGTCTGACGTCGGAATGGTATCGGCGTGGCGGCGCTGGTTGTCCTTCCAGACGCGCTCGTAAGGGCAATTGTGGAAGTAGAAATACTCCATGTGCCGGAATTCGGAGCGGGCCGCCGAAAACAGCTCCTCGACCTCCCGCACATGGTCGTCCATCGAGCCGCCTATGTCGAAGAACATCAGGAGCTTCACGGCATTGCGCCGCTCAGGCTGCGTTTTTACATCCAGATAGCCGTGCTCCGCTGTGGAGCGGATCGTGCCCGTGAGGTCCAGTTCCTCTGCAGCACCTTCGCGCACGAAGCGGCGCAGCCGTCGAAGCGCCACCTTGATGTTGCGGGTGCCGAGTTCGACGCGGTCGTCAAGATTGCGGAATTCGCGCTGGTCCCAGACCTTCACCGCGCGACGGTGCCGGCTTTCCTCCTGGCCGATGCGCACGCCTTCCGGGTTGTAGCCATAGGCGCCGAAGGGTGAGGTGCCGGCCGTGCCGATCCACTTATTGCCGCCCTGATGGCGCTCCTTCTGTTCGGCAAGACGTTGCTTCAGCGTCTCCATCAGCTTGTCGAAGCCGCCGAGGCTCTCGATCAGCTTCTTGTCCTCGTCCGACAGGTGCTTTTCCGCCAGCCTGCGCAGCCAGTCTTCTGGGATCACTTGGCGATCGACGCCATCAGCTGAGCCCTCGCTCAGAATGCCGCCAAAGATCTCCGAAAACACCCGGTCGAAGCGATCGATGAAGCGCTCGTCTTTCACCAGTGTGGTGCGGGCGAGATAGTAGAAGCCCTCCGGGTCGAAATCGACCATGCCCGCCTCAAGGCCTTCGAGCAAGGCCAAGTATTCCCGCAGGGTCACGGGAACCTTCTCTTCTCTCAGGCGCAGAAAAAACGGCAGGAACATCGGACGAAAAGGGCTCGGTTCATCGGCGGCGGCATCCTGTCATAGAGGAACCCGCCTGTCCTCACAAAATCCGCTCGCGTCCCGGTGCCGCGCTCAGCCTGCCAGGTCCTTGCCGATCTCGTTCAGGTCATAGGGCGTCATCTGGTAGATCTCGTTGATCCAGTTGCCGAACAGGAGATGCGCATGGCCGCGCCAGCGGTTGAGCGGCGTCAGCGTGTCGTCATTGTGCGGGAAATAGTTGTGCGGCAGCTTGATCGGGATCCCGGCATTCTTGTCGCGGAAATACTCGTCGCCCAGCGAGGTGGAATCGTATTCGACATGGTTGAACATGTAGAGCCGGTTTGCCCGCTTCTCCTGCACCAGGCAGACACCCATCTCGTCGGATTCGAGCAGGATCTTCAGCTCCGGCACCTTCTCGATATCTGCGCGTCGAACTTCAGTCCAGCGCGAGACCGGCACCTGGAAATCGTCGGAGAAGCCGTTGAGATAAACGGATGAGGGAGCGAGGTTGCGATGGCGATAAACGCCGAAAGCCTTTTCCTTCAGCGCATGCTTCGGCACCTTGTGGAAATGGTAGATCGCCGCCATGCCGCCCCAGCAGACATTCATGGTGGAATGCACGTTGGTTTCGGTCCAGTTCAGGATCTCCTCCAGCTCCGGCCAGTAGGTGACTTCCTCGAAGGGCAGTGTTTCAACTGGTGCCCCGGTGATGATGAAGCCGTCGAACTTGCGGTCCTTCACCTCGTCCCAGGTCTGGTAGAAGGAGAGCAGATGCTCTTCCGGCGTGTTCTTGGCCTTGTGGCCACCGACGCGGACAAGCGTCAGTTCCACCTGCAGCGGCGAAGCGCCGATCAGCCGGGCGAACTGCACCTCGGTCTTGATCTTGTTGGGCATGAGGTTGAGCAGGCCGATCTGCAGCGGGCGAATGTCCTGGCGAATGGCCACGGTTTCGGTCATGACCCGCACGCCCTCATGCACGAGGGTTTCAAAGGCGGGCAGCGTATCGGGGATCCTGATCGGCATCAGACTCTCGACTTTCCTTGTCACGGCGGTTTCAGACCGCGGAAACAAAAATACCGGCGGCTTTTATATCGCCACCGGTCCTCGGAAAGTCTTGATAACTCGCCTCGGCCCTTTAGCGACTTATTTTACGTGGCTGCAAGCCGGCCGGCCAAATCACCACGGAACACGAGGTTCTTTTACGCCTGTCGGGGCGGCGAATCAATGGGGAAGGCGAGGGAGGCGTTGGTGCCTCCCCCCAAGCGGGGGAGGACGGAAAATCGAAGGCTTGAGGTCAGCGAAAGCCGCCTAAACTTCAGATTTTCCAGGAGAGGGGATCGGTTCGGCTGGTGCGGACATTACCAGGCCCCTCTCGCGAAATCTCAAGGTTTGGCCCTGATCAGGCATCCCGAGGCTTGTGGCTGGATCCTCGGGTCAAGCCCGAGGATGACGATCGTTGGGGGGAGGGAAATGGTATTCTCCTCAGGACGCGCGTGAGGACAACGGTAGAGGAGGATACCCGCAGCTGCTTCATCCTCCGTCATCCTCGGGCTTGACCCGAGGATCCAGACCCTAATCCGCCAACAGATGACCGTCGCGCTTGCAGCCTTTGCCCCTCATCCGCCCCCTGAGCCGGTCGAAGGGCGGGCACCTTCTCCCCGCAGGCGGGGAGAAGGCCACAACGGCCACTGCTTGCGCCCCCCTCTCCCCGCTTGCGGGGAGAGGGTCAGGGTGAGGGGCAAAGCCACGAATTCGACGCCAACTTCCGAAAAAAGGGGGACGACTTTCAAAGATCTCCCAACAAAATCAACAAAACAAAGTTTTTTCATCCCCGCCCATTTTCACCCTCTTAGAATCATCGCTGTCCCGCCCTCGGATACACCTGACGATGCGATGTCAGGCGAGGCGGGGCCGGCGCCGGGGTGGAGGGTTGTCGCAGATCCAAATCCCCGGCCCGCTGCAACGGTCTCCCTCCGGACGAGGGGCTGGTAACGAAGGTGACGGGGTCGGATGCTCTCGTCACCGGATACCCCGATCGGAAGGACGTGCCTTTGAGGCACACAGACAAGGCGCCCACGCCGTCGCGAACATCACCAGACGGCGGGGCGACAAAGACGGCGGGGATGATGGCCGAGGTCGCAAATGACCGGAGGCCCCATCCCCCGGGCGAGGGTCCCGGTCGGCATGGTGCACCATCCGGCGGGAACCTCCCGGGCCACCGGCCAGGCTCTGGCAGACATTCCGCAAGGAGGACTCTGCCAAGCCGGACCCGCGCCCGGTCGAACGTCGGACTTCGGTCACGACGCCCGTCGCCGCCTTGCCAGAGAGACGCATGCAGCGGGAAAAAACGCCGAACGAGGCGCCGGAAGGAGCCACATACATACTTAGACAGGTTGCTTCTGGCGCCTCGTCCGAGACAAGCATGACCGGACCCGGAGGATGAAGATCCGACCGGCGGCGAAGCTTGGGCTTTTGACAGTTTGCACTTGCCGAGCTGCCTCGCACCGCGAGTTTGCCGACACGCTGGCAGATCCTCGGGACGAAGCCCGAGGATGACGAATTGCGGAGAGGAAGGGTATCCTTCGCAAGCGTCGCAAAACTCCGAAGCCGCAGAAGAGGCACCGCGCCCACCCCGGATGCCGTCATCCTCGGGCTTCGTCCCGAGGATCTGCCGAGGGTTCGTTCCGCACTTGGGTGATGGTGGACACCTCAGCATCAGGGCGAGCAGAAGCCGCCGCGTCGCTTTCTCCCCCACCGAGGGGGAGATGAGACTTCCCCGCAGAGAGAGGTCATTACTGCTCGCCGAGCTTCATGCTGGGATCATACTCTTTGCCATGCACCGTCTTCACCACGGCCTGGCCGCAATACATGCGGTTTTCGGCAGCATTGAACGTATGGCTTGGTGACCCGTGCAGTTCCCAGCCCTTGTTGAGCGCGTCGGTAACGCGATGGCAGAAGCTCGAATCGTCAGGGCCGGTGAGAAAACGGTAGACTTTCATGGCTTATCCTTTCTGGCGGTGATCAGGTCGACCTTGGCGAGGAGGCGGGCAGCCTCCTCGGCATGCAGTCGTTCGATCATCCGCCCATCGATGTTGATGACGTTGAGGCCCGCATGGGCCGGGTCGGCAAAGGCTTCGGCCACGAGACGGGCCTCGGCGATTGCGGAATCCGAAGGGCCGAAATGGCGATTGGCGGGTTCGATCTGCGCCGGATGGATCAGCATCTTGCCATCAAACCCCATGGCTCTGCCCTGAGCGCATTCGTCGGAGAAGGCTTCGAGGTCGCGAAAATCGTTCGACACGCTGTCGATGACATCAAGCCCATAGGCGCGTGCAGCGAGCACGATCTGCATGAGGTAGGGCACCAGATAGGTTCGTCCGGGCGCCGCCGGAATGCCGGTGGCCTTGCGCAGGTCGTTCAGCCCGACGACGAAGGCATCGAGCCGGCTGTCGCTGGTGCGTCCCGATGAGGCTATCGCCGCGGCATTGAGCACGCCGCGCGGCGTTTCGATCATCGCCCAGATTCTGAGACCTTCCGCCGCATCCTGTTCGCCGACCATGTCGGCGACGTCCTGAACGGTGACCGGCTCCTCGACCTTGGGAAGCAGGACTGCATCAGGCAGAACCTCCAGAACGAGCGCCATGTCCTCGCGATGGAAATTGGTATCTGCCGCGTTGACCCTGATGATGCGCTCGCGGTGACCCAGATCGGTATTCTGCAGAAATTTCAGAAGTTTGCCGCGGGCATCCGCCTTGCGGTCTTCGGCGACTGAGTCTTCCAGATCGAAGATTAAGGCATCGCAGTTAAGGCCGGCGGCCTTGTCCAGGGCCCGCTCGTTGATCGCCGGAACCGTCAGCACAGAACGACGGAGTCGGGAGGGGTGGCGCAAACGAAAGGGGGGAGCCTCGGATGTCATGGCCGAGTTCTGGCAAGCTTTGGCCAGCCATGCAAGATGACAATTGGGTGAAAGGCCCTTGCAATGCAGCGAAATAAGGACCACCTTGATCGGCGAGAAAGGATACGCCCATGCAGAATTTGCGCTCCGCCGCCTATGCCATTCTTGGCCTCGCCTTTGTCGGGTTGGCAGCCGCCTTTGCGGTTTCGCTGACGCTGGTGATCGGCGCCCTTCTGACCGTGACGCTCGGTGCCCGTATGCTGATGGGCAAGACAAAGCGCGCGCCGGTCTACGCAAAAGTGAAGCGTCCGGAAGACATGCGCGTCTGGAACGACGGCAAGGGCACGATCATCGATCTGTAATCCGGCCTCCGGCCGATCCTTCATCTCATCCGACATTCGGGTGGGATGCCTTTGGTGCGCGGAAGGCGCTGATAGGGCCTCTCTAAGATTCTCCTTCAATTTATTCCGGTTTTGCTCTATGGGCGGGTCATCAAACGCGCATTAGCCAGATCGAAGGCAGACTGATGGACAAGTTCGTAAAGCTCACCGGTGTCGCGGCACCGCTTCCGGTCGTCAATATCGACACGGACATGATCATCCCCAAGGATTACCTGAAGACCATCAAGCGCACCGGTCTCGGCACCGGCCTGTTCGCCGAAGCGCGCTACAAGGAAGATGGCTCGGAGAACCCGGATTTCGTTCTGAACAAGCCGGCTTACCGGAATGCGCAGATCCTCGTTGCCGGCGACAATTTCGGCTGCGGCTCCTCGCGCGAGCATGCGCCGTGGGCGCTTCTCGACTTCGGCATCCGCTGCGTGATCTCCACGTCGTTTGCCGACATCTTCTACAACAACTGCTTCAAGAACGGCATCCTGCCGATCGTCGTCAGCCAGGAGAACCTGGACAAGCTGATGGACGATGCCAGCCGCGGTTCGAATGCCGTGCTGACCGTCGACCTCGAAGCCCAGGAAATCACCGGTCCTGACGGCGGCAAGATCTCGTTCGAAATCGACGCCTTCAAGCGCCACTGCCTGCTGAACGGTCTCGACGATATTGGCTTGACGCTTGAGAAGGCATCGAGCATCTCGACCTTCGAGCAGTCCAACGCCGCCCAGCGTCCCTGGGCCTGAGCCTTGCTCAAGAACTGAATGGATGAGGCCGGGCTCGTGCCCGGCTTTTTCTTTGCCCTCAGAGGAAACGGGCCCGCCAGGCCTCAAGCGCGGCGAGCGAAACGCCGATGCCGCCACAGACCTCGATCAGCGGTGCCTTGTAACGCGACAGCAGATCGGCATGCACATCGGCCACGGCGAGTGCTGCACCGCAGGCGGGCTCGACGAGGATCCGCTGGGCATCGGCAAATTTCAGGCAGGCCTGGACGGCTTCGGCGTCGGTGACAGTGACGCTCTCGATCGGATGCTGGCTCAGTAGGTCGAAAACATGCTGGGCCACCTGCCGCGCGCCGAGTGAATTGGCGATCGAGGTGATGGCCGGCAGCGTGACGCGTTCCTTGGCCGCGACGGCAGCGTGCAGGGAGGCTGCTCCTTCCGTCTCGACGGCAATGACGGGAATGTCGCGCAGGCCATTGCGCCGCAGCCCCTCGACGATCCCCGCGAGCAGCCCGCCGCCACCGACGCTGGTCACGACGCAATCGAACTCGGCACCGGCATTGACCACCTCGTCGATCAAAGTCGCGTGGCCCTCCCATAGGAGCGGATGATCATAGGGGTGCACGTAGGCCGCCTTGCGTTCGGCGGCGAGTGCGACGGCATGGGCATTCGCTTCGTCGAAGACCGAGCCATGCACCAGAACGTGCGCACCGGTAGCGGCAATCCGGGCACGGACTTCGGCAGACGTTGTTTCCGGCACGACGATGGTCACGGGCACACCGAGGGCCTTGCCAGCGACGGCCGCGGCGATACCGGCATTGCCGCCAGAGGCGCAGAAGATCTCCTTCGCTCCTTTTGCCACTTCGTGCTGGCAGAGCAGGCCGACGCCGCGCAGCTTGAAGCTTCCCGAGGGCTGCAGGGCGTCAAGTTTCAGCCAGAGCGGCAAACCGCTTTTGCTGTAGTCGGCGGCCGTGCGCAGAAGCGGCGTTTCGATGTGGAGCGGAGAAAGCGGCATGGGACACTCGAACAGGGAAGAGGGGATGCGGAAGGTGTGCCGTGTTTTGAACCTCGAAACCTTCAGGGTCAACCATCCCTTGCCCTTCGACAAGCGCGCCAAACCGTACCGTTTCCGGCCTATCTCGCTTGAAATGCCCCTCCCCCGCGCGTAAGAAGCCGCGACTTCTTTTTCGAGTGGAGGGTTTCCATGACGGCTCGCAATCTTCTCCTGCTGCCCGGTGACGGCATCGGCCCCGAGGCCATGGCCGAAGTTCGCAAGATCATCGCCTATATGAACGAGGCGCAGGGTGCCGGCTTCGTCACCGACGAAGGTCTCGTCGGCGGTTCCGCTTACGATGCGCACGGCGCGGCCATTTCGGAAGAAGACATGGCCAAGGCGCTCGCCGCCGATGCCGTTCTCTTCGGTGCCGTCGGCGGTCCGAAGTGGGACGACGTGCCCTATGACGTGCGTCCGGAGGCCGGCCTGCTTCGTCTGCGCAAGGATCTCGAGCTCTTCGCCAACCTGCGTCCGGCGATCTGCTATCCGGCCCTTGCCAATGCCTCCTCGCTGAAACCCGAGCTGGTCGAGGGTCTCGACATCCTCATCGTGCGCGAGCTGACCGGCGGCGTCTACTTCGGCGAGCCGAAGACGATCACCGATCTCGGCAATGGCCAGAAGCGCGCGATCGATACGCAGGTCTACGACACCTACGAAATCGAGCGCATCGCCGCCGTCGCCTTCGAGCTTGCCCGCACCCGCAACAATCGCGTCTGCTCGATGGAGAAGCGCAACGTGATGAAGTCGGGCGTCTTGTGGAACCAGGTCGTGACCGCGACGCACAAGGAGAAGTTCTCCGACGTCAAGCTCGACCACATGCTCGCCGACGCCGGCGGCATGCAGCTGGTCCGCGCGCCGAAACAGTTCGACGTCATCGTCACCGACAACCTGTTCGGCGACATGCTCTCCGATGTTGCCGCCATGCTGACCGGCTCGCTCGGCATGCTGCCGTCCGCTTCGCTCGGTGCCCCGGATGCCAAGACCGGCAAGCGCAAGGCGCTCTACGAACCCGTACACGGTTCGGCACCCGACATCGCCGGCAAGGGCATCGCCAACCCGATCGCCATGATCGCGTCCTTTGCCATGTGCCTGCGCTACTCCTTCAACATGGTCACGGAAGCCGACCGCCTGGAAAAGGCCATCGCCAACGTGCTCGACAAGGGCATCCGCACCGGCGACATCATGGCTGATGGTTGCCGTCAGGTCGGCACGGTCGAGATGGGCGATGCGATCCTTGAGGAGTTCAAGGCGCTTTCCGCCTAAACGATACGCGATAGGCTCGTTTGCAACGGCGCGGGGCAACTCGCGCCGTTTTTGCGTTTCCGCGCATTGCCGATGGCGACCGCAGTTCTCACTTCCGCGTGATCCCCCCTTTCCGGCCGAAGCTCGGACCCCACGCCGGCAATCCGATGCTGCAGCGGACGCGTAATATTGGTCAGACAAGCAGATGAGAGCCACGTAACCACCGCCGTAGCCTGCATGTTTGGAACCTGACTGGCCTTCAGCCGTTCAGGAAAGAATGCCGGTTTGAAGGCCCGCGAGAGGGCCAGCGGTCCTAAGAGACCATGGAGATGTTCGATGAAAGCCACATCCGCTGACAGACACATCATCAAATATGCCATGCAACAACCCTATCTGGAGCGTGAGGAAGAACTCGACCTTGCGATCCGCTGGAAGGAAAACGACGACCAAGGCGCCCGCAATCGCATTGCCCAGGCGCATATGCGTCTGGTCATCGCCATGGCCTCCAAGTTTCGTGGCTTCGGATTGCCGCTGAACGATCTCATACAGGAGGGCTATATCGGCCTCCTCGAAGCGGCTGCCCGTTTCGATCCCAGCCGTGAAGTGCGCTTCTCGACCTATGCCGGCTGGTGGATCCGTGCCTCGATGCAGGATTACATCCTGCGCAACTGGTCCATCGTCCGTGGTGGTACCAGTTCCAGTCAGAAAGCGTTGTTCTTCAACCTTCGCCGCCTGCGCGCCAAGCTTGCTCAAGGCGACAACCGCCTCTCCGACCAGGCCATTCACCAGGAGATTGCTACCGCCCTCGGCGTCAGTCTTTCCGATGTGCAGTCCATGGATGCTCGCTTGTCAGGCAATGACGCGTCTCTACAGACCCCGGTCGCCGGACGAAATGGGGAGGGAACCGAGCAGCTTGAGATGCTGGAGAGCAAAGAAGCTCTACCGGATGAACAGGTCACGTCGATTATCGACGGAGAGCGTTGGAATGGCTGGCTGAGGGATGCGATGAACCGTCTCAACGAGCGGGAGAGCCGGATCATCAAGGCCAGGCGTTTGACTGAAGATGGTGCGACGCTCGAAGAACTTGGTGCTGAACTCGGCATATCCAAGGAGCGCGTGCGTCAGATCGAGACCCGGGCCCTTGAGAAGCTGAAGGTCGCGCTGACCGACAAGGCACCCAATTCATCTCGCTTCGAAATGGCCTACTGACCCCACAACAAGCGTTCTTCAAGGAAAGCCGGCTCTTGAGCCGGCTTTTTTGCGTCTACACGAGAGCTCGATGTCACTCGGAGATGATCTTGACCCGCGTACCGGGCGTGACTGTCGAGGTCGGGCCGAGCGCATTGATCAGGCGGAAAAGCTCAAGCTTGCGATCCGTGCCCATCATCCGGGCGGAGAGCGTTCCGACCGTGTCGCCGGGACCCACGGTCACGACGCGGACCCGCAACGGCTTCAGCGACGCTGCCTCTTGGGGCGTAATGCGGCGGAAGGATGAGCGTAGCTGCGCAGCGGTGGTTTCCAGTGCCGGGCTGCCCTTCGGCACAGCAGTCAGGAAGCGGAAGATCTGTGGCCCGATACGGATGACAGTAATGTCGAAATCCCAGCGATCGGCAGAGGCGCGAGCGGTTGCCGCTTCCA
>JBKBON010000035.1:0-27154 GCA_046294755.1 Allorhizobium sp. | reverse complement strand
CGAAGTTACGGTTACCAGAGAGCACGCCGGCAGCGATGATGCCCTTGTCGTTGATCGTCTTCGAGATCGGACCCGGCAGCGGACCGGAATTGCCGATGCAGGTCGTGCAGCCGAAGCCAACCAGGTTGAAGCCGAGCGCGTCGAGCTCCTTCTGCAGGCCCGACTTTTCGAGATATTCGCCGACAACCTGGGATCCAGGTGCGAGCGAGGTCTTCACCCACGGCTTGGTCTTCAAGCCCTTGGCAACGGCGTTGCGGGCAAGAAGACCCGCTGCAATCAGCACGCTGGGGTTAGAGGTGTTGGTGCACGACGTGATGGCGGCGATTGCGACGTCACCATGGCCGAGGTCATAGTCGGTGCCTTCGACGGCCCAACGCTGGGTCAGCTGGCCCGGCTTCTTGTAGTCGCCTTCAAGCGCGGTCGCGAAGTTCGGGGCGATGGTTTCGAGCGGCAGGCGGCCTTCCGGACGCTTCGGGCCGGCCATCGACGGTACGACGTCGCCGAGGTCGAGCTCGAGTGTGTCGGTGAAGACGAGCTGCGAGCCGTCATTGTCACGCCACATGCCTTGAGCTTTCGAATAGGCTTCGACGAGCGCGATGCGGTCCTTGGTGCGGCCCGACATGTCGAGATAGCCGACAGTGGCCGAATCGACCGGGAAGAAGCCGCAGGTTGCGCCGTATTCCGGCCCCATGTTGCCGATGGTTGCGCGGTCTGCGACCGGAAGCGTGTCGAGGCCGGGGCCGAAGAATTCGACGAACTTCGAAACGACGCCCTTCTTGCGCAGCATCTGCACGACGGTCAGAACGAGGTCGGTCGCGGTGACGCCTTCCTTCAGCGTGCCGGTCAGCTTGAAGCCGATAACCTCCGGCAGCAGCATGGAAACGGGCTGGCCGAGCATGGCTGCTTCGGCTTCGATACCGCCAACGCCCCAGCCGAGAACGCCGAGGCCGTTGATCATCGTGGTGTGGCTGTCCGTGCCGACGCAGGTGTCGGGATAAGCGATGGTTTCGCCGTCCTCGTCCTTCGTCCAGACGGTCTGACCGAGATACTCGAAGTTCACCTGGTGACAGATGCCGGTGCCCGGGGGAACGACGCGGAAGTTCTTGAATGCCTGCTGGCCCCACTTCAGGAAGCGGTAGCGTTCGCCGTTGCGCTGGTATTCCAGCTCGACGTTACGGGCGAAGGCCGTCGGCGTGCCGAATTCGTCGACAATGACAGAGTGGTCGATGACGAGGTCGACGGGAACGAGCGGGTTGATCTTTTCCGGATCGCCGCCGAGGTTCTTGATCCCGTCGCGCATCGCAGCAAGGTCGACGACGGCGGGAACGCCGGTGAAGTCCTGCATCAGCACGCGGGCCGGGCGGTAGGCGATTTCAGCTTCGGCCAGGCCCTTGTTGACGAGCCAGGCAGCGCAGGCCTCGATATCGGCCTTGGTAACGGAACGGCCGTCTTCGTTGCGCAGAAGGTTCTCGAGAAGAACCTTCATCGAGTAGGGAAGCTTCGACACACCGGCAAGACCATTCGCTTCGGCCTTGGGAATGCTGTAGTAGACATAGTCCTTGCCGTCGACGGTCAGGACGGACCGGCAATTGAAGCTGTCGAGAGATTTAGCCACGGATAGAACCCCGCTTGATACTGATAGCCAACACATTCGTGCGGACGCCTATGCACTTCATGCACATCAGGATGCGGGTACGACCATTTCCGCTGTCCGCACGTGACACCGCTCCTCGCGATGTTCAAGTTCGGCACAAGGATGAACTTCACGCCGGCCGCTGGCGTGGTTGCAGGTCTTATAGATAATTTCTAAGAAAGGCGCCAGACCGACGAAGGGCGAAAACCGATTTTTTTATGAGGCAGGCCTCATTCTGCCAGAAAGCGACCATGATCAGGCTTGAAGCCGAAAATCTCTCCGCGCGTCGTGGCGAGGATCTGATTTTCATTAATGTTTCCTTTAGGTTGAATGCCGGAGAGGCGTTGGTTTTGACAGGCCGAAATGGGTCGGGAAAATCGACGCTTCTGCGCGTCGTCGCCGGTTTATTGCGCCCCGAAACCGGGCGAGCGATCTGCGTTTCAAGCCTGGATGCGGAGGCCCGACCGGCAGGCGAACTCAGCCATTATCTGGGTCACCGCAACGGCATGAAGCGCGAACTGACGGTTGCCGAGAACCTGGCCTTCTGGAAGTCGTTCTTGGGTGATGCCGGTGGTGGGCGAGGCAACAGCGTGGAGGAAGCCGCTGATGCTGTCGATCTTTCCGGCATCACTCACCTTCCCTACGGATACCTCTCGGCCGGCCAACAACGGCGCTTCGCCATGGCGCGGCTTCTCGTCGCACATCGCCCCATCTGGATTCTCGACGAACCGACAGCCGCCCTCGACCGCAAGGCGGATGCCATGTTCGAGGAGCTCGTACGCCGTCACCGGCAGGCGGGTGGCATAGTGCTTGCCGCAACCCATCAACCGCTTGGGCTGGAGGGCGCCCAGTCCCTGGAGATGCTCGGTTTCGACGGCGTTGACGAGGAGTATGTGGCATGATGGCGCTCTTTCTCCGAGACATGAAGCTTTCGGTCCGGGCAGGCGGCGGCGCGCTGATCGGGGTCCTGTTCTTCACAACGGTCGTCGCGGTCATACCCTTCGGTGTCGGTCCGGATCTCAACCTCCTGTCACGGATCGGACCGGCGATCGTGTGGATCGGTGCGCTGCTGTCAGCCCTTCTTGGCCTCGACCGTCTCTTTCAGGCCGAGCGCGACGACGGTTCGCTTGATATCCTCCTGATGCAGGAGACACCGCTTGTCCTCACCGTCCTGGTAAAATGCTTGGCCCATTGGGTCGCGACCGGTCTGCCGCTCGTCATCGCCTCGCCGCTGCTCGGGCTGTTCATGAACATGGACGAGATTGCAATCGGTGCCGTGATGCTGACGCTGCTGGTCGGATCACCGGCCATCACCTTCATCGGTGCGGCGGGTGCGGCCGTTGCCGTCGCCCTGCCACGCGGCGGTCTGCTGGTCTCCATTCTCGTGCTGCCGCTCGCCGTTCCCGTGCTGATATTTGGAGTGAGCGCCTCCTATGCGGCGGTCGAGGATCCGGCTCCTTTCCTGCCGCCATTTCTCTTTCTGACCGCGATCACGCTTTTCTTTGCCGTGATCGGACCCCTCGGCGCCGCTGCCGCTCTGCGGAGTTCGGCGGACTGAGACGTTTTGGCTTGACCAGGATCAATTGCAGGGCCGCCTGAGACAGGTTAGAACGAGCTATGACCGACAACAGCCTTGCCGTGACCAAGATCATCGACCTCGCCAATCCGACGCGATTTCTCGCTTTTGTCGAGCGGGTCCTGCCGTGGTTCGTCGCGGTAACCGTGCTGCTCTTTGTGGTCGGACTTTATCTCGGCTTTACCTCCGAGATCGACTACCAGCAGGGGGACACGGTGCGCATCATGTATGTGCATGTGCCGGCTGCCTGGCTCTCGATGATGTGTTACTCCGTGATGGCACTGTCGGCGATCGGGACACTGGTCTGGCGCCATCCGCTTGCCGATGTGAGCCACAAGGCCGCGGCCCCGCTGGGTGCCGCCTTCACGCTGATTGCGCTTGTCACTGGTTCGCTCTGGGGCAAACCGATGTGGGGCACCTGGTGGGTGTGGGATGCGCGCCTCACCTCGGTCTTCGTGCTGTTTCTGATGTATCTTGGCCTGATTGCGCTCAACCGCTCGATGGATGATCCCGCCAAAGCTGCGCGGGTCAGCGCTGTGCTGATCCTCGTCGGCTTCGTCAACATCCCGATCATCAAGTTCTCGGTGGACTGGTGGAACACGCTGCATCAGCCCGCCAGCGTCATGCGGCTCGATGGTCCCACAATCCATCCCGAGTTTCTCTGGCCCTTGCTGGTGATGGCGCTCGCCTTCACCCTCCTTTTCTTCACGCTCCACCTGATGGCCATGCGCAACGAGATCTGGCGCCGCCGCGTCGGTGCGCAGCGCCGCATGGCCGCTCGACAGGCTGGCCGGGAGCATCAGGCATGACCCACGCCTTCTATGTCATTGGTTCCTATCTGCTGACGGCGGGGATCTGTCTCAGCTTGACGGTTTGGGTCTATCTGGACGGTCGCGCCCGCCAGGCGGAATTGAAGATGCTCGAAGCCCAGGGCATCCGCCGTCGCTCGGCATCATCCGCACAGGATGCAAAGGCATGACGCAGCAGGGCGAACGAGACGTGCCGGCAGGCAAGGGGCGTGCACGATATCTGATCGCGGCTCTGCCACTGGTCCTGTTTGCCGGGCTTGCCACAGTCTTCATGACGCAGCTCCAGTCCGGCCGCGACGTGTCGGAGATTCCCTCGGCCCTCCTCGGAACGAAGGCACCTGCTCTTGAACTCGCTGCGCTCGAAGGCTCCGAGCGCCCTGCCCTGACGACGGCTGCCATTTCGGGCAAGTTGACGCTCGTCAACGTGTTTGCTTCCTGGTGCGTGCCCTGTCGGCAGGAGCATCCGATGTTGCTGGAGCTCTCCAAAGATACCCGCGTCAATGTCGTCGGGATCAACTACAAGGACCGCAACGACAACGCGTTGCGGTTCCTCGGCGAACTCGGCAATCCCTATGCCGCGATCGGCGTCGATCCGAACGGCAAGGCTGCGATCGACTGGGGCGTCTATGGCATCCCTGAAAGCTATCTTGTCGGCCCTGATGGCACGATCCTCTACAAGAAGGTCGGTCCCTTCGATCCGGAAAGCTTTCAGACGCAGTTGATGCCGGCGATCGAAAAAGCGCTCGCCAACTGAGCCTCCTCGATCAGAGGGCTCCCTGCCATGTCTTCACCGCCTCGATCGGCCATATCAGCATGACGACGTTGAGCGTCAGGTTGTCCCGGATGATGATCGCCGTCAGGATCTCGAAACCGATCGCGATCACCGCCGTCAGCCAGATCGGCGCGCGCGCTGCAAAGAAGAAACCGGCGATCATCGCCACCATGTCCATCCCGGAATTCAGGATGCTGTCACCGCTATAGCCGACCGCCATCGTGGCCGTCCGATAGCGGTCTATCACGATCGGGGAGTTTTCCAGGATCTCCCAGCCGGCTTCGATCAGGGCTGCGAGCGCGAGCTTTGCCGTGAGTGGCTTTTTGCGCATCACCAGCCAGCCGAGCGCATAGAACAGGAAGCCATGGATGATGTGCGACGGCGTGTACCAGTCGAACAGGTGCTGCGAGTTGCCTGGGGTGTTCACGCCCGCTTCGAAGATCTTCACATAGCCGCATTCGCAGATCCAGAGTCGTCCCATCAGATACTGGGAGACGACCTGGACCAGGATGATGATAAGAGTCACCGCCAGCCAGAAACGCGTCGTGGCGTGATCGCCGCTCTGGCTGGTCATAACAGTCATTCCGCTTCCTTCTCTTCCAGCGAGTGCTTCATGATCAGCGGCATCTGGGCGAGCGTGAAGAGGATGGTGATCGGCATGGTGCCCCAGACCTTGAAGCTGACCCAGACATCATCCGAAAAATTGCGCCAGACGACCTCGTTCAGCACGGCAAGGAAGAGGAAGAAGATGCCCCAACGGAGGGTCAGCTTCCGCCAGCCTTCGGCGTCCAGCTGGAAGGCGGCATTGAAGACATAGCCCAGAAGCGAGGTCCCGACGGCAAGGCCCCCGAGCAGGACGACGCCGAAGAGCGTGTTGACGATCGTCGGCTTCATCTTGATGAAGGTCTCGTCCTGCAGCCAGATCGACAGGCCGCCGAAGACCAGGACCACGATGCCAGACACAAAAGGCATGACCGGCAGGTGCTTGAAGACGATCTTCGAGATTATCAGCGAGATGACCGTTGCGACCATGAAAAGGGCGGTCGCGATCAGGAGCGGTCCGCCGATGGCGCTGAGCTCCGGAAAGGTTCTCGCCAGCCATTCGCCGCGCAGGTTGCCAAAGAAGAAGATCAGGAGCGGCCCGAGTTCGAGCACCATCTTCAACAGAGGATTCTGCTTTTCGGCCTTGGAGGCGTGGGTATCGGTGGATGTATCCGACATGGTGTCGTTTCCTAATGTTTCCGGCGCTCAGCGCGCGATGCCGGCGATGGCACTGGCGAAGTCTTCGGCCTCGAAGGGTTCGAGGTCGTCGATGCCTTCGCCGACGCCGATGAAATAGACGGGCAGCTTGTGCTTGGCGGCGATGGCAACAAGGATGCCGCCGCGCGCCGTGCCATCGAGTTTGGTCATGATGAGGCCGTTGACGCCCGCCACGTTGCGGAAGATCTCGACCTGTTGCAGGGCATTCTGGCCCGTTGTCGCGTCGAGCGTCTGTAGCACAGTATGGGGGGCATCCGGATCAAGCTTGCCGAGAACGCGGACGATCTTTTCGAGTTCCGCCATCAGCTCTGCCTTGTTCTGCAGGCGGCCGGCTGTGTCGATGATCAGCACGTCGGCTTTGTCGGCCTTGGCTTTTTCGAATGCTTCATAGGCCAAGCCTGCCGCATCGGCGCCAAGCTTGGTGCCGATGAAGGTCGAACCGGTGCGGTCTGCCCAGATCTTCAGCTGTTCGATGGCGGCGGCACGGAAGGTGTCGCCGGCGGCGAGCATCACCTTCAGCCCCGAGCCCGAGAGTTTCGCCGCGAGCTTCCCGATCGTCGTCGTCTTACCGGTGCCGTTGACACCGACGACGAGGATGACATGCGGCTTGTGGCTGAGATCGAGCGCCAGCGGCTTGGCGACCGGCTTCAGCACCTTGACGATCTCGGTCGCCATGATCTTGGTCACGTCCTCGCCGGTCACATCCTTGCCATAGCGCTCGGAGGCCAGCGTGTCGGTGACGCGCAACGCCGTTTCGACGCCGAGGTCGGCCTGGATCAACAGGTCTTCCAGTTCCTCCAGCGTTTCGTCGTCGAGCTTGCGCTTGGTGAAAAGGGCGGAGATCTGCCCCGTCAGCTGCGAGGATGTGCGGAAGAGGCCCGCTTTCAGGCGCTGGAACCAGCTCAGTTTTTCGGCAGGCGCTGGCGCCTCGGGTTCGGGAGCACGCGCTTCCGCGGTGGCGAACCCCTTGGGTAGCACGGGGACGACAGGTTCGGTCGCGGACCCGGCGAGGACCTCCTGCTCTTCCTCTTCTGCCGCTTTGCTCGCTGGGACTTCCTGAACCGAGGTGTCTTCAATCTCTTCCTCGGCTTCCGCCTCGAGCAATTCGAGCGGCACCATGGAGAGATCGTCCGGCGACAGGTCATCCGCCGGCCCGCCTGCCGTTTCCATTTCTTCCGCGAGAACCGGATCCTCTGCCAGGGGCAGGTCTTCGTCGCGACCCTTGGGCTCGCTTTCGGCTGAAATCGCAGCCTTTTCCTCAGCCGTCAGCTCCGTCTGCGCAATGGGCGCTTCTGCGGGCTTCTCCTTGCCGAAGGTGAAGACTTTCTTGATGAAGCCGAGGGCCATGGTGTCACTCTATTCCGTCTGTCAGGCAGCAGCGCTTGCCGCTGCCGATGCAATCGTCAGATGGCGACTGGTATGGCCGCCGATCAAGACCTCGATGAGGCTGCCGGGTTTCATGCCGGGTGCTGCTACGAGGGTGAAGTCTTCCGTATGCGCCATTTCGTTGCGCTCCACCAGCAGCTTCTGGCGAGTGCCAACGCGCGAAGCGAGATGCACAGCCTGCAATCTTTCGGCCACGGCCCGAAGCTGTGCCGCCCGTGCCTTGATGAGCGCCCGGTCGAGCTGCGGCATGCGCGCTGCCGGCGTGCCGGGGCGGGGGCTGTAGGGGAAGACATGCAGATGCGCGATGCCGATCTCCTCGGCGAGGCGCGCCGAGTTTACCGCCATTTCCTCGGTCTCCGTCGGGAAACCAGCGATCATGTCGGCGCCAAAGGCGAAGTCGGGGCGCAGGCGCCGGACCTGTTCGGCAAAGGCGATGGCATCGGCGCGCGAATGCCGGCGCTTCATGCGCTTCAGGATCATGTCGTCTCCATGCTGCAGCGATAGATGCAGATGCGGCATGAAACGCGGCTCGTCGGCAATCAGGTCGAAGAGATGGCTGTCCGCCTCGATGCTGTCGATCGAGGACAGGCGCAGGCGCAGGATTTCCGGCACCTGCTTCAACAGTGTCTTGGCGAGCAGCCCAAGCTTTGGCTGGCCTGGCAGATCCGCGCCATAGCTCGTGGCATCGACGCCGGTCAGTACCACTTCGCGATAGCCGTTTTCAACGAGTTTGCGCGCCTGCTCGACGACGGCGCCCATCGGCACGGAGCGCGAATTGCCTCGGCCATAGGGGATGATGCAGAAGGTGCAGCGGTGATCGCAACCGTTCTGCACCTGCAGGAAGCCGCGCACATGGCCGTCGATATGCGCCACCATCTGCGGGGCCGTCTCGGTCACGCTCATGATGTCGTTGACGGCCACCTTCTCTTCCGCCGAGACGCCGAAATCCGGCAGGCGGCGATAGTGCTCGGCCTTCAGCTTTTCCTCGTTGCCAAGCACAGCATCGACCTCGGGCATATCAGCGAAGTTTTGCGCTTCCGTTTGGGCAGCACAGCCGGTCACGATGATACGGGCTTCCGGGTTTTCCCGTCGCGCCCGACGGATCGCCTGGCGGGCCTGGCGCACGGCTTCTGAGGTCACGGCACAGGTGTTGACGAGGATCGCGTTGTCGAGTCCGGCCTTGGCGGCCTCGGCCTTCATGACTTCGGATTCGTAGGTGTTCAGGCGACAGCCGAAGGTGATGACCTCGACGGCGCCTTTTTGCTCAGACGTCACGGGGTGGCGGCCTCTGCCTGCCCGCTCTCGTCACGCTGCCAGTCCCCGGTCGTAGGATTAACCGTGCCGGACCATTCCCATTCGGCGGGACCAGTCATCACGACCTTGTCGTCTGGGCGCCAGTCGATGGTCAGCGTGCCGCGATTGGGGCTCGACGCCACCGTGATCGTCACCTTGCGTTCGGTCCGACCGGTGCGAGCTGCAGAGACGCCGGCAGCGCAGGCAGCCGAACCGCAGGCGAGCGTCAGGCCGGCGCCGCGTTCCCAGGTGCGTGTTACCATTGATGTCTTCGAGGTGGCCTGTGCCAGCGTGATATTGGCCTTTTCCGGGAAGATCGGATGGTTTTCGAGAAGCGGACCGAAGCGTTCCAGATCATAGGTCATCGGATCGCGATCAACCCAGAAGACGGCATGGGGATTGCCCATCGACATGGCCGAGGGCGAATGCAGGATCGGCGCGTCGATCGGGCCGATCTGCAGCTCGATGCGGCTGGTGTCGTGGAATTCTTCAGACAGCGGGATCTTGTCCCAGGCAAAGATCGGCTTGCCCATGTCGACGGAGATCGTGCCATCCTGATGCTCGACGGCATTCAGAATGCCGGCGATGGTCTGAAAGGTGAAGCTCTTGCGGCCGGTTTCGCTGGCAAGCGCCTGCACCACGCAGCGTGTGCCGTTGCCGCAGGCCTGGGCCTTCGAGCCGTCGCAATTCAGGATGTCGATATAGGCGTCGGTGCCGTCGAGCTTCGGATCGTGGATCGCCATGATCTGGTCGAAGGCGGTCGCCGGGTCGGCAGCGAGCGCGATCGCCGCAGCAGGCGTCACCCGGTCGGTGCGACCGCGCATGTCGACGACCAGGATCTTGTTGCCAAGCCCGTTCATCCTCGCGAATTCGACCCGATCCGACATCGTCACTCCAGAAAGCTGCATTTTCAGCCTATATGGCGGAAATGCAGCCGAATTACCAGTGGAGCGGCCAAAACCGCGCATGGATGGTCAACGCCAACGCGCGGTTACCTCAAGCCATTCGCGGGTTCGCGCCTCGGGATCGGCATGCAAGGTAAGGTCAGTCACCACCGCCGCACTGTCTGCCCCTGCTGCGAAGACGCCAGGTAGACGGTCAGGGCGAAGCCCGCCAATGGCGACCAGGGGCAGGGGGGCGATCTTTTCCTTCCACTCTGTCAGCCGTTTCAGACCCTGCGGCGCCCAGGGCATCTTTTTCAGGATCGTCGGATAGACGGGGCCGAGGGCAACATAATCAGGCTTGGCGGCGAGCGCGGTTTCGAGTTCCGCCTCGTCATGGGTCGAGAGGCCGAGCTTCAGGCCCGCGCTGCGGATGGCTGCGAGGTCTGCTGTTGCCAGATCTTCCTGTCCCAAATGGACGAAGTCGCAGGCCTCGTCGATGGCGATCTGCCAGTAGTCGTTGACGATCAGCTGGCAGCCGTGATCAGCACAGCATTGCCGGGCACGGCGGATGTGCTGGCGAAGCACGCCTTCCTCGGCGTCCTTCATCCGCAGTTGCACCAGCTTGACCCCCAGCGGCACAAGCCGTTCGATCCAGTCGGCACTGTCGACGATGAGGTAGAAGGGATCGAGCTTCATGCGAAGACCCCTTTTCCGATGACGGGTGTTGACGGTACCGCCATGTCGCGCGGTTCCAGCATGCCGGCCTGATGGGCGATATGCCCTGCCTCGATCGCCTTGGCAAAGGCCTCGGCCATATCAGCCGGATCGCCAGCGCTGGCGACAGCGGTGTTGAGCAGCACAGCGTCATAACCGAGCTCCATCACTTCAGTCGCATGGGAGGGACGACCGATGCCGGCATCGACGATGAGCGGCACGCCGGGAAATTCTGCCCGCATGGATTTGAGTGCCGGCAGATTCTGCGGCCCCATGGCGCTGCCGATCGGCGCACACCAGGGCATCAACACCCGGCATCCGACAGACAACAGCTTTTCGCCAACCACCAGATCGTCTGTGGTATAGGGGAAAACCTCGAAGCCCTCGCTGACAAGTATCTTTGCCGCTTCCACCAGTTCGAAAACATCGGGCTGCAGCGTGTCGTGATGGCCGATCACTTCAAGTTTGATCCAGCTGGTGCCGAAAACCTCCCGCGCCATCTTTGCCGTCAGCACGGCTTCGCGGGCGCTGTGGCAGCCGGCGGTGTTGGGCAGGACGTGCACGCCGAGATCGCGGATCAGCTGGAAGAAGGCCCCGCCAGCCTTGCCGCCCGCGGTTTCCCGGCGCAGCGAGACCGTGACGATCTCGGTTTTCGAGCGCCGCACGGCTTCCGCCAGGATCGCGGGCGAGGGGTAGCGCGCGGTGCCGAGCAGCAGGCGCGACGAGACTGTCTTGCCGTAGAGTTCCAGGGCCATTTCAGCCTCCCTGCATGGGCGACAGGATCTCGATCCGGTCGCCATCGTTCAAAGGATGGGCGGCGCGCTCTTCGCGGTGAACAAGTTCACCGTTGACGGCGGTCGCCAGCCAGTCGCCCTCGTAGTCGAGCTTTGCGAGCAGATCGGCGAGGTTGCCCGCATCGAGCTCCAGGGCTTCTCCGTTGACGGTGAGCTTCATGCCTTCCTCCTTCTCTCAGCTGCGTTTGTGCTCGTCAGCCTGTCTGCCGCCTCACGCGCCAGTGCTGGCGCCATCAGAAAGCCGTGGCGGTGCATGCCGGCCACGGCCAGGCCGTCGGAGGTTTCGAAGAGGCGGGGCACATTGTCCGGGAAAGCCGGGCGGATGCCGCTACCGGTTGCCACGATGCGCGCTTCGGCAAAGGCTGGGTGCAGCGCATAGGCAGTGTTCAGCAGTTCCATCATCGAACGCGCCGTGATCGGCCCGTCATCGTCACTCTCGATCATGGTCGCGCCCAGCATGAACAGCCCGTTGCCGCGCGGCACGATATAGAGGGGGTGGCGGGGATGCAGGAGGCGCACGGGACGGGAGAGGGTGACGTCGGATGCCTCCAGATAGAGCATCTCTCCGCGCACACCACGCAATCCGTCGATCTCACCGATTGCCTGGGGACCGCGGCAATCGATCACCCTCGCATAGTCTCCCGCATCACCGGCCTCCTCCCCGAAACGGAAGGAGACACCAAGCTGCCGTGCTGCCTGATACAGACCCCGCAAGGCTTGGCGTGGATCAAGATGCGCCTCTTCCGAAAAGAAGAGGCCGTTGCCGAAACGCCCGGCGAGATCCGGCTCAAGCTCTGCGATTTCTTCCTCGCCCAGCCAGCGATGGCCGCGCGTTCGGGTCGCAAAGCGCTTCAGATCGGCGAGATCGCGAGGATTGGCCAGCACCAGCGTGCCCCGGCGTTGGACGAGACCGGGCACGGCTTCGTCCCACCAGTCTGCAGCGGGGAGACCTGATGTCAGCACGATCTCTTCCGCCGCCTCCCGCTCGCAATAGGGGGCAAGCATGCCGCCCGCCCAATGCGAGGCGCCAAGCCCGATATCGGCCCGACGCTCCACGACCTCGACGGCGATACCCCTGCGCGCCAGTTCCAGCGCCGTCGCCAGCCCCGCGACACCGGCGCCCTTCACGAGAACCGTCATGACTGCTCCCCCGTCTCAAGTGCCGCGATCTCGTCCGCCGTCATGTAGAGATCGCCGCCGGCGCGGTATTTCTCTGCCATGGCGGTCAGGCCCTCCTTCTGCGCCTCGGCGCGGATGTCATGCGAGATCCGCATCGAGCAGAATTTCGGCCCGCACATCGAGCAGAAGTGGGCGACCTTGTGCGCCTCCTTCGGCAGGGTTTCGTCATGCATGGAGCGCGCGGTTTCCGGGTCGAGAGACAGGTTGAACTGGTCTTCCCAGCGGAACTCGAAGCGGGCGCGGGAAAGCGCATCGTCGCGCAGCTGCGCTGCCGGGTGACCCTTGGCAAGGTCGGCGGCATGGGCCGCGATTTTGTAGGTGATGACCCCGGTCTTCACGTCGTCGCGGTCGGGCAGACCCAGATGCTCCTTCGGCGTGACATAGCAGAGCATCGCCGTGCCGAACCAGCCGATCATCGCCGCCCCGATGCCGGAGGTGATGTGGTCGTAGCCGGGTGCAATATCCGTCGTCAGCGGCCCCAGGGTATAGAAGGGGGCCTCGCCGCAGGTCTTCAGCTGCTTGTCCATGTTCTCCTTGATCTTGTGCATGGGAACATGGCCGGGGCCCTCGATCATCACCTGGCAATCCTTAGCCCGAGCGATCTGCGTCAGCTCACCCAGCGTCTCAAGCTCGGCAAACTGGGCGGCGTCATTGGCATCGGCAATCGAGCCCGGCCGCAGACCATCGCCCAGCGAGAAGGAGACATCGTAAGCGCGGCAGATGTCACAGATCTCCTCGAAATGCTCGTAGAGGAAGCTCTCCCTGTGGTGATGCAGACACCACTTGGCCATGATCGAGCCGCCGCGCGAGACGATGCCGGTGACGCGGTTGACGGTCAGCGGGATGTATTGTAGCCGCACGCCGGCATGGATGGTGAAATAGTCGACGCCCTGTTCGGCCTGTTCGATCAGCGTGTCGCGATAGACCTCCCAGGTCAGGTCCTCGGCGATGCCGCCGACCTTTTCCAGCGCCTGGTAGAGCGGTACGGTGCCGATCGGAACAGGCGAATTGCGAATGATCCAGTCGCGGATGTTGTGAATGTTGCGGCCGGTCGAGAGATCCATGACCGTATCGGCCCCCCAGCGGATTGCCCAGACCATCTTCTCGACTTCCTCGGCCATGGAAGAGGTGACGGCCGAATTGCCGATATTGGCGTTGATCTTCACCAGAAAATTCCGGCCGATGATCATCGGCTCAAGTTCGGGATGGTTGATGTTGGCCGGGATGATTGCCCGGCCCGAGGCGATCTCCTGGCGGACGAATTCCGGCGTCACGTGATCGGGGATCGAAGCACCGAAACTCTCGCCGTCACGGACAAGCGCTTCTTTCGCGGCCTTGCGGCCAAGGTTTTCGCGGATCGCCACATATTCCATTTCCGGCGTGATGATGCCGGCGCGGGCATAGGCAAGCTGCGTGACGGCCCTGCCGCCCGTGGCACGAAGCGGGCGATGATTCACGGGAAACACCGGCGTCAGCTTCTCGGCGGAGACGAAGCCATTGTCTTCGGGCTTCACCGCGCGGCCCTCATAGGCCTCGACATCGCCGCGTGCCTTAACCCAGGCTGTCCGGTGCCGGGCCAGCCCCTGGTCGATGGCGATGGTCGTCTGCGGGTCGGTATAGGGGCCTGAGGAGTCATAAAGATTCACTGGCGGTTCGCCAGATGTCGGGTGCAGCGCTATCTGGCGCAGGGGCACGCGGATATCCGGGTGCATCTCCCCTGCTAAGAAGATCTTGGTCGAGGCGGGAAGCGGCCCTGTGGTGACGTCGGGCCTGTTGAAATGCGGGGCAATGTTCATCGTGGAGCTCCAAGTGTTCAGGTTGGAGACCCAGTCATGTCAGCCGGAATGATGGAAAGACGCCACGGGATTCGGGTTTTCGAATCGTCGTTTTACAGCGCTCGCACCGTCCCTACGCCAGTATGAACTGGATCAGGTTCAACGGGTCACCGCGCTGCCATCTCGGCGTAGCGATATCTCAGCCCCTTGTCGGGACACCCCTGGTGAATGTTTGAAGTGTGTAGAAAACCGCCCCGCCTGTCAACGCGGTTAGCGTGCGTCAGGCTGTCGAGCGCGGCACGTCGAATTGCTGGCCGGGCCGCAAGCCCTTGAAACGATCGGTTCCGATATTGGCCGCTGACATCGCCTCTGCCAGCGCCTTTGGTGGATCGTCGATGCCTTCGTTCGTCAGCTGGAAGGTTCCGAAATGGTGGCCGATGCCGAAGGATGCACCGCTCAGGCGGAAGCCTTCGATTGCCTCTTCCGGGTTCTGGTGCTGCGCCTTCATGAACCAGCGCGGCTCATAGGCACCGATGGGCATGATGGCGAGCCTGATGTCGCCGTGCTTTGCCTTGATCTCGCGATAGTGCTTGCCCTCGGCATAGCCGGTGTCACCGATGTGGTAGATCTTGCCGCCCGGTGTTTCCAAGACGAAAGCCGCCCAGAGCGCCATGCGCCGGTCGCCCATACCGCGTGCCGACCAGTGATGGCAGGGCTCGCAGTGGACGACGAAGCCTTTTCCGAACTCGAGCCGATCACCCCAGTCCATGACAGTGGTCCGGGCGAAGGGGTTTTCCGCACGAATGATCGTGTCATTGCCGAGCGGAGTGATGATCTTCGGATCGTGCGCCCGCACCAGCTTGTTGAGCGTCGCGACGTCGAGATGGTCGTAGTGATTGTGCGTCACGATGACGATGTCGATCTTCGGCAGGTCATCGAAGGCGACACCGGGCGGATTGTTGCGCTTCGGGCCGGCGAACGAGACGGGGCTCGCCCGTTCCGACCAGACCGGATCGGTCAGGATGTTGAGCCCCGCCGTCTGGATCAGAAGCGTCGCATGGCCCACCATGGTGACGACAAGTCGGCTTCCGTCGATCCGTGGCTCTGGCTTCGTCGTCACGACATTGGCAGCCTGGGCCGGTCTTGGCCATTCGATCTTGCCGCCGCCGAACTGCCAGCGAAGCAGGTCGGAAAAGCCACGAGGCTCTTCTCCACCCGGATTGAAGAACACCTTGCCGTCGAAATGATCGGAGATGGGACCGGTGTAATAGCGGTTGCCCGCATGTGCCTCGCGCAAGCCGAGACCTCCAAGTGTTGCGGCAACAAGGCCGAAGCCCGACCATTTGAGAAAGCTGCGTCTGTTCATGGCTTACCCATATGTGGTTTTGTCAATTCTACGGCAATAGGCCTGCCGCAGATTGCCGGGTGCAGTGCATCTCCCGAAAAATCGGGGCTTTGCTTGACTTCCGGGCCGTTTTCCTGTTTATCCGCCGCAATCTGCGAAGAGACGAGAACTCCGAGCCGCCGACCGGGACCCGAAAAGGTATAAAGAGATCCCGGAGGTCAACACCCGACAGCGCGTTGCGCCCTCGGGTGGTTTTTGGCTTTGCGTCTTGTTTTCCGGCCAGAGAAGACCGAGGTTTGGGTTTCCCCGAACCATGCAAGGAAGAGCCGATGTTTGAGAACCTCCAGGACCGTCTTGGATCCATTCTGAATGGACTGACCGGCCGTGGCGCACTGTCCGAGGCGGATGTCTCGGCTGCTCTGCGCGAGGTACGTCGTGCTCTTCTCGAGGCCGACGTCGCTCTCGAAGTGGTCCGCGCCTTCACCGACAAGGTCCGTGAAAAGGCTGTCGGCGCCGCCGTTCTGAAGTCGATCAAGCCCGGGCAGATGGTCGTCAAGATCGTCCATGACGAGCTCGTCGAAATGCTCGGCACCGAAGGCGTCTCGGTTGATCTCAACGCCGCAGCACCGGTTGTCATCATGATGGTCGGTCTGCAGGGTTCGGGTAAGACGACCACCACCGGCAAGATCGCCAAGCGCCTGACGGATCGCGAGAAGAAGAAGGTCCTGATGGCCTCGCTCGACACGCGTCGTCCGGCAGCCCAGGAACAGCTTCGCCAGCTCGGCGTGCAGACCGGTATCGACACCCTGCCGATCATTGCCGGCCAGTCGCCCACCGATATTGCATCGCGCGCCGTGCAGGCGGCCAAGCTCGGCGGCCATGACGTGGTCATCCTGGACACCGCTGGCCGCACGCATATCGACGAGCCGCTGATGATCGAGATGGCCGAGATCAAGTCTCGCGCCAAGCCGCATGAGATCCTGCTCGTTGCCGACTCGCTCACCGGTCAGGACGCCGTCAATCTCGCGCGCAACTTCGACGAACGCGTCGGCATCACCGGCCTCGTTCTGACCCGCATGGACGGCGATGGGCGTGGCGGTGCCGCGCTTTCGATGCGTGCCGTCACCGGCAAGCCGATCAAGCTGATCGGTGTCGGCGAGAAGATGACGGAACTCGACGAGTTCCACCCGCGCCGTATCGCCGACCGTATCCTCGGCATGGGTGACATCGTTTCGCTGGTCGAAAAGGCCGCCGAAAACATCGATGCCGAAAAAGCCCGCGCCATGGCCGAGAAGATGGCCAAGGGCAAGTTCGACCTCAATGACCTCGCCGAACAGATCAAGCAGATGCAGGCGATGGGCGGCATGGGCGGGATCATGGGCATGATGCCAGGCATGGCCGGCATGAAGGACAAGATTTCCGCTGCCGGTCTCGACGACAAGGTCTTCAAGCGCCAGCTCGCCATCATCTCTTCGATGACCAAGGCGGAGCGCGCCAATCCGGATATGCTGAAGCATTCCCGCAAGAAGCGGATCGCGGCCGGCTCAGGCACGGATGCGTCCGACATCAACAAGCTGCTCAAGATGCATCGCCAGATGGCCGACATGATGAAGGCCATGGGCGGCAAGAAGGGCGGCGGCATGATGAAGCAGATGATGGGTGGTCTCGCTTCCAAGATGGGCCTCGGCGGCATGGGTGGCGGCATGGGCATGCCGGATCTGTCGAAGATGGATCCGAAGCAGCTCGAGGCGCTGGCCAAGCAGGCCGAAGCCGCCGGTATCAAACCGGGCGGTCTGCCCGGTCTCGGTGGCGGCGGTCTGCCGGGCCTTGGTGGACCGAAGCTCCCCGGTCTGGGTGGCGGCGGCTTCCCGGGCCTTCCCGGCCTGCCGAAGAAGAAGTGAGAGGGTGCCGATGATTGATCCGTCCGTCAAGGAACAGCTTTCCGGCTATCGCCAGTCGATCGACAACATCGACGCGGCGCTGGTCCACATGCTGGCGGAACGCTTCCGCTGCACCAAGGCCGTCGGCGTGCTGAAGGCCACACACGAATTGCCGCCCGCCGATCCGGCGCGCGAGGAATACCAGATTTCCCGCCTGCGCCGTCTGGCCCAGGATGCCAATCTGGATCCGGATTTCGCCGAGAAGTTCCTGAACTTCATCATCAAGGAAGTCATCCGGCATCATGAAGCCATTGCCGCCGAACATGGCGGTGCAACCGAAAAGACCGCCTGACGGCGGCTTCAACAAGAACAGGGTTCGCTGCGGCGGCCTGAACTAAACCTCAAGGAGTATTCACATGTCCCTCAAGATTCGTCTCGCCCGCGGTGGTTCCAAGAAGCGCCCGTACTACCAGATCGTCGTTGCCGACGCCCGCGCTCCGCGCGACGGCCGTTTCCTCGACAAGGTTGGTTCCTGGAACCCGATGCTCGGCAAGGACAACGAAAAGCGCGTCGAGCTGAACGTTGAAGCCATCAAGGCATGGGTTGCCAAGGGTGCACAGCCGACCGACCGCGTTCTGCGCTTCATGGCGGAAGCTGGTCTGGCCGAGCGCGCTGCCCGCAACAACCCGGACAAGGCAAAGCCCGGCAAGAAGGCTCAGGAGCGCGCTGCCGAGAAGGCACAGAAGGCAGCCGACGCTGCTGCCGCCGCTTCGGAAGCCGCTGCAGAATAATCGGCATTCCGCCGTTTTCAGCGGGCGGTGGGTCATCCCACCGCCCGTTTTTGCGTTTTCTTTCCGGTCGCTTCCGCCTAAAAGGAATGTCGAACCGCATGTGCAGGATCGTTCTCACCCATGAGCAAGCTTGAAAACCCGATACTGATGGCCGTGATCGGTGCACCCCAGGGGCTCCGGGGCGAGGTGCGGGTCAAGACCTTTACCGAAGATCCACTCGGTCTCGGCGATTACGGTTTTCTCTATGCTGCCGATGGTCGCAAGTTCGAGATCCTGGAGATCCGGGACGGCAAGACGGTCGCCATCGTTCGCTTTCGCGGGATCAACGACAGAAATGCTGCCGAAGTTTTGAACGGCACGGAGCTTTTCGTCGATCGTGATGCGCTGCCGGATGATGATCTCGACGAGGATGAATTCTACTATGCCGACCTCGAAGGACTCGAGGTCTATGACGCCGAGAACAATCACTACGGCGCGGTCACGGCCGTCTATGATTTCGGCGCCGGTGACCTGCTTGAGTTGAAGGGCCCTGGCAAGCGCCCCGTGCTCATTCCCTTTTCCGAAGCTGCCGTGCTCGAGATCGATCTCGAAGGCGGACGCCTGCTCGTCGATCCGATCGCCGCCGGCCTGAAGGACGATGGCGAAGAAAAGCCTTACGGCAATGCCGGCGGTAAGCCGCGTCCCAACAACGGTCGCTGAGTGCTCATGCCCTTCAAGGCTTCCATCCTGACGCTCTACCCGGATATGTTTCCCGGGCATCTTGGCCTGGCGCTGGCAGGGCGAGCGCTGGAGCGGGGCGACTGGGCGATCGAGGCAGTCCAGATCCGCGATTTCGCCGAGGACAAGCACCGTAGCGTCGATGATACGCCCTCGGGTGGCGGCGCGGGGATGGTGCTGCGACCGGATGTGCTGGCGCGCGCCATCGATTCGATCGCCGACGATGGAAGGCCGCGGCTGCTGATGAGCCCGCGGGGCCGACCCCTGACGCAGGAGCGGGTTAGGGAGCTCGCTGCAGGCGAAGGCGTGGTCATCGTCTGTGGTCGTTTCGAGGGCGTGGACCAGCGTGTCATCGATGCGCGCCAGCTCGAAGAAGTTTCGATCGGTGACTATATCCTCTCGGGCGGTGAGCCGGCGGCGCTGACGCTGCTGGATGCCGTCGTGCGGATTCTGCCTGGGGTTATGGGAAACCAGCTTTCCGGCGTGCATGAGAGTTTCGAAGGCGGGCTGCTCGAACATCCGCAATATACTCGTCCGCAGATCTTCGAGGGCCGGGAAATTCCCGATATTCTCACCTCAGGCAATCACGCAGCCATCGAGAAGTGGCGGCATGAGCAGGCCGTCGCGCTGACCCGCGAGCGGCGGCCCGATCTCTTGCCGGTTCAGCCGGTGAAGAAGTAATAGGCCGCAAGCCCCAGCCCTGCGGCCACCACCAGCCAGCGCAGCACATTCTGCGGCACTTTCTTTGCCATCGCCACACCCGCATAGCCACCGGCCGCGACGGCCGGGATCATGATGGCGGCATGCAGCCATGACAGAGCGCCGGCGCTCGCGAAGATGACGATGGCGACTGCAGCGATGACAATCGACAGGAAGTTCTTCAGCGCATTCAGCCGGTGATAATCGCCACCGCTCGCAAGTCCCAGCGAAGCGAGCATCATGATGCCCATGCCGGCGCCGAAAAAGCCGCCATAGAAAGAAGTCAGGCCCTGGAGTGCGAGCCCGAGCGGACTTGCCGGGTGGCTCTCCCCCTTGGTCTTCGGCCTCAATTTCGGTCCGGCAGCAAAGATCGCGGTGGCACCAAGCAGAAGCCACGGCACCATGGAGCGGAAGGCCGGGTTGGAGAGAGAAATCAGGAACAGCGAGCCGCCAACCGCACCCAGAGCGGAAACGAGGCCGAGTATGATGGCGCCGCGCTTCATCTCCTTCAACTCGTGGCGATAGGCGAGCGTGGAGGTGATATAGCCGGGAAACTGGGTGACCGACGAGGTGGCATTGGCGCTGATCGGCGGAAGGCCCGCCAATGTAAGTGCGCCGAAGGTCAGGAAGGTGCCGCCGCCTGCAATCGCATTCACTGCCCCCGACAGGAAGCCGGATGCGAAAAGCAGGAAAATCATGGCGATGGTCATTAAGCACTCCTCCCAAGTACGGAGGCGAAGTCTTACGGTGAGACATCCGATGCAGCAAGGCATTCGACTTCATAGGCGCAAGCAAAATTTGCTGCTCAAGGGGTGACAAGCGAGGCATCTTGGTGTATTGGCCGCCTCGGAAATGGGCGTTTCGCCCGTCTGCCACAACAAAGAACTGTGTATTCGCTCCGACCTATCAGGTCAAAATCCTGCGGCAAAGACCCAAGGGATCATCGTTGAGCGCTCTGGCTGTTTCAGAAGAAACCGAGGTTAGACATGAACATCATTCAGCAGCTGGAAGCCGAACAGGCCGCCAAGATCGAAGCCAAGCGCAAGCTTCCGGAATTCTCCCCGGGCGACACGGTTCGCGTCAACGTGACCGTCAAGGAAGGCAACCGTACCCGCGTGCAGGCCTATGAAGGCGTTTGCATCGCTCGTTCGGGCGGCGGCATCAACGAGAGCTTCACGGTTCGCAAGATCTCCTACGGCGAAGGCGTCGAGCGCGTATTCCCGGTCTACTCGCCGCTCGTCGAAAGCGTCGAAATCGTTCGCCGCGGTAAGGTCCGTCGCGCCAAGCTGTACTACCTGCGCGATCGTCGCGGCAAGTCGGCTCGTATCGTCGAGAACACCGGCACCCGCGCCCGCAAGCTGAACGACGCCGAGCGCGCCGCCGTTGCCGAGGAAAAGGCACGTCTGGAAGCCGAGAAGGTTGCAGCAGCACAGGCTCTGGCCGCCGAAAAGGCAGCTGCCGAAGCCGCTGAAAAGGCCGCTGCTGCTGAAGCCGCTGCCGCCGCAGAAGCTTCTGCCGAGTAAGCAGTCGCTAAATGAATTGATGAAAGGCTCCGGTTTCCGGAGCCTTTTTTCGTTTGGGCTGTGCGGTTGCCGGCGGGTTCAGAGGCTGACGCTGATGGCGCCCCCGGCGACGATCAGGCAAGCGACCAGCCTGCGGATCGTGAGTGGTTCGCCCAGGAGCAGAGCTCCGATTAGGACCGCGAAAACAACGCTTGTTTCGCGAACGGCCGTGACCAGCCCAGCCGGTGCATAGGCGTAAGCCACGACCACCAGTCCATAAGCCAGCATGGCCACCACGCCGCCAGCGGCTGCCTTCCAGGTCAGCGGTGAGCGAATGTCGATCACCAGACCTCTGCGTGCCACGGCAAAGGCAATCGTGATCATGATGCCAAAAAGGAAAAGCACCCAGATCGCGTAGGCGATGGGTTGTTCCACGAGTTTCACGCCTCGCGAGTCCACGGTCGAATAGCAGGCGATGATCAGGCCTGTCGTCATCGCGAAGAGGATCGATGAGGTCGCTGCCCGGGTCCTGCCCAGCGACAGGCTCATAATGCCAGTCGCAATCAAGAGAACCCCAAGCGTCTGCCAGAGTCCAAGTACCTCTCCGAAAAAGAGGAAGCCACCGAGTGTCACCAGGAGAGGGACCGTGCCGCGCACGATTGGATAGACCTGACCAAGTTCGCCATGGCGATAGGCTGCGACCAGGAACAGGCTGTAGCCGACCTGAAGACCCGCCGAGAGCACGATATAGGGCCATGCGCCGGATCCAGGCACTGGCAACATGAACAGAAAGGGCAGGCAGATGATGCTGCCCGCCAGGCTCATAATGGTGATGGACCAGAGGCGATCCGCGCCCGTGCGGAGAAAGGCATTCCAGCTAGCATGCAGGATGGCGGCAATTAGCGCCAGGCCGATGGCGACAATGCTCACGACCGCGGCCTGCGGGTCGAAAAGGCAAGATTGGGCATGTTCATGGAGGACCTGCGCTGAGGCGTATGACAGTTTTGTGACGGTGTGACGATAGTCGCTTCACCTGTGTTTGCAACTGGCGGTCAAAAGAAACCGCCCGCTCTTCAGCGGACGGTCCTGGGTTTCATCAGTCTTATGCCGACTTACTTGAAGTCTCTGATGTCGACGAAATGGCCGGCAATAGCTGCGGCTGCTGCCATGGCAGGCGAGACCAGATGGGTACGTCCCTTGAAGCCCTGGCGGCCTTCGAAGTTGCGGTTAGAGGTCGAGGCGCAGCGCTCGCCCGGCTTCAGGCGGTCGTCGTTCATGGCAAGGCACATCGAGCAGCCCGGCTCGCGCCAGTCGAAGCCGGCGGCCTTGAAGATCTTGTCGAGACCTTCTGCTTCCGCCTGTTCCTTCACGAGGCCGGAGCCCGGAACGATCATGGCCGAGACGGTGGATGCCACCTTCTTGCCCTCGACGACCTTGGCGACTTCACGCAGATCCTCGATACGGCCATTGGTGCAGGAGCCGATGAAGACGCGGTCGATGGCGATATCGGTGATCTTCGTGCCCGGCTTCAGGCCCATATAGTCGAGCGCACGCCACTTGGAAGCGCGCTTCGTTTCGTCCTGGATGTCGTCGGGGTTGGGGACAACGCCCTGAACCGAAACGACGTCTTCCGGCGACGAGCCCCAGGAGACGATCGGCGGCAGGTTGGCGGCATCAAGAACGACGACGCGATCGAAATGAGCGCCTTCGTCGGACTTCAGCGTCTTCCAATAGGAAATCGCCTGTTCGAGCGCTTCGCCCTTCGGCGCGCGCGGCTTGCCCTTGATGTATTCGAAGGTCTTTTCATCAGGCGCGATCAGACCGGCGCGGGCACCGCCTTCGATCGTCATGTTGCAGACGGTCATGCGGCCTTCCATCGACAGCGCCTCGATGGCTTCGCCGGCAAATTCGATGACGTGGCCGGTGCCGCCTGCCGTGCCGATCTCGCCGATGATGGCAAGGATGATGTCCTTCGCGGTCACGCCTTCGGGCAGTTTCCCGTCGACGCGCACCAGCATGTTCTTTGCCTTCTTCTGGATCAGCGTCTGGGTCGCGAGCACGTGCTCGACCTCGGACGTGCCGATGCCGTGGGCGAGCGCACCGAAGGCGCCATGCGTCGAGGTGTGGCTGTCGCCGCAGACGATGGTCATGCCGGGCAGGGTGAAGCCCTGTTCCGGGCCGACGATGTGCACGATGCCCTGACGCTTGTCGGAGGCCGAATAGTATTCAACGCCGAATTCGGCTGCGTTATTGGCGAGCGCCTCGACCTGGATGCGGCTTTCCTCATTCTTGATGCCGAGATGGCGATCCGGCGAGGTCGGCACGTTGTGGTCGACCACGGCGAGTGTCTTCTGCGGCGCACGAACCTTGCGGCCAGCCATGCGCAGACCTTCGAAGGCCTGCGGAGACGTCACTTCATGCACGAGGTGACGGTCGATATAGAGAAGACAGGTGCCATCGTCCTGGCGATCAACGACGTGGTCGTCCCAGATCTTGTCGTAAAGGGTGCGAGGTGCGCTCATGGGTGAGTTCCATCCAGACTGAGTATAAGGGATTTCTTGAAGTGTGAGGTCTTATCGCGCCGGTCTTCCGGTCGCAGGAGCTCAGCCGCGAAGGCTCGCAAGGGCCCCTTGAACGCGCGCGAAAAAGCGTGCCGGCAGACGCTTGTGGTCCTGCAGCACGATGAACTGGTTCGCGAGGCATCCGAATTTTGATCCCATGGGCGGCGTCATACCAGTTTTCGCAGATGTCGGCAATTGCTTCGCACGGCGTCTGACATCGGTCTGTCATGAAGCTTTCGTGCAAGCATGATTGACCTTCGTCAGTATCGCATCCCTGCCGGAAACCGCGCCATGAACGAAGACATCTATCGCATCAAGACCGAAATCCTCGACAGCTTCGATGAGGAACTGGAGCAGCAACTGGAGGAGGAGCGCCTCGATCAACTCGTCGCCGACGGCATGGCGGAGCCGACGATCGATCGCCGTATCTATTTCCGGGAGCTCTTCCGCCTGCAGCACGAACTGGTCCGGTTGCAGGACTGGGTACAGTACAAGAAGCTGAAGTTGGTGGTGCTGTTCGAGGGGCGCGATTCCGCCGGCAAGGGCGGCGCCATCAAGCGCGTCACCCAGCGGCTCAACCCGCGCGTCTGCCGGGTCGTAGCGCTGCCCGCACCGACCGAGCGCGAACGCAGCCAGTGGTATTTCCAGCGCTACGTGCAGCATCTCCCAATGGCTGGCGAAATGGTCCTCTTCGACCGCTCCTGGTATAATCGCGCCGGCGTCGAGCGCGTCATGGGTTTCTGCACGCCGGACGAACTCGAAGAATTCTTCCGCTCGGTGCCTGAATTTGAGCGCATGCTGGTGCGCTCCGGCATCATCCTCGTGAAGTACTGGTTCTCGATCACCGACGAGGAGCAGGAATTCCGTTTCCGGATGCGGATCAACGACCCGTTGAAGCAGTGGAAGCTCTCGCCAATGGACCTGGAAAGCCGGGTTCACTGGGAGAGCTATACCCGGGCCAAGGAAGAGATGCTGGATCGCACGCATATCCCGGAAGCCCCGTGGTGGGTCGTCCAGGCGGTCGACAAGAAGAAGGCGCGCCTCAACATGATCGCCCATCTCCTGTCGCAGGTACCGTACGAGAATGTTCCGAAGGAAGCGATCGAGCTGCCCGCCCGTGTGCGCAATGCGGACTATATCCGTCACCCGGTACCGCCGGAGATGTATGTTCCTGAGCGTTACTGAGGGGATGGATCAGTCGCGCATGCGCTCCCGCATCCGCTTTTCGAAACCGCGCAGCACGATGGACAGGCCGATCGTCAGCACCAGGTAAACATAGGCCACGATCGAGTAGGTCTCGAAGAAGCGAAACGATCCGGAGGCATAGACCTTGCCCATCTGGGTGATGTCGGCAACGCCGAGCACCGAGACGAGGGACGAGTCCTTCACCATGGCCACGAAGTCGTTCGACAGGGGCGGGAAGATGACGCGGATGGCCTGGGGGAAGACGACCAGCCGAAACCGCTGGCTGCGGCTCAGTCCCAGAGCCTTTGCCGCCTCTATCTGGCCCTTGTCGATCGACTGGATGCCGGCACGGAAGATTTCGGCGATGAAGGCGGAATATCCGATCATCAGCGCAATGATGGCCCGCCACATCAGCGAGAAATCACGCACGCCCATGGGATCCGTCAAGCCGATGGAGATCAGCGGCGCTGTCAACAGATTGTAGAGCGCTACGAAGGCGGGGGCGCCGACGAAGGCGATGTAAAACAGCAGCACCAGGATCGGGATGCCCCGCACCACCTCGACGTAAAAGCGGGCACACTGCCGCAGGACCATATGGTCCGACATGCCAAGCAGCGCAATCAGCAGGCCCAATGCGGTTGCCAACAGAAAGCCCATCAGCGTCACGAAGACCGTGACACCCAGCCCTTTCACGACGGTGTTGAAGACCTGGGCATAGAGATCGCTGACGAAGATAACGATACCGAGCGCCACCGCCAACACGACGAAGGCGATCAGCCACCATGGCCGATCGCCCTTCTGGTCACCCTGAGGCAGGGTCTGGAATGCCATCAGTCACCCGCCTTCAGGTCGCAGGTCTGCCACTGGCTCATTCGCCCATCTTGTAGTCGAGGAACCACTTCTTGTTCAGCGCCTCGATCGTGCCGTCAGCCTTCATGGAAGCGATTGCTGCATTGACCGGTTCCACGAGGTCCGAACCCTTGGTGAAGATGAAGCCGAAGTCTTCCGAACCCAGCGGGCCGCCGATCAGCTTCAGGCCGCCGTTCGAGGCGTCGACATAGCCTTTGCCGGCGGTGCCATCCGTCAGAACCACATCGACATCACCGGTCTTGAGCGCCTGGACCGTGGCACCAAAAGTTTCGAACAGCTTGATGCGCGGATTCTGCTCGTTGCCGTCAAGGATCTCGTAGACGGCGGTGTAGAACGGCGTGGTGCCGGGCTGCGCGCCAACGAGGCCGTCTTCAAACTCCGCGAAGCTCTTGGCATCATTGAAGCGGCTTTCATCGCCACGGACCAGCATGAACTGCTCCGAGCGCATGTAGGGCTCGGAGAAGTCTACCTTTTCCTTGCGATCTTCCTTGATGGTGATGCCGGTCATGCCAATGTTGAACTGGCCGTCGGACACCGCCTGGATCATCGCGTCCCATGAGGTGTTCTGGTATTCGACCTTGAAGTTCAGGCGCTTGGCGATCTCGTTCATCGCATCATATTCCCAGCCGGTCTGCTGACCGGACTTGGGGTCGACGAACTGGAGAGGTGGGTAAGCGTTTTCTGTCACGACAACAACCGACTTGCCGCCGAGATCCGGCAATTCGCTGGCATGGGCGGCAAAGGGTGCTAGGGCGAGGATGGACAGACCGGCAAGAACGGCGCGGCGGAACAGCATGGAAATCTCCCGAATTGTGGCAGCGCAGAGTGTCACATCTTGTTCCGTGCTGGCAAGGACTGGCAGAGCGCAATAAGGGTCATCGACAGGGTCTTCAAGTCGGGTCGATGGAACCTTGTCGAGCTGGGGGACGAACCCTTCACGGCGCTGCGCATTGTCCTGCCATGTTGCGCGAAACAAAGAAGCCGCATTCGCTTCGGATGCGGCTTCTTTCCTGGGTCAGTCGTGTCACACGTGAATCAGAAGGTTGCAGTCTTTGGATCCGGTCCGATACGAGCACCTGCATCATCAAGCGTGTTCAGCTTGGCCAGATCTTCAGCCGACAGCTTGAAATCGAATACCTTGAAGTTCTCGACAATGCGCGACGGCGTAACCGACTTCGGGATCACCACCAGACCATTGTCGATGTGCCAGCGAATGATCACCTGGGCCGGTGTGCGGCCAAGTTTCTGGGCAATCTCTGCGATGACAGGATGGCCGAGCAGCTTGCCCTGTCCCAACGGGCTCCAGGATTGGGTCGCAATCTTGTGCTTCTGATGGAACGCACGTGCTTCGCGCTGCTGAAAGTCAGGGTGCAGCTCGATCTGGTTGATGACCGGCACGACGCCGGTCTCGGCCACGATCTTTTCGACGTGTTCGGGGTAGAAGTTGGAAACGCCGATCGACTTCGCCCGGCCTTCTTCCTGCAGCTTCACGAAGGCTTTCCAGGTGTCGACGAAAAGCCCGCGATGGG
>JBKBON010000034.1:0-28961 GCA_046294755.1 Allorhizobium sp. | reverse complement strand
TTGCCGCTGCAACACTTCACACGAGCAGCGATAGAAGCCGTTCAGCTGACTGCCAAACAATTGCAGCCCGCTTTGAGCGGCGCAGCTCACATAGGCGTTGTGCAAGCAACCTCGCCTGACTACGGGCCGCGGATCCTCGCTCTTTCTGAGGCCGCTCTTATTCAAGCCAAGCGCCAGAACGTGCCCATCGTGTTCTATGATGATGCACTGGTCGCAGATCTGGCAAAACAGAAGCTTGCCAATAAGAACCTGAAGCAAGCAATTGAGCTGGAGGAGATCGAGCCATTCTACCAGGTCCAGATAGACAGCCGTACCGGGGAGATCGCTGGACTTGAGGCGCTTGCGAGATGGCGCCACCCCGAAAAAGGTATCTTGCCACCTTCCACTTTCTTTCCAGTTGCCGACGCGCATGGGTTAACGGCTTCCCTTGATGATCTCATTCTCCGTCGCGTATTGCGCGATCAAGAAGCTTGGCTACGTCAGGGCCTGACGGTGCCCCGAATTGCTCTCAACATCTCTGCTATGCGGTTGCATGATCAGACTCTGGTGGAAACCCTACATCAGGCTGCGGTGCGGTCGTCAAACCTTGCGTTCGAACTGGTCGAGACGGTCTACTTCGACGGTATCTGCGACGAGATACTGGAGCGCATCACCGCAATCAGGGCGTTGGGTGTCGAAATCGAAATCGACGATTTCGGAAGCGGCCACTCATCACTAGTAAGTCTATTAAAAATCAGACCGGACCGCTTGAAGATCGATCGACTGCTCGTCAGCGATATTGCTATGTCGGAAGAGCCAAAGCAGGTGGTCCGGGCAATCATTGAGATTGCAAAAACATTGAATATCGGGGTGATTGCCGAAGGAGTCGAGACGGTGGATCAAGCCGCACTGCTGACCGAGATGGGTTGCGTCCTGCTGCAGGGATATCTCTTCGGAAAACCGGAATCAGCCAATGAAGTCGCGCTCAGGCTCAGCAGATCGCACAATCCGTAATCGAAGAATTGCAGCGTTCATCTCTCTTCGATTGCGGCGACCATTCTCGGTTTTCGGGCCGGAATGCAGCGAAACCAATTAGCTGGAAGTGCGCCGTTTCGGGCGATACATTGAATAAAACTCGCGGCCCCAACGATCAGTAATCTGCGAGTTTCAGAAATACATTTAATTGGCATGACCGTTCTCTATAAAGTATCGATCTGGCTGCATTGAGCGGAGCCAAGCAGCGGCCGAATGAGCGGGTTGGGAAAGCGGCGCTTCACGGTCACGGCAAAGAAGGATTCGATCATGCCAGGGAGCGCATCGAACTCGACCAGAGTCCCGGCCTCGAGTTCGCCCTTGACGACGATCGGCGGGAGAACGGCTAGACCCGCCCCTTCGCGGGCCAGAAGACGCATCATCGCCATGTCGTCGACTTCCGCCGCGATCTGCGGGGCGATGCCGAGGCGCGCAACGAGGGCTTCGAATTGCGAGCGCACGCCGCTTTCCAGCGTCGGGAGGATGACCGGATGCTCTGTGAGCAGATCGCCGAGGGTCGCGCCCGGTTTGCCATAGGACGGCTTGCCGATCAGGCTGACGCGCTGCTGGTAGACGTGCTGGGCGATGAAGGGCGTGACCGAATCCGCCATCGGCGCCTGGTTGAGCAGGACGATGTCGAGGTTCAGCGTTTCGAGCGCGCCGAGTAACTCGCTGGTGCTGCCGGAACGCAGAATCATGTCGACGTCGGAGCGTCCCAGGATCGGACGCAGGAACTCCATCTGGAAGTTGCGGGAGAGGGTGGCGAGCGCGCCAATGCGGATTGCGCGGCGGGTTCTGCCGGTTTCCTTCAGCGTCTCGACCAGTTCCTCACCGGCCGAGAAGATGGTGTCGGCATGGTCGAGCGCGATGCGGCCGGCTTCTGTCAGATAGAGCTGGCGGCCCCGCCGCTCGAAGAGCGAATGACCCAACCGCTCTTCCAGTTGCTTGATCTGGATGGAGAGTGCGGATTGCGACAGGTTCAGCCGCTCCGCCGTGCGCGTGAGGTTGCCGTCATGGGCGACGGCGCGGAAGTAGCGCAGATGGTGATAGTTCAGCTCGGCCATGGTTCTATTTTATAGAACGAATTTAGAGAAACAATGAATTTTTCTTGTGATCACGCCGCTGATAACAGGTCCGTGAGATAGCCGCTGCCTCCTCCCAAGCAACGGCCCAGCCCGGAGACATCACGTGATCCATATGCTGCCGCTTCTTGCACCGCTGCTGCTTGCCGGTGCGTCCTATTATGCATTCACGGCGCCGGGGCGCCGCCCGCGTCTCGCCATCCGCGTTGCTGAATTCGCCGCGCTCGGTTCGATCGTCGTTGCGATTCTGTCCGGAGTGGTCCTTTATCTCCAAGGTCCAGGCACCAGCCCGGCAATCGGCTACAGCTACTTCGCGCTGGCCTCGCGGCTCGACCTGGTCAGCCTGGTGATGCTGCTTCTCGTCTCCTTCATCGGCTGGGTGGTGCTGCGGTATGCCGGCACCTTCCTCGACGGGGAAGCACGGCAGGGACCATTCACCGGCTGGATGACGGCGACACTGGCCGCCGTCCTGCTGCTCGTCCAATCTGGCACGCTGCTTCAGCTCGTTGTCGGCTGGGTCGCGACCAGCCTGCTCTTGCATCAGTTGCTTCTCTTTTATCCTGAAAGGATCGCTGCCCAGCGAGCTGCGCGCAAGAAGTTCATCGTCTCGCGCACGGGTGATGCCGCGCTGATCGGAGCGGTCATCCTCCTCGCCATCTCCTTTGGAACCGGTGACATCGCGACCATTCTTGCCGCTGCGCGGGAAGGCGAGGGCCTGCCGCTGACGATTGCTGCCGCCGCGCTCCTTGCAGTCGCGGCACTTCTGAAGTCCGCCCAGTTCCCCACCCATGGCTGGCTCACGGAAGTGATGGAAACGCCGACCCCGGTTTCGGCTCTGCTGCATGCCGGCGTCGTCAATGCTGGCGGTTTCCTCCTAATCCGCTTTGCCGATGTCATGCTGCAGGCCCCGGTGGTGCTTGCGGTGCTGGTCATGGTCGGTGGCTTCACGGCGCTCTTCGGCAGTCTCGTGATGCTCACCCAGTCGGCGGTGAAGACCTCGCTTGCCTGGTCCACGGTCGCGCAGATGGGCTTCATGATCCTGCAATGTGGCCTGGCGCTCTTCCCGATCGCGCTTCTGCACATCGTCGCCCATTCGCTCTACAAGGCACATGCCTTCCTCGCCTCCGGCTCTGCCATCGAAACAGTCGCCTCGATCAAGCGTCCCGGTCCGGTTGCGATCCCGAATGCCAAGGCAGTCGGGCGCGCCTTCCTGCTGGCGCTTGCCATCTATGCCGTAATCGGGCTGCTCTTCGGTTTTGCCGACAAGCCGCCGCAGGCGCTCGCACTCGGTGCGATCCTGATCTTCGGCGTCGCCTATCTTATCGCGCAAGGCTTGGCGGATGCGGCTCCCCGGGCGCTGACCTGGCGAACCTCGCTCTACTCGATCTCGGCGGCGACGGCCTACTTCGCTCTGCAGCGCATTTCCGACACGTTGATGCTCGGCACGCTGCCGGCGACCCCGCAGCCAGGGCCGCTCGAGTGGACGCTGATGCTGCTTGCCGTCGTCACCTTCGGCGTGGTGGCGGTCGCCCAGTCGCTGTTCCCGCTCTGGGCCTATCATCCGGCGGCGGCGGGCCTGCGCGTCCATCTCGCCAACGGCCTCTACGTCAATGCCCTCTTCGATCGCCTGCTCGGTGGCTGGACGCTTCCGCGCTCCACCTCCGCAACGCCTGCTTCCGTGAAGGAGTGAACCGATGACCGATATGACCACGATCGACACCTTGCATAGCGAAGCGCTTGCCCGGGCGGCAGATCAGGCAGTGCGGGCGATCCCGCCGGCCTGGCCGCTGACGGCCACCGTTGCCGTCAACCCCTTCCTCGGTCAGGTCACCGATACACTGGACCAGACGGCGGCGCGGCTTGCCCGGATCAGCGGCGTCAGGCTTGCCCTGCCGCGCAAGCACTATGCCGACAAGATCGCCAAGGGCGAGATCACGGACGAGGATCTGGTGGCAGCACTCCAGTCGAGCACGCTGTTCAACCAGATCGATCTGCCGGCGCTGAAGGCTACCCTTGCCGAAGAGCCGCAGGCGGTTGCCGCGCTCCCGACCATTGCGGAGCTTGCCGCACGGGCCACGGGCAAGGACTGGCCGGGTCTGGTCTCCGAGCGGATCGGCAGCTTCGCGGCCGGGTTCTTCGATCAGGGACAGGCACTCTGGGCCGCATCCCGGCGCAACGGGCTCTATGCCGCCTGGCGCGCCTTTGCCACCCACGACCTGACCCCGGAAATCATGGGCTTCAAGGGCTTCAGCATTCATGTCGACGAAACGCCGGAGACCCCGCATGGGGCGATCGAGCGGGCAGCCGTTTCGCTCGGCCTCGGCGCCGAACCCGGCACCTATTTCCATCAGCTTCTGCTGACCGTCGGCGGCTGGGCCCAGTATGCGCGCCACATCCAGTTCAAGGCGGAAGTCGAAGGCCGCACGGATACGACGGCGCTCGAGCTGCTCGCGATCCGGCTGGTGTTCGAAGAGGCCCTTTACGCCCAGCACAAGACGGCGATCGAAAGCGGGTGGCAGCAGGTCCGGCGGAGCCATGCCGAGCCCGTCACGGCGGATTTCGACACGGTGATCGATGGACTGCTGCAAATTGCAGCCGAACGGGCAGCGCAGCGGAAGCTGTCTGCGACGCTGGCTGCGCCGTCATCGGCCAAGGTCGCCGAATTGCGGCCGGTGCTGCAGGCAGCCTTCTGCATCGACGTGCGCTCGGAAGTCTTCCGCCGCTCGCTGGAAAGCGTTGATCCTGCTGTCCGCACGCTCGGCTTTGCCGGCTTCTTCGGTCTCGGCGCCAGCCACAAGGGCTTTGCCTCCGACGTATCGGAACATCGCTTGCCGGTTCTCCTGAAACCTTCCGTCTTCAGCTGCAGCGCCGTCGATCACGATGAGGATGCCGATCAGCAGGCGCGGTTCAGTGCCCGTGCCACGCGCGCCTGGGGCCGTTTCAAGCTGGCGGCCGTGTCGTCTTTCGCCTTCGTCGAGGCGATGGGTCCGGTCTATGCCGGCAAGCTGATGCGTGACGGTCTCGGCTTCGGCAAGGGCAAGGGTCCTGAAGCGGCCAAGCCGCGCTTTGCCCCGAGCCTTAGTCTGGATACCCGTGCCGTGGTCGCTGAAACGGTGCTGAAGGCGATGTCGCTGACCGAAGGTTTCGGCCGCTTCGTACTGATTGCCGGTCATGGTGCGAATGTGGTCAACAACCCCTATGCCAGCGCCCTTCATTGCGGCGCCTGCGGCGGGTATGCGGGCGACGTCAACGCGCGGATGCTTGCGGATCTCTTGAACGACCGGGCCGTGCGGGAGAAGCTGGCGTTGAACGGGATCACCATCCCGGCCGACACCGTCTTCCTCGGCGGCCTGCATGATACGACGACTGATACGGTGACGCTGTTCGAAGGCGACCTGGAGAACGACCTCGCAGCGGAGGATATCGTTCGCATCCGGCAGTGGCTTGCCCAGGCCGGCCGCCTGACGCGCGCCGAGCGGGCGCGGCGTCTGCCTCGGGCTTCAGCGGAGAGCGTCATCGATCGCAGTCGGGACTGGTCCGAAGTCCGGCCGGAACTCGGGCTAGCCGGCTGCAGCGCCTTTATTGCGGCACCGCGCTCGCGGACTACGGGCCGGTCGCTGGAAGGCCAAGCCTTCCTGCACGACTATGTCTGGAAGAAGGACGAGGGCTTCAAGATCCTCGAATTGATTCTGACGGCCCCCGTCGTCGTTGCGAGCTGGATCAGCCTGCAGTATTTCGGCTCGTCGGTTGCGCCGTCGCTCTTCGGTGCGGGCAACAAGCTCCTGCACAATGTCGTCGGTGGCATCGGTGTCGTCGAGGGCAATGGCGGCAATATGCGGGCCGGGCTCCCCTGGCAGTCGGTCCACGACGGGGAGAACTTCGTCCACGAGCCGCTGCGTCTGACGGTTGCCGTCGAGGCGCCGAAAGAGGCGATATCAGACATCCTGAAGCGGCATGCGCAGGTGCGCGCCCTCTTCGACAATGGCTGGCTGCACCTCTTCACGCTCGACGAGCAGGGGCAGATGGCCTGGCGCTATGCTGGCAATCTCCGCTGGGCGGATGTGAATTCGAATAACCCGACTGAAGAACGCTTGCGTATCGGCGTTATCGGAAGAACTGGAATTTAGAGAGCAGTTATAAAGAAATATGTCGGATAATGGCTGCCTTACCGATAACGGAAAGAGATTTCTCAGTGCCAAAGTCAAACGTCATTCCACTCGCCGTAAATGAGGCTGCGCGGCTTGCCAGCGTACGATCGTTGAAAGGCAAGAAGGAGAACACCAAGCCGGCACTGGACGCGCTGTGCCAAACTGTCTCTGAGCTGTTCAACGTTCCAATTGTATTGGTGTCCCTGGTGGAAGAACATCACCAATGGTTTGAAGCCAATTGTGGACTTGGCATTGATCAGACTTCGCGTGAGGTCTCGTTCTGCACCCATGCGATTATGACAGATCAAGTCTTTGTAATCGAAAACGCCTTGCTCGACGACAGGTTTGCTCGAAACCCGTTGGTCACCGGAGAGCCTGGCATTCGCTTCTATGCCGGAGCGCCTCTTATTCTGGATCAGGGTATACGTGTCGGTACGCTTTGCGTGATCGACCAAGCCCCAAGAGCCTTTTCCAAGGAAGACCGTCTACGTCTTGCCGGTTTGGCCTCAGTTGTCACCGAACTACTCAGGCTCCGCCAGTCAGAAGCTGAGGCGATCACAGAGAGCCTCTCCAGCCGAAAGGAGCAAGAACTGCTGGCGGCGGCAAACCGCTCTCTTCTTGGCCTCAGGAGCCGGCTCAGTCATTGGACCAGGTTGTCTTCCGATTGGGTTTGGGAGACGGATGCCGAGCACCGTTTCGTATTTGTGGAAGGCGACAGTGCGACGCATCAACTTGATTTCCAGAGGTGGATTGGAAAGCGGCGATGGGAGATTGCAGGAGATGGACTGAATAGCGAGAAGTTATGGGACCAATACCGCGGTCTCGTCGATAGGCGCGAAGCAATCCGTAATTTCTCCTTTGAAATGTCTCGACGTGATGGAACGGTGTTGGTCGCTGAGGCAACAGGAGATCCGGTTTTTGATCTCGACGGAGCTTTTCTAGGCTACCGTGGGATCACGCGGGATGTGACCGCGCGAGAGGAGCTGTTTAAGCGCCTCAAACAGGCAGAACTTATCGCGAATGAGACGAAGCACGCCATCATCATAACAGATAAAGAAGGTCGTATCACGTGGGTAAACCCGGCCTTTACCGAGATTACCGGCTATACGTTGGAAGAGGTAATCGGTGTCAAACCAGGATCTGTCCTGCAGTTTTCTGAAACCAGTCAGAAAACTGTTGCCGAGATCGGGATGGCATTGCGCAGCGGGCAAGGTATCAGAACCAACATTCTCAATATTGCCAAGGATGGTCGAAAGTACTGGCTTGATCTCGAAATTCGGCCGGTATTCGACACGTTTGGGGCCCTGGAGGGCTTTATCGCTCTCGAAAATGACGTGACTGATTGGGTGAACGAGAACAATCGGAAGGACGCGATCTTCGAAAATGCCACAGCCGGGATTGTTATCCACGATGAATGGGGAAAGACGGTCGATTGTAATCAGGAGGCTTTAAGTATCCTTGGATTGGACAAGGATCAGCTACTGGGGCGCACAGCCATTGATCCAAAATGGCAACTCGTCGACGCCGACAGAATGCCGTTGGCTCCGGAAGACGTTCCCGCCATTCGTGCGCTGGGGGGGGATGAGTTCGTGAGGAACCAGATCGTTGGTGTTCGGCGAACTGACGGTTCACTGCGGTGGTTGCGCGCCACTGCGAAGGTGTTCACGGTCAATACAGATAACAAGCAGGTTCTTGTGAGCTTCGCTGATGTGACCGAGGAGGAGAACACCCGACGAGATGCTGAACAAGCTCGCGAGCTCCTTTCGAACGTAATCGAGACCATTCCTGACGCCATCGCAGCATATGACAGCGACGATCGGTTGGTGCTGTTTAATGCCGCTTACAAAAGCTTCTACGAAACCTCAGCGCCCGCCATCAAGCTCGGCGCACATTTCTCAGATATCCTCAGCTTTGGTCTCGCGGCGGGGCAGTACGTCGATGCCGGAACCTCCGAGCAGGAGCGACGGGAATGGCTTCGAGACAGAATGCAGCGCCATCGAAGCAACAGCTCCGATACCATGCTGCAGCTACTAGATACCGACAGATGGCTTCAGGTTAAGGAACGTCGTTCCGATAACGGAATTACTGTCGGCGTTCATACGGACATCACCGCAATAAAGCGCGCTGAAGAAAGAGTTCGCGCGGCCTCTGAGACTGATCATCTCACCGGGCTCGCTAACCGAAGGATGTTTCTCCAGAGGTTTCAGCAGGCGATCAAAAGTGATCCTCACGTGCGCGGGCTTGTCGCACTTGTCGATCTCGATCATTTCAAGGATCTCAACGACACGTTAGGCCACGACGTCGGAGATATATTCCTTCGGAACTTTTCACAACGTTTGCTCGCAGCCGTTCGCCCAGGAGATGTGGTCGCGCGGTTGGGAGGAGATGAATTCGGACTTCTGTTCTTTGGAGTGGCCAGCAAAACGGAAGCGAAAAAGCGGCTGATGCAGCTTGTGTCAGAAATCAATCAGCCCTTCCATATCAGTGGAAAGCTGATCGAGCCACAAATGTCGATCGGCGTTTCAATTTACCCTGATGACGGTAGGGAAGTGAACGATCTCTTAAAGAATGCCGACATCGCATTGTACGAGACGAAAAAGTCCGGGCGTAACGGTGTAACGGTATTCGAGCTGCGGCAAAAAGAAAAGTTTTCACGAAGAGCTTATGTCGCCGATTGCCTTCGCGAGGTTATTCGGAGCGGAAACATAGATGTCGCTTTCCAAGGGCAAGTTGATTTAAAAACTGGTAAGCATACCGGATTCGAGGCGCTGGCACGCTGGAGCCTCGATGGTGTGCAGATATCGCCTGCAGAGTTCATTCCTATCGCGGACGAGTTCGGTCTTTCTGCAGAAATTGATCTACAGGTATTGGCTAAGAGCCTATCACGACTGCGTATTTTGAAGGATATGGGGCACGAAACGGGCCGTGTTGCCGTAAATCTTGGGACTTTAGCTTTACGCGATGCGGCCCTTGTATCCAACGTAAAGCTACTGTTGGCAGATCAACGCCTCGAACCGACAGATCTCGAAATCGAGGTAACTGAAAATGTGATGATCGGGCGGGGTTTTGAGCGTGTAAACACAAACCTTTCCAGCTTGCGAGCGTTGGGCATTTCAATCGCGCTTGATGATTTCGGCACAGGTTATGCGTCGTTGACCCATCTCAAGACGTTTCCCGTCGACAAGCTCAAGATTGATCGTAGTTTCATCAACGAGATGACCACGAGCAAAAGCGACGCGATCATCGTCAAGACGTTAGTATCGCTCGGAAGAGCGCTAGGCATGAAGATTGTCGGGGAAGGTATTGAAACCATGGAACAGCATCGAATACTCCGCGAGTGCGGCTGCAGCGACGGGCAAGGATACTACTTTCATAAGCCAGATACTTCGTTTAGCTATTTGGACCAGTACCTCTCCTCGCTCACGCCTGACCAGTCGATCTAATAGGGATCATTCCATTGGGTGGCAGGGAGCCGGAAGTAGTGCACACGCTCATGTAGAAGAAGCTGCTCATTGAAGGGTCGTTCACGACATAGGAAGTCGAACGTGACCCTTCAAAACTGAACCGAGTGCCATCGCATTAATTCATATTTCACTGAAATACTGCAGTCTTGGGCTCAATCAAAAGAGGTCGAGATTGACCTGAGCCCCAATTTCCCTCCAGTTTTCGGGAGAGTCTTGGGTTTTCTGCTCTGGGACCAAAGCTTGGACCGCCGGGAACTAGAGTTTTCCGGCTCTGATCACGATGGCTGGCTGGTGGCGCCACCGGGATTATGCAGAGCGATCGGGACGTTATATCCGATCGCCGAGTGAGGACGTTCCTCGTTGTAGTATCGACGCCAAGTGTCCAACTTTTCGCGCGAATCCGCAAGGGTCAGGAACCAATGGGCGTTCAGGCACTCCGATCTCAGCTTGCTGTTGAAGGCCTCGATGAAGCCGTTGTCAGTCGGTTTGCCAGGCCTTGAGAAGTCCAGGGTGACGTTGTTGGCATAGGCCCACAGGTCAAGATCACGGGAGATGAACTCACTGCCATTGTCCACCCTGATCGTCTTCGGATAGCCGGTCTTCCGGCAGATGCCTTCTAGGGTCTGTACGACATCCTCGCCGCGATAGGTGAAGCGTGCGTCGGCGGCCGGGCAGTAGCGCGAGTGCGTGTCGACCACGGTCAGTATGCGCAGCTTCTTGCCGGTTGCGAGTTCGTCGTGAACGAAGTCCATTGCCCAGACATCGTTCGGCCCGATAGCCTCCTGGCGATCATCTCTGAGCTTTGCCTTCACCCGGCGCTTCGGATGCTTGTTGCGCAGTTGAAGCCCTAACTCGCTGTGAATCCTGCGTGTCTTCTTCATGTTGATCTTCCAACCATCGCGGCGCAAATGCACATGGACGCGGCGGTAGCCATACCGCACGCGTGTCTCGCAAATCTCCATGATGCGTCGTTCCAGTGGGGCCTGTCCGGTACGGCGGGACTTGTAGTGGTAGGTCGATGTATCGAACTCCAGGACCTTGCAGGCCCGTCGGATCGATATGCCCCAGTCCACCAGCATCCCGTCGATTAGCTTGCGCTTCCGAACAGGCCTGAGAGCTTTCGGCGGATCACGTCCTGCAGCATCTCCCGGTCCAGCGTCAGGTCGGCGACGATCTTCTTCAGCCTGGAATTCTCATCCTCCAGAGCCTTCAATCGACGCATCTCATCGGGCAGCAGACCCGCATACTTCTTACGCCAATTGAAGTAGGTCGCCTGGCTGATCCCTGCCTTCCGGCAGATCTCTGCCACCGGCACACCATCATCGCCCTGCTTCAAAATGAACGCCTTCTGGGCGTTCGAAAACTTCGATGCCTTCATGCTTCCGCTCCTTTTCCCAGCCGGGAATGAAGGTATCGCGGAAAACTCCAGTTATGAACGGTCCAGTTTTTGGGGATCAGAGCAGATCTGCTCTGCGACCAAATTTTGGATTGCCGGGGAATAGAGCAGTGCATTTCGGTTGAACTTTTACCTATCTTAAAGCTTAAACATCCATGATTTCGCCTAGGTGAAAAAGATGTGAAGCCGCTATGCATGGGACAGCTCCAGAACACAGATATGTTCAACAGATGCTTTCTGAGATCTGCCGATCTATCGACATTGGCGGGCAGGAAGTCACGGTGAAAGCTTCGATTGGTATCTCCACATATCCGCTCGATGGAGATGGCAGCGACGCAATTTTACACGCCGCTGATTGCGCGATGTATGCTGCGAAGAATGCCGGGAAAAACCGGCATTCCCGTTATCGCGAGCTTCAAGAAGTACAAGCCTAACGCTCTTCCCATGAGCCGGTCATGAAGATCTGGCTGAAATATCAACTGATCGATAGCCAAATTTACTCCCGTTTAGGGGAGGAGGCATTATGACTCTGATATCAACTAGGCTCGAACGCGCGAAACTTGCGTCTCTCGAAACGATCTCCGCGAACATTATGATTGCGGACGAAAAATTGAACATCCTCTACGTGAACGGTGCGACACGTAGGTTACTTGGAGCCGCAGAGCATGAAATGCGAGCAGAACTGCCGCAGTTTTCCATGGCGAAACTGGTCGGTTCGAACATCGACATCTTTCATAAAAATCCGCAGCATCAGAGGACGATGCTGGGTGCTCTGAAGAGCAGGCACGACGCCACGATCAAGGTGGGGTCACATGTCTTCGATCTGATCGTCACGCCCTTGAAGACCGGTGAGAAGACGGTTGGCTATGTCGTCGAGTGGGCTGACGCGAAAGCGCGGATTGAAAACACCGATTTCCGCAACCAGCTGAAAGCCATCAGCAGAGCTCAGGCGGTGATCGAGTTCAGGCCTGACGGTGAGATAATCACTGCCAACGAGCATTTTCTAAATGCTGTGGGCTACGGCCTCGAAGAACTCAAGGGCAAAAACCATCGGATGTTCCTATCCAGCGGATCTGACGGTGATGCAGAATACGAGGCAATGTGGTCCGATCTCAGAGCTAACAAGCCAATGCTCGGCGACATCGTCCGATATGGCAAAGGGGGGCGTCGCGTTTACCTCAACGCCTCTTACAATCCGATCACCGACGATAGCGGTCGTGTGGTGAAAGTGGTCAAATTTGCCAACGATGTCAGTGATCGTGTGTCGGCGGTGACGCAGATTGCAGACGCACTCCAGAAGCTTGCTAGCGGGGATCTGGATTGCAAGATCGCCTCGACTTTCTCCGGCACCTTTGAACCGATGCGCAGCAACTTCAACGAAACAGTTGATCAGCTTTCGTCAGCACTCGGTGCCGTTTCCAGGTCCGCAAGCGTAATTGAGATGGGGGCGAAGGAAATCGCCCAAGCTTCGAACGACCTGTCGCGTCGTACGGAACAGCAAGCAGCCGCACTCGAGGAGACAGCCGCAGCGCTCGATGAAATCACGGTCAATGTCGCTAACGCCTCAAAGCGGGCCGATGAAGCGCGATCTGCCACCGAGGAAGCTAGCCGAAGTGCCCGCCACTCCGCTCAGGTGGTCACTCAAGCCATCGGTGCGATGGACAAAATCGAGCAGTCCTCGAAGGAGATTTCGAACATCATCAGTGTCATTGATGAGATTGCGTTTCAGACCAACCTGCTTGCGCTCAATGCAGGCGTCGAGGCTGCAAGAGCAGGTGAGGCGGGTAAGGGCTTCGCGGTTGTTGCCCAGGAAGTCCGCGAACTTGCCCAACGCTCGGCGAAGGCCGCCAAGGAGATCAATCAGCTGATCAAAAGTTCCTCGGACGAGGTTAAGACGGGGGTTAGGTTGGTGGCTGATACGGGCGTCGCGCTCGAGGGTATCCAGAACAATGTCGCGAGCGTCAACGAGCACATGACAGCAATCGCTGGAGCGGCAAAAGAGCAGGCGATCGGGCTGTCGGAGGTGAACAGTGCCGTCAACCAACTGGATCAGGTAACGCAGCAGAATGCCGCGATGGTGGAGGAGTCCACGGCAGCCAGCAATGCTCTCCTTAACGAGACTGAGGGTCTGCGACAGTCGCTGTCGCGCTTCGGGAAAAGTCCGGCAGACATGGCAGCGCCTCGTCGAACACCTCGATTGGCTGCTTCCAGCAGGTAGCAACGCGCATCGGCTTCTGGAGGAGTTAAAGCCACATCCGGTCACTGAATTGTGATCATAGCTAAAGAGAGGGAACCAAAAGATCAATGGAAATCGAAACACCTCAGCCGTAGAGCGAGACCGGCGTGTTGTCAATCCAGTTATATGCCGCCTGGACCAGATCGAGATCGGATGCGTAACTGACTGCAGCAGTTGCGACGACCACTTGGGCCACGGCATCTGCCACGTTGCTGCGTTTGTGTTCATTCGCCTTAAGGACGATTTCCCTCAGTTCATCGCTATCTCCGCCAGCAGCGTAGAACAGGTCGATCGCAGCGGTCATCAGTTTACCCCGATTGTCCGGCGCCAGGTCCACCTGCCGCAAACGGTCCAGGGCTACCAAGCGTTCAACGATCCGGTTCTGCAGTTCACTCATTCGATGCTCCGTAAAGTTAGTCCATCAACCGAGCAGCGCGGCCGCTGCGCCGCTGGGCGCTGTTGTAGTATTGCGAAGCCTGCTGAACGGAACGGTGTCGTGATTGCTCCATCGCTTCGGGAAGAGGGATACCACGATTAGCAGCTTCTGTCAGGTAGCCAGATCGTAGACCGTGGGCCGAAAACTCAGCCGGATCGAGCCCGGCCATTTCTACGCGCTGCTTGACCATGTCATTGATCGCCTTCGGGTCCAGCGGCCGGCGCGAAACATTCCCCCAGCGATCGATCGCCCGGAAGATACTACCCTTGTCGATTTTTGCAGCATCAAGCCAGGCGTTCAGGGCATCAACGGGACGTCCAGCAAGATAGACCACTTCATCGTTTTCAGCGCCGCTGGTCTTTGTGCGGCCCAGATGAATGGAAAGAGAGGGCAAGGGAGGGCCACTATCGACCTCGATAGGATCCTCCTGCTGTAACTGTTCTTTCCGGAGTCTCGCGATCTCGCTGCGGCGACGGCCGCCCGAGCCAAAGGCGACCATCAGGATCGCACGGTCTCTGACATCACGAAGGCTTCCCGTCGTGCAGGTTCCGAGCAGTCTCGACAGAATATCCCCTGTGACGGCCTTGGCGCTTTTCCGCTTCCTTGGCCGGGGTGTCGCGCGCACGGCCAGTCGGATTGCGGACTTGAGCGCAGGGGAGCTGAAAAAGCCATCCAGCCCGCGCCATTTCGTCAGCGTCGACCAGGTGGCAATACGCCGGCGCACGGTATCAGGCGCATGAGGGCCGATGGATCGCAGCAAACCCTGGAGCCGAAGCTTATCCTCGACATCTAGTGGCATCCCGTGTTCCGGATCCGTCAGACGTTTTCCTGGATCCCAAAGATGATGCGCCACAAACTTCAAAAGCAGGGCTTCGGGTGCCGGCCAGGAAAGGGAACTGCCTGTCGCAGCGAGGGACCAGGCCTGCAGATAGGCAAGATCTGACGTCAGGGCTCGAAGAGTATTTGCTCCCATTCCCTGGTTGACCAGATGGCGCAGCGTCTCGACATCCTGATCCGTCAGCAGCTCAGCGAGTTCGTCACGCCGCTCCATCGGCAAGACGGACGCGATGGTATCAAGTTCTTCCACGCGGCGCGCGAGTGTGTCGCTGCTGGGAAGGACGTTTGGAGCTTTCCGCGTCATCTTGCGCGTCCAGGTTCTTTGAGGAGTTTGCAAAAGTTCCGGAGAGCCCGTATATTCCGGAACAAAGGAGATCTGCCATGACGTCGATTGTGACAGCAGCTGCGGTTTCGAAGAATTTCGGCGCGTATCAGGATGCGGCCGTGCGGGAGCCAGTCATAATCACCAAGAACGGCCGGCCGCGCACGGTGCTCATGGCTTATGAGGATTACCTTCGCCTTGCCAGGCGGGACCGCCGGGTCGATCTGACGACTGCCATCGGTGACGACGAGCTTGCCGCGATCGAGGCCTCGACGATGGAGACGGGCCTTGATCATCTCAACGCCGAACTGCTGATGGACAAGAATGCTGCCGACTGAACCCAAGGTCGGCTGGGTCTTTCGCTATTCCTATCTTTGGCATTGGCAGCATCTGGAAGGACGAGAGGAAGGGGACAAGGACCGCCCCGCGCTCGTACTGGCGATTGTTGCGACGCTTGAAGACGGGACACCCGCTGTACGTGTTCTGCCGATCACGCATTCCCCACCGTCTGATCCCAGCGAAGCAATCGAAATCCCTCCTGCCACCAAGCGTCGCCTTGGCCTCGATGACGAGCGATCCTGGATCGTGCTCACCGAAAGCAACCGCTTCGTTTGGCCGGGACCTGACGTTCGCCCTGTTGGCAGCGAGAGCGGATATCACGGGCCGCTGCCCCCGGCGTTGTTCGAGGAGGTGAAGCGCCGGTTTGTCGAGCTCGCCAAGAGCCAACGTCATATAGCGACGCTTCGTAGCGATTGAGCAGCTCTTCATACGGTTGCTCATCTTCAAATTCCGCGCATCCAGCTGCCGTTCCCACCGTGATTTGCCATCAATCTACGCTGTCGATCCGCGAGGTTCACCGGAATCAATTTCGTTCTAGTGATTGCTGTTTTGGTCTTTCAAGATCAGTGGAATCTTCTGAGTTGGCCGGAATGCGCCAAAAGCGGTAATCCGCTATTTGGCGGTGACTTTCACGATCCGCTCCGCGAAGCTCGCCGCAGCGAGCGGAAGGATACGTCCCCGCAACTGACACATGACAAGGTCTGAATGCGGGATGTCGCGTTCGTCGATCGGACGACCGACGACCCCCATACCGAACTCCTCGCGCGGCGCGCCGACGTCGATCTGGAACGAGATCATGTTGCCACGCAAGACGAGGCCACGGAGCATCTCGAACGAATTTGACTCGGCCATGATGTCGAAGCGGAAGTCACGTCTCGCAATCACTTCGTCGAGGACCTGCCGCCCGCCAAGGCTCTGGTCCGGCAGTGCTAGCGGATGCCCGACACAGTCTGATAGACGCAGGACCTGTTTGGCGGTCAGCGGATGGTCATCCCGCATGATCGCAACAAGCCTCTGGGGGACGGAGGCCAGAATGCGGACTGCGGGGCGCATGGCGGCCCGGTAGACGATGGCGAGGTCGACGTCGTAGTCGGTCAGCGCGTTGATCGCGGCATTGTGGTCCATGACCTTGATGTCGAACACAAGACGCGGGTTCGCCTTACGAAACTCACCGATCTGCGACGGCAGGAAGTCCAGCGCGAGTGCCTGGCTACAGGCGATCTTCACCGGTCCGCGCCTGAGGCCACGCAGGTCTTCGACCTGCGACCTCAGCTGCTCCGCATCTGCGATCTGGCTGCGGGCATAGCGCACGAACATCTCGCCTGCCGCCGTCAGTTTCACGCCACGCGCCCTCCGCTCGAATATCGGTGTGCCGATCTCCAGTTCGAGGTCCTGGATTTTTCGGTTCATCGCGGAAGCTGTGATGTTCATCTTTTCCGCCGCCTGACGGATGGAACCGGCGCGGGCGATTTCCGATACCTGCTGCAGGAGTTTCAGATGGCGCATGGCGTTGCTCCCGAGTGAGGCCTTATTGGCACCGCTGGTGGACGACAATAGCGGTAGATGTGTTCACTGAATAGTGGCATTGTCGCACCGCAACATAACGAGCGGCCGGATACGGCGGCCCAACCACCAGATCAAGGGAACAGACAATGGCTCATCACCAGATGAAGACGCGCGCCCACATGGCAGCACTCGCCGCTATGACGGTTCTTGCAACGCTTGGCGCAGCCGCAGCGGCACAGGCCGAGACCAACATCAAGCTGGTCCTGAACTGGAAATACCAGGGACCGCAGGGTCTGCTGTTTCTCGCTGAGGACAAGGGTTATTTCAAGGAAGAGGGTCTGAACGTCACCATGGACCAGGGCAATGGTTCGGGTGCTGCCGTGCCGCTCGTCGCCAACGGTGCCTACGACATGGGCTTTGGTGACATCAACGCCCTTATCGAGTTCGCAGCCAAAAAGCCTGAAGATGCGCCCGTCGGCGTCTTCATGATGTATAACCAGCCTCCGTTTACCGTAGCCGTCAAGGCAGACAGCCCGATCAAGACTCCGGCTGACTTCGCGGGCCATACACTAGGTGGTGCCGCCAATGACGGCGCACTGAAGCTCTTCCCGGCATTCTGCTCGATCACCAAGACGGACTGCTCAACGGTCGAGGTGACCAACATGCAGCCGAACCTGCGCGAGCAGATGCTGATGAAGGGCCAGGTCGATGGCGTCTTCGGATATGTCAACACGATCCGCTTCAGCGCCAAGCTGATCGGCGTTGACCCCGACAAGGACATCCGCTTCATCAATTATGGTGACTACGGCATGGACCTCTATTCTAACGCCATTATCGTCTCGAAGACCTTCGTCAAGGAACACCCGGACGCCATCAAGGGCTTCCTGCGGGCGCTTAACAAAAGCGTCAAGGACGCGATCAAGGACCCAGAAGCTGCCGTTGCATCGGTGAAGGCACGCGAGTCGCTGATCAAGACCGATGTCGAACGCGAACGCTTCGACGCCACACTGGCAGACGAGATGGCGCATCCGGAAGTCGTAAAGATCGGTCTCGGCGACATCGATGAAGCCCGGCTCGCCAAGTCGATCGACATTCTAGTGAACGCCAACAGTCTGCCCCGCACCCCGACGGTCGGAGAGGTGTTCGACCGCAGCTACCTGCCGGCCAAGAGTGAGCTCCTGACCTCGGTCAAGTAAGCGGGCGGCGCGCCGAGCGCCGTTTCCATTCCTTCCTCCAGATATCAAGAACGGACAACATCATGGACCTGAAGCTCACGGACAAAGTCGTGATCATCACCGGCCCGGCAAAGGGAATGGGAGCGGCAATCACGCGCGCCTTCGCCGCCGAGGGAGCCAAGCTCGCGCTCATCGGTCGCGACACGGCGGCGATCGAGCCAGTTGCAAAAGTAGCGGGCGCACAGGGCCGCTCCGTCATCGTCATCGGTTGCGACCTGACAGATGCTGCCCAGTGCGATGCTGCCGCCGCGAAGACCATCGAAGCCTTCGGCCGCATCGACGTTCTCGTCAATGTCGCCGGCGGCTCTGGCCCGATGGGCAAGACCGGTGTCGAAACCACGCCGGAAGAATTCGACGAAATCGTCACGCTCAACATGAACGGTTGCTTCCATACGATCCGTTCGGTCCTGCCGAACATGATCGAGAACCGCTACGGCAAGGTTGTCAATGTCGGCGGCACTTTCGGCATGAAGGGACGCGCCGGTCGTCTTGCATACTCCGCATCCAAGTGGGGCCTGCGCGGCATCACCAAGAGTTTTGCGCTGGAAGTCGGCCAGCACAACATCAACGTCAACTGCGTCGCCCCCGGCATGGTCGATGGCCCGCGCTTCCGCAACAAGGTCTGCAAGACCATGGCGCAAAAACTTGGCATCACCGAGGAGGAAGCCGCTATCCGCCACTCAGAAGACTACGCGCTGAAGCGCATAACCGTCGACGAAGACGTCGCCAATGCCTGCCTGTTCTTCGCCAGCGACGTATCTCGCCAGATTACCGGCACTGACATTCCCGTCGATGGCGGCTGGGCTGCTCTCTGAAGAAGGATCGAAGTCATGACCGCAGATATCATCGCAGACCTCGTCATCCACGGCGGCACCATCGTTTCGCCGGATGCCGAATACAAAGCCAGCATCGCCATCAAGGACGGCTCGATCCTCGCCATCGGCGAACAGGGCGCAATGCCCCAGGCGAAGGAAACGCTCGACGCCACCGGTCTCCACATCCTGCCCGGCGCAATCGACGTCCATGTTCACTTCCGCGATCCGGGCTATGCGCAAAAGGAAGACTTCGCCAGCGGCACAGCAGCAGCGGCCTTTGGCGGCGTCACCACCGTCTTCGATATGCCGAACACCCTGCCGGCGATCTCCGATGCCAAATCGCTTGCCGAAAAGCACGCTATCGCTCGCGCCAAGGCGCATATCGATTACGGTCTTTATGCTGTCCTCGGCGAAGACAGCCTGCCGAATATCCACGCCCTGATCGAAGGCGGCGTCATCGGCTTCAAATGCTACATGGGCAACACTTTCGGCCGCATCCCGTCGCCGACGACCGGTGCGATGCTCGAGCTGTTCGAGATTGTCGCGCCGACAGGCAAGCGCATCTCGCTCCATGCCGAGACCAACTCGATCATGGAACGCCGGGAGGCACGCCTTCGACAGATGGGCCGCACCGATCCGCTCGCTCACCTTGCCGCACGCCCGGCCGTGGTTGCGACTGAAGCGGTGGCCCGCGCCGCTATCCTCGCGGAATGGACGGGGGCCCGCATCCACATCCTACACATTTCGTCTGCGGCCGAACTTCGGCCTCTCGCCGAAGCAAAGGCCCGCGGCGTCGACATCACCGGTGAGACCTGCCCGCAATATCTGGTTCTCTCCGCCGACGACTACGAGGAAAGGCGCGGCGTGATCCGCGTCAATCCTCCGGTCCGCGAAGCTGAGAACCAAAACCCGATCTGGCAGGCGCTGGTCGACGGCACCATCGACATGATCGCCACCGACCATGCTCCGCACTCGATCGAGGAAAAGACCCGCGAAGACATCTGGACCGTCGATTGCGGCTTCCCGGGTGTTGAGACGCAGATGCCGCTGATGCTGACGGAAGTCGCCCGACGCAAGGCAAGCATCTCAGATTACGTTCGCTGGAGCGCGGAAAACCCGGCCAAGTGCTGGGGTCTTTTCCCCAAGAAGGGCGCGCTGATGGTCGGCTCCGACGCCGACATCGCCATCGTCGACACCAACCGCACCTGGACGGTCGATGACAACCTGACTCAGTCCACGGCCAAGATTTCGCCCTGGCACGGCATGGAGGCAACGGCGCTGCCGATCCATACCATCGTGCGCGGTCGCTTTGCCATGAAGGACCGCCAATTGCAGGAAAATGCGCGCGGCTGGGGTCGCTCGGTCCATGCCATACAGGCGATGCCGACACCTGACGTGCGCCACGTAGACCAGACGATGGCAGCCGTCACCTCCCAAACCGCAACGAACAAAGGGAGTGTTGCTGCATGACCCTCACTCTCGCTACCGAAATCGCAGTCCGTAATGCATTTATCGATCTGGAAAGGGTGAACGTCACCTTCGGTGGCGAGAAGAACAAGACCGTGGCTCTGGCGGAAACCTCGCTGCGGATCGAGAAGGGCGAATTCGTCGCTCTCGTCGGTCCTTCGGGCTGCGGCAAGTCGACGATCCTCAAGCTGGTGGCGGGAACGCTGTCGCCATCCCAGGGACACATTTTCGTCGCCGGCCGCGAGATCGGCGCGAACGATGTCAGGATCGGGATGGCCTTCCAGAATCCGACCCTGCTGCCCTGGCTCAACATCCGTGACAACGTGATGATGCCGCTGAAGATCGTCTCGCCGTTCAAGCAGACCTATTCGAAGAAGAAGAACGGCGAATACCGAGATCGTGCCGAGACGCTCCTGAAGCAGGTTGGCCTGTCAGGCTTTGGAGACAAGTTTCCCTGGCAGCTTTCGGGCGGCATGCAGCAGCGCGCTTCCCTCTGCCGGGCGTTGATCCACGATCCGACCCTGCTTCTGCTCGACGAGCCCTTCGGCGCGCTCGACCAGTTCACCCGCGAGGAATTGTGGGAGATCATGCAGAACCTCTGGATCGAAAAGAAGCCGACCGTCCTGCTCGTTACCCACGACCTCAAGGAAGCGGCCTATCTCGCCTCGCGCATCTGCGTCATGCAGGCGCGCCCTGGCCGCATCATCGAGGACAGCGCCGTGCCCTTCGCCCGGCCGCGCAAAATCGACATTTCCTTCGAACCTGAATTCGTTTCCCTCACCCAAAGGCTTCGCGAACGCATCGTCGCCGCACGGGCCGTCAAGGAGCAGCAGTCATGAAGCCGGATACCAAGCGTCGCGTCCTCTCCGCCTGCTGCATATTCGGCTTCTTCGTCGCCTGGGAGGTGATCTGCCTCGCTTTCGGCGTTTCGGAAATGGTCCTGCCGCGACCGACACAGGCCATCTATACCCTGATCAGCCAGTTCCCCTCGATCTGGCCGCACGCCTTCCAGACCATCTATACGACGCTGGTCGGTCTCGGCCTCGGCATCATCATCGGCGTGCTCCTCGGGATGCTGATCGGCTCGTCAAAACTTGCCTACGACGTCGCCTATCCGATGCTCGTCGGCTTCTCATCGATCCCGAAAGTTGCGATCGTGCCGATCCTGGTCCTCTGGTTCGGAGCCGGAACCGTGCCGGCGATCCTGACGGCGATGGTGATGTGTATCTTTCCGATCGTCGTCAACGTTGCGACGGGCCTTGCCTCGACCGAGCCTGAACTGCAGGACGTGATGCGGACGCTGAAAGCAACCAAGCTCGAAATCCTCTGGAATATTGGCCTGCCGCGCACGATGCCCTACTTCTTCGCCTCCCTGAAAGTGGCCGCCACGCTCGCCTTCGTCGGCACCGTCATCGCCGAAACCGTCGCTTCCAACCGCGGCATCGGCAATCTGATGATGATCGCCAGCTCCAGCTTCGACGTGCCTCTGGTTTTCGCTGGCCTGTTCATTCTCGCTGCCCTAGGCGTTGCGCTCTACATCATCTTCTCCGCCATCGAGGCACGGATCACCGGCTGGGCGGTGCGCAGCGACAACTTCGCCGCCAACGGCTGATCCCTCCCTTCAACCGCATCCCCGCGTCATTCATCGCGAAGGAAGCATCTCACACAGGAAACTTCCATGACCAAGCTCAAGATCACCACCGGCCTCTTCACCTTCGACGCCCGTCTGGAAACCGAGAATGCCCCTAGGACCTGCGCCGCCTTCCTTAAGCGCCTGCCGTATGAAAATCAGATCGTCCATGTCCGTTGGAGCGGCGAAGGCGTCTGGGTGCCGCTCGGTGATGAGGACTTCGGCGTTGGCTACGAAAATCACACCAGCCATCCGGCTCCCGGCCATATCGTTCTCTATCCGGGCGGCATCAGCGAAACGGAAATCCTGCTCGCCTATGGCGGTGTCGACTTTTCCTCGAAAATGGGGCAGCTAGCCGGAAACCATTTCATCACGCTGACTTCGGGACTGGAGAATTTGCCCGCACTCGGAAAAAAGACGCTTTGGGAAGGTGCCCAGCCGATCCGCTTCGAACTGGCCTGATCCGATGGCCGAGCACGAGCTTCTTCCAGGCGCTAAGACGGTCCACTGGGGCTATCTCGACGCCAGTCTGCCGCCAGTGCTTGAGATTGATGACGGCGACATTGTCACTGTCCATTCCGTCAGCGGCTCGCGTGAAGAAGCGCCCTACGGCAACTCCGCAATTCGCCCGGAACTCCGGGCGATCCATCGGGCGCTGTCTCCTGAGCTCGGCCCGCATATCCTGACAGGGCCGATCCACGTCAAAGGCGCGGTTCCCGGCGATACTCTGAAGATCGACATTCTCGATGTCAGTCTCCGCGACGACTGGGGCTACAACATCATTCGTCCCGACAAGGGTGTACTGCCCGAAGACTTCCATAAGCCGCACACCGTGCATTTTGGCATCGACAAGACATCCGGGACCATCATCGCTCCCTGGGGCGGAATGCTTCAGGCACGGCCATTCTTCGGTGTCATTTCTACCGCTCCGAAACCGGAAGACGGCCGCCGCACGTCGATCGAGCCGGGATATTTCGGTGGCAATCTCGACAACAAGGAGCTGGTCGCGGGCTCTACCCTCTATTTGCCGGTGTCCGTCGACGGGGCGCTTGTCTCCATCGGCGATGGACACGCGGCACAGGGCGACGGTGAGGTCTGTCTGACTGCCGTCGAGACAGGGTTGACAGGGCGCTTCCGCCTCACATTGCTCAAAGCCGAGTATCCTCGATCTCTCTACGCGGAGACGCAGACCCACCTGATCGCAATGGGTTTCGGCGATACGATCGATTCCGCCGTCCGTCAGGCAGTAGCAAACGCCATATCGCTCATCTGCGGCCGAACGGGAATGAGTGCCGCAAACGCCTATACGCTCTGCAGCGTCGCTTCCGACGTGCGGATCACCCAGCTAGTGAATGTCGTCAAGGGAGCGCATGTCATGATCCCCAAATCCGCCTTTCCACCTGCCAAGCCTTGAATGAGGAATGCCATGACCCACCGGGACATCAAATCGATCGCCGTTTTCTGCGGCTCGAACTTCGGCGGTTCGGATGAGTTCGCCAATGGTGCGCGGGACCTTGGGAAGGCGCTCGGCAAGGCCGGGATCAAGCTGATCTACGGCGGCACGACAAAGGGCCTGATGGGCGTAGTTGCAGACGCGGCTCTAGCCGCCGGAGGCGAAGTCCATGGTATCATCACTGCGCGGCTGCACGAGAAGGGCCAATCCCACGAAGGCCTGACCTTTTATGAGGTCGCACAGAACCTTCGCCAGCGCAAACAGCGCATGGCCGACCTCGCCGATGCCTTCGTTGCACTCCCGGGCGGGATCGGCACGCTCGAAGAGTTCATGGAAGTCTGGACCATGAACCAGCTTTCCGAGATCGACAAACCTGTCGGACTTCTGAACACCCGCGGCTTCTTCGACAAATTCCTCGGATTTGTCGACCATATGGTTGTAGAAAAATTCCTTCCTCCGGCACACCGACATTCGACCTCGGTCGATGCGGATGCCGAGGTGTTGATCGGCAAGCTGCAGGCGTATCAACGGATCGACGTTCCGAAGTGGATGTGATGCTGAACATGCGGTCGATGTCGGCTTTGGGCCGAAAGCAGGCATCCCGGTAGAACGGCTTCGGAAACCAGGCGTCTTTCAACTGTCATTCTTGGGGAGCATCCTGAGATCCGCAGCAATTGACCATGACGAAGCCAACACGTTGGCGAGGAAGCACCCAATGGTGCAGACACCTGACAAGATGCTCACCAGCGAGACAGCTTGGCAAAAGGCTGTGGTTCGCGAGGCCGTCATTCGGCCCCTCGCTTTCGAAAGGAAACTGAGCGCTGCGGAGAGATTTGCCGCGTGCAGGCAGTTGGGGCTCAAGCGAACGAGGTTCTACCAGCTGCTTGCCCAGTTCCGTCGAAAACCGGTGACCAGCTCATTGCTGGATGAAACGCCAGGCCCAGAGAAGGGGAGGCGGCTCTTGTCATCGGAACAGGAGGATGCAGTCGCCTGCGCTATCCAGGAAATTTATTGCCGCCGCGAGCGTCCGACGATCACCGCTGTTCATGATCATGTCCGCGTCATTTGCCGTCAGCGAAACATACCTGCACCTTCCTGGAAAGCCGTGAAGGTTCGCATCGATCGCTCCGACCAGAAGAAGCTGGCCAAGGCCCGAGAGGGGGCGAGTGTCTCTCATCAGCAATACAAACCCGTTACCGATGAGTATTCAGTTGGGCACGCGTTGGAAGTCGTGCAGATCGATCACACTTTGGTCGATCTCTTCGTCGTTGACGCTGTGAACCGCCAACCATTGCAGCGTCCCTGGCTGACGTTGGCGATCGACGTCGCCAGCCGCATGGTGGCCGGCTTCTACCTGAGCCTTGAGCACCCATCGTCAACATCTGTCGCATTGGCTATCCGACACATGGTTTTGCCGAAAACATCGTGGCTCGCGGAGCGAAACGTTGTCGGCGACTGGCCCACCCATGGTTTGCCTACCGCCATTCATCTCGACAATGCTCGAGAGTTTCGGGGAAGGGCGCTGGTTTGGGGTGCGGCCGAACACGGCATAAATCTCATCCATCGACCGGTTGCCCGTCCGCATTACGGTGGCCACATCGAGCGGCTTATCGGCACGATGATGGGTGCCGTTCACTTTCTGCCCGGTTCAACATCAAGCGATATTGGCTCCCGTGGCGACTACGATCCGCAAAAGCATGCTGTGATGACCTTTGACGAGCTGGAGCGTTGGCTCACGCTTGAGATCATCGGCCGCTACCACGCAGATATCCACCGTGCGCTGAAGATTCCGCCTCGTCTGGCCTGGGAAGATGCCGTCCTCTCGCGTCGGGAGCCTCTGCGGCTTCCCTATGACAAACACCGTTTTGTCCTTGATTTCTTGCCGTTCGAGGAACGCGTCATACGTCGCGACGGACTGCACCTGTTCGGCCTCAAATATTGGGACGATGTCCTGAGCCCGTGGACCGGAGTGCCGGACAAGATGCGCGTCCGGTACGATCCGCGGGATATCTCCTGCGTGTTCGTGGACGGGCCAAGCGGTGAAAGTTGGCCGGTTCGATTTGCAGAACTCGGACGGCCACGGATCACGCTCGGCGAACACCGGCAGGCCGTGGCCGCTTTGAGGGCTCGTGGTCTGCAATCGGTCGATGAGCACCTGATTTTCGAGACCATCGAAGCCCAGCGACAGATTGTCGAGGTGGCAGGGCGTCAAACACGGAGCATCCGCCGGGGAGCCGAGAGACGGTCGCGAGCGCTGGCGGCCACCGACCGTCAGCATGTGGAAACAGTAGATGATGCCGACGAGGACAATTTCTCTGATCTGGCACCATTGTCGGTCGAGGAATGGTCGTGACGGACTATCCCCATCTCTTGCCAGCCTATCGCCAGTATGCAGAGATGGGGATCGAAGAACGGGTCGCCTGGATCCGTGCCGATCGTTGGCTGGAAACAGCCGATGCGGGGGCTGCGCTGACGCGGCTTGAGGATCTGCTCTCCTATCCGCCGCGGGATCGAATGCCCTGTCTGCTCCTCTATGGCGATACCGGCATGGGAAAAACGAAAATCATCCGAAAGTTTCTTCGCGATCACCAGCCCATCTTCGATCGTGCAACCGGGGTGACGAACATGCCGGTCGTGGCAATGCAGATGCCGGCCGAACCCGTCGAACGCGATGTCTACGGCGAACTCCTGAATGCGATGAGTGCACCTGGTCCAAGTGGAGACCTGACCTACCGACTGAAGACCACTTGCCGCACTCTTATGCGCAGGATGGGCGTGCGGATGCTGATCATCGATGAGATTCATGCCATGCTGACCGGCACATACCGGCAGCAACGTGTCTTTCTCAACGTTATCCGCTTTCTGGCGAATGATCTGAAAGTCCCGCTGATCTGCGCCGGGACCGATCTCGCCCGACAAGCGTTGTTGACGGATGCTCAGCTTGCGGAGAGGTTCGAGGCAATTCACCTGAAGCGCTGGTCCAATACACAGGAGCTCGCACAGTTGCTCGCAAGTCTCGGCAGCATCCTGCCTCTGCGCGAGCCATCCCAGCTTGGTACCGCAGCAGTGCGCCGCAAGGTGCTGGACATGACCGATGGAGTCACGGTGCGAATTTTTCGCCTCATCGAGACTGTTGCGGTCGAAGCCGTCCGGAATAGGAATGAGAGGATTACCTTGGAGAGCTTCGACGCCGACAACCTTGTCCTACCTTTGGTCGCGATGGCGCGGCGGACTGAAGGGCGCCTACGACGGCATGCAGACCCGTGAGACCGGTGCGGCTGCTGGTGATCGCCCCACGGCCCTATGAGGATGAACTTCTCAGTTGTTGGCTTTGGCGGGTAGCGAGCCATTACTCCAGCTCGCCCCGGCAGATCGAGAACTGGATATGTGGCGTTTCGGGGGTATCTAAGCCGCATCTCCTCAGCGATGACATCCCGACCGAACAATCGGCGACCCGTCTATGGGCGCTAGCCTGCCGCCTGAAGCAAACAGATGTGGAGCGACTGTCTCTGCATAATACCGGGCGGAGCAGGGCGTCATTCGTCAGCGACCCCGCAAATCGAGGCGTTTGTCCGGCATGCCTGGACGAGGATGCCGAGCAGAAGAGGGACCACTATTGCCGACGGTCCTGGGCATGTGTCGAAGCCGTCGTCTGCCCCCGGCACAAGACTGGGCTCGAGATCAACTGCGGCGGATGTTTCCGCGGCGGCCTGTTCCAGTTTCGCTCTACGCCTGCTGGAGCCGTCAGACTGTTTTGCCGAGAATGTCATGCGATTATCTCGGCGAGAAGGTTTCAGCGCCGCGATCAAACTGACTTGCTGGAGGTCGCCTCGTTTATCGGCGAGACTATCGGCAAGGGCGGGTCGGAGTTTGAACGAATTGGGACAGCAAGCCGCTTCCTCTGGTCGCCGAGGCCGGAAGGGATGCCATACATCGCCGCGCTGGGTTTAGCTCTGCCCTACGGTCAGCGGCCGTCGGTTACAGCAGGCGCGGCACCGCTGGCCAACCTTCCACCGGCATGGCGAGCCGTGACCATTACGGCCATAGCCGACCTCCTCTTTGAGGAGACCGCCAAGAAGCCTCTAATCTCTGCCTCTTTCCGTGAAGCTTTTCGACGATTCGAGCGCGGGCCGGTCCCAGCGTATCATCCGGCGCCTGCTCAAAGGCTGGCCGCGTCAGTCCTAAATCTCCGTGCAGAAACTGAGTACCGGCAGTTGGCCCGCGGCATAGTCGAAAGCGAAGGCTGGAAATCTCTGCCATCCAAAGCAGGGCGAGCAAGAAACCGGGCAATCGGCAGGCTGATGCTCCGCGCCCTCAATGACGAATGAGGCCAAATCGATGTGCCTCGTCCAGCAGGTGGCGAACAGAGGAAGGCTGCCATTTGCGCCCACCCCGCGCCGGCCGCTCCCCCATCTGATCAAGCTGGGCGGCAATATCGCGCAACGACAGGCCAGGATCAGCAATGGCAATTGCCGCCACGAGCTTCATCAGGTGATCTTCTGGCGCACGCCGCGGCGAGCGTGCCAACAGCTCGGGATCGGCCAGCTTCTCGCGAACCATTCGATGCACCGCGCGGCGCAGGCGTTCGACCGTCCAGTCATGGCCCCGGCGGTTGAGAACCCGGACGACATTGTCCCAGCTATGCTGAGGTCGAAGCTGCCGGACCATGGGCAACCACGTTTGGGCGGAGGAGATCAGCTCGTCGAGATAGAGCTTTTCGCGCGCCTTCGAGACTGCCTTGATCGCTTCTGGTCGCCGCTCTCGCAGCCCGGGGTTACCCGGCAGCTTGCCACGCGCTTTTGCCGCCTTGATGCCGGCTTTGGTTCGTTCGGCAATCAGCGCCCGTTCGAGCTGCGCGACAGCGCCAAGGACCTGGAGTGAGAACATGCCCTGCGGCGTGGACGTGTCGATGGGGTCGCGGATCGATCGGAAATGAACACCGCGTTCCTCAAGGTCCTCGATCACCTGCAACAGATGGCTGACGGAGCGGGCGAGGCGATCCAGCCGGACGACGACAAGCACGTCGCCGGCAGTCAGGTCTCCGAGCAGTCTGGTCAACACCGGCCGAGCCCGTGATGCACCGGATCCGTGTTCCTGAAAAATCCGCTCGCAGCCGGCGGCGCGCAATTCGTCCATCTGCGCATCATGGACCTGATCGTCGGTCGAGACGCGCGCATAACCGATAAGCCGTTTGGGGCTCGGCGCTGGATTGGCGGTCTGTCGTTTTGCCATGGTTTGCTCGCGCGTTTTTCAGGTGCTTTGTACAGATAAGGAATGCGCGAGAAAATGAACAGTTGCAAGCGTGTTTTAAGGGCCAAATGCAGTCCCACCAGACTCGAAAAGCGGTGTCGAACGGGCCATTGGTTGAAACCAGCGTCAAACGCGCTCTGGTGGCCATATGCGGCGGAAATGCCTGGAAATAAGGAGATCGGAGGACGGGAGGGCCATGAAGGCCTGTTCGCGCTTAAAGGCGATGGAGAATTCTGGGCTCATCGGCAGGGGAGGGCTGCTCTGAGTGGCCTGCAGAGCAGAGACGTTTCCGCCAAACCTCGCCGAAATCTGCTTAAAAGGCCGGAAAACCAAG
>JBKBON010000033.1:0-33698 GCA_046294755.1 Allorhizobium sp. | reverse complement strand
CCTTAGCAAGGCTACAGTCCTTGTGAGCGTCATCATGCGCAGGCGTCCATCCTTCAGCCTCGACCTGGCGGCGGCGCTCTGCCAGCACGTCAGCAGCAGCAGCGCTCGCCACCACATGTGACTGGGGTGGTGGGGTGCCGTAGGGCTGAGACGCAAGGCAAGTTGAGGCTGTGATTGTTCCTTTCGCGATAGCGTCAATGAAGAACAAGAACTCTCCTTCGGACGAGAAGCGCAGGATAACCTCTCGGCTTCCGTCCATGACGGTTTCGTAGCCATCAAGCGCCTTGTCCAAGCGCCATTCGTTATCAGGCTCTGTCATCTCGCTCTCTCCTCAAAATCCTTGCGCATCTTCTGCCAACGGCTGGCGGCCTCGGGGTTCTCGTCCAGTTCTGCGCGGCTCTCGACCATAAGCATTGAGCGAACGCGGGTTTCGACACGCTGAAGGTCGGAGATGTCAGCGCCGTGGACATCGCGCAGCCATTGCTGGAAGTCGGGCTTTGAGCAGTAGATCGCGCACTGGCGCGCAGGACTGAACTTCTTCGCGCTCGGGTCTGGCTCGCCTCTCAGGCGTCGGATCTCGGCATCCTGCTGCTCAATGATCCACTTCTGTCGACGACCGGCGGCGACGAGGGCTGCGAGCATCTGCGCGCCTTTCGTCAGGAATTCCTTGTCCGCCCAGCCCGCTTCTTCTGTTACCAGCGCGAGCGGTGCGGCCTTTGGCCCGACGTCGCCGTCAATGAAGATCTGCCACGCGTGGTTTTCGGTGTCGTAGAACTTGGTCCAGACCGGCGCGATCTGCGGCACAAGTTCCTTCGCCAGCGCACACAGATCCTTCTGGGCATCCGTGAGGCGCGGCGGTTCCGGATCTAGCTTCGGGCGGCGGGCGTGCTGGTTCATTCTGGCCGATCCTCGATCACCAAGTGACCAAACCGACCCATGAAGATTGCCAGCGCGCCAGCGTCTTCGAAGCCCATGAAGGTTTCGCCGTAGACTGTCGCGGATCCGGACTGCCAGCGTCCCGGCCGGCCATGAATGGGCCAAGCGTCGGGGCCGAAGCGGTCCCGGCAGAATTGCATGATCTCGAAATAGGTCTCGGAATTGATCGAGCCCGTGCGAACGTTGATCATGAAGGGTGTGACCGACCAGACCTTGTGCATCAGGTAGTTGCGTTCCTTGTCGCCATGGTCATATGCCATCGTGCGCTGGAAAAGGGCTGTGCTCATTCTGCCGGCGCTCCCTCGATCGCCTGGATCTGGCGCGCCTTCTGGGAGACGAACTTCTGGGCGGACACGACCAGGCGCAGGCCGTTGAAAATCTGCTTGGCGATATCTGCGCGCACCTGCGCTTCCTTCGGGGTGATCTTGCCCGCGCGAAGGTCCTTCAGGTCGCCGGCGAGGCCACGGATGATCTCCGGTACATCGAAGCCATCAGCGATGTCGGTTGCGTCGTCCATTCCTGATCTCCCATTGAAGGCGGCTCGTCATCGCGGACAGTTGTTGAAGCCGCTTGTAGTTCAGCCGGTTGAACACCGGGCCCGATGCCTTGAAGCCCCAATGCCGGGTGCAGCTGTTGCACACCGGCTCGTGCTGCTGGCTCGACCGCAGGAAGGTTCGCCCCTCTTCGACCGGCTCATCGCAAATGCAGCAGACGAACAGGGTCTTGCGCCCCGGCCACGGCTTCCGCTTGATGATGACCTCGGCGTGGCAGGCGTCGTCAGCCGTCATCCACGTGCCTCCGGAAAGCCGTTGTGTTCGATGCCGTCGAGCAGGCGGCCGGCATCCTTCTTGTCCATGCGAACGGCTCCGGGTCCTTCGGGCCACTTTGCCTCCGGAAACCAGTGCTCCTGGCCGTGACGCTGACGGTAAGGGATGCGCGCGGCATCCGGAGCACTCGCTGGCTCAAACCAGCCGGAATCGCCGTCGTCCTGCCATTCGCCGCCAAGCCAGTTACCCCACTGCTTGAACAGGAACGGTGTATCAGTTGCGGCGCACTGGTCGCGCAGTGACCTGGCCCATTCGGCATGCATGGGGCGGGCGCCACGACCGCTTTCGCCGCCGGCAACGACCCAATCAATGCCGGGATTGCTCAGACCAAGCTCGCTGTCGAGGTGGGCAATCTCGATGTGTCGTCGAACGTCAACCATGCCCAGAAGCGGCTCGGCGCTGATCCATCTGACAGCGGCGGGTGTTTCTAGCAGGATGGGGATGCGCTCGTCGGCGCGCTTTTGATCCTCGACCGAGACGCCCAGCCAGACGTTGTGCTGCGGGGTGCCCATGCAGTCAAAAAGATCGAGCCAATCCGCGGCGATCTGCTGATCGTCTTCGTCGAGGCTGTGCTCGATTGCGTGGTGCATCACGTCTGAGGCGCGACCGAAGTTCTGCCTGCGGCCGACGAAGTACGCGCGCATCCGCTCCGGTCGCTTCGTCAGCACCTGGAAGGTATGATGCGGTGCAAGGGCCATCACGGCGAAGACCCGGTCTATCCATTCATCTGGGACGTTCTCCGCGAAGAGATCGCCATGGGCGCAGACGAAGATCATGCGCGGGCGCTTCCAGCGCAGCGGATCGAGCAGAATGCTTTCGTTGAAACGCACCTGACCATTCCAGACGGGGCCGGCCTTGCTGTCGGCGGTCAGGGCTGATCGCGTCGGGTGGTTCTTCAGGCGCGTGCCGGCGAGCTTCATGGCGTAGCAGTTGGTGCAGCCGGGGGAGACGACGGAACAGCCGGTGATCGGGTTCCATGTGGCGTCGGTCCATTCAATCTTTGTTTTTTCAGCCATTGGTCGCGCCTTTCTCGTCCAGCCATTGCTGCAGCACCGTTGCCAGCTGGCGGTCGCGGGGATCGTTGGTAAGGGCGGCAAGCTCGAGCGTTAGACGGACGGACCAGCCAAGGGTCCTGCCTTTCGACAGGCCACCGAGCCCGAATGTCGAAGTGCCGGCGGCGGCGTTTTCTGTGCCGGCCTCGATGTCGCCACTGATGGCCGCGACGAGATCCTCCGCGTTGCCGAGGTGCCTCAAGGCTTCGAGGTTCGGGCGGCGCTGATGCTCGGATTGGAGTGCTGCATTGCGCGGTCGGAAGGTGATGACTTCGCAGAGGTGGGTCATGCTGCCCCCCTGAAGGCCTGCGCGCTCCAGTAAAATGGCCAGAACATCGAGAAGACGAAGGCGTCAAGCTCAGATAGGTTACGGCAGGACTCCCTCAGATACTCCCGTGTCCACTCGTCTTTGATGTAGTCGTGATCGCATTCGACGGGGCGGTTCACCGCATGTCCGAACGTTACGATCCAGACTGTGGCGTAAACGATCACTAGTATGAACAAAGCGCGATCTCTCATGCTGCACCGCCGATCTGGCGCATACCGTCATCAGCTGGTGCCTTCCAGCGCTTGATCTTGCCGATCAGAGCGCCGGGAAACTTTGTGGCGATGGCGGTGGCCGCATCCTTCGGCGTTTCAGCCTCGACGCGCTTGCAATCGCTGGTGCCATCGGCGCGGGTGAAATGAACGTTGAACATGGTCATGGCGCCTCACATTGGGAAGTGGCTGGCGGGCGGGATGAAGGACAGCATGAACAGGGCGGCAAGCATCCAGAAGAAGCCGCAGCCAATCAGCGCCAACACGATCAGGATTCCCCGCTGTAGGCGTGGGTGCTTAGCGAGGCGGGTCATGCGTCACCGCCTTCCGAAGCCAGCGGGACGACAATCGTCTCTTCATTGCGACTTATCGCGAAAGCCCAGCTTTCCCACGAAAGCTTGTGATCGACCTGCCACTGTTCACAGGTGGCCTTCAATCGATCGAGCAGGTCGGCCCGAGCCTTGTCGCTGCAGGCAAAGATATCGCCACTGCCGCCGTCCGGATTGCCGAAATCCCACTGAGATGCGTCCTCCTCAATGTTCTCGAAAAGCTCGTCCTTGTCTGACGGAATCGCATAGTCCGCGATCCGCAGGTCGTATTTCGATGCCTCGCAAATGTAGAAGCGCAGGCACGGGTTTCCGTCGTCGTCGAAGCTCTGGCCAAGGCGATCAGCCTTTGCGGCGGAGATAACCGCCTCGCGACTGTCCTCCCTGATCTTGTAGATCTCGGCGTCCGCGCTTGCATACCAGTAAAACTCGGTGTGTCCGGTCATCGCTCATGTCCTCGCATCGTAAGCGAGCTGCTGCTCGATTGCAGGCAGACGAATGGCGGCGGCGGTGAAGGCCGTGAGCGACAGGACGAGCAGCAAGGTCGCGGCGGTCCAGCCGATCATCAGCGCGCGCATGTGCTCTAGGCGTTCCTCGCGGGTGTCTTCCAGCCGGATGAGTGGACGCACGGTGGCCGGGGCCAGATGCGGATCGAGATCCGGCGGCAACGTGTCGCCAACGGGCTCGATGTAGTAGGCGGCGTCGCTGCGATCGAGCGACCAGTCGTAAACCGGGCGGCGCTGGCGGGTGAGGGCGGTCTGCATGATCAGACCTGCTTCACGAAGCTGCGGCGGGCGACCTGGCGGGCCTGCTAGGCATAACGCGCGACGACTGCCGCCGGGATACCGCGAGCGACGAAGGCTTCTTCGGTGATGGGCTCGCCGCTGCCTGCGAGTTCGCGGATCGCATCGGCGATACGCTTGACGGCGATCTGTCGGCAAGACTGCCGCGCGGAGGGCATGGGGTTTTCACGAAATTCGTTCATGGGGATCTCCTGGCCTCCCGCCTGACCGCCGGCGCCGCTGACCTCGTGAGGAGGAAGAGATCAGCGGCGACGGGTCTTGCGGTCACCCGCAGCTGGGAGGAGGAGTGCAGCGGGTGTCACGAGTATTGCGAAAAACGCTATATAGGGTCAAGCGAAATCTTAGCGATAATCGCTATGTTAATTTCGTCGGCATTAATCAAGATGTTAGCCAGGAGGAGACATGCCGATTTTTGAAGTTCGATTCGTTAAGCCGGCCACGGGGCGACTCAACAAGGTTGCTAGGCGTGCCTACGACAGAGGCGCGCTTGACAAGCTTCTCGCAGCTGAGGGCATCAGCCCGACGGATGTACAGGTTGTAAAGCGCGGCGCGACGCCTCGCCAGCTTGAGTACCTGAAGGATCTCGGCGTTGCCGTTACCGAGGAACTTTCGCAAGACGAGGCTAGCGATTTGATCTCAAACACCACTGGCCGCCTTGTGCCAGCAAATGATATTCCTAGGCTTCTCGCCGCGAGATACCAAGTTGAGATCACTCGATACACATCGAAGGAAGCCATCTACAGAATGATTACAGCTCATCTGCTGGAGGCTGAGAACGAGGAGGCTTTGGCGGAGTGGTACTCTTTTCGGGTTTACCGGTCCCGTGTTGACCGAGGGCGCACTGACTTGCTGGACGTTCCGTCAGATCCACGCTTCCGGAAAACTGCGTTGCAACTTCTCTCCGACGAGAAAGCTCGCAAATCGATGATGGCTGCTGCGCGGGCAACCAGGACGGGATTTCGATGGTTCGGGGAGTTTCACGGCAGACAGGGTGACAGTGATCGATCTGCAGCTTATCAGTTTGCTTCGATTAAGCTCCAGGAGAACGGCCTGCTTCCCACTAGGCATCGTGCCGAGAACACTCCTCAAGGGGCAGGACCTGATCTGCCAGTGTATGAGCCTATCTTGGCAGAAAAGCGTGGCTGTCTCGGAGTGGCATCTTTTATTGTTATCGTTGTTCCTGCTGTTCTCTTTCTATCCGTCAAACTTCTCGCTGCACCGAGTATATGACGCGGCCTACAATTCTTATGAGATCGCCATCAGATCCGTTGAGCGCAATGGGCGCTTGGTGGCGGGGGTCTGTGGACTCAGGCAAAAGCCAGTAAACTCCAGAATCATCGCGCCACAACGTCTTTACAGTCGCCTCTCTTAGACCGTCGGGACGCTCTATTTCGATGATGTACCGCTTTCCGATCTGTGGCTTTTCGCCGGTGTCCATCATGCTGGTGTAGATAAGCGCTGAACCTTCAGGGTAGCGCTTGTTCATGGAAGGCCCGCGCGTTTCGGCGCCGTAGAGGGAGAGGCTTCTCCACTGCTCATCGTCGGGCACAGCAACTTCGTACCAGTCATCCTCAGGCCATACGTTGGACTCAGCCCACACTCCAGCTTGGACATGCTGCTGGACTTTCACAACCCTGATGTGACCCGGATTGAAAATCAGCTCTGCCGGCTCACAGTGAAGTATGCCGGCCAGCGCTTTCATTTTCGAAAGATTAAGCTCCGTAACCCCGTTTTCGAGACGGTTGTAGTTGGTGAGGTGAATCCCCATGGCATCGGCAACTTGTTGTTGCGTCAAGCCGCGCGCCTCGCGAAGTTCCTTGAGTCTGATCATAGCCGCATTTATAGCGAAAATCGCCAATGATTATATGGCGCGAAACGCTATGCTCCTCTTGACAACAGTTTAGCGATTTGCGCTATATGGCGCATGGATATGAAGAGCTGGCGATTGGCGGAGAGTCTGAGCATGGCGAAAGCGGCAAGTCTGCTCGCCCTCGACAGCGCCCGCGCATACCAAAGGTACGAGACGGGTGAAAACCGCCCGGACGCTCATGTTGTTGAGCGGATTATCCACGTAAGCGGTGGCGCCGTCACGCTTGATGATCTTCACCAGCAGCGGCTTTCCTGGCTTCGTGTCAATCGGCCTGACCTGACCGTGGATCTTTTGGAGGCTGCCGAATGATGCGCGCCTCCTATCAGATCGGGCGTCTGCCCGTCGCCTGCCGGGGCGGCTCGCCCCTTTCAATCCTTGGCGTCCTGGCAGGCGCTCTCGTCCGGCATTGTAGAGATGTCGGCTGCAGGCCTGTCGCGACGGTTGTTTGCGGTCGCCGCCAACGAGAGCTGCACCGTTGCGGCAGGCTTCCCATTCTCCCCCTGCGCGGACCTCTTCAGTCAGCCGCGCCAACTGCCCGGAGTGCTGCGCTTCCCCGATCTGCGCGGCTTTGCCGTCGCGGATGGCGGACCTCATCGGATGCGCTGTCCGCTCCGGGCCTTTCTCTTGCCGATCGCAGCCCTGCGCCCGTACCCGTGGCGGCTGCTTGTGGCGCGGGGACGGGCGGTGTTGCGGTTGCGCCGCCTGTCCCTGCTGCTGTCCGTCATCCGTGCTCATGCGGGCCTCCGTGAGTTGTTCCATGCCGCAGCCTTAAGCGCGGCGCTGCGTCCCATCACCGAATGAATTTTTGTCTTTGATTCCTTGACGAACCGGGGAGCGATTTCGTGCGCGTCATTTCCGAGAGAGACCTGAAGAAGCTGAAGGCCGCGACGCGGTTTTCAGTCGATGGCGCTGGCGGCTCGGAAGAGTTCCAGAAGGCGACCCGCGTTCGCCAGGGGCAGCTATCCAAGTATGGGCTTGCCGGCGAAGAGCACATGGAGACCTTCGTGCCGATTGACGTTGCCGTCGAGGCCGATCTCGAAGCCGGATCTCCGATCATCACTGAAATGATGGCGAAGCTGCAGGGCTATCGCCTTGTGCGCGACGAGGCGGAGACGCCGGAAGCGGGGCTCACGCATCGGGATATCTCGGCGCTCAATGCCGAGGTCGGCGACGTGACCCGGCTTGCGATCGAGGCGCTGGACGACGGCAAGGTCGATGCGCGGGAAAAGCGCGACCTGATGCGGGAGCTGACAGATCTCAAGGCGCAGATTGCCGTGATCGAGAGCAAGCTCGGGAGCGGCACATGACGACCGCGCTTCATCTTCCATCACCCTGGCCTGAAGGCGACGTGGCCGAGCTGCGTCGCCTCTGGCTTTCCGGATGCAGCAAGACAGAGATCGCCTTCCGGATGAACCGGACGCTGGGTCAGGTGAGCGGCAAGATCGACCGCATGCGCGATGAGCTGCAGTTTCGCAATGCCAAGGCGGCGGCACGGAACCAAGGTCAGCTGATGGCGAAGCGCTGGGTCGAGTTGCGGCGCGAGCTGCAGCACCGGGAGCGCGCACGATGAGCGGCACGCTCGTTTCCCTGATCGAATTCCTTGGCGCTCGCGTCAGCTGCCCGGTCTGCGGGGCAGGGCGCGTGGAGGCCGGCCTGCCGACGCAGTGGTCGCAGTACCGCGCTATTTTCATCTGCGAGGCGATCTTCATAGCGCGTGGCGAGGAGATCATCGCCGAGCGGGCCTGCGGCGAGCGTTCGCGGCTGGCGGCCGAACTCTGGACGCGTGAGGTTCCGCGATGATGGAGCGCCGGCAAGAGCATGAGCAGGTGCGCCAGTCGCTGCTGGTGAAGCGGGCAAAATTCGCGCGGGTGCTGGAGCTGCATCACGTCGAAGGTCTTTCGACATTCTGTGTCGCGGCCAAGCTGGACATGTCCGAGGACGAGGTCTGCGCGATCCTTGAAGAAGCGGAGCGGGGCAGATGAGCGATCTCGCCCTCCTCGAATCCTCCGAACTCGTCGCCACGATCAAGCGCGCTCAGGCTCTGCTCGACGACGGTGACGCGCATGCCGCGCTGATGCTGGCCTCTGGCGCCTATGACCAGGCCAAGGCGGCGGGCGGCTATGCCGAGCGGGTGAAGGCGAGCCGGACGCTCGTCGACAAGGCGCGGCGGCTGCAGGCGGATGCGCTGAAGATCGAGGCGCTGTCCTATTGCGCGATGGCGGACGCTGTCGATGAAGCGCAGGACAAGGGCGAAATCATTCGCACCGGTCGTCCGAAAAGCGTTTCCGGCGAAAACACTTTCACGCTGGATGATGTCGGTATCGACCGCCAGCACTTGCATCACGCGCGCAAGCTGCGGAATGCCGAGCGGGCTGACCCCGGCTTCGTCGAGGCCATTATCGAGATCCGGCTTTCCGAGGGGCTGGAGCCGAGCCGCGCCAGCCTGAAGAAGGCGGCGGGGCATGCTGTCGGGACGAAGACCGCAACGAAGGACGAACGCGGCGACGATCTCTATGAGACGCCGATCGAGGCCGTGCGCGCGCTTCTGGCGCTGGAAAGCTTCGTGACTGAAGTCTGGGAGCCGAGCGTGGGTCGCGGCGCGATCCTCAAGCCTCTGGAGGCTGCAGGATACGATGTGCGGATCTCCGACGCTGTCGATCGCGGCATCGCCAAGCGAGATGGCGAAGTCCAGGACGTCGGTGACTTCCTGCTGATGCGCGCCGACGAGGATTTTGCAGCCGGCATGCGCTGCGGGCCTGACATCGTCACCAACCCGCCTTACGGAATCGCGAACGCCTATATCGCCCACGCGCTGCGCGAGTTTCGGCCGGGCAAAATGGCGATGCTGCTGAACCTGAATTTCCTTGCCGGCTTCGACGATCCCGACCGCTGCTTCTGCATGGACGAGAACCCGCCGAGCCGGATCTATGTCTTCACCCGCCGCCTGCCGATGATGCATCGCGACGGCTGGGAGGGAAACAAGGCCTCCAGCCAGATGAACACGGCTTGGTTTGTCTGGGAGCGGCAGCTGGGCGGCACGCGCTATGGAAATGGCGGATATCCCGAGATCATCCGCATCGACTGGCAGGCCTTCGAAAATGCCGAGCCGTTGAGGCCGGGCGATGGCGGGCATGTTGCGCCGCTTACGCTCCGCCAGGAGGAAGAATTTACCCGCGAAACGCCGCGCAAGACGCTCGACGAGCGGGTGGATGAAGACATGGAGCGCGCCATCGCGTGGATCCGCGATACGCCGGCGGCTTTCGACGCACGGGCGCTGCGCATGGCAATTGCCGTGCGACCGATAACTGCTGACGGGATCATCGCCCGCCTCGCCGCAGAAGGCAGTCTCGTTGCTGTCGACGGAGGCTGGAGCTGGGCAGGCGACGCAAAGGCGGTGGCGGCATGATCGAGAAGATTACAGAAGCCACCGAGGTCGTTATAGGGCGCTACTACGCCGTTCCGACTGTGCACGGCAGATGGAGCGGCTATGCCGCCAGATCCTGGCCGATCATAGGCCCGAGGCACAACGACCGTCATTGCCTGAACTTCGACTGGGATCACTACCACCTCGACGCGCGGTTCTTTCCCTTTTCATACCCTGATAGCGACCACCAGGCCTGGAAGGGCGTCATGTCGATGCCGCTCATGACGAGCGAGCGCATGAACCCGGACGGGCTGCCGCCTGTCGTCTGGAAGAGGCTCAAGTGCCGCCGGATCAGAAACCCGGTGCAAGACATGCTGGTCGATGCCGTATCGACGGCAAAGCAATGGCAATGCCTCGTGGATGATTTCGCGGGGCGGCAAGCTTTGCACGATGGCCGTGGCTGGGTGTGCCCGCATCGCAAGGTGCCGCTGGCCGGGCAGCCGGTTGAGGACGGTGTCATTGTCTGTCCGTTGCATCTCCTGAGGATCGATGTCGAAACCGGCAAGGTGCTCGGTTCGGCCGGTTCCTATCGGGGCGGGGTGGCGGCATGACGTCACGCCTCGACTTCGGGCCGAGTATGCTGGCGCTCTTCCTGCAGGCGCATGTGCTGCACGCGGGCACGTTGGCAGCTACGAGGCCATTCGATCAACGCGACGCCGACGAGGACCGCATCAGGGCCGAGCGCGAGGCCATTCTCGACTATGCGGCGAAGGCGAACGTGCAGGGGCCTGTGGTGCTGCGCGCCATGCGGGCCGATCCGCGGCTGACACAGTCCATCCGCGTGGCGCTTTGGCGCTCGATGGGCATCGATCCCGACATTCATTCGAGGAGGGCGGCGGCATGACCGGTCTTGCTGAATTCGACTGGCTGGCGTTTCGCGCGGCCTTGCGCAGCGCCGCGTTCAATGACGGGCGAAGCCAGGCGGACATGGCCGCAGATGCCGGTGTCACTGTTTCTGACTTCTCCCGGCTGATGGGTGGTCATCACCTGTCCGTTCCGAAGGTCATCGCCGTCTGCGACTGGATGGATCGGGATCTGCGCAGCTTCTATCGCGCGCCTCCCGTCGTAGGGAAATCAAGGGCTTGCAGTTCGGGAAACGTGAAACATTCCTTCGTGCAACATGAGGTGCGGGCATGAGGCCGGTTCCGCGCGTTCTCGTCGGCTGCGAGTATTCCGGCACAGTTCGCAACGCCTTTCTCGAACTCGGTTTCGATGCCTGGTCCTGCGACCTTTTGCCTGCCGACGATGGCAGCAACCGACACATTCGCGGCGATATCCGCGCCGTTCTCGATGATGGCTGGGATCTGCTCGTCGTCATGCATCCACCCTGCACGCGGCTCTGCCGCTCCGGGCGGCGGTGGCTCTCCGGGCCGGGCAAGATGACGCCGCCGAAGGCGCTGCCAAGGGGGCGAACCTGGGCGGACATGCAGCGCGAGTTTGACGAGGGCGTGGATCTCTTCCTTGCCTGCTGGCGGGCTCCGATCGCGCGTGTGGCGGTCGAAAACCCGGAGATGCATGATCTCGCGCGGGACCGGATGCCGGCGGATCTGCCAGCGCCGCAGATCGTCCAGCCGCACTGGTTTGGCCATCCCGAATACAAGGCGACAGGCTGGTATCTGCGCGGCCTGAAGCCGCTCACGCCGACCGACAGGCTCGACGAGCCGGAAAAGGGCTCGGACGAATGGAAGCGCTGGAACCGGGTGCATCGCATGCCGCCCGGTGCTGATCGCGGCAAGGAACGGGCTCGCTTCTTCCCCGGAATGGCGCGCGCCTGCGCGGCGCAATGGGGAACGCAGGCAATGATGGACATGATGGGAGTGGCAGCGTGAGCGGCGAACAGACAATCCGGCGAGGGGTGCGGAATGCGCGTTATGCGGCCATTCCCAACCACGTGTTCGAAGACGACCGGCTTTCCATGGAAGCGAGGTGGCTGCTTGGATATCTGCTGTCCAAGCCGGACAACTGGACGGTGGTCATCGGCGACATCGTGAAACGCGGCAAATGCGGTCGCGACAAGGCGCGAAAGATGATCGCGGAGCTGGTCGAGGTGGGCTATGCCGACCGGGAACAGACGCGCGAGGATGGGAAGTTCTCGGCTTCTGTTCTGGTCATTTACGATGAGCCGATGGCCAGAGAAGGCGAGCGAAATCAGGTCGCTAGCGAAAGTGTTGCATTTCTACCGCAGACTGATTTGCCGGCGACGGCAAAACCGTCGCCGGATTCACCGGCGCCGGTAAAATCGGCACTTAGTAATAACTCAGATCTAGCAAATACTGATGATAGCAATCTGAGAGAGAGCGCGAGCGAGCGTGATGGTCAGGAAGAGGAAAGCCCTCTTGCCATCGAGCGAGCCTTCAAGCGCTGGTATCCAACCTGGCCGACCTATGTCGACGACAGCGAGCCGAAGGCGCGGACGGCATGGCAGCGGCTTTCGCCAGCCGATCGGATGAAGGCGGCCGAGATGACGGGTGCGTATCTGGAGGCGGTCAAGGGCAGCGGCCGGAAATACATCTGCTCGTCGCAGGTCTACCTTGCCGAGAAGCGCTGGGAGAAGCTGGCTGAGCTGCCAAAGCCGGCGGGCACCAAGGCGGTTTCAGATCGGATTGCCGTTCCTGTTCTCGGCCCCGCCTTCGCAGCAGCCTATGTCTTCGAGGTGCTTCAGGCGCCACAGCCTCTGCAGCTGCCGGAGGATATCCGAAGCCGCGTTCTCGGCACCTACGATGTTCGCCAGCGGATCAATCCGCAGCGGGCAAGGGAATATCTGGCAGAGCGCGGCATCAGCCTCGATGCCGATGGCAAGCCCGTCTTCCCGGATACTTTCGAGCGCGACGAAGAGCGCCGGCAGCGAATGGCGGATGGTTATCCGGGAGCAAACCGGCTGCGCGATGCGGCGAAGGATCGCCAGCACGTGACGGTTGGCCAGCGGTTCGATGCTCTCAAGGATGCGATGGAATTCGTTCCTCTCGACAGCGAGATGATGAGCGCATGGCGGGCATGGTTCGAGCGGCATTTCTTGCCATTCCCGCCACTGACGGCAAGGGGCGGATACTTCCCGGCGGGCGGGCCGGACAGACTGGATCACTTCCGGGCGGCACTGGCGAAGACAAGCGACGAGGGCGAACATGATGCAGCATAGGGCGATTGAGGGGCAGGTGATCGAGATCACTCAGCGGGCCGAAGCAAAGCGTGAGCGCGCTATCTGCGATCATGCGAATCGGGAGGGTGAGCTTCACCGGGTGCTGTCTGCGGGCGAATCAGCCCCTTGGTTTGCTATTCGCGTGATGACTGGCTGCGAGCAGGCTGTGGAAAATGTGCTTCGGAACTACTCGATTGAAGCGCTCGTACCGATGCGAAAGGGCAAAACCTGGGGGCGTCGCGGACGCAAGATGGAGGGGCGTCCGATGCCCGTCATCCATGGTTATGTTCTTGTTCGCTTCATGCCTGATGCCTATTCGATGAAGGCCATCTGCTCAGTTGACAAGGTGCTCGGCTTTCTTCGTGCAGGTGAAGAGGCAAAACGCATAAACCATTCTGAGGTCAAGCGATTTTATCAGCGGGCTATGGCGGGCGAATACGACTGGAAGGGGTCGGCTCCAACCTTCCGCAAGGGCGAAAAGGTTCGCATCATTGACGGTCCATTCGAGGGTAATACGACCGAGATCGTGACGCCGAACGACCATGGCAAGTCAGACACGGTGGTCGTCTTGGTGTCGATGTTCGGCACGGATCTGCCAGTGACGCTGCCACTTGCCATGATCGAAAAACTGTGAGAGTCATCATGCCACTGGACAAGCCAATGATCCTGCTAGTGAGCCTCTGAGAACGCTGTAGAAAGCGGGGAGCGATCCCGAGGTGGTACACCGGTTGGCCCCAGCCTTGACTGTCCCAGTTGCGGACATCGACTCAAGGCCAGTGCGCAAGCTATGACTTGAAGAGACTGACGAGCCCGGTGATGAGCCGGGCTTTCGTGTGTCTAAAGGGTATGAAGCGCGCAAAGCAGTTCAGGCCAAAGGGTGCGCCCACCCGGCAAGAGCAGAAGGCGCAGGCAGACAGGTGGCGAGGCTCTGCACATGAGCGAGGCTACAACAGCAAATGGGCCAAGGCTCGGCTGACCTTCCTTGCCTCGCATCCATTGTGCATCGGTTGCGAGGCTATGCAGCGGACAGTGGCAGCGGAGATCGTCGACCACGTCGATCCGCACCATGGCGACCCGGACAAATTCTGGGACACGAGCATGTGGCAGCCATGCTGCAAGTGGCATCACGACAGCGTCAAGCAGAAGCTCGAATGGATGTATGCCCACGGCCAAGCTACTCTGGCTGATCTCTGGCTCAACAGTGAGCTGGCCCTCCGCGTCGCTAACCGCATGATGTGCGAGGAGGCCTGACCGGGTGGGGGGGGTGGCAAAAGTTCAGCGCTCCTCGAAAGAAGACCGGCGGTCTAAGACGTAAAAAATGGGCGCGTTATTTTCGGCGATATCTTTTTTTTAGTGCACCTGAAAGGGGATCGGTGCGCTGGTCGGGAAGTGAAGAAGCATGGGACGGCGCAAAGATGATCCGCTTCTGCAGGCGGCCAAAGGCTTTCCCGGGCGCCGAAAAGGCAAGGTAGAAGCCGAAATGGATGCGGCGGCAGCTGCTGCAGAGGCAATGCCGTCGACAAGCGACAATCCCTTTCCGCTCCCGGAGATCTTCAGGCGGTCGCCAGCCTACTGGAAGCGAGCGATCTCAATCTGGAATGAGAAGTCGGAAGTGCTGAAGTCCTCGGGCCGCCGCCGTCCTGGCTATCGCTCGACGCTCACCCGGTACTGCATGTGGTCGCAGTTCTTTTTCGCCGCTGGCGAGCAGCTGCGGAAGGATCTTCCGAATGGTGGAGCCACGGTGAAGGTAAAGAAGGGCGACGGGGAGTTCGTTTATCGCTCTCACCCGAACATCGACTTCATGGCCAAGGCCGAAACAGCGCTCCGCCTCCTCGATGCCGAATTCGGTTTCACACCAGTGCGTGACAATGACCTGATGAAGGTGGAGAGCTTCAACGCCGGGCAGGGAAAGTTGCCGCTTGGCGGTGCGCACCCGGCAACAAAACAGACAGGGCCGGGCGACGAGGCCGCCGAGAGTGATCCGATGGACCTCATGAACGCGGCTGACAGTGCGCCGCCCGGCGCATCGATCCAGTAGGAGCGGGAATGGCCGCGCGTTATCCGCAGGCCAAGCCATATCCGGACTGGCTGGCCGCTGTCGCCGATGATCCAACCTATGCCTGGGCGATCTCAGGATGGGAGCGCGCTTCAGCTGTCGAGGGCTCATGGTTCGACCATGCAAAAGCCGACAAGGTGGTGGCGCGCTGGCCGGAAATATTCCGGCTGACCAATGACCGCTTCAAAGGTGTGTCGTTTCGCCTGGTGAAGTGGCAGGACATCTCTGTTCGTCTCCTCGTCGGCTGGAAAAAGCCGGTCGAGGTCATCGATCCATATACCCATTTGCCCTCGGTCGAGCATGTGCGCGTGTTTCGCCGGCTGGATCTCTGGATCCCGCGCAAGAACGGCAAGTCTGAGTTCCTGGCCGCGCTCGGTGTCCTGTTCTTTGTGCTGGAGCGGGTCAACGGGGCCGAGGGCTATGTTTTCGGGAGAAACGAAGACCAGGGACGCGTGCCATTCGGCAAGATGCAGGACATCATTCGCGAGGCGAACGGCCTGGCCGAAGATGCGCAGGGCAATCAGCGGATTGCGATGTTCGATAAGAGCATCTTTCTGCGCGAGACCGCATCGACCCTGTCACTCCTGACGGGGGCGCCCGACGGGAAGCACGGGAGATCGCCGACTGTCATCGTGGGTGACGAGATCCACGAATGGAAGACAAGGGAACTCGCCGACACATTGCGGCAAGGGACCGGCGCCAGGCTGCAACCGATCGAGCTTTACGCTTCGACGGCGGGGCGCAAGCAAAACCGCACCGGCTTCGAATGGTTCGAGGAGTCGATGGCGATCATGCGGGGGGATCTCGAAGACCCCACGACACTGGTTGTCTACTTCGGCATCGACGAAGAGGACGATTGGAACGATGAGGCGGTGTGGCGCAAGGCAAATCCCAGCCTCGGCTTGACGCCAACGCTGGATTACCTGCGGACAGAGCACAAGAAGGCGAAGGGCCGACCGGCACAGGAGGCCATTTTCCAGTGCTACCACCTCAATCGGTGGGTCGATCAGGTCTCGGGATGGATCCCGCGCTCCAAGTGGGCCGCTTGCACCGACGAGCCTACCAGTTGGACGCGGCTTTATGCTGAGCACAAAGGTCGGAAGGCTTATCTGGCATGCGACGTTTCATCGACGCGGGACCTTACCGCGTTGGTGGCGGTGCTGCCGCCTGACGAGGAGCATGAAAGGTGGGTCTTTATTCCGCTGTTCTGGGTACCTGAGGACACGCTCGACGAGCGCGCCGAGCAGGACAAACGGGTAAATTGGAAGAAGTGGGTGGCCGACGGCGCGCTTCTCACTACGCCTGGTGACAGTGTCGATCAGAGCTTTGTGCAGAGAGCAATCTCGGACGCTTGCGAGAACTTCGAGGTTTTGGCCTGGGGCTTCGACCCGTGGAACGCTCGAAAGCTCGCAGGCGACCTTCAGATCGACGGCATGGACGCTGAACTGCAGATCGAAATGCGGCAGGGGCACCAGACGCTGGGCGGACCTACCAAGGAATTCGAGCGGCTCGTCTTCGCCGGCAAGGTCGAACACGGCGGACATCCCGTTCTGGCATGGATGGCCGGACACTGCACGGTGCGGTTCGATGTAAACCTGAACTACGTGCCTGACAAAAAGAACTCGCTCGACAAGATCGACGGCATCGTTGCTGCGGTCATGGGTGTTGGGCTGGCCATGGTGGCGGAAGAAGCCCCCGACGGCGCAATCGAGGTGCTCTGAATGAACATGCTTAGCCGCCTTCTGCGCTTTGGGACGCCAAAGGCTTCGACGCAGGAAAAGGGACCTGGTCGCGCGTACTCTCCGACAGATCCGGTTTTTCTGGCTGAGATCCGCAGGCAGTTAAATGGCGGGCTCTCCGCAGAGGCGATGCGAAACGGCGCGATTAACCGTGCAGTTCGGCTTCATTGCGAAACGCTGGCGATGTTGCCTCTACATCTGATGCATGCTGATGACCAGAAAGGGAAGGCAGTCGAGCACCCCGTCTTTCGGGTTCTCCATCGGCGCCCGAACAACTGGCAGACGCCTTATGAATTCAAGCGTCTCATGCAGTACATGATGCTCAAGAACGGCACTGCATATGCCCAAGTCGTTCGGTCGCGCGATCGGGTTCTGCAGCTTCAACCGCTGGCAAAATTTCGAGTTGTGCCGAAACAGAACTCCGACTGGTCGATTACTTATGAGCTGACATCCGCCAACGGTGTTCGCTCAATGCTGAAGCAAAATCAGGTTTTGGCTATTCGCGATATTGACACGGTCGACGGCGTTCAGGGGCAATCTCGGATCGATCAGGCGCAGGACGCCGTGAACATGACAGCCTCTATCAAACGCGCCGTCCAGAAGCTCTTCGATAACGGGATGCACGTGGGTGGTAGCATCGAGTCTTCGACAAAGCTCGGCAAGGAAGCGCGTGACGCGGTGCGCGAGTCAATGGACCGCCTGAAAGGTGCCGAGCGGGCGGGCGAATGGCTTTTGCTTGATGGTTTCACGGCAAAGCCTTTCGACAGCACTCTCTCGGATAATCAGCAGGTCGAGAACCTTGGCTGGCAGATCCAGGAGATTGGCCGGATCTTTGGTGTGCCTCGTCCGCTCCTGATGCTTGACGACACAAGCTGGGGCAGCGGCATCGAAGCATTGGGCCAGTTCTTCGTCACTTACGGGCTCGCGCCCATCTTCGTGAACTGGGAACAGTCTGTCAGCCGCGACCTTCTGACCGAAGAAGAGCAGGAACTCTATTCACCGAAGTACAATGAAGGCGCGTTGCTGCGGGGTTCTCTGAAAGACCAGGCTGAAGTCTTCGCCAAGGCGCTTGGGTCTGGTGGTCATGAGCCGTGGATGACCGTGGACGAAGTCCGCGAGAAATCCGATCTGGCGTCCAAGGGACGAGACGATTTGCCGGCAAGAGCCGGCGCACAAACAGGAGATAGCAATGTCGCTCCGACAGCTGCCTGAGGGTAAGACTTTCCAGCGCCCGCAGAACTTTCAGTGGGACGCGCCGAGCGATGTTCTGGCGAGCTGGGCCGATAGCCCACGCGCTGCCGAGAGCGCCAGCGACAACGTCATCACAATCTTCGACGTGATCGGCGAGGATTGGTGGACGGGCGGCGGCTTCACCGCAAAGCGCACATCTGCCGCGCTGCGGTCGATCGGTGATCGTGATATTCGCGTCCAGATCAATTCGCCCGGCGGCGACATGTTCGAAGGCATCGCCATCTACAACATGCTTCGCGCTCACAAGGGCAAGGTTACGGTCGAGGTGATGGGCTGGGCTGCTAGTGCTGCGTCGATCATCGCCATGGCGGGTGATGAAATCGTGATGGGTCTCGGTTCCTTCATGATGGTCCACAATGCCTGGGGCATGGTTGTAGGAAACCGGCACGATCTTGCTGAGGCAGCCAAGCTCTTCGAAGGTTTCGACTCCGCCATTGTCGATATCTATGAGGCGCGCAGCGGTGTCGCCCGAAAGGATATCGTCAAACTTATGGATGCCGAGACATTCATGGGCGCATCTGATGCCGTCGCGAACAAGTTTGCCGATCGTGTCGACGAAGCGCTGAAGCTTGATCAGCCTGCACAAAACAGTGTCGCCGATGACCAGATCCGCGCAAAGCGACGGATCGAAGCAGCTCTGGCACACAACGGCATTCCGAAAGCAGAGCGCCGGAAACTGATTTCTGAACTTACGGGAGGCATGTCTCGCGCTGCCTCACAGAATGCCGGCGGCATGTCACGCGCTGCCCCGGAGACCATGTCTGGCGCTGGTCAAGCCGCCGCGCTCACGCGCGAACTCATCGACATTTTCAAGATCTAGGAGATCTACCATGAAGATCGCATTCTTCGGCGCTATCGGCGCCGTCATCTGCGCTTGCGCGCTCGTTTTCCTCACTGGCGGTTTGCCCGCGGCGGATCATGGCTTCTTGGCCATCGCAGATCATTTCAGTCTGCAGCAGATGGCTATGATCGCAGCGCCGGCACTCAATCCGCGCGCACGCGGACTGTTTTCGGTGCGCGCTGAAGGCGACGCCAACGCGCTATTCGCTGAGCTGAAGCAGACCGTCCAGGCGTTTAAGGACGCTCACGAAGAAGAGTTGAAAGGCATCAAGGCCAAGTTTGCCGACGTCGTGCAGACCGAGAAAGTCGATCGCATCAATGCCGACATCACCAGCCTTCAGAAGGCACTCGATGACCTGAACGCCTTCAAGGCAGCTATGGAGATCGGTGGCGGCGCGGGTGCGGGCCTAGATCCGGCTCAGGCCGAGCACAGCCAGGCTTTCAACAAGTGGTTCCGCAAGGGTGTCGACAATGGCCTTTCCGACCTCGAGGTGAAGGCGGCGTTGACGACGCAGTCTGATCCCGATGGCGGCTTCTTGGTTCCGAAGGAGGTCGAGACGCAGATCGACCGCGTTCTCGGTACCGTTTCTGTTATGCGCCAGATTGCCACCGTGATGCCGATCGGTACGGACACTTACCAGAAGTTCGTCAGCATGGGAGATGCAGGTGCGGGTTGGGTCGGCGAGGAGGAGTCCCGTCCGGAAACCTCCACCCCGACGATCCGCGATATCGTGATCACCGTCATGGAAATGTATGCCAACCCATTCACCACGCAGAAAATGCTGGACGATGGCATCATCGACATCGCTGCCTGGCTCGCTGATGAAGTGCAGACCACCTTCTCTGAGCTGGAAGGCGCGGCGTTCATTTCAGGCAGCGGCGTGAAGAAGCCACGCGGTCTCTTGGCCTACGATACTGTGGCCAATGCATCGCACGCCTGGGGCAAGCTCGGCTTCATCGCCTCCGGAGCCGCAGCCGATTTTGCGGCAGATGATCCAACCGACGCGCTGATCGACGTCTACTATGCCCTGAAGCAGCAGATGCGCAACAATGCGTCCTGGCTGATGGATGACCAGGTCATGGGCAAGGTCCGCAAGTTCAAGGATGGTGACGGCAACTACATCTGGGCGGCGCCGTCTGCCTCGGCCGAAGTGCCGACCATTCTCGGGAAGCCGGTTTACACCGATGACAACATGCCGGCCGTGGGAGCGAACGCTTTCCCCATCGCGTTCGGTGATTTCCGTCGCGGCTACATGATCGCCGACCGCACGGGCATTCGCGTCCTGCGCGATCCCTACACCAGCAAGCCGAAGGTCGGATTCTACACGACGAAGCGTGTGGGCGGCGGCGTTACCAACTTCGAAGCGATCAAGCTCCTGAAGATCTCCACCTGAGGCATCCGCCTCGTGCGTTTCAGCCCGGCGCCGCGCGCCGGGTCCCTGACGTTTCAATCGAGAAAGGATCGGTCCGATGAAGGATCTTCACTCGCATATCTCGCTGGTCACTGCGATCGGCAACGCTGTACTGACTGCGGATAACACGCCTGCAGCCATCGATCTCCAGGGATATCAGTCTGCAGAGATCGCACTCGCCATCGGCATTGGCGGCATCACGTTCTCCGGAACGAACAAAATCGAGTTCAAGCTCACCCACTCGGACGACGACGTAACCTATACCGATGTCACGACCGCCGACATGCTCGGCGTTACCGTGGCCTCGGGGGGCATCATCAAGGCTCTGGTCGCGGCGCATGCTGCGGCTGCAAGCTATCGCTTCGGATACAAGGGTGGAAAACGCTACATCAAGCTGCTCGCCGACTTTTCCGGGACGCACGGAACCGGCACGCCAATCGCTGCCATGGTCATCAAGGGTCACGGCGCGGAGAATCCGCAGGCCAACCAAGCCTGATCCGCTGCACGGTCAACCACCGCTCTTTCAGGTCGACTGCGGGTCGATCTGAAAGAGGGCTTTGAAGGATGAATAAAATGGAAGCTGTTGTCGTAGAGGCTTTCCCTGGACGCCCGGATCATGAAGTGATGACGCGGTGCATCAACGTCGGGGAGACGATCACCGGGGACCTTGCGCGCGTTGCCGTTCGCGAGGGGTGGGCCGAGGTCAAGGAAGTCGAAGATGAAGACCGCCGCAAGGAAGGCGACGGTCTCGATACGAAAACTGTCAAGGAGCTGACGGCGATCGCAGCCGAGCGCCAGGTCGATCTCGGCTCGGCTAGCAAAAAGGCTGACATTCTCGCGGCTCTCCGCGCGGCTGTCGTCACGGAATGAACTTGAGATGATGCTGCGCCCGATCAGAACCGTCGCACCTGCAGTCAGGATTATCAGCAAGGAAGAGGCCAAGGCGCATCTGCGCGTTGAGGGCGACCTTGAAGATGATCTGATCGAGGCGCTTGTCCTGGCTGCCGAAAGCCGCCTGGACGGATGGGCGGGATTGCTCGGGCGCTGCATGATCAATCAGATGTGGGTCGCATCCTTTCGTGGCTTCACCTCGCCGGGGATGGTCTTGCCGTTTCCTGATGTCTCCAGTGCTGTCGTGAAGTATTTCGACTCCGACGGGGATGAGCAAGAGATTGAAGAAGCCGATTTCCGGCTGATCGAGACGGCCACCACCACTGCAATCGAATGGCGTGATGGCTATGGCTTGCCGTCTGTCGCGGTTCGATCCGACGCTGTCAGGGTCGAGTTGGTTGCAGGCTTCGGGCCTGCAGCCACAGATGTGCCTGAGGCTATCCGCCACGCAATCAAGCTACTGGTTGGCGGCTGGTATGAAAATCGCGAGGAAAGCGTCATCGGCGTCTCCGTCGCGTCGCTCCCTGTATCGCTTGCCGCCGAGTCGCTGATCGCTCCTTATCGTCGAGGCGGGCTCTGATGAGGGCGGGCAAGCTCGATCGACGCGTCAAGATCCTGCGAGAGCAGCAGACCGGCACCAACGGGTTCAATGAGCCTGTTCTGGATTGGGTTGAAGTCGCTGAGGTGTGGGCTCAGCAGCGCCCGGAACGTGGCAGCGAGCGCTTGGCTGCAGCTCAACTCGGCGGCGTTTCAATCATGACGTTTCACATTCGCTATCGTGGTGATCTCTCGACGAAGGATCGGCTGGAATACGAAGGCACGATTTATGAAATCGTCGCCCCCCCGCGCGAGCTCGGCCGCCGTGTCGTGACTGAAGTCGATGCTGCGGCGCTGAAGGGCTGACCATGGCAGGCAGCAAGGTCTCGCTCGAAGGCTTCTCAGATCTCGACAAAACGCTCGGAGAATTCACCAAGGCCACGGCAAAGGGTGTCTTGCGGCGGGTGTTGCTGAAGGCGGGGCAGCCGATGGCGGACACGATGAAGGCGCTCGCGCCGGATGATCCGGGGACGGGCGGCGGAGATCTGAAAAGCTCGATCGCCGTGTCGACGAAACTCTCGAAGCGGCAGGCCAAGTCGCATCGCCGGAAGATGAAGAACGACAAGGCGTTTGCTGAGGCCTTCGTCGGGCCGGGTCCGGATCCAGCCGCATGGAACCAGGAGTTCGGCAACGTCAATCACGGGCCACAGGCCTTTGCGCGGCCGGCCTGGGACCAGAAACAGCGCGAAACGCTCGACATCATCAAGAGCGAGCTTGCGGCGGAGATCGAAAAGACGGCCAAGCGCCATGCGCGCAGAGCGGCGCGGGCACGGTAACGGGATCATCATGGAAGAAGACCTGACCACGCTGATGGCGTCGATCGCCGCCGGCAGGCGCTATTGGGTGCGCGCACCTCAGAACACGGTGCGGCCCTACGTGATCCTGAACGTGATCGACACGCCGCGCGGCTACACGATGAAGCGACAGGACGGCCTCATCCAGTCACGGGTGCAGGCCGATGTCTATGCCGACAGCTATTCGAGCGCCAAGAGCGTGGCGAGCAGCATCGTAACCCTGCTTTCGGGATACCGGGGCGGCAAGTTTCAGGGCGTGTTCGTCGATAGCGAACGCGACCTTCCGGCGGAAACAGCGGGGGCCGTCAGCCAACTCTTCCGCGTCTCAATCGATCTCATGATCCACTATGGAGAACAGTCATGACCGAAGCCCAGATCGGCTATAATACCGGGTATTTCATCAAACAGGACGGTCTCTTCGTCGAGGTCGGCGAGATCATCAACGTCACGCCGGGCGAGGCGTCGAGCGACCGCGTCGAGGCGACGCATATGAAGAGCCCCGGTCGTCGTCGCGAATACATCGCCGGTCTGATCGACAGCGGCGAGGCGTCCTTCGAGATCAACTGGATTCCGGGCAGCCCGACCGACGTGCTGCTGCGCGACTTGTTCGACAGCGGCGAGACCGCCGAACACAAGATCGTCTATCCGAGCGGCGTCTCCTGCGCCTATGAGGCGCAGATCACCGGCTATTCGAAGGCCGTGCCGATCGATGATCGCATGACCGGGACAATCACCGTCTCTGTCTCTGGCGCCGAGACCTGGGCTGAAGCTGCCGCTCCTGTCAACGAACTGCTGCCGTCCATTTCGGGCATCGCGCAGGTCGGCCAAGTGCTTACGGCCATGCCGGGCAGCTGGGACAACAGTCCGACCTTCACCTATCAGTGGCAGGTCAATGGTGGCTCCTGGTCGAACATCTCTGGTGCGACTGGCCGGACCTATACGCCTGTTGTCGGACAGGTCGGCAATCCGCTCCGGTGCATCGTCACCGGCACCAACAGCGAGGGTAGCGCCTCCGCAACGTCTGGCGCCACCGCCAACGTCATCGCAGCGTAAGGTGATCCATGGCCAACGATATTCGTGGGGAGGTCGGCTTCGACGCGCTCGGGCAGTCCTATACGCTCAAGTTCGGCAATGGCGCTGTTCGGCACATCGAAAACGAAACCGGCATGTCTTTCGCGCAGGTCGGGGCGGTTCTGTCTGACCCGGACAAGGCGACGATGACGGTACTGACAGTTGCCTTCCACGGAGCGCTGCGCCGGCATCATCCAGACCTTTCGCTCGAAGATGTCGACGACATTCTCGACGATCTCGGTCCGGAGAAGGCGGGCAAGCTCCTCGGCGACGCTGTTGCGCTGACCTATCCGCCGGCTCCGAAAGGCGGCCCCAAGGCAAACCCTCGGAAGGCGGCGGCCAGATCGACTGGAAGTCGCTGATCGTCGCCTGGATCGAGGCAGGGCAGCCCTATGAGCTGTTCTGGGATCTGACGCTTGCCGAGGTCTCCCTCGTGCTTCAGGGCCGCGCAAAGGCTTTGAGACGTGAGCGAAACGACGCGATCTGGCAGGCTTGGCACATCGACGCTTTTGCCCGTCAGAAGAAGCTGCCCCGGCTGAAAGATCTGATCGCTGGCGACGATGACAAGTTGCCACGCAAGCGCATGACACCAGAAGAAATCGAGACGATGACGCGCAGCTGGCTTGCTCAGCGACGCAAATCCTGAGGTTATCATGACGAATTCGGTCATCGGCGCACTCCGTGTCAACCTCGGCCTTGACAGCGCCGAGTTTCAAGACGGGATGAAGCGTGCCCAGAGCGATACGGACAAGTTCGCTTCGGCTCTCAAGACCGGCTTCGCGGCAGCAGCTGCCGCAGCCGCAGCCGGGCTCGCTGCTGTTTCTGTCGCTGTTCGGCAAAACCTGAACAGCTTCGACGAACTGTCGAAGACCAGCCAGAAGATCGGCATCCCGGTCGAGGAACTTTCGAAGCTCAAATATGCTGCCGACCTTTCGGGCGTGTCGATGGAAGGCATGCAGACGGCGGTCTCGAAGTTATCGAAGAACATGGTGGAGGCGTCCAAGGGCTCCGGCAAGATGGCCCAGACCTTTGGCCAGCTGGGGATCACCCTGAAGAACTCGGACGGCTCTCTGCGCTCGTCCAGCGTTATCCTGACCGAGCTTTCCGACAAGTTCGCGGCGATGCCCGACGGTGCGCAGAAGACGGCACTCGCCATGCAGCTTCTCGGCAAGTCGGGTGCTGACCTGATTCCGCTGCTCAATGGTGGATCGGACGCGCTTGGCGGGTTGCTGAACGAAGCGAAAATGTTCGGCCTTGAGGTTTCGACCGAGACGGCGCGGATGGCCGAGGCGGTGAACGACAATTTCGCGCGGGTCAGCTATGCGATCAGCGGGCTCGGCGTGCAGCTGACGGCGACGCTGGCGCCGATCCTGCTGCAAGTTTCGAATGCCATGGTCGCAATGGCGGAAACCTTCATCGGTGCCCTGCAGTATCTGCCGCAGGTCGCGGAAGCTGTGACCGTCGTGGGTGGTGCCCTTGCGATCGCCTTTGCGCCGGCAATTCTTGCGGCCGTCGGAAACCTCACGCTTGCGATCGGCGTCGGCATGGTGGGGGCTGTGAAGACTCTGACGGCTGTCATGCTTGCGAACCCGCTCGGTGCGTTCGCAGTCGCTGTGGCGGCGGCGATCACCGCCGCCTATTATTTCCGCGACGAGATCCAGAAGGCGATCGGGCTGGATGTGGTCGGGATTGCGGTTGATGCCGCAAACGCCATCCTCAACAGTTTCGAAGCGTGTTTCTACGACATCAAGTTCGTTTGGGAGCAGTTCCCAAACATCATCGGTGCCGCTGTCATTGGCGCGACCAACATTGTGATCGAGGCGGTGAACAGGATGGTCGATGGAGCGAAGCGCGCCGTCAACGATCTGATCGGCCTCATGAACGGTATTCCCTTTGTCGATATTGGTGCGCTGAGCACCGGTGGCGACACAATCGGCAAAATGGACAACCCGTTCGCTAGTTCTCTCGCAAACGCTGTAGGGACACGCAACGCCGATATCTCGCGCATCATGGGTCAGAACAAGGTTGCGCAAATCGGCGCGGCGTTCAAAGCGTCCACGCCTGCGGTGCAGGAATTCGGCAACGCGCTGGCCGGCGCGAACACGCAGCTCGACACTATGGGTGGCGGGGGTGGCGGAGGCGGAGGCAAGGGGAAGTCCGGCAACAAGCTCGACAAGGTGAAGGAAAACGTCAAAGGCGCAGCATCCGAGATGCAGAAGTTCGGCGAGTCCATCGCCAGCACGCTTGCCAGCAGTTTCGGGAGCCTTCTGGACGGCTCCAAGAAGCTGCGTGATGTGGTTTCCGATCTGCTGAAGCAGCTCGGGCAGATGGCACTCAACAGCGCCTTTAAGGCGCTGGCCAGTGGCTTCGGCGGCGGTGGCGGCGGTGGCGGATTCTTCGGGACCCTCCTTTCAGGTATCGGCAGCATCTTCGGATTTGCGCGCGGCGGCACGATCATGCCGGGCGGCGCAGGCGGCATTGACAGCCAGCTTGTGACCTTCCGCAAAAGCCCAAATGAGCGCGTTGATATTACCAAGCCCGGCCAGACCCTCACCTCAGGCCGTGGTGGGGTGGCGGACGTGCGCGTTTACGTCGATCAGAACGGCAATTGGCAGGCAGCGGTCGAGCGGATCTCTGACGAGCGCGTCGGGAACGCAGCTCCAGCGATCGTTGGGCAGGCTAACCGAATGGTGATGCCTACCATGGCGCGCTTCCAGAGCCAGAAGGCAGGGGGCGATTATCGCAATGGCTGAAATCCTGGAATGGCCGCGTGACCTGCTGGTGCCGCGCGCCTGCAAGCCGAATGTCGTGCCGTTCACCCGATCAGGCGGTCGCACGCTGGGCGGGGTGAAGCCATCGGTGCGCACGGATCTTGGCTTCTGGAAGATAGAGCTGGCCGACATCGTGATCTCGACGCGGCAGCAGCAGCGGGCTTTCGAGGCGATCAAGGGTTTGATGTCGGGCTCGGCCGGGCAGATCGCGGTGCCGGTCTATGCGCCGAAGCGGGCGCCTTATGAAGACGGCGTTTATGCTGAAACCGTGGTGCTGTCGCATGACGATGACAGCCTGTTCGACGATGGTGCCGGTTATTCCCAGGGGCAAATCTCAGCCGTGTCGGTCGGCTCCACGCCGCTCGGTGCGACGGTGATCCGGATCCGCATGATCAAGGGAGACAGCGATCTGGTGGGCACGCTGTTTTCCTACAATCACGCCCTCTACACTGTTCATCAGCTCGTCGAGGTCGATGGCGATGTGCACACGGTGCGCATCTCGCCGACCGTACGCGAGCTGATCCCCTCGGGCTCCGATCTCGAATTCGACGAGCCAACCTGTCTCTGCAATCTGTCCGATGACAGCGTCATGGATGATGGCGAGAATTTTCAGGGCTATCAGATGGTCAGCGTCTCCTTCGTCGAGGATACCGACTCCTGGAGCCGTCAGGCGCTGGGGCTCACCTGATGGCGAAGGCCGAGCGCATTCTCTGTGACGTCATGACGCCTGACGGTGTGCTGCGGCTCTGGGACGGCTCCGGCGGTCCCTTTGTCGACGAGGCGGGCAATATCTATCGCTCGGCGCAGTTCACCGAGGATGCGCTGCAGCAGATCGAGGCGGCGATCAACGGGGAAGCGTTCACGCTCGGCATATCGCTGGGGAACATGACCAGTTCAACGGCAGACGAGTTGTGGGACTATGACGAAGTTACTCCGCTTCAGGGGTCCAAGGTGGTCATCAAAACCATCCTGCTCGATGACTTCCACCAGCCGGTCGGATCGCCGCTCGTTCTGTTCACGGGAACCATCGACAATTTCGACGCGTCTGACGAGGGGCAGACTGACAACATCCAGTCTCGCATCAACCTCGAAATCACCAACCGGTTTTCGTTGCGCACAGTCGCCAGCGGCGGCGTGCTGTCTGATGTCGATCAGCGCGCTTATTCCAAGACCTTGAACCCCTCGGCTCCCGACGACCAGTTCTGCAGCCGCGTGACGCTGATGCGCGACAAGACGATCACCTGGCCATGACCTTCCTGCTCGGTGACTTTCTCAAGGCTCATGCGGCGCGCGCCTGGGCGCCCGGCGACGTGGATTGCTGCCTGGTGCTGGCAGACTGGGCGCAGGCGCTGGGGCATGACGATCCGGCAGAACATCTTCGCGGGGTTTACGAAGACGATGCGGGTTTCTTTGCCATCATCGAGCGATCCGGCGGCGTGGTGCCACTGGTCGCGTCATGCGCGGTCAAGGTGGGGCAGGCGGTGGACCGGCCTCGGGCGGGCGATATCGGCGTCATCGGCTCGGGCGTCAACATGCGCCGGCAATTCGGTGCCATCTTCGACGGTTCGCGCTGGTGGGTGCGCAATGCGCAGGGCTTCGTGCCGATGACGGCGCGCATGCTGGCTTGCTGGAGACTGAAATGCCTAACGTGATCGCTGCGCCGATCTTCTCGTTTCTGATCTCGTCGACGGCGATCGCGACGACGCTTGCCGGTCCTCTGGCAACCGCGCTCGGCTATGCGATCTTCGCGGGCGGCGTCTATCTCGCCAGCTCGTTCTTCATGCCGAAGCAGCAGAAGCCGAAGGTGCCGGAGCCGGGCGACGGGTCTTATAACCTCAAGCAGAACGTGCCGTCGCGCGCCTATGTGCTGGGCAGGGTGAAGAAGGGCGGAGATTACGTCTTTCTCGAATCCGATAGCAGCAGGGCCTATCATATCATCGTCTGGGCCTCGCATCGAATCGAAGGCTTTGTCACGCATTATTCGCATGACAAATCGATTTCAGTCGATGGAAGCGGCGCAGTCACTAGCCATCATCTACTCGATGGGTCACCATGTGTTGCGATCTTTACCAGAAATGGGCTTAACGCAGAGACGGCCTATTCGACCGTAAGTGCCGCATTTCCCTCTATCTGGAACAGCAACTGCCGAGGCGACGGGCTGGCCAGCGTCTTCATGTTTTGCAACCGCGTCCCACTGGAGCGGTACACCGATGTCTATCCGAACCAGATGCCGGAATGGTCTGCGGTGGGCAACGGGGCGTTGCTCTACGATCCGCGCAAGGACAGCACGCAGGGTGGATCCGGCAGTCATCGGACGAATAACCCGGCGACCTGGGAGTTTTCGCGCAACATCGCCCTCATGCGGCTTTGGCATCTTTGCCACCCTGTCGGCGGCAAGATGTCCTATGATGACATGCATATGCCCGACTGGATCAATGCGGCGAATGTCTGCGACCAGTTCGTGACCAATCGCAGCGGCGGGACGGAACGGCGCTATTGGGGCGGATTCTGGTTCCAGGCAAACAATGACCCGATCGAGGTTGCGCGCGTCATGGATGACGCGGCGGAGCTGGTCGTCTTCGAGCGCAGCAATGGCAAGATCGGCGTGCATGCCGGCGAGTTCGTCGAGCCGGACTTTACCATCAGCGAGCGGCATATCTTTGCGCTGCAGCTCGACAAGAACCGGCGGCTGGCTTCCAACGTGCTTGCGGTGCGCGGTCGCTACATCAACACCGCCAACGCCTATAACACGGAGGATGCCGCGATCTACGGCAATCCCTACGGGCTGGCCGACGATACGACCGAGCGCACGAAGACCTTCGAAAATGCGGCGGTGCAGAGCCACAACCACTGCCAGCGGAAGCAGAAGATCACCTTCATCCGGGCGAACGCGCGCAAGATCTCGGTCTCGGTGGATTTTACTGACGAGGACATGCGCAAGATCCCGGAGCGGCGCTTCGTTCGGGTGCATTACCCGCGGCGCGGGCTCGTGAATGCCGTCGTCGAGATCACGTCGAGCCCCAGCATCGATCTGCGGCGGATGCGCATCAGCTTTTCCGGGATCGTGGTGCCGGAGACGCTCTATGACTTCAACGCGGCGGTCGAAGAGGGAGCGCCTGGCGCTGTCGCCACAATCCTGCCGCCTGTGGAAGTCAGCGAGCCGACTGGCTTTTCCGCGACCGTGGAAACGGAAGTGCTGGCCGGTGGGTCGACGGCAGCCTATCTGCTCGGCTCCTGGGATGCGGGCCCGTCGTCCGTCAGCTACGAGATGGAATTCGAGCGGGTGACCGGCTCGACGGGGCCTTCCTCGGTGTTCATCAAGGCGGGCTCGGTGCAGGCGCGGACGCCGAATGTCGCTGACGGCGTGCAATACAAGATCCGGCTGCGCGCCTGGGCTGGTGGCCGATCCTCCGACTGGACGGACTATGAGACGCTGACGACGACGGCCGATCCGACGCCGCCGGCCGTTGTGACCGGCGCAGATGCGATCGGCGACGAGGGTTCGGCAAGCTATGTCTGGACCGCGCCAAACAGCGCCAACTATGCCGGCGCAAGGCTCTACATCAACACCGTCGACAGCTTTACGGGCGCGACGCTTCTTGCCACCGAATACGGCGCACCCAATGCCGTTGACGGGCGCACCTTCGCCGGGCTCGACGCCGACACCTATTACGGCTTCGTCGTCGCCATCAACGCATCCGGCGTGCCGGCGACAGCCGTTCCGACCGGCCAATTCATCGTCACCTGAGACATCCAGACCATTCCTGATCTGAGCGCCCGGCGGCGGGCCACGGAGAAACCATGTCGAATCCGAATGCAGAAACCGTTTTCCGCGACTTCGATACTGATGGCGTGCCGTCGTCTGGCAAGCGCAACCCGAAGAAGCGCGAGATCCGTCAGCTGCTCAAGGGCTATGAGAGCCTGCTGACGACGGTGGGGACTGCGGCCAATGTGTTTCTGACACGGGCCGACCTGTTCGCGACGCTCACCCGGTCGGCCAACACGCTGGCCTGGGTCGTCAGCGACACGACGGCAGCCTATAACGGCATCTACATGAAAAGCGGCGCCAGCGGGTCTGGCTCCTGGAGTCGCGTGGCGGATCTGCCGTATTCCTTCATTCGGGCGAGCGATGAGGGCGCCGGGACCGCAAATGCCATTCAGGCAACCACCAGCGTCCCGGTTTCGGAATCCGCCTTGATCATCATGAACGTGTTCGAGGCCAATACGGCTACGCCGGTTACCGTTTCATTCAACGGCGACGCCGCGCTGACGATCAAGAGCAACAGCGGCGAAGATGTAGAAGTTGGCGGACTGACGGCGGGCATGCTGCTGACAGGTTACATCTCTGGCTCGACCTTCAGGCTGGCCAATGACGAGACTGTTGCCGCTCGGATCTATGCGGCGCGTGACGCGACCTTTACGGCGCGGGATCGTGCGCAGGATTGGGCTGAGAAGGCGACTGACAGTCCGGTTGTGACGGGGCAGTTTTCGGCGAAGCATCACGCAACGAAGGCGGCGGGAAGTGCTGCTGCGGCGCTGGCAAGTCAGGGGGCGGCTGCAGCATCCCAGACAGCGGCGAGCGTCAGCGCGACGCAGGCTGCGCTAAATGCGATCGCTTCCGGTTCAACCTTGTACGACACGGAGGCCAACGGACGCGCTGCATCAACTAACGGGCAGGTTTTCCGCGTTGCGGTTGCGCCCGGTGTGCAGGCTTGGCGTCGCGACAGCGCAGGAGCGTCAACCTTCCTTGGCTGGATTGGTGAAGTCATCTTCAACGATGTGGCGTCGCTGCTGTCGTCTAGCTTTTCCGGCCTTGAGACAGGCCAGATTGTTCGCACTCGGCGAGAGGGTTACGTTTACACTGTAGCTGCTTCCGGGGCGTCTGATCATGACGTGACCACAGCCGGCAGTGTGAAGCTCTATGTCAACAGGTTCGCTGACGACTACGTTACGCTCGAAATGTTTGGCGCTAGAGGGGATAATGCCACCGACGACACTGCTGCGTTCTATAAAGCGGCATCGAAGGGGCTGCCGATCCGGCTAGGCTCGAAGACCTACTACCTGCCAAACGTACACACGCAGAGCCTTCCGGCGAACCTGTCTATCAGCGGTGCAGGTGCCAAGCTTTCAAAACTGAGAGGGGCTATGGTTTGGCCCGTTTCGTCACCAAACCTTGCTCAGAACTGCTTCAATGTGGTCGATCAGGCTGTGCTGTATGTAAACGGGATCGGCTTTTCCAACTTCGGGCAGGTGTTCAGGATTAACAATTCGGTGAGCGAAATTCGCACCGATGTTGTCAGCATTGAGATCAGCGATTGTGAGTTTTCGAACTGCTACATGCCGCTCGCTGTCTTGCGATCGTTCTATAACGTTTCCATCAATCGGCTGGTTTTGTCCGGAAACCATGTCCATGACTGCGAGACGGGATTCGACGTATTTGCTGCAGTATCGAGCGCGCAGGTTTCCGAGAACGTTATTGAAGACTTGCGAAGGACGCACAACGCGGGCGCGTCTTTGCACCAGCGATGCCAAGGGGTTCAAATCCTCTACACCGGTGGAGGAACTGAAGAGTCCGAATTGAGCATCGGTGATATCCACATTTCAAACAATGTGGTTCGCCGTCTTCGGTCAGAACTCGTGGGTGACAGCACATCGGGACATGGTGACGTCAATGCTTTCATTGTTTCGGGTACAAGAATTACGATTGAGGCGAACTCCGTCTTCGACCTAACATCCGCCCAAGGAATTAACACTGAAGGCATTTATACGAAGGGTAGAGATGTCGTAATCTCCGGGAACACTCTCGTAAACGCTGGTGCAGAGCAGGGTGCTATAAACTGCAAGCGGAGCGATTTCGTCCGATCAAATTGCATCGTCACAGACAACACCGTCCGATTCACTAACGATTACAGCGCTGCCGTCGCTTCCAGCGGATCGAACGGAATTAGAAATGAGTGTGACAGTGTTACCATTTCAGGCAATCGCTTTATTGGAACGACAGGGATCGCGATTTCCGATGCCTCCGGCAACAAGGAGTTTGTTTCGATCTCAGGAAACTACATCGAAATCTCTGCTGGTCTTGGAATCGTGGCGGCTAGTAACGCGTCGCTATACACCATCAACGACAATAAGATTGTCGGACGCGGTATAAATCTTCCTTCTTCGGAAGTCGTCTTGATCCGTTTTGGCGCGACGTTGCTTGAGGCGACGCCGAATGAGATCAGTTTGCAGGTTCATGGCAATCTTCTTGAGTTTGATGCAAGCTGCACTCTGAATATAGCGAGGCTTTTTGCTCTAATCCGAAACACCAAGCTCAAAAGCGCATCGATCAAAAACAACGTTTTGAGCAACCGCGCCGTTGCCACAACGAAACGCTGGTTCAACGTCCAAACCCGAACTCTTGGATCAGCGGACGCTCAGATGGAGCTTTTGGCTATCGAGGGCAACGACTTCCTTCCACTCGGATCAAATGCAGGAGAGATGCTATCAATGGCTCTTACCGGCATGAATGGCACGCTGGTTATTGCCAACAACAGAGGCTTTGTGACCGAAAACGAAGCCTCTCTTGCTTCCAGTTCCACCACGCCAGCAATCAGCCACGGTTTAACGCCTTGGAGCGGGATCACTGGTGCAAGCGGTGCCGCTCCTCCTGCCAGGTGCATAACCGTCACGCCGCTCAGCAGCCTTGGTGCTGCGAAGTATGCCTTCGTCAGCAGCGTCACGAACAACATTGCAAACCTGACGCTCGATGCGGCCCCAGGCGCAACAGTGACGATAGGGATACGGGCCGTGCGCCAGCGAGAAGTTATATCCGCTTAAAAAGGCAAATCTTAGGTCAAAATCGAGAGAGAATTACATGGTCACGCAAAAACAAAACCTAGATCGTGATGACTTAAAAAAACAAATTATCAAAATCCTTGAAGAAGAAATAGCTTTGTCTAAGCCAGACGACTTTGCTTTTTTTGAAATGCAAATCAATTCCATTGCTGGAAGTATAGCAAATTTATTGATTACACGTCATTCAACTGGTGAAGCGCACGTGGAAAAGCCAATGTGAAGTTGTATCGGCTTGAGTGTGGCATCATCACCCGCGATATAAGGTGTCTTATTCAGAGACTTTATGTCGCGGCCCCTACTTTCTCGCGCTTTTTTTCGTACGTCGAAAACCGACCAGCCATTAGCGCTTGAAGCACCATGACAATAACCATCGGCCAGAGGAAAAATGATAGGTTGTAGATGTCTGACCTTAGAGCCTGATCCGAAATTAAGTTGAGTGGTGTCAGCGGGTTAGCTTGACGCCATCCCAAGTCGCTGATTCACGGGGTTTTGCAACAAACTTCCGGAGTTCGACGATGTGGACCGACA
>JBKBON010000032.1:0-33741 GCA_046294755.1 Allorhizobium sp. | reverse complement strand
TCGATCCGTTATTCGGGCTCGATCCAGCAACCGGCGAGGACGCCCGCATCACAGGTCCGATCTCCGCAATCTGGTACTTCCTGTTCATCCTGCCGATGTTTCTCTTCACGCCCGATACATCCCGGGGAAAGCCTTTGGGATCGGCCGTTCGCTCCGGACTTCGCGAAATCCGCTCCACGCTCGTTGAACTGCGTCACCGCACGAACATCCTGCGCTTCCTGATCGCCCGAATGATTTATCAGGATGGCGTGAATGGTCTGCTGGTGCTGGGCGGCGTCTTTGCAGCGGCAATGTTCGGCTGGTCCACCATGGAAATCGGGATCTACGGGATCATCCTGAATGTCGTCGCCATCTTCGGCTGCCTCGTGGCGGGCCGTGTGGACAAGGCGCTGGGGTCCAAGGTCGTCGTCGTCATCAGCCTCGTCATGCTGATCACCGCGACCTTCGGTATCATATCCACCGGCGTCGACTTTACCCTGTTCGGGCTTGTGAGCCTGCCGATCACCGGAACGGACGGCATCTTCGCCACGCCAGCAGAGAAGGCCTACATCCTCTACGGTCTGCTGATCGGCATGTCCTTTGGCCCGGTCCAGGCTTCCTCCCGGTCCTATCTGGCACGCAGCGTCGAATTGCATGAGGCGGGCCGCTACTTCGGCATCTATTCGCTCTCCGGGCGCGCCACTAGCTTCCTCGCGACGTTGAGCTTCTCGGTGGTCACGGCCTGGTCGGGCTCCGCCCGCGCGGGCATGGCGACACTGCTCATCTTCCTTGTCGGTGGACTGGCACTGCTCTGGTCCACGCGCTATCCCGCAACCGACCGCTGATCAAAGGAAAGGGCCGGCAGATTTCTCCACCGGCCCCTCCTGGAAATCAACGGATGTCCGCTCAGTGGCGGAAGTGGCGGACGCCGGTGAAGACCATTGCGACCCCATGCTCGTCGGCAGCCGCGATAACCTCTTCGTCACGCATCGAACCACCCGGCTGGATGACAGCGGTTGCGCCAGCCGCAATTGCGGCCAGGAGACCATCGGCAAAGGGATAAAAGGCTTCCGATGCAACGGCCGAACCCTTGGTCAGCGGTTCGGCAAGCCCAAGCGCCTTGGCCGCGTCTTCAGCCTTCAGCGCGGCAATGCGTGCGGAATCCACACGGCTCATCTGCCCGGCACCAATGCCCGCCGTCTGGCCGTCCTTGGCATAGATCACGGCATTGGACTTGACGTGCTTGGCGATCTTGAAGGCGAACTTCATGTCCTCGAGTTCGGTTGCCGTCGGTGCACGCTTGGTCACGACCTTGAGTTCGAGATCCTCGACCATGACATTGTCGCGGCTCTGAACCAGCAGACCGCCCGAGACGGTCTTCGCCATGACGCCGCGGGCCCGCGGATCAGGCAGGGCGCCCGTCGTCAGCAGGCGCAGATTTGGCTTGGCCGCGATGATCGCCTTGGCTTCGTCGGTTACCTCAGGCGCAATGATGACTTCCGTGAAGAGCTTGACGATTTCCTGAGCCGTTTCGGCATCGAGGATCTGGTTGAGCGCGATGATGCCGCCGAAAGCCGAGGTGCTGTCGCAGGCGAGCGCCCGCTTATAGGCTTCGACGAGGCTGGATCCGGTGGCGACACCGCAGGGGTTCGCGTGCTTGATGATCGCACAGGCCGGACCGTTTTCCGGCGGAAACTCGGCCACGAGCTCGAAGGCGGCATCGGTGTCGTTGATGTTGTTGTAGGAGAGCTGCTTGCCCTGGAGCAGGGTTGCAGTCGCGACCCCGGGACGATTGTCGCCGGTGACGTAGAAGCCCGCGCTCTGATGCGGGTTTTCACCGTAGCGCATCTTTTCCTTCAGCACGCCGCCGATGGCGCGATAGGTCGGCATCTCGATCTCGAGAGCCTCGGCAAACCAGTTGGAAATGGCCGCATCATAAGCAGCCGTGCGAGCGTAGGCCTTGGCCGCAAGACGCTGCCGGAGCTTGTAGGTCGTCTGGCCATCATTTTCTGCGAGTGCTGCGACCACCTCCGGGTAATCGGCGGCATCCGTCACTACGGTGACATAGGCATGGTTCTTAGCCGAGGCACGGATCATCGCCGGGCCGCCGATATCGATGTTTTCGACGGTGGTGGGGTAATCACCGCCGGCGGCTCGGACCTGCTCGAAAGGATAGAGATTGATGACCGAGAGATCGATGGCTTCGATACCGTGGGCCTTCATCGCTTCGACATGATCCGCATCGTCACGGATCGAAAGAAGTCCACCATGCACGAGCGGATGCAGCGTCTTCACGCGCCCATCCATGATCTCCGGGAATCCAGTGATCTCGGAGACATCGGTGACTGGCAGACCGGCAGCCGCCAGCGTCTTGTGGGTGCCGCCAGTCGACAGCAAACGAACGCCACGTTCATGCAGCGCCTGCGCAAACTCGACGATGCCGGTCTTGTCGGAGACCGAAAGAAGCGCGTTACGCACGCGCACAAGGTCGGGGGCGGGGATCTTCTTGGAAACGACGGCCATGTGGTTCACTCCGAGCTGGCGGGCGCCCGGAAATGCGGCAGCGGGCGCGATGCCGCCGCCTAGCACAGCTTCATCTCCGATGAAACCGCAAGATCGCCGTCATCAGGCGTGATGCGCGAGAAACCAGCGTATTTCAGGTCCCTCGAACACGATCTCCAACTGCTGCGAAGGGCGAATGCCGGAGACATCGGCGAAAAATACGTCTTCGCCGATGGTGATCGCACCGACCGGAATGGAGAAGGACCAGCTTTCCCCGTCCGGCGCAACAAGACGGACTTTTCGGTCATCGGCGCGCTCGACAGTGATCGATGGATGAATATGGAAGCGCGCCACCACCTCGCTAGCAGGAAGGTTCGGCGTTGGCAGTCCGTCCGGCAGAAGCAGGCGGTCACGGCCGGCGATCTTGTTTCCCTGCTCGTTGATGCGGATTTCCCGCTCGTGGAGGACGCCGAACTTTTCGACATAGCCGTCATGTCGGGCCGAGAGGCGATCACTGCCATCAGGGCCTGTCTGGCGCTCCATCTCGACCCGCGACGGGCCGGAAACCATGACAGGGCCCAGGCGAGACGAATGGGCGATGCGCGCGGAAGACATATCGCCGATACAGAGGGTGGTGTGAGCAGCGGTGGTGCGGGCAAGCTGCCGAAGCCGCTCCCCGGCGAAGCGCGGGGACCCGCTGTTGACGATGAAGCGGTTACGTCCGGAAGACAGCTCGAACGAAAGGCAACCGGCATGGGCTGTTGTCGACAAGCGTGCTGAAATCGGTTTCCCCGTATCGACAAGGATGACCGTATCGCCGGCGGAGAGGCGGTGGAACCGACCATGCGGCAAAGCCTTGAACGTCTGGCCTGAGGTTTCGTCGTAGCGCAATACACTCATCAGGTCTGTTGCGAGCGAGGAACTGGACCCGTTGAACAATGCGAGGTCGCCGCTGCTATGCCGGAAGAAGCGGACAGCGGGAAACATCCGATCGATAACCGGGATGAGCCTGGATGGCACTTCATGACCGAGATTGATGTAGCTCTGGCGCAGGGGCAAGAGGTCGAAGAGCAGATCGACAGAGGCTTGAGGGTTCCGGGAAATATGGCTTCCATCCGGCAAGACCTGGCGCTCCAGTTCCCGGTCGAGCAGCCGCCCGGCGCGTCGCATTGCGGCAGGCCGAGCCTCCGCAGCGATGGAGGCCATGGCAATCGCGATTCGTGCTTTCAGGCGAGGCAATCCATCGGGGAGCGAATCGGCGCGCCGCTGCAGATACCGCACCTGCTGGCCGAGCGAGGTTGTGAAGCGTCTGTAGAAGCCGGCATCAGCATCCTGCAATACGATTGGAGAATGGGAGAGCCAGCTCATGATACGACGTGCGACGACTTCGCTGTCCCAGGCGACCCCTCTCGTCCGGCTACCGTGAAGCCCGATCCATTGGTCCGTGATCCAACGCGCATTCTGGCAGGCAGCAGCGCTCTTGTCGGCGCGCACATGCCTCAACCAGCCAAAACCGTGAAGACGACGCGCGAACTGCACGGATGGCAATTCCAACTCGAAGGGAGATTGCTGCCCGGCATCCAGAATCCGCCCGGCAAGTGGATAGCGACCGTTGAGAATTTCTTCGGCAACGAAGGAATCAATCGCCCTCAGGTCGGTGGGCGCGATAACCACCCGATTGATTCGGAAACGGCCACGTTGCCCCAAGGGCAGTTTCAGCGCAGCCGCCGCCTGCCGCGTCTGCCGCCAGGCCTCGGCAACGTGTAGCGAAATCAGTCGGGTGCGATCGTTGATTCGCATGCTGTTTCCTGTAACCGGATCCTGATGATCCAGTCATTCCAGTTGTCCGGCCAAGCTGATCCGGAAGAGACGAAGAACCTCCGGCCCCGGTAACGGGGGGCACGAAATTTCATGTCTTACCGCCATGTGTCGCACATGCGGAGCGACCGGAGTTACTCGAGCAAACTTGCCAACAGGTTTATTCAGTTATTAGTTAAATTTTAGCAATGACCGCGGCGTAGAAGCCGTCAAGGCCGCCTTGCTCCGCCAGCATCGCCGGCGTGGTTCGAAATTCACCCCTGGGGGTGACTGCCATTTCAAGCCCTGCCCACGCGTTTGGATCGATCGGCAGCAAGCGAACGTCGGGAAAATCTGCCAGCAAACGATCGATGATCTCCTCACCCTCCGATGGGTCGATGGAGCAATTGGAGAACACCAGGCGCCCGCCCGGCTTGAGGAGAGTCAGTGCGTGGCGCAGCAGTTTTTCCTGAAGCGCCGCAAGTTTGGCGATGTCATCCGAATTCTTCGTCCACAAGACATCCGGATGGCGTCGAGTCGTTCCCGTGGATGAGCAAGGCGCATCCAGCAGGATCGCATCAAAGCTGTCCTTCTCGTCTATGGTCATGAGATCGCTGCACCGGGTCTCAACCTGCAGGCCGAGCCGCGCCAGATTGCCATCCAGCCGCTTGAGCCGTGACGAAGACTGTTCGACGGCGACCACTTCGCCACCGGCCAGCGCCAGCTGGGCTGTCTTGCCGCCCGGAGCAGCACACAGATCGGCGACGCGCTTTCCATGAAGATCGCCGAACAACTTGGCAGGAATGGCAGCGGCGGCATCTTGAACCCACCAGTCCCCGTCTTCGAAACCTTCAAGCGCGGTTATCGCCCCACGGAAGCGATCGAGCCGCACGCTGCCGGTCGGCAAGACCTGCCCACCCAGCCGTTCCGCCCAGGCGGCCGGGTCAGACTTCACGGTCAGATCGATCGTCGGTGGCTGGAGCTGCGAGGCAGCAATCGCCAATGCGTGGTCCTGACCGTAGACCTCGGTCAGTCGCTGCATGAACCAGGCCGGCATACAGGGAAGGTCTTCCACGCTTGCCAACAATTCTGCCTTTTGCCGACCAATGCGCCGCAGGATGGCGTTGACCAACTTGGCAAAACGTCGGCTGCGGGGGTCCCCATTCGCCTGCTCCACCGCAAGATCGACGGCCGAATGGTCTGGAACGTCAAGATAGAGCATCTGCGCCGCAGCAACGACCAGAAGGTGATGAAGAGAGCGAGCCCCTTCTGGAAGCGGGCTATCGAGGAGGCTGGCAATGATCGCGTCAATTCGCGGCAAGTGCCGCAGCGCGCTCTGAAGGATTGCTTTGACAAGGCCTCGATCAGCCTCGTTGAGCGGCAGAAAGGCCGGATTGCCGTGCTCGGGATCCAGCATCCCATCGAGCGAGGTTTTTCGATCGACGACGGCCGCAAGAATCCGGGTGGCTGCAATACGGGCCTCGAGACCAGGCTTCAAGGGTTGCCTGGGAACGCGTTCGCGATGGTTCCTGTTACCGATCTGCTTGTTTTTGGGTTTGCCCGTCGATCGATCGCTCAAGACCATGGTCCTTTGGGTGTTTCGGCTTTGCCGCGCCCCCAACCGGTGGTCGGGACGGAACGCGCAGTGCGCGTTGCCTTAACAGTGGGCTCCGGCTGCGTCGATCCCCCAGAGTGGATATCAGTCATCGCCAGCAGCGCCTCGATCCGGTTCTTCGTGTTCGGATGGGTGGAGAAGAGGTTGTCCATCCGCTGGCCGTTGAGAGGATTGATGATGAACATATGCGCTGTTGCAGGATTGCGCTCCGCATCAAGGTTCTCGATTTGCGCCGCGTCGCCGGCAATCTTTTGAAGTGCCGAAGCGAGCCACCGCGGCTGACCGCAGATTTCTGCGCCACGACGGTCGGCGGCATATTCCCGCGTCCGGCTGATCGCCATCTGAACCAGCATGGCAGCAAGCGGCGCAACGATCATCGCGACGATGACACCGATGATACCGAGAGGGTTGTTGCGATCGCTACGCCCACTTGAAAACAGGAAAGCGAAATTCGAGAGCATCGAGATTGCACCGGCAAGCGTTGCCGTGATCGTCATGGTCAATGTGTCGCGATTTTCGATATGGGCGAGTTCATGCGCCATCACGCCGGCAACCTCTTCCGGAGTGAGTCGCCGCAGGAGGCCGGTCGAAGCTGCGACCGCGGCATTCTGCGGATTGCGACCGGTTGCGAAGGCATTCGGCTGAGGACTGTCGAACACGTAAACCTTCGGCATTGGCAGACCGGCATTGCGCGCCAGGTCGCGCACCATCACGTAGAACTCTGGCGCCGTCCTCTCATCGACCTCCTGCGCCCGGTAAGCACGCAGCACCATCTTGTCCGAATTCCAGTAGGAGAAGAAGTTCATGCCGGCGGCGACGACAAAGGCGATCATCATCCCGCCCCTGCCGCCGATCAGGAAGCCGACGCCCATGAAAAGGGCAGTCATGAAGGCGAGCAGCATCGCAGTCCGCATGGTATTCATGTCGTGCTCCTCCATAAGCAGCGCACTAGCAGTTATCTTGCCGTTTTCGACTGTTGATTTAAAAAGCGGCCACACCAATTTCAATGTTTGCGCATGAAATGCCGTCTCAGCAAAGGACGATGTGATGTCAGAAGATCGTGAAGCCCAAATCGAGGTGGAAGAACAGCCACGTGAGTTGAGCCCGGCCGCGAAGCGCGCACTCGCCGAAGCCGAGGAGCGGCGTCGCAAGGAAGCAGCGACTGAGATGCCGCCAGAGATCGGCGGACGCGGTGGAGCCGATCCTGCTCGCTTCGGGGATTGGGAAATCAAGGGTCGCGCAATCGATTTCTGAGAGGAAATTTTACCTATTGATCGCCGCGACACTTCGGAATATGTTCCTATTATGTTCCGACGCGCCCCACTTCTCCTTGGATTATTGCTGTTGCCCGGTCTAGGGCACCCCCTCACGGCTGGGGCGTATGAACTATTCGGTCCGGTCAAGGCGGCCATTATACGGGTCGTCGACGGCGACACCGTTCTTGTCGATGCCATGCCATGGCCGAACCAGCGAATCCGAACCTATGTTCGACTGCGTGGGATCGATACCGCGGAGGTCAACTCATCTTGCGCGGCATTTCGTCAGTCGGCCAATCTTGCCAAACAAGCCTTGAGCGCAATGGTGGATGGACGACACAACGTCACGCTGACGGAAATCAGCGGCGACAAGTATTTTGGCCGTGTCGTGGCAACACTCAAGACGGATGACGGACAGGATTTGGCGCAGGCACTGATGCAGCGCGGACTGGCTCACCCTTACGCGGGAAAGCGGAAACCGAAGCAGGCCTGCCCCGACTAATGGTTGCAGCCGAGTGGTGGACAGCGGCCGCCCGAATCGGCTTTGTAAGCGCATGTTGATTCATCAGATGTTCCGCAGGCGCCTCGCATTCCTCCTGGTTATGCTGCTTTCAGCGCCAATGGTCTGCGCAAACGGTGCGCAGGCAGCTGGCACAGAATTCGCCGCGCGGACCTGCAAACAGGTTACGAGCTGTGAAGAGGCAGTCATCCTCTGGTGCAATGGCTATAGCCGGGCAGATGGTGATAATGACGGCATCCCTTGTGAGAACGTCTGTTCCACACGAGAACAGGTCAACGAGATACGACGCGTCATAGGATGTTGAAGACACCGGGAGCTTGCTCAAGCTCCCGGTGTGTTTTGCTGTCAGGCGCTCTTGTTCTGGCGATTGGCGATCAGGTCGTCGACGACAGCCGGATCGGCGAGCGTCGAGGTGTCACCAAGCGCGCCGAAATCGTCCTCAGCGATCTTGCGCAGGATGCGGCGCATGATCTTGCCAGAGCGGGTCTTCGGCAGGCCGGGTGCGAACTGGATCTTGTCCGGCGTCGCAATCGGGCCGATCTCTGTACGGACATGTTTCACGAGATCTGCACGCAGCGCATCATTGCCCTCGTGACCCGACATCAGGGTGACGTAGCAATAGATGCCCTGGCCCTTGATGTTGTGCGGATAGCCGACGACGGCCGCTTCGGAAACGAGGTGGTGCGAAACCAGCGCAGATTCGACTTCCGCCGTTCCCAGGCGGTGACCGGAAACGTTCAGAACGTCGTCCACACGACCGGTGATCCAGTAGTATCCATCTTCGTCGCGCCGGCAGCCGTCACCGGTGAAGTACTTGCCCTTGTAGGTCGAGAAGTAGGTCTGCACATAACGGTCGTGGTCGCCATAGACCGACCGCGCCTGACCCGGCCAGCTGTCGGTAATGCAGAGATTGCCGTCGGTGGCGCCTTCCAGAACGTTTCCTTCGTTGTCGACAAGCTCAGGCTTGATCCCAAAGAACGGTCGGGTTGCCGAACCAGGCTTCAGCGCCGTGGCGCCCGGCAGCGGCGTGATCATGATGCCGCCGGTTTCCGTCTGCCACCAAGTATCGACGACGGGCGACTTCTGCTCGCCAACGACGTTGTAATACCATTCCCAGGCTTCCGGATTGATCGGCTCACCCACAGACCCGAGAAGGCGGAGCGACGAACGGTCCGAACGCTTGACGAACTCGTCACCCGCCCCCATCAGCGAACGGATGGCGGTCGGCGCAGTGTAGAAGATGTTGACCTTGTGCTTCTCGATCACTTCCCAGAACCGTCCCTGATCCGGGAAGGTCGGAATACCTTCGAACATCAGCGTCGTCGCACAGTTCGAGAGCGGACCATAGACGATGTAGGAGTGACCGGTGACCCAGCCGACATCGGCCGTGCACCAGTAGACGTCTCCCTCATGATAGTCGAAGACATACTCATGCGTCATTGAGGCATAGACGAGGTAACCGCCCGTCGTGTGCATGACGCCCTTCGGCTTTCCGGTCGAACCCGAGGTATAGAGGATGAACAGCGGGTCTTCCGCCTTCATCTTGACCGGGGGGCACTCCGCCTTGACCGTATGCACTTCCTGATGATGCCAGATGTCACGGCCCGGTGCCCAGCCGATCTTGCCGCCGGTGCGGCGAACGACCAGAACCTTGTTGACGATGACATATTGCTTGGCTGCGATATCGATCGCGATATCGGTGTTTTCCTTGAGCGGAACCGGCTTTCCGCCACGAACACCCTCGTCGCAGGTGATGACGAAGGTCGATTCGCAGTCGACGATACGGCCGGCAAGGGCTTCCGGTGAGAAGCCGCCGAAGACGACAGAATGGATCGCACCGATACGGGCGCAGGCCAGCATCGCATAGGCTGCTTCCGGAATCATCGGCATGTAGATGGTGACGCGGTCACCCTTCTTGACGCCGTGCTTCTTCAGGACGTTCGCCATACGGCAAACATGCTCGTAGAGCTCGTTATAGGTGATCTTCTTGTCGATATAGGGATTGTCACCTTCCCAGATGATGGCGGTCTGTTCGCCATGCGTCTTCAGATGACGGTCGATGCAGTTATAGGAGACGTTGGTGAGGCCGTCTTCGAACCACTTGACGGGAACCTTGCCCTTGAAGGAGGTGTTCTTGACCTTCGTATAGGGCTTGAACCAATCGATCCGCTTGCCGTGCTTGCCCCAGAATTTCTCGGGATCTTCGACGCTCTCCTGATACCATTTCTGATATTTGTCATCGTCGATCAGGGCGCGGACTTTTGCCGATTTCAGCACCGGATAGGTTTTGGCTGACATGAACTCCTCCTCATGTTGACGGGCCACTACTGGCGACCAGGACCGTCCTCCCCGGCCTATCGCCGACATACATAGCACCTGCAACATGGCCAGCAATTAGACAAAGGTCATTCGTGACTTCGCGAATTGCAATTTCGTTACATAATCGCTATAAGGACGCCGAATTCCCGGAAATAGTGGTTTAAACCCACGGCCCGCGACAACCGGCGCGGACCCTCAGAAGGATTGTATCCATGGCCCAGACACTGCTCATGCCGAAGGCGACCGCTGTATGGCTCGTCGATAATACCGCGCTGTCGTTCGATCAGATCGCGCAGTTCTGCAAGCTGCACCCGCTTGAGGTGAAGGCAATCGCAGACGGCGAAGCAGCTCAGGGCATCAAGGGTCTCGACCCGATCGCGACCGGCCAGCTCTCGCGTGACGAAATCGCCCGCGCCGAGAAGGACGTGAACTACAAGCTCAAGATCTCTGAGCCAAAGGTTCGCGTTCCCGACTCGAAGCGCCGCGGCCCGCGCTACACGCCGGTCTCGAAGCGCCAGGATCGCCCCAACGCCATTCTCTGGCTGGTGCGCAATCATCCTGAACTGAAGGATGCGCAGATCTCCCGTCTGGTCGGCACGACGAAATCGACGATCGAGCAGATCCGTGATCGCACCCACTGGAATTCCGCCAACCTGGCGCCGATGGACCCGGTCACGCTCGGCCTCTGCAGCCAGATCGACCTCGACCTGGAAGTGGAAAAGGCATCCAAGGGCCGTCCACTGCCGACCGCTGCCGAACTTGGCGCGACCCTGCAGTCTACAAGCGAGACCGAGAATTTGGGTTACGGTTACGAGCGCGAGGAAGAGAAGGAAATCGACGCCAACGCCGTCTTTGCCAAGCTGCAATCGCTCAAGTCAGATCGCCCGAGCGACGAGGAAGACGATCAATACTGATTGTCTCATCCATTACGGCTTTCAAAACCCCGGTCGCCGAAGGCGCCCGGGGTTTTTTGATGGCCGAATTCGGCTTCACGCGCTTGCGGCAGGTTTTGCCATGACAGGAACCTGCCCATGTGCCTGCAGGACGGCCGTAATTTCGTCCAGGATTGCCGGATCGTCGATTGTCGCCGGCATCTTCCACGGCAAGCCATCTGCAATCTTCTGCATCGTACCGCGCAGGATCTTGCCCGAGCGGGTTTTTGGCAATCGATCAACCATCAGCACCATCTTGAAAGCAGCCACCGGCCCGATCTCGTCGCGCACCAGCTGGACGAGTTCCTTGCTGATGAGAGCATGGTCCCGGTGCACGTTCTTCTTGAGCACGAGGAAACCGCAGGGGATCTGCCCCTTGAGCTCGTCGGCGATGCCGATCACCGCGCATTCAGCAACATCGGGATGCATGGCGCAGACCTCTTCCATGGCTCCCGTTGACAGACGATGGCCGGCACAATTGATGATGTCATCGGTCCGGGCCATGACAAAGACATAGCCTTCCTCATCGATGAGGCCGGCATCGGCAGTCTTGTAGTAGCCGGGAAACTCTTCCAGACACGAAGTCCGGAAGCGCTCGTCGGCATTCCAGAAGGTCACAAGACAACCCGGGGGCAGGGGAAGCTTGGCCACTATATTGCCGAGCGTTCCAGGCGCTACCGGATGACCGGCGTCGTCAACAACTTCGAGCGCATAGCCCGGCATGGCCTTGGCCGGCGATCCGTGCTTCACCGGAAGCAGGCCGATACCCGCCGGATTGGCTGCGATCGCCCAGCCTGTTTCCGTCTGCCACCAGTGATCAATAACCGGGATCTTCAAGATCCGCTCGGCCCATTTCAGGGTCTCCGGATCGGCTCTCTCTCCTGCGAGGAAAAGAGCACGGAGGCCGGACAGGTCATAGCGGGCAACATGTTCGCCTTCGGGATCGTCGCGTCGAATTGCCCGGAAAGCCGTCGGTGCCGTGAACAGCACCTTGACGTCGTGATCGCTCACCACACGCCAGAAGGTGCCAGCGTCCGGAGTGCCCACGGGCTTGCCTTCGAAGATAACCGTCGCATTGCCGGCCAAAAGCGGCCCATAGACGATGTAGGAATGCCCGACAACCCAACCAATATCGGAGGCGGCCCAGAAAACCTCCCCGGGCTTGACGCCGTAAATGTTTTTCATGGTCCAGTTGAGAGCGACCATGTGGCCACCATTGTCGCGCACGACACCCTTTGGCTGTCCGGTGGTGCCGGATGTGTAAAGGATGTAGAGCGGATCGGTGGCGGCCACAGGCACGCAGGCAATGCTGGTCCCATTGACCTTTTCCTGCTCCATCGCCAGGGCCAGGTCGACATCCCCATGTTCGTACCGTAGGGGTGCGTGTTACTGGTCGCGCTGCAGGACGAAGCAGTAATCCGGCTTCACCTTTGCCATATCAAGTGCCTGATCGACCAGCGGCTTGTACGGAACGATACGCCCGGGCTCCAGGCCGCAACTTGCAGCGATCACCACTTTCGCTCCCGAATCGTCAATGCGGGTTGCCAGCTCATGTGCCGCAAATCCGCCGAAGACCACGGAGTGCACAGCGCCGATACGCGCACAGGCAAGCATTGAGAAAACCGCCTCCGGGATCATCGGCATGTAGATGATGACCCGGTCACCCTTGCCCACACCGTGATTGCGGAGAACTGCCGCAATTGCAGACACTTCGACCAGAACCTGATCATAGCTGTAGCGCGCCGTCTGCCCCGTCATCGGACTATCATAGATGACTGCAGTCTCGGCCCCACGGCCCGCTTCGATATGCCGGTCAACGCAGTTGAAGCAGGTGTTGGTTTCTCCGCCAGGAAACCAGCGGCCATAGGCGCCTTGCGAGGGGTCAAAAACCGCTTCAGGCTTCTTCGACCAATCAATCTCTTGCGCAGCCGCGGCCCAGAAGCCCTCAGGGCTCGCCTTCCAGGAGTCATAGATGTCCTGATAGTTGTCGCGCATGCCGATCCTCCCATGACAACGCTTCGGCTTTCGCCTCTACCGTCATTTTAGGATCGACGAAGGAAGGAGGAAAGAGAGACCAAAGCGCTATGCCGAAGGTCTAAGGCAACTTAACGTGTGCCAAAAATCGCTGAGCCGACACGCACGCTCGTCGCACCGAAACCGATGGCTGTCTCGAAATCGCCTGACATGCCCATGGAGAGCTTCGCAAGACCGTTTTCAGCGGCAAGCTTAGCGAGCAGTGCGAAATGTGGCCCAGGATTTTCGTCGACTGGAGGGATGCACATCAGGCCCTCGACCTGCATCGCAAGTTCATCGCGGCAGAGCGCGACAAAGGAAGCAACGTCATCGGGCGCGATGCCGGCCTTCTGCGGCTCGAGGCCGGTATTGACCTGGATGTAGAAGCGGATCGAACGTCCCTGCCGTTTGGCTTCCTCCGCCAGCGCCCGGGCGATCTTCTCGCGATCAACCGTCTCGATGACATCGAAAAGCGCCACAGCATCCGCTGCCTTGTTGGACTGAAGGGGGCCGATCAGATGCAGCTCGAGATCAGGAGTTTCCGACTTCAGATCAGGCCATTTCCCCTGGGCTTCCTGTACACGGTTTTCTCCGAATACCCGCTGACCCGCGACGATCGTCGGTCGGATGTGCTCGGCATCAAAGGTCTTTGACACCGCAACCAGCGAAATGGAATCCGGCTTACGACCGGCTTCCTGTGCTGCCCTTGCGATCTTGTCCCGGACATCCTGAAGCCGCTCTTCAACCGACATACCCAATCCTCGTTTTCATCTATCCGATATCTGTCATGACCAGATCGTTCTGCAAGGGGGTAATCCCAAGCTCCGGTCATGGCAAGCGCTCGGCTCGAAAGCCCGCCCGAATGCCTCAAAAACTTGACGCTTCGTCGGTTTCATGATGAAGGTCGGCCCTCTCTTTTTGATGCTATTCCCGGAAATGCGATCCATGGCTACCGAACGTTACAATCCGCGCGACGCCGAGCCCCGTTGGCAGGCAAAATGGGCCGAGGACAAGGTCTTCGAGACCGACAATGCCGATCCGCGCGAGAAATACTACGTCCTCGAGATGTTCCCCTATCCGTCGGGGCGTATCCATATGGGCCATGTCCGCAACTACGCCATGGGTGACGTGGTTGCCCGTTACAAGCGCGCCCGCGGCTATAACGTTCTCCACCCGATGGGTTGGGATGCTTTCGGAATGCCGGCTGAAAACGCCGCGATGAAGAACAAGGTCCATCCCAAGGCCTGGACCTACGAGAACATCGCAACCATGCGTGGTCAGCTGAAATCGATGGGCCTGTCGCTCGACTGGTCGCGCGAGTTTGCGACCTGTGACGTCGACTACTACCACCGTCAGCAGCACCTGTTCCTGGATTTTCTGGAAAAGGGTCTGGTCTACCGCAAGAACTCCAAGGTCAACTGGGACCCGGAGGACATGACCGTGCTCGCCAACGAGCAGGTCATCGATGGCCGCGGCTGGCGTTCGGGTGCGCTGGTCGAACAGCGCGAACTGACGCAGTGGTTCTTCAAGATCACCGACTTCAGCCAGGACCTGCTCGACGCATTGGACGAACTCGACCAGTGGCCGGAAAAGGTCCGGCTGATGCAGAAGAACTGGATCGGCCGCTCGGAAGGCATGGCCATCCGCTGGGAAGTCGCGTCCGGCAGCGAAGCCAGCGAAGTCACGGTTTACACCACCCGTCCCGATACCCTGTTCGGCGCATCATTCCTGGCGATCGCCGCCGATCATCCGATGGCCAAGGAGGCGGCAGCCCGCGACGGGGCCGTCGATGCCTTCTGCCAGGAATGCCGCCATGCCGGCACCTCTTTGGCGGCGTTGGAAACCGCCGAGAAGAAGGGCATCGACACCGGCATCCGAGTGAAGCACCCGCTTGATCCAAGCTGGGAGCTGCCGGTCTATGTTGCGAATTTCGTCCTGATGGAATACGGCACGGGCGCGATCTTCGGCTGCCCTTCCGGCGACCAGCGCGACCTGGATTTCGCCCGCAAGTATAATCTGCCGGTCGTCCCGGTTGTCATGCCTAAGGATGTTGACGCCGCGAGCTTCGCGGTTGGCGATACCGCCTATACCGATGATGGCGTAATGATCAATTCGCGTTTCCTGGATGGCATGACCACGACGGAAGCCTTTGAGGAAGTCGCCAATCGCCTGTCGTCACAGCAGTTGAACGGCGCGCCGCAGGGCGAACGCAAGGTCAACTTCCGTCTGCGCGACTGGGGCATCTCCCGTCAGCGCTATTGGGGCTGCCCGATCCCGGTCATCCACTGCGACGACTGCGACGTCGTGCCGGTTCCGAAGAAGGATCTGCCGGTCAAACTCCCCGACGATGTCAGTTTCGACAAGCCCGGCAACCCGCTCGACCGTCATGCAACCTGGCGCCACGTTGCCTGCCCATGCTGCGGCAAGGATGCCCGTCGCGAGACCGACACGATGGACACGTTTGTCGACTCCAGCTGGTACTTCGCCCGCTTCACGGCACCCTGGGAAGACAATCCCACGGATCCGGCGGTCGCGAGCCACTGGCTACCGGTCGATCAGTATATCGGCGGTATCGAGCATGCGATCCTGCATTTGCTCTATTCCCGCTTCTTCACCCGTGCGATGCGCGAAACCGGTCACGTTGGACTGAAAGAGCCCTTCAAAGGCCTCTTCACCCAGGGCATGGTGGTCCATGAAACCTATAGCATCGGCGAAGGCCTGGAACGCGAATGGGTGGCTCCAGTCGATCTGAGGATCGAGGAGAGCGAGGGTACGCGTCGGGCCTACCTCCTGAGCAACGGGCAGGAAGCCAAGATTGGCTCGATCGAAAAGATGTCGAAGTCGAAGAAGAACGTCGTCGATCCCGATGACATCATCGGCTCCTATGGAGCAGACACCGCCCGCTTCTTCGTGCTCTCGGATTCGCCGCCAGACCGCGACGTCATCTGGTCGGAAGCCGGCGTCGAAGGCGCTCACCGCTTTGTCCAGCGGGTCTGGCGTTTGATCTCCGAAGCTGCAGACCGCTTGAAATCCGTGCCGGCGAATCCGGCTAAGGATGGTGACGCGCTGCCGGTTTCGCAGATCGCTCATAAGACACTCAAGGCTGTTCAGGGTGACCTGGACAAGCTTGCCTTTAACAAGGCGATCGCGCGCATTTATGAGCTGGTCAATGCCTTGGCGGCTCCGCTGACCCAGGTGGCAGCAGGGCAGGGTGATGCGGCCTATGTTGGTGCGGTCCGCAATGCGGTCGAGATCCTCGTGCAACTGATTGCACCGATGACGCCGCATCTGGCCGAAGAGTGCTGGTCCATCCTCGGCAATGACGGATTGATCGCGAAGTCTGCCTGGCCGCAATTCGACGAAACTCTGGTTGCCGAGAACGAGATCGTTCTTCCTGTGCAGATCAACGGCAAGAAGCGCGCCGAATTGACAATTGCGCGCGACGCAGACCAGAATACCGTTCAGGATGCCGTGCTGGCACTCGACGCCGTCAAGGCCGCGCTCAACGGCCAGGCGCCGAAGAAGATCATCGTTGTCCCGCTAAGGATCGTGAACATTGTCCTCTGAACTCAAGCCTTCCACGGTGCTTCGGCGCTCGCTTCTGATCGGCGCGGCTCTGCTTCTGGCCGGATGCCAGGCACGTCCCCTTTATCAGGACGCCAACGGTGAAACACGCGGCGCCCTGGCCGCCATTGCCTATTCGGAGGCGTCCAGTCGCGTCGGTCTCGAGACCCGAAATCGGCTGATCTTCCTGACAAGCGGCGGCAAAGAACCGTCAGCACCTGAATACCGCGTGGATCTGGTGGTCAGCGGCGGCGTGGAAGGCATCCTGCTCGACGAGGCAGCCGATACACCCAACGCAGGCCGAGCGGCTGTCGTGGGCACTTATACCCTCAAGCGCGTTTCTGACGACACCATCCTGAAGACCGGACGCCGTACGGGGGTAGCTCTCTTCGACTATCCACGACAGGAGTTTGCAAAGCTGAGAGCGGTACGGGACGCAGAGACGCGGGCTGCAAGGGAGCTTGCGGAGTTCATCTACGCTGACCTCGCAATGGCTCTCGGTCGCTGATACGCGACGACCATGGCCGAAATCAAATCCCATGAGTTCGATAGCTTTCTGGCCAAATCGGCGAGGCACTACCGATTGTTCGTCATCTATGGCCCCGATCGGGGCCTGGTTGCTGAACGCGCCGCGCAGGTAGCGGGCACGACGGGTGTTGATTTGTCCGACGGCTTCGCTGTAATCCGCTTGGACGTCTCGGACATCCAGTCAGATCCCGGTCGCCTGATTGATGAGGTGAATGCATTCGGCCTCTTTGGCGGCGAGAAGTTGATCTGGGTACGGGGTGCTGCCAACGAAAAACAATTGATTGACGGGCTGACTTATCTGGCGGCCAATCCACCAGAAGGCAGCTATCTGCTGGTCGAGGCGGGAGACCTCAAGAAGGGCTCGGCGCTTAGGAAAGTGGCTGAAAGTGAGCGTAGCATCGCTTGCATTGCCTGCTATCAGGATGATGCCAAAGCGTTGAACGGCTTGATTGACGCCGAACTAGCCAGCGCCAATCTCAGGATCACCCCAGCGGCCCGCCAATTGTTGCTGGATTCCCTCGGTGGGGATCGCATCGCATCACGCAACGAAATACAGAAGCTCGTGCTTTACTGCATGAAGGACGATCTGATCGACGAGAGGCATGTACTCGAGATTGTGGGGGACGCGAGTGCCGTCTCGACGGACGAGGTGGTGGACGCGGTACTCAGCGGCGATCCGGACGGCTTCCTCCATGCAGTCCAGAAGGTCATTGCATCCAAAACGGCGGTTTTTCTCGTGCTGCAGGGCACGATGAAACAGATGCAGCTGTTGGAGAACATGCGACTGGAGATGGAGGAGCGGCAACAGCAGCCGGCCCAGATCCTGCAGACCCTGGGGCGCGGCATTCACTTCAAGCGCAAACCGATCATCGAGAGAGCGTTACGGAACTGGAACAGTTCTGACCTGGCCCGCGAAAGTGCGCGGCTGAATTCCGCCATTCTGCAAAGCAGACAGAATGCGGCGCTGGAAGACAATCTTGCCATCCAGACGTTGCTAGCAACAACGCTGCAAGCTGCCCGGCGAAACCGCCGCAGCTGATTAGCGTGTTTCCAACAGGCGGCAGATCTCTTCGAGTTGCTCGAGAGATTTGTAATTGATCTTCAGCTGGCCGCCGCCCCCCTTGTGGTTGATCGAGACAGAAAGGCCCAGACGGTCGGAAAGACTGCGTTCAAGCGCAATTGTGTCCGAATCCTTCTGTTCCCGTGTATCGACCGGCGCCGGTGCATGCTGTGCCTTGATGTGATTCTGCGCCAGCTTCTCGGCGTCGCGCACAGAAAGACCTTTCTGCGCGATCGTCTTTGCCAGCGCCAGCGGATCGGGCGTCGAAACCAGCGCACGAGCATGTCCGGCCGACAGACTCCCATCTGCCAACATGTCCCGAACAGGGTCAGGCAGCTTCAGCAAACGCAGGCTGTTGGCGACATGGCTACGACTTTTGCCGATGATTTCGCCCAGATCGTTCTGGGTATAGCCGTGCTCTGCTATCAGCTGCTCGTAACCAAGAGCCTCTTCTAGCGGATTAAGGTCCGCACGCTGAACGTTTTCAACAATCGCCAGCTCAAGTGCCGTGCGATCATCCACATCGCGGACGATCACCGGAATTTCGACGAGTCCTGCCAGCTGCGCAGCGCGCCAACGACGTTCACCGGCGATGATCTCATAGCGATCATTTCCAGTGGTTCTGACCACGACAGGCTGCACGATCCCATGCTGCCGGATCGATCCTGCCAGATCCTGTAATTCCGACTCGTCAAAATAGCGTCGTGGATTCTTGGGGCTGCGAGCGACAAATTCGATTGGAACGGTGCGATCCGGATTGACCGTAGCCCGCGTCTCACCGACAGGGACGGGTTGATCCATCTCCCCGATCAGCGCTGCCAAGCCACGCCCGAGACGGCGTTTCGATACGTCTTCGCTCATACTCTCACCCTTGTACGACGGATTAGGCAGCCTTGCGCTGCCGCTCGCGCTGAATAACCTCGGAAGCCAGCTGCAGATAGGCCTGGCTGCCGGCACACTTTAGGTCGTAAAGGATAGCCGGCTTACCATAGGAAGGTGCTTCGGATACTCGAACATTGCGCGGAATGAGCGTGCTATACACCTTTTCACCGAGATGCTCGCGGACGTCGCTCACGACCTGTTGCGCCAGATTATTGCGTGAGTCGAACATGGTCAGGACGATACCCTGAATGTCCAGACCTGGATTGACGGTGTGCCGCACCTGGTTGATCGTTTCGAGCAACTGGCTCAGTCCCTCAAGGGCGAAGAATTCGCACTGAAGAGGAACAAGCACCGAATGCGCCGCGGCCATGGCGTTCATAGTCAACAGGTTGAAGGATGGCGGGCAATCGAGCAAAACATAGCTGAATGTATGCGCATCATCCAGGCCGAGAGCTTTTTTCAGGCGAAATACGCGATCCGATTGTTGCGAGATCTCCATCTCGAATCCCAGGAGGTCCATGGTTGACGGAACAATCCAGAGATTGGGTACAGCGGTCTCCAATGCAGCTTCAGTGATCGAGTGAGAGCCAATCAGCACGTCGTAGGACGAAAGCCGGCGATCGCGCCGATCGATCCCGAGTCCGGTACTGGCATTACCCTGGGGATCCAGATCGACAATGAGGACCCTCTCGCCGATGGCTGCCAATGCAGTTGCCAGGTTTATGGCCGTCGTAGTCTTCCCCACGCCACCCTTCTGGTTGGCGATGGTAATGATGCGGTTTTTCTCGAGACTCATTTGGCACCCGAAGCGTTAAACCCTGCGCGTCAGCGAGGAAATTTCCAAGATTACGGAGTCCTGCTCGACAACGCTCTGATGTTTTACCAGATCAAAGTCCCAGCGGTCACGCGCTTTGTCGATCTCAGCCTGGTAATCCCGACCTTTATGCAAAATCAGCTTTAGTTCCGGATTGGCGACCGCCCACGGATTCACGTAATCGAACAAGCTATCCAGGTCTGCCAGAGCGCGAGCGGAGACGTGCTGAGGAGCGGCAAGAGATTTCGCAGCTTCCTCAATTCTTATGGGGTGAACGGTCCCTCGACCACCCGTCTCCGCGAGCGCCATGCGCAGGAAACTGCACTTCTTGTTGTTGCTTTCCACCAGATCAATCCAGCCTGTCTGATGTTCTGCAAGGACGATGGCGGTGATGACACCGGGAAAGCCGCCCCCACTGCCGAGATCAATCCAACGGCTCGGTTCAGACACAATGTTCCGGATCTGCAACGAGTCAATGATGTGTCGCGTCCAGAGCTGTTCTAGGGTGGACGGAGCTATGAGGTTGATTTTGCGCGCCCATTTCTGAAATAAGGCCGCGAAATGCTCCAATTGCTCATGCGTTTCACGTGAAACATCGATGCCGTATTCACTTAGCGGAACCATTTCAAGACGCCATCCTAGCTGAATTCTTCCGTAGATGGGCCAGAAGCAGTGCGACCGCCGCAGGCGTCATCCCCTCGATCCGCCCTGCCTGCGCAACATTGATAGGCCGTTGGCTCATCAATTTGGACTTCAGTTCATTAGAAAGGCCTGGCAACGCGCTGTAATCGAATTCCTTGGGAATAACGCGGTCTTCCTCCGCCTTTACCACGGAAACATCTGCCGCTTGGCGATCCAGATAAACATGGTAGAGACAATCGATCTCTACGCCTGCAATCGTCTCAGGATCCTCCGCGGCCAGTTCAGGCCAGACACGCGTCAACTGCTCCCAGCCAATATCTGGATAAGACAGAATCTCGCGAGCAGTTCGACGGCGCCCGTCCTGGTTGATGTTCACGCCAGCCGCAGACATCTCATTCGGTGAGGCGGTCAGGGAGCCCAATCGGTCATAAAGGCCTCTACGGCGGCTTTGATAGGCCGTGAATTTCTCCGCTCTTTGGCTTCCTACGCAGCCGATCTCAATCCCGAGCGGCGTCAGGCGCATATCCGCATTATCTGCCCGCAGGGAAAGGCGGTACTCGGCCCTTGATGTGAACATCCGGTAGGGTTCGGCGACTCCTCTCGAAGTCAGGTCATCGATCATAACGCCGATGTAGGAATCTGTCCGACTGAAGGTCACTAGATCCTTGTTCAAGGCCTGCCGCGCTGCATTAATGCCAGCCACTAGTCCCTGAGCACCTGCTTCTTCGTAGCCGGTGGTGCCATTGATCTGTCCCGCGAGATAAAGTCCGCTGGCGCCTTTGACCGCCAACGTCAAATCCAGCTGCTGCGGATCCACGAAGTCATATTCGATGGCATAGCCGGGCTGCGTGATTCGAACATTCTCCAGCCCAGGAATGGAACGGATGAACTGCTCCTGGACTTCTGCCGGCAAAGAAGTCGAAATTCCGTTCGGATATATGGTGTCGTCGTCAAGACCTTCGGGTTCAAGGAAAATCTGGTGGCCGTCGCGATCACCAAACCTGTTGATCTTGTCCTCAATGGACGGGCAGTAGCGCGGGCCAACACCTTCGATCTGCCCGGAATACATGGCAGAGCGGTGCATGTTGTCTCGGATAATGCGGTGCGTCTCTGGGGTCGTCCTTGTGATCCCACAAGCAATCTGAGGCGTGGTGATTTCCCTAGTCATAAAGGAAAATGGGATCGGATCAGGATCGGCATCCTGCTTCTCCAAGATATCCCAGCAGATGCTATTGCGATCAAGCCTTGCCGGGGTGCCAGTTTTCAGCCGGCCCAGCTTCAATCCCAACTGACTCAGATCAGCACTCAATCCCAATGCTGGCGCTTCGCCAACCCGACCGGCCGGTATTTTGCGATCGCCTATATGGATCAGTCCATTGAGGAAAGTACCTGTTGTCAAAACGACGGCGGACGCTCTCAGTTCAGTTCCATCATCGAGTCGGACGCCATTTATTTCGGAGGAGTCACGAATAAGGCCTATTACGCCGCCGGCGAGCACTTCCAGATTCTCTGTCTGCTGCACGTGACGCTGGACCGCTTGCCGATAGAGCTTTCGATCGGCTTGTGTCCGTGGTCCCCAAACTGCTGGCCCCTTCTTTCTATTCAACATGCGAAACTGAATTCCGCCCTCGTCGGCGGCACGACCCATGATGCCATCCAGGGCATCAATTTCCCGCACAAGATGGCCCTTGCCCAGGCCACCGATAGCTGGATTACAAGACATGACACCAATCGTGTCAGCCCGGTGCGTTATCAGGACTGTTTTCGCTCCCAGACGCGCGGAAGCGGCCGCAGCCTCAGTGCCGGCATGCCCACCGCCCACAACAATTACGTCGAAATCTCTCGCAACCATGCACAGAAAGCCTGTTTCACGTGAATCATTTGCCAACGCAGAATTCGGAGAAGATTTTTCCGAGAAGCGTTTCGGTATCGATTCGACCAGTCATTCGCGCCAGCTCAACGGAAGCTAGGCGCAGATCCTCCGCTCGTAACTCCAATGGTTTCGAGACGTCGCCAACAGCGGACCACAAATAGTCAGACGCTGCGCGCAGGCGCTCTGCATGCCTTAACCGGCTCGGAATTGCAAGACTTCCAACATCCGTACGTTGCCGCACCGCATCCAGAATGAGCGCCCGAAGTTCGGCCAGACCCACACCCGTTGTCGAAGATACACCGATGTCTACCGCAGCAACAGACGAGCGATCCGCGGGCACCTTGTCAATCTTAGAGCCCACTCGCACGAGCGGCAGACCCGAGGGGAGGGGATCCGCTTCACATGCATCGGAAAGATCAACCACCTGAAGGACCAGATCGGCATCACTGATCGTCGTAAAGGCGCGTCGAATACCCTCCTGCTCAATGACGTCGTTCGTCTCGCGGAGCCCAGCTGTATCAAAAAGCTCAACCTTGTAGCCCTGGATGTCGAGCTCGCAGCGAACGATGTCGCGGGTGGTCCCGGCAATCGGCGTGACGATGGCCACTTCCCTCTGAGCAAGCGCATTCATCAGGCTGGATTTCCCCGCATTCGGCTGCCCAGCCAGCGCCACCTTGAACCCATCACGAATGATTTCGCCAGCCCGCAGAGCACCGATTGCCCTGTCGACCTCGTTCCTTAGCGCACTGACCTCACCCCAAATCCGGTCGGACACCGAACCAGGTATGTCACCCTCGTCGCTGAAGTCGAGTTCCGCCTCAAGCATGGAGCGCGCGAAGATCAGCTTTTCCCGCCAGCTCTCATAAACGCTGGACAAATGTCCGCTCGCCTGCTCACTCGCCAGCCGCCGCTGCATTTCGGTCTCTGCAGCCAAGAGATCAGCCAATCCCTCGACTTCAACGAGGTCCATCTTGCCGTTTTCAAATGCCCGCCGTGAAAACTCACCGGCTTCTGCCATTCTAGCGTTGGAGAATCCGGCTAATGAATTAAGGGTCGCCGTGACCACCGCGCGTCCCCCGTGCAGGTGCAGTTCCGCGCAGTCCTCACCAGTAAAGGAATGTGGGCCTGGAAAGGTCAGAACCAAACCGCGGTCGAGGAACATGCCATCTGCTGTACGGATGGTTCTCAGAGCCGCTGTGCGCGGTGGCGGGTTCTCGCCCACCATTGCGGAGAGGATTTCGAATGTAGAAGGTCCGCTAATCCTGATGACCGCAACTCCGGCAGGCAAACCGCCGGAGGCCAAAGCGAATATAGTGTCAGGTCGAGAGCCCACGCGTTCACCCTCAGCCACAAATCGAGACTGCCGACACCAGCCGGCAGAGCCTCAGGTGTTCATCGAATCGAAGAAATCGCCGTTGTTCTTTGTCTGCTTGAGCTTGTCGATGAGGAACTCGATGGCGTCGGTCGTTCCCATCGGCGCAAGAATCCGGCGCAGGACGAAGATCTTCTGCAGATCCTGGCGCGGTACAAGGAGGTCCTCCTTACGCGTACCAGACTTGAGGATATCCATGGCCGGGAAGATGCGCTTGTCAGCGACTTTACGATCAAGGACGATTTCCGAGTTGCCGGTACCCTTGAACTCTTCGAAAATGACTTCATCCATGCGGCTGCCGGTGTCGATCAGTGCGGTTGCGATGATCGTCAGCGAACCGCCTTCCTCGATATTACGGGCAGCACCGAAAAAGCGCTTTGGACGCTGCAAAGCGTTAGCGTCAACACCACCCGTCAACACCTTGCCCGAAGAAGGAACAACGGTGTTGTAGGCACGTCCGAGACGGGTGATAGAATCGAGGAGAATAACGACGTCACGGCCATGTTCGACCAGACGTTTCGCCTTCTCGATAACCATTTCGGCCACCTGAACGTGGCGCACGGCCGGTTCATCAAAGGTCGAGGACACGACTTCGCCGCGAACGGAGCGCTGCATGTCGGTGACTTCTTCCGGACGCTCGTCGATCAGCAAAACGATCAGGTAACATTCCGGATGGTTCGCGGTGATCGAGTGCGCGATGTTCTGCAGCAGAACGGTCTTACCAGTACGCGGCGGTGCGACGATCAAACCGCGCTGGCCCTTGCCCAGAGGTGCAACCAGATCGATGACACGCGAGGAAAGGTCTTTCGATGTCGGGACATCAAGCTCCATCTTGAACCGCTCATTCGGATAAAGCGGCGTAAGATTGTCGAAATGGACCTTGTGGCGGATCTTTTCGGGATCCTCGAAATTGATGGTGTTGACCTTGAGCAGCGCAAAATAGCGCTCGCCTTCCTTCGGGCCCCGGATCGGCCCTTCGACCGTGTCGCCCGTCTTCAAAGAGAAGCGGCGGATCTGAGAGGGGGAGATGTAGATATCGTCCGGGCCTGGCAGATAGTTGGCGTTTGCGGAGCGCAGAAAGCCAAAGCCGTCCTGCAGCACTTCGACGACCCCTTCACCGATGATCTCCACATCCTGGCTCGCCAGCATCTTCAGGATCGCGAACATCAGCTCCTGCTTGCGCATCGTGCTCGCGTTTTCGACTTCGAGCGATTCGGCAAAGGTCAGAAGATCTGTCGGCGATTTGCTTTTGAGTTCTTGTAGCTTCATTTCAGCCATGAAGGGGGACCACGTCAGATAGAATTTTCAAGGGGAACGGCGAGCTGGTGGAATTCGGTACTATCGCGAAGGCCGCAAATGACTGAATAATACGCAAGCCAGAGAGGAGATGGCGGGAAAATAGCGACTTGCCGATTTCACCGCAAGCGAAAAGCCAGCTCTCGCGAAAATAAACCGGACCGGGGCTTCAAAAGCTCAGAACGGTTTGACGACGGCAAGCACCACGATCATGATCATCAGAAGGGTAGGGGCCTCATTCATCATTCGCCAGTAGCGCGGGGTGCGAATGTACTCGCCACGGCCGAAGGACCTCACTGCCTTGGCAAAGTAGCCATGAACGCCCGAGAGGGCAAACACTGCGGCGATCTTGGCGTGCAACCATCCCCCCTGAAAGCCGAAGACCTGCCAGGCAAGATAAAGCCCCAGAACCCATGAGACGATCATGGCTGGCGTCATGATCACCCGCATCAATCGCACTTCCATTACCGCAAACGTCCGAGCTTGATCCGAGGTTGGCTCGCAATCCGAATGGTAGATGAAAAGCCGGGGCAAATAGAGCATGCCAGCCATCCACGAAATGATCGCGATGACGTGCAATGCCTTGATCCAGGGATAGGCTTGATCGGGTCCCGCCAGCATTATGCCGCCGCCAACGAGCCCGAAAAACGCCAGCGCCATGGCCGCCTTCCGAGCGGCAACAGTTCCTGGCCTCGCGTCGATCTGCCTTTCCATCGCCTAGCTGAAGCTCCGAACCTGGTTCACCAGATCCGTCACATGATCCGGATTTGCTTGCGGGGTGATCCCGTGGCCAAGATTGAAGATCAATGGTCCGTGGCCAAGAGCCTGAAGAATTGCATCGATTCCATCCCTCAGCGCTGCCCCACCGGCAACCACCCGCATCGGATCGAGATTGCCTTGAACCGGCCCATCCTTCTGCAATTCGACGGCAAAGCTCAGCGGCACAGACCAGTCCAGACCGATCGCATCGGCATTTGTCTTTTGGCGATAATGCTTCAGCAGAATACCCGCACCCTTTGCGAAGGCGATGACTTTCGCCTGCGGACGCCGAGATTTGACAAGATCGATAATCCGTCGCACCGGCCGCACTGCAAAGGCCTCAAATTCTTCCTCGCCAAGCACCCCTGCCCATGAATCGAAGATCTGCACGGCATCGGCCCCCGCATCGATCTGTGCCACCAGGTAGTCGGCAGATACCTCTGCGAGAAAATCCAGCAATCTGGTGAATGCCTCGGGATACCGATAGGCAAACAGTCTTGCAGGCGCTTGGTCAGGTGTGCCATGGCCAGCGATCATATAGGTCGCCACTGTCCAGGGCGCTCCACAGAAGCCGAGCAGAGTGGTCTCAGCGGGAAGCTCCGCTCGAAGACGAGCAACGGTCTCGATAACCGGCTTCAGGTGATCCATCACGCCGTCGGGAGACAGCTTGGCGATACCATCTGCATCGATCGGATCCATCTGCGGCCCATGTCCCTCCGTGAAGGTCACATTCCGATGCAGTGCATCCGGGATCACCAGGATATCCGAGAACAGGATCGCCGCATCGAAGCCATAGCGTCTAATCGGCTGTAGCGTCACCTCTGTGGCGAACTCAGGCGAGTAACAGAGATCGAGAAAGCTGCCGGCCCTTAGTCGAGTTGCCCGATACTCCGGAAGATATCGGCCCGCCTGCCTCATGAGCCAGATCGGAGGCGGAGTGACAGTCTTGCCACTCAGAACGTCCAGGACTTTGCGGTTCGGCGTGCTCAAGGCTCAGGCCCTTTCAATAAAGAAAAGAGATATTGAATCTTCTTCTATTTCTAAGAGTCTCTGACTATCAAGGATTAATCCGGGATCACAGCTTGTTCCTTGAGGAGCAAATTGGTCGAGGGTCGATGGATAGCTTCCACCGCAAGCTTTGGGATAATGGGGATAACCGGGAATTAACCCGGAATTTCAGCGAGTTCGTTGCGCCCCAAGAAAAGCATTAATGGGGGATGGAGAGTCAACATGCGGCGAATGAAATGGCTTCATCACCATAATCCACAACACCGTCCTAGCGGTATGCTCAAGGCGTGCCATTGTGGATAAATCGGCACTTTTCCCCTTGCCCCTCCAGGCCCGGTGCGGATACCGCTTCTTATCCCAGATTATCAACAGGGCATGGTGAACAACGTGGAGAACCGGAAAAACTTCTTCCATCTCCACCTCATTTCTGACTCAACGGGTGAGACTCTCATCTCCGCTGGGCGCGCCGCCGCGGCGCAGTTTCGAGCATCGAATGCAATCGAGCATGTCTATCCCCTTATCCGGAGCAAGAAGCAGATCAAGGCATTGATTGACGCGCTTGATCGCGAGCCAGGCATTGTCCTCTATACCATCGTCGATCAGGACCTTGCGGCGCTGATTGAGGCGGGGTGCCATGAACTCGGGCTGCCCTGCGTCAATGTCCTGGCGCCCATCATCGAGAAGTTTCAGGCGTATTTGGGAGCACCATCGCGCGGGCGCGTCGGCGCACAGCATGTTCTGAACGCCGATTATTTCGCCCGCATCGAAGCGCTGAATTTCACCATGGACCATGACGATGGACAGTTCCCCGAAGATTACGATCAGGCAGATGTCGTCATCATCGGGATCAGCCGGACGTCAAAGACACCGACGAGCATCTATCTTGCCAACCGGGGAATAAAGACAGCGAACCTGCCGATTGTTCCCGGAGTTCCGTTGCCAGACTCGCTGCTGAACGCCACCCGTCCCGTAATTGTAGGATTGATAGCGACGTCGGACAGAATCTCCCAGGTTCGGGAGAATCGCATTCTCGGTACCACGACAGGCTATGACAGAAGTGAGTATGTCGACCGGGCATCGATAACCGAGGAGTTGAAGTATGCGCGCGCACTCTGCGCGCGGAACAACTGGCCTCTGATTGATGTGACCCGCCGTTCCATTGAGGAGACGGCGGCGGCGATCGTTGCTCTTCGTCCCAAGCCGCGTTAATCGACATTCATTGCATGGTGAAGGTTACTATCATGGGTTCCACTTTGATCCTGGCGTCCGGTAGCGCAACGCGACAGTCTCTTTTGAAGAATGCAGGGTTGGACTTCATAGCTGTCCCAGCCGCTGTCGACGAACGCGCCATCGAGGAAAACCTCCCGCTGGCCGGCAGGGATCCGGTGTCAATCGCGCGGCACCTGGCTTTGGCCAAAGCGATTGATGTGTCGCAGCGCCATCCGGATGCATTCGTTATTGGTTGTGATCAGACGATGTCTCTGGGGGACGAGGTGTTTCACAAGGCAGAGACGGTGGCGCAAGCGCGCGAGACTCTGAAGCGTCTGCGCGGCAAGGCGCATTTTCTCAACAGCGCGGTCTGCCTCGTTCGCAACGGAGAACTGCTTTGGAGCGATGTGGTCCGTGCCTGCATGCAGATGCGCGATTTCTCTGATGCTTTCCTGGATGGATACCTGATGCGCAATGGCCAGACGATCTTGTCCAGCGTCGGATGTTATCAATTGGAGGGTGAGGGCGTTCAACTGTTCGACGCCATCGCCGGTGACTATTTCACCATCCTTGGTCTGCCGCTTCTACCGCTGCTGGGGGCCTTGCGTGAACATGAGATTAACCATGCGTGATTCACGTGAAACATCCCCACGCCGCGCTTTTGTTGCCGGCTATCCAATCAAGCATTCCCGCTCGCCGCTCATCCACGGCCACTGGCTTGAGAAGTACGGACTCGTTGGAACTTATGAGAAGATCGCGGTCGAGCCGGAGCGCTTCGCACGGTTCGTCAGTGATCTGAAGTTGCCGACAAGCCCGTTCTGCGGCGGCAACATCACCATTCCCCACAAGGAAGCTGCTTGCAAGCTCGCGGACAGAACCGATCCTCTGGCCGAAGAAATCGGTGCCGCGAACACTCTTTGGCTTGCTGACGGATTGGTCCACGCCATGAATACCGACGGGATCGGCTTCGTCGCCAATCTCGACCTGCAGCACCCAGGCTGGGACAAGGCTGGACGGGCTGTAGTTCTTGGGGCGGGTGGCGCAAGCCGGGCAGTTCTTCAGGCACTTCGCGACCGCGGTATCGCCGAGATACATGTAGTGAATAGAACGGTTGAACGCGCGCGTGAACTGGTGGACCGCTTCGGGCCTCCTCTTGAGGCTCACGGAATGGACGCTCTGGATGCACTGCTGGAAGGCGCGGGCCTCTTTGTGAATACGTCTTCTCTCGGCATGGATGGCGCGCCTGCACCGCGTTTGCCCTTTGATCGAATGCAGTCTGACGCTCTGGTGACTGACATCGTCTACGTTCCCCTTATGACACCATTTCTCATGCAGGCGGAGGAGGTGGGTCTCGCCACCGTAGACGGATTGGGCATGCTGTTGCATCAGGCCGTTCCCGGTTTTGAGAAGTGGTTTGGTCAAAGGCCGGAAGTGACGCCGCAGCTGCGCCAGATCATTCTCAACGATATCGGTACGCATGCATGATCGTCATTGGACTGACGGGCTCGATTGGTATGGGCAAGACGACAACCGCCGCGCTGTTCGCGGAAGAAGGTGTGCCTGTAAACGACGCGGATCAGGTGGTTCACGATCTCTACCGATCCGAAGCCGTCGCACCCATCGCTGAACTCTTCCCTGACGCGGTCATCGATGGTGTGGTCGATCGTCGCCGCCTATCGGAGAATCTGGCGAAGAATCCGGCTAAGTTTGGGGAACTCGAAGCAATTGTCCATCCCCTGGTGCGCCAGCGGGAAAAGGAGTTTCTGCGGCAGCAACGCGATCTTGGCCAGCCCGTCGCGCTTCTAGACATCCCCCTCCTGTTCGAAACTGGTGCTGAGAACAGGGTGGACAAGATCGTCGTGGTCAGTTGCGGGCCGGACGTCCAAAGGCAACGTGTCCTCGCCAGACCCGGCATGACTGAGGAAAAGCTGGCCCTCATTCTCTCCCGCCAGATGCCGGATGGAGAAAAGCGGGCACGCGCCGACTACGTCATCGATACGGGCCATGGGATTGACAAGGCCCGTGAGCAGGTCAAAACGATCCTCGAAGAACTACGAGGACAGGCGGAACGGACGAACCATGCGTGAGATCATTTTCGATACGGAAACGACCGGCCTCGACAACAAGGCAGATCGCGTCATCGAAATCGGCGGGGTCGAGCTGCTGAACCACTTCCCGACCGGTCGCACATTCCACGTCTATATCAATCCCGGTGACCGCAAGGTGCACCCGGATGCGCTTGCGGTTCACGGCATCAGCGACGAATTCCTGAAAGACAAGCCGCCCTTCGCAGCCATCGTTGCTGAGTTGCAAGAGTTTTTCGACGGCGCCAAGTGGATAGCCCACAACGCAACATTCGATATGGGTTTCATCAACGCCGAGTTCGAACGGCTGGGTATTCCGCCCGTTCCCAGCGACGCAGTCATCGACACGCTGGCTCTAGCGCGCCGGAAGCACCCAATGGGGCCGAACTCCCTGGACGCCTTGTGCCGTCGTTACGGAATAGACAATTCACACCGCACCAAGCATGGAGCCCTCCTCGACTCCGAACTCTTGGCCGAAGTCTACATCGAGATGCTCGGCGGCAGGCAGGCAGCGCTTGGATTGACCACGGTCGAGACACGGCGAAATCAGTCAGCCGAAGTAACCGAGGTAGTCGACATCAGCTATGATCGACCGCGCCCACTCCCGCCGCGCCTCTCGTCAACGGAGATTGAGGGTCATGTCGGCCTCGTCGCTCGCCTGGGCGAGAAGGCGATCTGGTCCAAATACAGCGCATGAAAAAAGGGCCCCTGAGGGCCCTTCTGTATTCCGGTCTGCCTGAAAGATCAGTTCGGCGCAGACTTTGCGCGGGACTGCTCTTCGGACACGCGCTGAGCAAACATCTGTGCGAAATCGATCGGGTCGATCATCAGCGGAGGGAAACCGCCATTGCGGGTGGCATCGGCAATGATCTGACGGGCGAAGGGGAAGAGCAGCCGCGGGCACTCGATGAAGAGCACGGGCAGCATGTGTTCCTGCGGGAATCCCGAAATCCGGAAGACGCCCCCATAGACGAGTTCCGTCACGAAGACTACTTTATCGCCGTCCTTGGCTTCTGCATTCAGCGCCAGAACGACATCGAAGTCATTGTCCGACAGCGGATTGGCATTGACGTTGACATTGATATTGATGGCCGGCGCCTTGTCGCGCGCTTGAAGCGAGCGGGGTGCACCCGGATTTTCAAAGGAAAAATCCTTGATGTACTGGGCGAGAATGTTGAGGGACGGTGAGATCGTTCCCTGATTGTTGTCGGCCATAGGGCGTATCCTTGAAGATGAATTGCTAAGGCCATCTAACATTTGAACCTTCACCTTACAACCCTGCGCCCGGGCGTCGGCGGGTCAGGTCAGTGGTGGCCGATACGGGGATCGCGCCAGGGCGAGTCAGACCTTGTTGCGTCTTGCGGAGGTTCTCTTTGGAACTCATCCTCATCCAGGTCGACCACGTTCTCATCTGGGGTACGCCTGGCACGAAAGCCGCCATCAGCAAACGTGCTGGCAACGACGATCCTTGGCTTGATGACACGCCAGGCGAGATCCCGGACGAAGGGCAGGAAGAGCAGGATCCCAATGATGTCGCCAACGAAGCCTGGCAGGATGAGCAGGATAGCCGCAACGACGAGAAGTGCCGCATGAACCAGTTCCCGTCCGGGATCGATCCCTCTTTGCGCTTCACTTTGAAGTCGGCGAAGGATGCCCGCACCCTGAAACCGTAACAAGGCCACGCCAACCACAACCGACAGGACGATCAGCCCCAGCGTAGGCAGCACGCCAATGGCCTGGCCGACGATTATGAAGCTGGCGATCTCGATGAGTGGCGCGATCAGGAAGATCACCAGTGGAAGGCGCATGTATCACTCCAAACGCCATTGTGATCCCGATATCGCAAGAGTCGGCGCAAACTCGCTGCAAAGAATGCATCACGCCATTTGAATGATGCGGCGCTGGAGACTATATGGGAGAAAGAAAAATCGAATTCAATCAAGCCTGGCGGTATTCATGGGATCTAGCGATTTCGTTACATTGTTCTTCCTGGTGGCTGCGGTGCTGATCTTTTTTCAGCTTCGCAGCGTGCTGGGCCGACGTACGGGCAACGAAAAGCCGCCGTTCGATCCCTTCTCTCAGCGTGATTTGCCACAGGCCTCTGGGCGTGACGATGGCAAGGTGGTCACGCTGCCGCGTCGGGAAGATGCGACGGGGGAAGAGCGCTTCGCGGCCGTGGATGCCTATACACCCGCTGGCACACCCTTGAACGATCAGCTTCGTGACCTTCTACGGCACGATCCGAGCTTCAGCCCGAAGGAATTCCTCAACGGTGCCAAGATCGCTTACGAGATGATCGTGATGGCTTATGCTGATGGCGATAGGAAAACCCTGAAGGGACTGCTTTCGCGCGAAGTCTTCGATGGTTTTGAAAGCGCGATTGCTGATCGCGAAAGCAGGGGCGAGATCGTCAAGTCGACTTTTGTTGGCATTGAAAAGGCCGAGATCACGCAGGCATCTACGCGGGAAAATGAAGAGCAGGTGACTGTGCGTATCGTCAGCCAGCTGATTACGGCGACATTCGACAAGGATGGAGCCGTCATCGACGGCGATGCTGAGGCTGTGTCGGAAGTGAACGATATGTGGACATTCGCCCGCGATGTACGTTCACGGGATCCGAACTGGAAGCTGATTGCCACTGAAGCAGAACAATGAGCGAAGCCGGTTCTGCATTTCGTTTGACGCCGGTCGCGTTCGAGCATCTGCCGGGCTGGCAACAGGACGATCCTTCACCTCTTTGGGCAGCCATGGCCGACTGCAGAAATTATCTGCAGTCGGTCAAATCTTATAAGGCAGGCAGACTTGGTCTGACAGCCGAAGACCTCATGCCGCTCCTGGACGCGGCCGCAAGGGTGAAGCCGGGTAATGCCGCCGAGGCCCGTTCTTTCTTTGAAAAAGAGGCCCAGCCCTTTTTCATTGAGTTGGCAAAGCCAAGCGCTGGCCTGGTTACGGCATTTTACGAACCCGAAGTCGCCGTCAACGATGTGCCGGATGAAGACTATTGCTTTCCTTTTTACCGTCGTCCGCTCGACCTCATCGAGGTGGATGACAGCAATCGTCCCCGAGATCTCGATCTGTCCTATGCCTTTGCGCGACAGACGGAGAACGGGCTTAAGCCCTATCCCGATCGGCGTGAAATCGATCAGGGGTTGCTGAATGGCAGGGGCCTGGAAATTGCCTGGGCACGTTCCAAAGTGGACGTTTTCTTCGCCCATGTACAAGGCGCGGCGAGGCTGCGCTATCCGGACGGTCGGCTGCGGCGAATAACCTATGCTGCGAAAGCGGGCCACCCCTTCTCCGCCATTGGTCGGTTGCTGATTGATCTCGGAGAAATCCCGGAAGCTGATATCTCCATGCAGGCGATCCGGGCGTGGCTGGCCGAGCACCCAGCGCGGGTCGATGAGATCCTGTGGCACAACAGATCCTATATCTTCTTTCGCGAAGCGGAAGTGGATGATCTCTCGCGCGGACCGATTGCGGCCGCGAAGGTGCCCTTGATCGCCGGGCGGTCGCTGGCTGTCGATCGTCAGATCCATACCTTCGGCTTTCCGTTTTTCATCCACGCAAAGGGACTGACCCATATGGACGGGGGCAGGGACTTCGCCCGGACGCTGCTGGCACTCGACACAGGTTCCGCCATTGTTGGTCCGGCACGGGGAGATATCTTCACCGGGTCCGGAGATCAGGCCGGCGACCTGGCCGGTGCGGTGCGCAATG
>JBKBON010000031.1:0-34809 GCA_046294755.1 Allorhizobium sp. | reverse complement strand
TGGTTCGCCAGATCGCCACCAACGCTGGTGACGAAGCTTCGATCATCGTCGGCCGTATCCTCGACAAGAACGAAGAAAACTACGGCTACAACGCCCAGACCGGCGAATTCGGCGACATGATTGCCATGGGTATCGTCGATCCGGTCAAGGTTGTCCGCACTGCCCTGCAGAACGCAGCCTCGGTTGCCTCGCTGCTGATCACCACCGAAGCCATGATCGCCGAACTTCCGAAGAAGGAAGCTGCTGGCGGCATGCCGGGCGGCATGGGCGGCATGGGCGGCATGGACATGATGTAAGACCCATCGGGTCTTACCATCAGGTCCATCAAAGCCGCCCATCACTTAAAGTGGTTCAGCGCGTCAAGCGCGCTGAACAGGCGGCATGGACATGATGTAAGACCCATCGGGTCTTACCATCAGGTCCATCAAAGCCGCCCATCACTTAAAGTGGCCCATCACCTAAAGTGGTTCAGCGCGTCAAGCGCGCTGAACAGGCGGCATGGACATGATGTAAGACCCATCGGGTCCGGCATCTGAACCATCCGGTTCATTTTTTGAAAGGGCGGCCCTTGGGTCGCCCTTTTTCCTTGTCGGGCTGACCTGCGCCCAAAGATGGCTCTGATTATCCCTACGACAGGCAATTGACACTAAAGACCCTAATATAAGAAAGTGCGGAATGGCGCCCGGATTGGTGATTCAATCAGAGCGACATAGGACCGCAAGTTTACTTTAACTTGTTCTAATATTATAACCATTAGACATGGGGAAGTTGCGTGCCAAAACGAGACATCAACCGTTTTCACCCCGAATAAATCGTGGTAATCAAATCGTTAATTACGGCATGATGGGAATGATGAACTTCAACCTTCTTGTGGGGGACGGTTGGAAACTCGGCGATATCTGCTGCATCGCCGGCGTGACATGCAGGTCTGCGGCGGGCGCCTGACGCCTTATGTATAACGTCAAGTTTTTACAGTCGGGGCGACTGTCGGGACTGGCGGAGAATCAAACTCTCGCGATCAGGGGCGGGGGAGTTTGTGGCAGCGGTAACTTTGGGCCGCGCGGAATGGCTGAGGAGCGCAACAACGTTCGTCAGACGGTGCCGGCTTAGCCGGATGGGGATCCAGCAAGGGAGCGAGACGCCTCTGGCTGTAGGAATGATGGCCAGTTCTGGCTAACGACTTGGGGAAAGCCTTGTTCAAAATAGCAAATGCTGATCTTGCGACCACCTTCAGGGTGAGCGAACAGGACGGAGGTGGCTTGCTGGGTCAGCACGCCTGCCGCTTTGGCCTTTCGGAAGACTGGACCGGCGATCTGACCAACGGGCTGTTGAAGCTCGGGACCCATGCGCAAACATTGCATGGCCTGGACAACCATGAGTGCGGCCTGCTGACAGTGATGCGCTGCTATGATCCGGCGGATCGCGGCCATATCCTGAGGCTATTCGAACAGGCCGCCACGCAGCCCTCCCGCTTCTGCTATTCGACCACCATCGTGGCGGGCACACAGCATCGCCAGCCTGTGTTCTGCATCGGTGAGTCATCCGGTTTCGAGGGCAATGGCGGCAATATGGTCGGGCTGTTCATCTTTCCGCGCTTCCAGTTGCCCACGACGGCATCCGTATCGCCCGTTTGACGGGACCATTCTCAGGTCCCGGCGGTAGGCCGAGGCGGGCAATCCCCTAATCTCACCTCAGATCCGACGCCGAAGATCTCAGGCACTGTTTCATTTTTGTGAACGATCAGTCAAAGATCGTCAATCTATCCCTGCGACAAAAAAGCATGCATCTAGGCGGCAGCTTCTGGAACGGCCACGGCTGGGGGTTTCAGCGTCAACGCTCAACGGAGTTCCCCCAATGTCCGCCACCAATAACGGCCTTCTCGTTCTCGTTCGCATTCTCCTTTCCTTCATGTTCATCATGTCCGGCTTCGGCAAGCTGACCGACCCCACCGGAACTGCCGGCATGATCTCCGGCGCCGGCCTGCCCGCCGCCGACCTGCTGGCCTATGCTGCCGGCCTCTATGAGCTGGTTGCCGGCCTCTTCATCCTCGTCGGCTTCCAGACGAAGATCACCGCCTGGACCGTTGCGCTCTTCTGCGTCTTCACCGGTCTCGTCTTCCACACCGGCACCGTTGCCATCGAAGGCTGGCCGGAAGGCGCTCTCGGCTGGATCAACACGCTGAACCAGATCATGGTCATGAAGAACATCACCCTGGCTGGCGGCTATATCGCTCTCGCCATCGTTGGTGCAGGCGCCTACTCGCTGGACGCCCGCCGCGGCTCGGCTTCCGCCGTCACCGCCTGATCCCTGCCCCACAAGGCAAACAGAAACCCGCTGGAGCGATCCGGCGGGTTTTTTCGTGCGTGCGAATGTTCTGAAAATGCCCCTCATCCGCCTGCCGACACCTTCTCCCCGCAGGCGGGGAGAAGGACGAACCCGCCCGTAATCCCCTCTCCCCGCTTGCGGGGAGAGGGTCAGGGTGAGGGGCAATACGAAGTAGGGTTTAAAGCACGCCGCGCACAGCCTCGACGATGCGGCCGATCATGGGATTGCCGTCGTGCTCCGGCTTCCTCGCGCGCACCAGGCAGGCCTCCGAGCGAAGAATGATGCCGTCCGAGAGCACTTTCAGGTGATTGGCGCGCAGCGTTGAGCCGGTCGAGGTGATGTCAACGATGATATCGGCCTGGCCGGCAGCGGGTGCGCCTTCGGTCGCGCCCAAGCTCTCGACGATCCGATAGAGCTGGATGCCGTGGCTTCCCGAAAAATGCTGCTGCGTCAGGCGCCAATATTTGGTGGCGATCGCCAGGCGCCGGCCATGGCGCGTGCGGAATTCGGCGGCGACATCGCCGAGGTCGGCCATGGTGTCGACGTCGTACCAGATCTCGGGAACGGCCACGACGACATCGGCATGGCCGAAGCCGAGGCGGGCGGCGATTTCGACGCGGGCGTCTGCTTCCGCCAACCCCTCGCGGATCAGGTCCTCCCCGGTGACGCCGAAATCCACCGTGCCATTGCCGATTTCGCGCGAGATTTCGGAAGCCGAGAGATAGGCGATCTCGACATCATCAAAGCCTTCGACGCGGCCGCGATAGGAGCGGTCATTGCCGACGGCGACGATCTTCATGCCGGCCTTTTCGAAGATGGCAGAGGCATCGTCCTTCATACGACCCTTGGAGGGCAGACCGATGGTGATGGTCATTTGGCGCTCCTTTCCGCATCGATGCGATCCAGCCAGAGCGAGAAGCCGACGGCCGGTATATGGCTTTCGGCGCCGAGCAGGGTCAGTAGCCGGTCAAAGCGGCCGCCCCCGGCGAGCACGGCCGGTTTGCCTTCAACGATCACTTCGAAGACGAGGCCGGTGTAATAATCGAGCGGACGGCCAAAGGCGGCGCGGTAGGTGATGCGGGAGAGATCAACGCCCGTGCTCGACAGGGCGGCCACACGCTCGTCGAAGCGTGTGAGTGCTGCCCCGAGCTTCAGGCCGGCGGCATCGGCAAAGCCTGCAAGGGCCGCCGAGGCGTCGGCAAGCGGCAGTTCGAGCGAGAGGAACTCGCGCAACAAAAGGAGTGCCGCACCATCAAGGCGGGTTTCGGAAAGCTCCAGCTTTTCCTTCAGGCGGCGAGCGATTTCGACCGGCGTGCGGCTAGCATTGGTCAGATAGCCGGTTTCCTGCATGGTCTGATCGATATGGGCAATCAGGGCTTCCTGGTCACCCTTCGCCAAAAGGACAGAAACCTCCGGCACCAGACCCGGTACCGGCGTCGGGGTGGCGAGGGTGCGCAGCAGCTGGTCGATCTGGGCGGGGTTGCCGAAGGCCTGGATCAGACGCTTCTGCCAGCCGGCCGGCAGACCGAGTGCCTTGACGACGGCCTCGAAGACGGACTGGTCACCGAGCGTGACTGCGAGCAACTTGGTCGGCAGCAGGCGCGTGAGGATCGCAACGCTATCGGCAATCGCCCGGGCGTCGGCTGCGGCGGTCGCGATATCACCGAGATCCTCGATGCCGGCCTGATAGAATTCCTGCGGGCCTTCGCGACGCTGGCGGAAGACCTCTCCAAGATAGGCATAACGCTTCGGCGTGCCCGTCGCGGTTTCGATGTGTCGGAGACAGACGGGGATGGTGAATTCCGGACGCAGGCAGAGGCTTTCGCCGCGCTCGTTTTCCGTCAGAAAGATACGGCGCCGCAGGTCTTCACCCGCCATGTCGAGGAACGGCGCGGCCGGCTGGATCACAGGTGTGTCGACGCGGGTCGTACCGCGTGAGGTGAATTCCTGCAGGATGGTGCCGGCGAAATCCGGCATGTCGGTCAGGGGCATGCTTGGCGTCCTGCGATTGGAGAAAGTTGCCCCTCATCCGCCTGCCGGCACCTTCTCCCCGCAAGCGGGGAGAAGAGGAAGCCCGCAGCGTTCTGGCCAAGCACCTTCGGCGCTTGGGGCACGTCCCCTCTCCCCGCTTGCGGGGAGAGGGTTAGGGTGAGGGGCAAGCTTCGCATAGGTTGCTTTATCCCTTCGCCCGACGACGATCTTCCGCCTGGGCGGCGAGGATTTCCTTCACCTTGGCGACGAGGTCTGCCTCAGCCACGACTTCCTGTGCCACACGGGCCTCACGCCATTCGGCATTGTCGGTGATCTCGCCGGAGAGGCGCTTGCCCTCGATCAGGTCCTTGATCTGGACGACGCCTTGCGCGCGCTCGTCCCCGCCCTGGATGATCGCGATCGGGGCATTTCTGCGGTCGGCATATTTCAGCTGGTTGCCGAACTTCTTCCAGTTGCCCTGGTACATTTCGGCGCGGATACCTTCGGCGCGCAGAGCCTGCGTGAAGCGCTGGTAGCGGCCCATGCTCTCGACATCGCCGTCCATGACCGTGACGAGGACAGGGCCCAGCACCTCGTCCTGTCCGAGCTTGCCGAGGTTCTTCAGCGCCGTCATCAGGCGCGAGACGCCGATGGAGAAGCCCGTGGCCGGGACCGGCTGGCCCATGAAGCGCGAGACGAGGCCATCATAACGGCCACCGCCGCCGACCGAGCCGAAGACGACCTTCTCGCCCTTTTCATTGGTGACGTCAAAGGTGAGTTCGGCTTCGTAGACGGGGCCGGTGTAATATTCGAGGCCGCGGACGACGGAGGGGTCGATCTTGATACGGGTCGCATCGTAGCCAGCACCTGCAACAAGTGCGCCGATCATGTTCAACTCCTCGACGCCTTCTTCACCCTTGGAGGTTCCGGCGACGAGCGCGGCCAGTTCGGCGGCGCTTTCGGCATACGACTTGATGCCGACGAAGAAGAGGACTTTGGCGATCTGATCCTCGTTCAGCCCCGCTCCCTTGGTGAAGTCGCCGGATTCATCCTTGCGGCCTTCGCCGAGCAGCAGCTTGACGCCCTCAGGTCCAAACTTGTCGAGCTTGTCGATGGCGCGCAGCACGCCCAGACGACGACCGGCATTCTCCTCGCCGCCGAGGCCGATCGCCTCCATCACACCATCCAAAACCTTGCGGTTGTTGACCCGGATCACATAATCGCCGCGCTTGATGCCCAGCGCTTCCAGCGTGTCGGCCATCATCATGCACATTTCGGCATCGGCCTGAACGCCGGGCGCGCCGACGGTATCGGCATCGAACTGCATGAACTGGCGGAAACGGCCCGGGCCCGGCTTTTCGTTGCGGAAGACATAGCCGGCGCGATAGGTGCGGTAGGGCAGCTGGATTTCCTGGAAGTTCTCCGCGACATGACGGGCCATCGGCGCGGTCAGGTCGTAGCGCAGCGACATCCACTGCTCATCATCGTCCTGCAGCGAGAAGACGCCTTCGTTCGGACGGTCGCTGTCGGGGAGGAACTTGCCCAGCGCATCGGTGTATTCGAAGAGCGGGGTCTCGATCGGGTCGAAGCCATAGCGCTCATAGACCTCGCGGATGGTCTCCATCATCTGGTTGGCGGCCCTGATGTCAGCAGCCTCGCGATCGACGAAGCCGCGCGGCAGGCGGGCCTTCAGCTTCTGGGGCTTCTTGTTCTTATCGCTCATGATGACAACCGGAATTTTCGTTTCAAAAAGGTGCCGGTGTCTTAGAGGATCAAGGTTTTGGCGGCAAGGGCGAAGGCGGGTGGCGCTGAGGGCGGATGCTGGAAAATAGGCCGGTGCGGTGGTATATTTCAGCGCGAAACCAGAGGTTGGACCGATGAACAAGCGCGTCACGCTCGAGATGCCGGAAGAAATGCACCAGTTGGTGTTGAAATATGCTGCGGAAGCGGGAACAGAACCGGACGCGTATCTGCTTGAAATGATAGAAGAGCAGTTGGAAGACGCGTACTTCCTGCGGCGCGCTCAGGAAGTTCTTGAAGCGCGGGAACGTGGAGAAAGCCGGACATATACTCTGGACGAAGTGAAACGCGAACTTGGCCTGGACGATTGATCTCGACGACAAGGCCAGGAAGCAGCTTGCCAAAATCGGCAAGCCCGCTGCTGCGCGCATTGTTTCTTATCTTGAACAACGGATTGCCCCGCTAGACGACCCACGGCAACAGGGCCGCGCTCTTCAAGGACCGGCCTTCAATCATCTGTGGCGCTACAAGGTGGGCGACTACCGCATCATCTGCGATATCCAGGACGGCAAACTCGTCGTGCTCGTGGTCGAGATCGGCCATCGCAGCTCCGTCTATCGGTAACATATGATCCTCGAAGCCCTGAACTTTGCCGCGACGTCGCCGCTCACCTCTGCTGCGCATCGCCCGTTCATCCGCTCCTCCGTCAATCTCTGGGCGCGGGCCAGTCGCTGTCGCGCCGACTGGGCGGACCACGAGCGACGGACAAAGGCGGCTATTCTGAGCTCGGCCGAAGCCTGCCGGCAGAAGCGGACGGTGGTGGTGCTGGGCTCCGGGCTATTGCGCGACGTGCCGATCTTCGAGCTTTCGCGGCTCTTCGATACGGTGGTGCTGGTCGATCTCGTGCATCTGGCCAGTGTGCGGGGCTGGCTGAAGATCAAGGGCCTGAAGAATGTGCGCCTGATTGAGCGGGATCTTTCGGGGATTGATGCTCTGCTTGCCGGCGAAGTTTTGGAGCCGCTCTCCTTTCTTCGGCAGGTGCCCTACCTCGATTTTGTGGTCTCGGCCAATCTGCTCTCGCAGATCGGCATCGGCGTAGCGCGGCGCCTCGGTGGACAGCCGGCCGAAGACGACAGGATGCGCCAGGTGATCGCGGCGCATGTCGAAGGGCTGGCGCAACTGCCGGCGAAGACTTGCCTTGTCACTGACGTCAGCTATGTGGTCATCGACCGCGACGGTCTTAAGCACGGGACCCAAGACCTGATGCACGGCGTCGATCTCGGCACATCTTCCGCTCATTGGGACTGGCCGGTTATCCCCTTCGGTGAAGAGAGCCGGGACTATCGGATCGTGCATCACGTGATTGCGCGCTGACGCGACGTTGGTTGGCCTTGCTTTCGCCGGGATCCAGCATCATCTTCCTGCCATGAGATCGCTCGCCCGCCTCTTGCTGCTGATTGCCGCGCTTGCCTATGGTGCCATGCCCATGACTGGTATGCCGGCCATGGCGATGTCTGGCGGTCACGCGATGGACCTCCCCGGGGATCTGGATCATTCCATCTCCATCCCAAAGGCCGTGGCGAAGGTCGATTGCCCGCATTCCGACCGCGGTATGATCGGTCCCGGTATCGCAGACGACTCCGATGACGCCTCAGATCCGCTGAAGATGACTTGGCATTGCTCGGCATGTCTCACTCTGCCTGCCAATGCGGCCCTTCCAGAAAGCGGAAAACCGGCTCGCGCCGCCGAAGCCAGCAGGCTTTTCCCCAGTCTCATGTCGCAGCAATTGGCGCCGCTTACGCCCCCTCCCCGCGCCTGATGTGATGAAACGCCCACAGCCTTCGAGCTGTGCAATTCCATCATCGATCAGCACAGGAGATATCAATGCTGAAGACCTTTTTCGTCGCGGCGTCGCTGGCGACCGCCCTTTCCGCCTCTGTCCTCGTTGCGCAGGACAATACCATGCATCAGGGCCATGACATGTCCACCATGGGCCACGGCATGATGCATGACAGTCCGTCCTCCAAAGCCTTTCAGGAGGCAAATGCAAAGATGCATAAGGACATGGCGATGGAACTGACCGGCAATGCCGATGTCGATTTCGTTCGCGGCATGATCCCGCATCATCAGGGCGCGATCGACATGGCGAAGATCGTGCTCGAGCACGGCAAGGATCCCGAGATCCGCAAGCTTGCCGAAGAGGTCATCGCCGCCCAGGAAGGCGAGATCGCCATGATGAAGGAATGGCTCGCCAAGAACGGGCAATAGGCTCGATCCAATTCGAAATGGCAATGGCGCCTCCGGGCGCCATTGCTTTGCCTTGCGGACGAACTAGTCTCACCTTTCCTGATCGAAAAGGAGGCGTCATGTCCATTCGCCCTGTTTCCGTTATCGGCTTCGATGCCGATGATACGCTCTGGCAGAACGAGCAGTATTACAAGCTGACCGAAAGCCACTTCCGCAGCCTGTTGGCCGACTACGCAGAAGGCGAGCATGTGTCCGAGCGCCTGCTGGAGGCCGAAAAGCGCAATCTCGCCCATTATGGTTTCGGCATCAAAGGTTTTACCCTCTCCATGATCGAGACGGCGCTGGAGACCACCGAAGGGCGGGCGCCTTCCTCTGTCATCAGCGAGATCCTCGCCATCGGACGAGATCTCCTCAGCCATCCCGTCGAATGTCTGCCGCATGCCCGTGATGCGCTGGAGGCGTTGTCCGGCAAATATTTCCTCGTGCTGATCACCAAGGGTGACCTCTTCGATCAGGAGCGCAAGCTGGCGCAATCCGGCCTTGGCGACTATTTCGACGCGGTGGAGATCGTCTCGGACAAGACGGCCACCACCTATCGGCGGATCTTCGGCAAGCATGGCGAGGGGCCGGAGAGGGCTATGATGATCGGCAATTCGCTGAAATCGGATGTCGTGCCGGCCATCGCCACCGGAGCCTGGGGCGTCTTCGTGCCGCATGAGCTGACCTGGGTGCTGGAGCATGTCGAGAAGCCTGCAGAAGCGCCGCGCTTCCGCGAGATCCCGCATCTCGGGCATGTGCCTGAGCTCGTCGCCAACCTGCAGCATTGAGGCTCATCATGCGCTCTTTCGACGAGATCTATGAGCTTGCCGTTGCCCGCAAGGGTGAGGCCGGTGTGCTGGAGAGCCTTCAGCATCCAAAGCCACAGGCCGAGATCGCGGCCATGCCGGATGACCGCTTCCTGTCGCTGATGACCAAATGCATCTTCCAGTCCGGCTTCAACTGGAAGGTTGTGGAGGCCATGTGGCCGGGTTTCGAAGCCGCCTTTCATGGCTTCGACATCGGGCACTGCGCGATGCTGCATGACGAGGATTTTGCACGCCTCGTCTCCGACACCCGCATCGTGCGGCATGGGCCAAAGATCAAGGCGGTGCAGGAGAACGCCGCCTTTCTCTCGTGGATCGCCCGGGAGCATGGCTCGGCCGGCGCCTTCTTCGCCGGTTGGCCGACGGAGAATTACATCGGACTGCTCGACCTCCTGCAGAAGAAGGGCTCGCGACTTGGCGGCAATACGGGGCAGTATTTCCTGCGGTTTGCCGGGATCGACAGCTTCATCCTGTCGCAAAGCGTGGTGAACCGGCTAATCGCCGAGGGCGTCGTCGACAAGGCGCCGACATCGGCGAAGGACAAGGCCGCAGTGCAGGCGGCGTTCAATGCATGGCGTGCGCAATCCGGGCGGTCGCTGACCGAGATCAGCCGGATCCTTGCGGTCAGCATCGACTGACGATTAGGGGCGCACCAACCGGGCGCGCAGCTCTTCGGTCGGCGCGCGGCAGCAGCAGCCCTCGATGTGGTCGTTGACCAGCCCCATGGCCTGCATGAAGGCATAGACCGTGGTCGGGCCGACAAAGGTCCAGCCACGCTTCTTCAGGTCCTTCGACAGACGGATCGAGGTGGGTGAGGTCGGATTGGCCTTGAGTGTCGCGTAATCCATGCGTGGCGGGCGCTCGGAAGCGTCGGGTTCGTAACTCCAGAAGTAACGAGAGAGCGAGCCGAATTCCGCCTGCAGATCGACCGCGCGGCGGGCGTTGTTGATGGTCGAGACGATCTTGCCGCGATGGCGGATGATGCCGGCATCGGCGAGGCAGCGGGCGATGTCGTCATCGCCGAAACGGGCGACCTGGTGGAAGTCGAAGCCGGCGAAGGCGGCGCGGAAGTTTTCGCGTTTCCTCAGGATCGTCAGCCAGGACAGGCCCGACTGGAAGCCTTCCAGGCAGATCTTCTCGAACAGCCTGATATCGTCGGTGACCGGACGGCCCCATTCATCGTCGTGGTAGCGGCGATAGTCCTCCAGCCCGCCATGCCAGAAGCAGCGGTCGAGACCGTCGTCTCCCCGGATCAGGCCTTCCGCGATCATGTCCATGCGATTCTCCCCAATGCGGGAATTCGTTTACCATTTGTTCACGATTTTTCCAAACCGGCTGCTAACCCTTCCGAAAGGTTTACGGACGCGATCGCATTTTCATGAACGGCTCTTTACCAATTGGCGGGGCTGGCTCTGGCACGATCCGGTGGAATTGGTGGCATGTCCTGCCGCCGCATCCGGTCCCAAGTTCATGAGTTGTCCGATGTCGAAGAGTTCCCTGTTTCTGGCTTTGCTGACCAGCCTGTCGATTGCCCTGCCCGTTCATGCCAGTGATCGCTACAAGAGCCGGCCGCCTGTCATGGTCAGCCCCGATCTGCAGGCGTCCTGGGTGTTGCAGTTGGGAGGCGTTCCGGCACAGACGCGCGGCTATGCCACGCCGCAGCAGACGCGACAGGCGGTTCCGGCTGGGCGTCAGCGGGTCGTTCAGCAGCCGCAGCAGGTGCTTCGCCAGCAGCCCGTGCAGCAGCGCCGCCTCGTGCAGCAACGGCGCGTGCTCTTCCCGCAGCAGCAAGCGACACCGCAACAAGTGGCGATGCGACCGGACAAGCCGGTGCGCACCCAGATCGAGCCGAAGTTCCTGCCGCAGATGGTCGCGTATCAGACCGAGCAGAAGCCGGGTACGATCGTCATCGATACGCGCGAGCGCTTCCTCTATCTCGTCATGGCCGACGGGATGGCCAAACGCTATGGCGTCGGCGTCGGCAAGCCAGGCTTCGAATGGGCCGGCACGCACAAGGTGACATCCAAACGCGAGTGGCCGGACTGGCGCCCGCCGCAGGAAATGATCGCCCGCGAGGCGGCCAAGGGCCATTTTCTGCCCGCGCATATGCCGGGCGGCCCCGAGAATCCGCTGGGCGCCCGTGCACTCTATCTCGGCTCGACGCTTTACCGCATCCACGGCACCAATGCGCCTTGGTCGATCGGCAGCGGCGTGTCATCCGGCTGCATCCGGATGCGCAACGAGGACGTCACCGATCTCTACGACCGCGTGAATGTCGGCACCAAGGTGATTGTGATCTGAGGCACAGCTCAGGTCACAATTCCTGGATTAGCCCTTGCTTTGCAAGAGGAAGAAGCTAGGCTTCAAACCCTGCAAATTCAGGGGACGGAAGATGCTAAAGACGATATCGAAACATGTCGCCGCTGCCACGTTGGCGGTGACCCTTGCCATGCCGCTGCCGGCATCGGCCATCAGCCTCAATCGCATCCAGACCAGCAGTGACGTGACGCTTGTTGCGCAGCAGCGGAAGGAAGTGCCGGAGAAGTTCAAGCGCAAGGTCGTGCGTCTGACCACGGATGAGAAGCCCGGCACAATCATCATCGATACCAACAACAAGTTCCTCTACTATGTCGAGGGCAATAACCGAGCGACCCGCTATGGCGTGGGCGTCGGTCGCGAAGGCTTCGGCTGGTCGGGTGTTGTGAAAATCGGCCGCAAGGCGGAATGGCCGGAATGGCGTCCGCCGGCGGAAATGCGCCGCCGCGAAGCCGCCAAGGGCCATATCCTGCCTGTCGTGCAGGAAGGCGGGCCGGACAATCCACTCGGCGCGCGCGCCATGTATCTCTACAAGGGCGGGCGCGACACCATCTTCCGTATCCACGGCACCAACCAGCCCTGGACCATCGGCCTCAACATGTCGTCCGGCTGCATCCGCATGATGAACAAGGATGTCGAACACCTCTACGCTCGGGCCGCTATCGGCGCCAAGGTGATCGTAGTCGGGCCCGGCAACAAGCACGGCGACGTCTCATTCGACGACAAGGGCGTGGATATCCTGCGCACGATCTTCGGCGGCTGAGCCAGATCTTAAGCTTTGACGTCAACGGCCGCGCTCCATTGGATGCGGCCGTTTTCGTTTTCGACGCGCGGCGTCAGCGCTTCACGTCACAGAAGATATCGCCCTTGTGAGCTATCACCGTCTCGGAACGGGTGCCGCTGCCTGCAGTGAGCTTCTCGACCTTCAGATCGTAGTGCCCCTTGAAGCGCATGGCGGTATCGGAGTTCCGACCGGTCAGCATGGAAACGGTCACGCGGTAAAGAGGCTTGTCCTCCGGAGCGAAGGCATGAATGCTGAAGCGAAGGTCGCGATCATCGATCCAGTACTGGCGCAGCATTTCGGACTTGATCTGAAAACGGCGGAAGCCGGAGGGGGCAACCTTGTCCTTCACGCCCGCCATGCCGCGGAAATGCACCAGCTTTTCCTGATCCTTGCTGCTGAAGCCGCTTTCCAAGGACATGTCCAGCACCGGGTCGGAACTGGCGCAATAGATGCGTTCTATGGCTGCGGCCGGCACCGCCATAGGACACAGAAAAAGGAATAGAAAGGGTAGTGTCGTCTTCGCCATGGCGGTCTCCCGGGATGCTTCATCCCGGCACAAGTCTTACAGACATCGCTTAACAATTCGCCTAAACCGCAGTGCGGCGATCGAGCGCTTTGGGGCGCGAACCGCCATAAGCCCAGTTCAGAAGCTCGACTGTATGCACAACCGGAATGTCGGTGGCCGAGCCGATCTGTGTCATGCAGCCGATATTGCCGGCGGCAATGACATCGGGCTTGGTCGATTGAATGTTCTTCACCTTGCGGGCCTTCAGCCTCGCAGAAATCTCCGGCTGCATGATGTTGTAGGTGCCGGCGGAGCCGCAACAGAGATGGCCCTCCGGCGGGTCTTTGACCGTGAAGCCGGCCGACTTCAAGAGCAGTTTCGGCGCCATGGTCACCTTCTGGCCGTGCTGCAGGGAGCAGGCGGAGTGATAGGCGACAGTCAGCCCCTTGCTCTCGGAGATCGGCAGGTCGAGGGTGGAGAGATATTCGGTGACGTCCTTGGCGAGTGACGACACGCGCGCGGCCTTTTCGGCATAGACGGAGTCGAGGCGCAGCATGTGGCCATAGTCCTTGATCGTCGTGCCGCAGCCCGAGGTCGTGACGATGATCGCTTCGAGGCCGCCCTCTTCGATGGCGCGGGTCCAGACATCGACATTGCGCCGCGCGCTGTCGAGTGCCTGCTCCTCGCGCCCCATGTGGTGGACGAGCGCGCCGCAGCAGCCTTCTCCCTGGGGTACGACCACCTCAACACCGAGCCGGGTGAGAAGCGAGATCGCTGCTTCGTTAATGCCGGGATCAAGGACGGGCTGGGCGCAGCCGGTCAGGATTGCGACGCGGCCCCGGCGGGTAGCTGACGCAGCATGGGTGGCGGGTTTCGCGAAGTCCGACGCGGGCGGGACCTTGGAAGGGGCAAGCCTGAGCATGGCGGCCATGGGCTTCAGGGCCTTCACCTGATTGAACAGACCGGCAAAGGGGCGCCCCAGGGCCGCGAGCTTCAAGGCCAGCCGGAAACGACCCGGATAGGGCAAAACCATCGCCAGCATGTTGCGCGTCAGCCGGTTCATCAGCGGGCGGCGATAGGTCTTTTCGATATGGCTGCGGGCGTGATCGACCAGATGCATGTAATCGACGCCGGAGGGACAGGTCGTCGTGCAGGCAAGGCAGGAGAGACAGCGGTCTATGTGGGTGACGATCTGGTCATCCGCAGGGCGACCGTTTTCCAGCATGTCCTTGATCAGGTAGATCCGGCCGCGCGGGCTGTCGAGCTCGTTGCCGAGCGTCACATAGGTGGGACAGGTGGCGGTGCAGAAACCGCAATGCACGCATTTGCGCAGGATGCTTTCGGCTTCCGCGACATGGGGATCGGCGAGCTGCTCGGCGGTGAAATTGGTCTGCACGCGTTTCCTCCGGAGAAGCGGCCGGAACGGCCGCTTCTTTAAACTTCAGTTCAAATCCACCAGCTGGTGGGATTGGCGATCGGCTCGCCGGCCGAGGCCTTCTGCAGGCCGATGACGCAGCGGACGACGATCCAGATGGCAACGGCGAAGATCAGCAGCATTCCGACCATGGCAACCATCAACAGGGCGGAAACCAGAGCGTAAAGCAGGCCGATCCAGAAGGTCCTGATCGCATAGGTGTAGTGCGTATCCACCCAGGCAGGCCCCTTGCCGCGGTTCACATAGGCCATGATCAGCCCGACGATGCCGGTCAGGCCGACGACGAAGCTGACGAGATAGAGGCAGTAGACCACCTGAACATTCAGACGGCCGGGCGAGAACCAGCCTTCGCCTCCGGAGCCTGCGGGCGGTTGGTAATGGGGATCAGTCATGACAAAACTCCTTCACGTCATCAGCCCGGGATTGAAGATCCCGTGCGGGTCGAGTTTTGCCCTGACCCGGCCCGAAAGCAAGGCGACGGCTGGGGTCTGTGGCTCGAAGGCTGGTGTTACAGCGCGAATTTCAGGCGCGGCACGCAGCAGGGTGGCGTGACCGCCGCCAAGGCTGCGGATGCCGTGGCGCAAGACGTCGGCTTCGGGTTCGGCCTCCATCCGCATCCAGACGAGGCCGCCCTGCCAGTCGTAATAGGCGTCTATGCCCGCACGGAGCCTGAGACCCGCCACCAGTTTCCAGGCCTGCGACGGCGCCATAGACAGGCGCCAGAGCGGCCGGGCCGTGCCATCGGCATAAGGTGCGACATCACGGATTTCGCGCCAGAGGGTCTTCGATTGTTCAGCGTCGAGGCGACTGACAGGGCCGAAGCCCGCCATGGCGACCGCCAGCTTTTCTGCCCTCACAGCGACAGAGGCTTCCAGCCCTTCAAGACGCATGACGGTGGCGGATCCTTCTGGCAGGTTTCCGCCGATGAAACGGCCGTGAACGCTTTCGGGCAGGTGGGCGGCACCGGAGACTTCGACGGAGAGCGACATGGCGGCGGCGAGCGCCCTCATGGCCTGTTCATCTTCCAGGCCGGAGATCACGATCGTGACCGCCGTCTTCGGCACGGGCAGGACCTTGAAGGTGACTTCGGTAAGGAAGCCCATCGTGCCGTGAGAGCCGGCGAGCAGCTTGACGAGATCAAGTCCGGTGACGTTCTTCATCACCTTGCCGCCGGCCTTCACGACATCGCCTGCGCCATTGACGAAGCGGACACCGAGCAGATGGTCACGCGCAGCACCCGCCGTAAAACGGCGCGGACCTGAGCTGTTGACGGCGAAGAGGCCGCCGATGGTGGGCGTGCCCGAGGTGCCCATGGCGCCACGATGGTCCATGGGTTCGAAGGCCATGGCTTGGCCGTTTGCGGCGAGAGCTGCTTCGATTTCGGCAACCGGTGTGCCTGAGCGGGCAGTGATGACCATCTCGGCGGGATTGTATTCGAGGATACCGGTGAGGGATGCGGAGGACAGGGTGGCCTCCGCGGTCACGGCATTGCCGAAGCCCGCACGGGTGCCGCCGCCGCGAATGTGGAGCGGTGTTTTACTGGCGGCATGCTCGCGGATGAGCTCGGCGGCTTCGGTTTCGGTCGAGGGGGTCAGCATGGGGTGGATTCCGAAGTCATCGAAAAGCCCCTCATCCGCCTGCCGGCACCTTCTCCCCGTGAACGGGGAGAAGACCGGGTGCGTTGACGTCTCCATCCCCTCTCCCCGCCTGCGGGGAGAGGGTCAGGGTGAGGGGCGAATCTGTACTGAAAACGATCCATCATCCCCTCCCGTCCAGCGGAAAGACCTTGGAAGGATTGAGGATCCAGTCCGCATCGAAAGCCGAGCGAACGGCCATCTGCTGGGCGAGATCGACGTCGGAGAACTGGTGGCGCATCAGGTCGCGCTTCTCGATACCCACGCCGTGTTCGCCGGTGAGGCAGCCGCCGGCATCGACGCAAAGCTTGAGGATTTCCATGCCGGCGGCTTCGGCTTTCGCGGCGTCTTCCGGGTCGTTGATGTTGTAAAGGATCAGCGGGTGCATGTTGCCGTCGCCAGCGTGGAAGACATTGGCGACGCGCAGGCCGTAGCGGTCGATGATCTCAGAGGTCTTGCGCAGCACGTAAGCGAGCTGGCTCAGCGGCACGGTGCCGTCCATGCAGATGTAATCAACGATGCGACCGGTGGCTCCGAAGGCGGATTTGCGGCCTTTCCAGATGAGGGCGGCCTCCGTTGCCGTCTGGCTTTCGCGCACGGTCTTCACGCCATGACGCTTGGCGATCTCCACGATCGAGGCAAGCATGGCGTCCATCTCGGCCTCGGAGCCCTCGACCTCGACAATCAGCAGAGCCTCGACATCGAGCGGATAGCCGGCCTTGGCGAAGGCCTCGCAGATCTCGATCGCGGGCTTGTCCATGAACTCGATGGCAACGGGGATGATGCCGGCGCCGATGACGTCGGCCACGCAGGAGCCGGCGGCCTCCGCGCTATCGAATCCGAAGAGCACGGGGCGCGCGCCTTCTGGCTTGGCAAGCAGGCGGACGGTCGCTTCGGTGACCACGCCGAGCTGGCCTTCCGAGCCACAAACGAGACCAAGCAGGTCATAGCGCTCGGCATCGAGATGCTTGCCGCCGAGTTCGATTACCGTGCCATCGACCAGCACCATTTTGACGCCGAGCAGGTTGTTGGTGGTGACACCGTATTTCAGACAGTGGGCGCCACCGGAGTTCATCGCGATGTTGCCGCCGATGGTGCAGGCGAGCTGCGAACTCGGATCGGGGGCGTAGAAATAGCCATCAGCGCCGACCGCGTCCGAGATCGCAAGGTTGGTCACACCGGCCTGCACGGTGGCTGTGCGGTTCGAGTAGTCGAGGTCAAGGATGCGGGTCATGGCGGAGAGGCCGAGAACGACGGCATCTTCTTGCGGGATCGCGCCGCCCGACAGCGACGTGCCGGCGCCGCGGGGCACGACGGGGATGCCGTAGCGGTGGCAGTATTTCATCACGGCGGCGACTTGCGCGGTCGTCTCCGGCAGGACGACGGCGAGCGGGCGGCGGCGATAGGCGATGAAGCCATCGGTTTCGAAGGGTACCAGCGCCGTCTCCTCGGCGACGAGGCGACCAGCCGGCACCAGCTCCTTGAGGTCGGCGAGGATCTCGGCGCGGCGCGACAGGACTTGCGCTCTCGGCGGCAGAAAGGCGATGGCCTCGCTCATGATGGTCTCCTCCCCATGTGCCGCGATCCTAGCGGCAGGACGTCCGCCGCTCAACTGGTCTAATTTTCTTACCACTAGGACTTTCGCAGGGCAAATGCTATGCACTTATGACCAAACAGGAAAAAGTAACAGCCACTCATGACCAATCTCGGTGATCTCGAAGTCTTCGTCCGCGTCATTGCAGCCGGTAGCATGTCGACGGCGGCGCGTGATCTCGGGCTTTCGCCTGCCGTCGTCTCCAAGCGCATCAAACGGCTTGAGGACAAGCTCGGCACGCGGCTTCTGCAGCGCACGACGCGGCAGATCTCGCTGACGGAGGCCGGCCAAGGATTTCACGAGCGGGTGCTGACGGTGCTCGGTGGGCTCGAGGAGGCCGAAGCCTTCGCCTCGGGCCGCTCGTCGGAGGTCAATGGCACGCTGAAGATCTCGGCATCGACATCGTTCGGTCGCATGCATGTCGCGCCGCACTTGAAGCCCTTCATGGAGGCGCATCCGGATCTGGCGATCCATCTGGTGCTGTCAGACGAGTTCACCGACATCGTCGGCGGCGGCTTCGACCTCGCGATCCGCATTGCGGAGCTGAACGATTCCTCGCTGGTTGCTCGGCGGCTTGCGCCCGTGCGCCGCGTGCTTTGCGCGGCACCTGACTATCTCGCCGAACACGGGACGCCTGAAACCCTCGACGACCTGAAAAGGCATCGCTGCCTGCCGGCGCATAACCACGACTCCTGGCGGCTGGAAGGTCCGACCGGTCCGATCACGCTGCGCCCCGAGGGCATGCTGATCACCAATTCGAGCGAGGTGATCCGCGAGGCCGTGATCGCCGGCCTCGGCATTGCGCTGCGCTCCACCTGGGATGTCGGGGCGGAGCTGAAGACCGGCAAACTCGTGCAGGTGCTGCCGCAGTATGAAAGCTCGCGCAACGTGGCGCTGTCGGCCGTCTATCCGAGCCGCCAGTTTTTGCCGGCCAAGGTGCGGCTTTTCATCGACTATCTGGCGGAGCTGTATGGGCCGGTGCCCTATTGGGAACGCTAGGACTGCGCCGAAAGGCCACCCGGCACAGAACTCCAAAAACCATACTTCTTCGAATGATTGCGCCGCAACTCGGCGAGGAAGGCGGCATGGGTCGAGAGGCCGTGGCCTTCGGGAAGGTTCGGCATGAGGCGTGCGAGTTCGCCGACGTAACGCCCGGCATGGGGATAGGCCATGCCGATGCCACGTCTGAGGATATCCTCGACCAGCACACGGTAAAGCACGACGGCGGCCAGCGGCTCCTTTGCGGAAAGCGCTTCGGCGGCGGGGGCGAGGTCGTCATAGTGGCGACCTTCCCAGTCATGGCTGTGGCGAAGCACATGGGCGGCGGCGAGATCGAGGCGCGGCCAGGCTAGGAAGAAATCGAGCGCGAGATAGATGTCCTCGTGCTCCTTCGCCAGCGCCAAGGCGCGGTCGAGTTCATCGAACTCGGCAAAATCGTCGAGCTTCGACAGGTAAAGCTTCAGCACGGATGGATCGAGGGTTTCGGAAAACTCGCGCCAGCGCAGTTCCTGCGCGTCCTCGCGACGCTTCAGCCTTTCGAGGATCTCGGCCTCAAGCAGACGGCGTTCATGGGCGCCATAGTCGGGACCGACGGCGGCGAGCACGCCGTTGACCGGGATCAGGCGCACGCCGCGCGGGCGTTCGCGCACCCATTCCAGCGCATCTTCGAAACGGCCGGCCTGATGCAGCATATCGGCCACGGCCAAGGTGTCGCGACGATTGTCGGGCTTCTGGCGTTCGAGAGCGAGGAAGTCGTCGATATCGCCCTGGTGAAGTGCAAGCGATTGCAGGAGATCAAGGGCGCCGAGCTTCAAGGGTTCGGTGGGGACGACCTCCGTCAGCACCTTGCGCCATGCCGTTGCGGCTGGGCTTGAGACAACGCCGGTGAGGGCTCGCAGGAAACCGGTGTGCTCGCCGTAGCGATCGCGCAGACGAAGGCGCTCGAGATGCGGCACGAGAAGCGGCTGCTCTTCCGCGCCGACGGTCTTGATGAGCTCTATTGCGGCAAGCTCCGTATCCTCGAAGACTTTCCAGAGGCGCGCATTGTCGGTCGCCATGCGGGCGGACACGGGAAAACGCAGACCGAGGAAACGCAATATGCGTTCTGCGGCAGCCTGAGGGTCGGCGGCGCCGAGTTCGGAGAGGATGTTGCGGGCAAGGGCTGCAAACTCGCCGGCGAGATCCCGGGCGCGCGCCCGGTTGATGCGGGTTGTCGCCTGGTCGATTGCGTCGAGGCGCTTGTCGATCAGACGGGCCATCTCGTCTGGACCGGTCTCGCCGGCCAATGCCGTCTGCAACCGCGCCTTCAGCGCCTTGTTGGCAGCAGATTCCTCCAAGAGGATATCGACCAGTTTCTCGATGCCGAGGCTCGTCAGCCCCTTCTTGTCGAGTTTCGCCTTGGTCTGCTTCGCCATTCCGCCCGTTACCTGCCGCAGTTCGTGGCCTTATATCGATCAGCAACGCGCAGCAGCAAGGGGCTGATCACGCATCCCGTTCGTGGCTGCGGCGAATCCGTCTGACCACCCACCAGACGCCGAGGACAGATAGCGGTACCGAGACACCGGTGATGACGGCCGGATCGACCGGCAGGAGGTCATGGGGAATGGCCTTGGCGGCATAACCGACGAGGCCGACGACATAATAGGAAATGGCGGCGACCGAGAGGCCTTCGACCGTCTGCTGCAGGCGAAGCTGCATTTCGGCGCGGCTGTTCATGGCGGTGAGCAGATCGGAGTTTTGCCGCTCCAGCTCAACATCGATCCACGAGCGGACCAGCGCCGTGGCACGCGAGAGTTTCCGCGAGAGGTTGGCCTGCCGTTCCTCGATCGACTGGCAGGTGCGCATGGCCGGGGCAAGACGGCGCTCCAGAAAGGAGCCGAGCGTCTCGTGGCCCGGGACCGGTGTCTCGTCGAGCGTCTTGATGCGTTCGCGAACGATGCCGTCATAGGCGCGACTTGCGCCAAAGCGGTAGAGGCTGAGCGCCGCATTGGCTTCGAGTTCCGCAGCAAGACGCGTCAGTTCGGAAAGCATTTCGTCCGATTCGTCGCGGGCATGGGCCTTCATCCGCTGCGTGACGGCGGTCAATCCGTCCTCGATGCGGCGCATCTCTGGCGATAGTGTCTGGGCGAGCGGCAGGCCAAGCATGGCCATGGTGCGATAGGTCTCGATGTCGAGCAGACGCTGGACGACCGCACCGCGGCCCGCTTCGGTCATGCCGCGATCGATGACGAGGATTTGCGTCAGCCCGTGGCCATCCTGGCGGAAGTCGGTGAGCACGGATGCCTGGCCGTTCTTCAGCTCGCTATAACAAAGGCTCGCCGGATCAAACACCGCGCGGGCATCGGCGATTTCAGGCCCGTCCGGCCGCAGCTCTAGGCGAATGCCGGAGATCAGCGGGCCGGGCGCGGTAAAACCGTCGCCGAAGGGGTGGATCGGCACCTCGCCACCGAAGGTCTCCGGCAGCGGGCCGTCCCAGAACCAGGTGGAGAACTCGGTATGGCGCTCCCAGCGCAGGGTCCCCTGCCCCCAGGCCAGCGCATGGTGGCGAGCCTGTTTTTCGGGTGGAGCGACACCGCGGGAACGCGACAGCTCGGAGATCGCCGCATGATGCACGGCCGAGCCGCCATCCATCATGAAGGCAAGCTGGAAAATGACACGGCCGGACTTTACCAGTGCGTAAGGTCGTGCGTGAATTTCCCCGAGCGCAACCGCGCGCTCCGGCGCCATCGGAAATGCAAAATCACCCTTCGCCACGCAGACCGTCTCCCTTGCCCGTGCCTCAAGCTAGCAGCGACGCGGTGGAACCGCAAAGGTGCATTCGTCACACCCGAGGGGTGCTGCACAGGGAGCAAAAGTGGACAGATTATTTGACCAATAATTGACGAAGTTGCTAAGTGGGCGCGATGGAGGCCTGGATGCACGAGAGCGATGACAAACTGTTTTCCGGCGTGAGTCACAGCCGGACCGCCGATGAGGTGGTGCAGCAGATCGAACTGCTCATCCTGGACGGCGTGCTGCGCGACGGTGACCGGCTACCGGGCGAACGGGAGCTTGCGCAATCTCTCGAGGTCTCGCGGCCGATCCTGCGGGACGCGCTGAAGGAACTGGAAAACCGAGGACTTCTGGTGAGCCATCATGGCGGAGGCACATTCGTCGCCGATATCATCGGGCAGGTCTTTTCCAAGCCGATCATCGACCTGATCTCCCGGCATGCGCGCGCGACACGAGATTATCTCGAGTATCGTCGCGAACTGGAGGGGCTGACGGCCGAGCTTGCAGCCCGGCGGGCAACTGAGACAGACAAGGCGCTGCTGTCCCGCATCATCCAGGACATGCGCCGCGCTCACGACGACACCCAGCCCGAGGCCGAACTGGCGGCCGATGTGGAGTTTCACAATGCGGTGGGCGAAGCTGCCCACAACATCATCCTCTTGCACACCATGCGGGCCTGCTACAGGCTGCTGTCGGAAGGCATCTTCTTCAACCGGAAGGCCGTCTTCTCTCTCCCCAATGCGCGGGAGCGACTGCTGGAACAGCATGTAGCAATCCATGACGCCATTCTGGCCGGCGACCCGGAAGCAGCCAAGGCGGCCGCCGAGGCGCATATCGACTTTGTGATGCGTGCGGCCGACGAGAGCGCCAGGGCTGACGAATGGGACCGTGTGGCCAAGCTCAGGTCCATCCAGCGGGACGGCGGCCGTACGGGCCGCGTGGGTGGATCGTCAAGGACGGATCCAAAACCTTAAAGCAGGTTGCCGCGCTACGTCCGACCAGAAGCTCTCAAGACAGCCCAATCGCGACACAAACCGCAATTCTCGAAATTTTTATCTCATTTCCGGAACATTTTCCCGTTTTATCTGTTACCATACCCGCTTCTTAAGAACGAATTTTCAAGAGTGGGGATTATGGCTTTACCAACGGATCCGCATGAAACGCCGCGCATCGCGCTCGTTTCCACGCATGGCTATGTGGCTGCACAGCCGCCTCTCGGGGCCGCCGACACCGGCGGCCAAGTCGTTTATGTGCTTGAACTGGCGAAGAAAATCGCCCAGCTCGGCCATAAGGTCGATATCTTCACACGCCGTTTCGAGGATCAGCCGGAGATAGACGAGGTGGACGACAACGTTCGGGTCGTCCGTATTCCCTGCGGCGGACGCGACTTCATTCCGAAGGAATATCTCCACCGCCATCTCAACGAGTGGAACGAGAAGGCTCTGCGCTGGATCAAGCGCGAGGGGCTTACCTATCTCTTCATCAACAGCCATTACTGGGACGCTGGCGTTGCCGGCCAGAGGCTCTCGGAGGCCCTCGGCATACCGCATATCCATACGCCGCATTCGCTGGGCATGTGGAAGAAGCGCCAGATGGAGACGGATTATCCCGAACGGGCGGACAAGTTCGAACAGGAGTTCAACTTCAAGGAGCGCATCCAGCACGAGCTGATAGTCTACCGGAGCTGCCAGCTCGTGATTGCTACCACGCCGATCCAGCTGGACATGCTGACCGAGGATTACGGTCTGCCGCGCAACCGCGTTCACATGATCCCGCCTGGTTATGACGACAACCGCTTCTATCCGGTTTCGGAATCGTCCCGCCGCATGGTGCGCCAGCGATTCGGCTTCGAAGGCACCACCGTGCTGGCGCTCGGGCGCCTTGCAACCAACAAGGGTTACGACCTTCTGATCGACGGGTTCTCGGTGCTGGCCGAGCGAGTGCCGGAGGCGCGGTTGCGGCTGGCGCTGGGCGGGGAGAACCTCGACGCTCAGGAAGAGACGATCCTTGCGCAGCTCAAGCAACAGGTCGCTGATCTCGGCTTGACCGACAAGGTGGAATTCTCCGGCTTCATTCCCGATGAAGACCTGCCGGACATGTATCGCGCTGCGGACATGTTCGTCTTGTCGAGCCGTTACGAACCATTCGGCATGACCGCGATCGAGGCCATGGCCAGCGGGACGCCCACGATCGTCACGATCCATGGTGGTCTCTTCCGTGCCGTCAGCTACGGTCGTCACGCATTGTTTGCCGACCCATTCGACAAATATGACCTCGGCATCACCATGATGAAACCGCTCAAGCATCCGCGCCTCTATGGACGGCTGTCGCGCATGGGCGCACACAAGGCTCGCAGCCTCTTCACCTGGACCGGGATTGCGCAGCAGCTTGTGGCCCTTGTCGAAGGCCGGCCGGTGGCACAAGCTCTGGAAGAAAGCGATTGGGCAGAACCATGGAACGACGGGGATTGAAACCTGTACGCCTCTTTTCGTCCGATCTCGACGGGACGCTGGCCGGCGACGGTGAAGCGTCTCGTGAGTTTGCGCGCCTCTGGCAGGCCTTGCCCGATGGCGCGCGACCGCTGCTCGTCTACAACAGCGGTCGGCTGATCGAGGACATGCTCGACTTCACCGCGACGGAAGGACTGCCACCGGCGGACTTCCTGATCGGCGGTGTCGGGACCATGGTGCATTCACAAAGCTATCCCCATCTCACCGAGGCTTACCAGAGCCGCATCGGCGAAGGCTTCGATGTCGACCTGATCGAAGCCGAACTGGTGATGATGGAACGACTGACACGTCAGCCGGCGCATTATCAGCATGACTATAAGTCGAGCTGGTACCTGCATGACGCAAGCGCTGAAGACATTCTGGAACTGGAACAGTTGCTCGCCAGTTCGGGCCATCGTGCCCGCATCGTCTATTCCAGTGGCCGCGATCTCGATGTTCTGCCAGAGGTGGCCGACAAGGGTCAGGCGCTGACCTGGCTCTGCCAAGAGCTGGAGATTGCACTCGACGAGGTGGTGGTGGCGGGCGACACGGGCAATGACCGGGCGATGTTCGAGCTCGAAGGCGTCGGCGGCATTGTGCCCGGCAACGCACTGCCGGAACTCGCCAGCCTCGCACAGGCAAGGGCTGGTATCGTTTCAACCCAGGGCTTTGCGGCCTGGGGCGTCATCGAAGGGCTGAGGCAGTTCGGCGTGTTTGCGTCATCCTGATCCTTTCAGATGTCGGAAAAGGCGAAGTCCAGGTAACCGATGTCGCATTGAAATGAACGCTGACGGCGCATAGCTGCTAGGCAGCGGTAAACATCGTGCGAGAAACATGCCGACACGACAAAAGCTGCGCTACCCCAGTGGTATTTTGGCGTATTCTTATCAACGAATCGAGGTGACAGTTCTTTGGGTATCATTGGCCGTATCACATCCGACCTCAAGCTCATGCTGCAGCGCCCGCCGCGGCAGCAGTTCGCTGCGATCTGCCACCGGAGGCGGAAGAAGACCGGCGACCTTGAGGTCCTGCTGATCACCAGCCGTGATACCGGACGGTGGGTCATTCCGAAGGGCTGGCACATGCCGGGCAAACATCCCCATGCCATCGCGGAGCGCGAGGCGTTCGAGGAGGCCGGCATCAAGGGCAAGGCAACGGTCGAGCCGATCGGCTACTACACCTACATGAAAAAGATGCGCGGCGGCCACAAGGTGCCGACCCGTGTTCAGGTTCATGCCCTCGAAGTGAAGGGCGCCGTGAAGGAATTTCCCGAGAAGGGCGTCCGCCGCCTTGAATGGGTCAGTTGCGACGAGGCCGCCGCCCGCGTGGAAGAGCCTGAACTGAAGTTGCTGTTCGCAGAGTTTGCGAAAATGTCACAATCCGCCGCGCCTGTGGCAAAAAAGGCTGTAGAACGGGCCTGAAAACGACTGTCACAAAAGTGTCATGTTGCGGCCACCGCCCTTTATCGCTAGGGGCTTCTGCGACCCGATGAATTCAGTCGCGTGCGGCCGATGGCCCGCGAATTAGGTTTCATCATCAAACGCTAGACTGCAGATCGAGGATCCGCCAAGGACCTCGTCCGGAGACACCCAGCATGGGCAAGACCAAGCCGAAACTCGTCAAGCCGACACTCGACAAGGATCTCGACAAGATCGCCCATGTCGAGGAGGCGGCACAGCACGTATCCCGAGGCTTTGCGCCGCTCGGGATCGGCCTGATATTCCTGGTGCTGGCCACGGTGTTTGCCGGGGCGACGGTCATGGATCGGCCTGGTGCCGCGATTGTCATCGCGGCAGCTGCAATCGGCGCTTACATGGCGATGAATATCGGCGCCAATGACGTCACCAACAATGTCGGCCCCGCAGTTGGTTCGCGCGCCATGACCATGGGGGTGGCGCTGGCGATCGCGGTGGTGTTCGAGACGGCAGGCGCCATGATCGCAGGCGGCGATGTGGTATCGACCATCTCGCGTGGCATCGTTGATCCCGGCAAGATGCCGAATGCCGACGTGTTCATCTGGGCGATGATGGCCTCGCTGCTTTCGTCGGCGCTTTGGGTCAATCTCGCGACCTGGATCGGCGCGCCCGTGTCCACCACCCATGCGGTCGTCGGCGGCGTTCTAGGGTCAGGTGTCGCCGCAGCCGGTATGTCGGCGGTCAATTGGGGCGTCATGGGCGGGATTGCCGCAAGCTGGGTGATTTCGCCCGTGCTCGGCGGCATCATTGCCGCGCTCTTCCTGGCCTTCATCAAGGAATTCATCATATACCGAGAAGAGAAGATCATCGCGGCTCAACGCTGGGTGCCCGTGTTGATCGGGATCATGACCGGCTCCTTCATCGCCTACCTCACCCTCAAGGGTCTCAACAAGCTCATCTCCATCAGCCTTTTGCAGGCCTGCCTGATCGGCCTCGCCTTCGGTCTCCTGTCCTGGTGGCTCAGCGTTCCCCTGATCCGCCGCCAGTCCCGCGGGCTTGAGAACCGCAACCAATCGCTGCGCAAGCTCTTTCAGTTGCCGCTCATCTTTGCTGCCGCCCTGCTCTCCTTTGCGCATGGCGCCAATGACGTTGCCAATGCCATCGGGCCGCTATCGGCCATCGTGCACGCGGCCCAGGACCACGAAATCTCCAGGCAGGTCACCGTCCCGTTCTGGGTTATGGTCATCGGCGCAGCAGGCATCTCGCTCGGCCTGCTGCTCTTCGGTCCGCGCCTGATCCGCCTGGTTGGCGAGCAGATCACCAAGCTCAACCCGATGCGCGCCTTCTGCGTCTCGCTATCCGCGGCAATCACCGTGATCGTTGCCTCGGGGCTCGGGCTGCCGGTGAGCTCGACGCATATTGCCGTCGGTGCCGTCTTCGGCGTCGGCTTCTTCCGTGAATGGTACACGCGCAACTCCAAGCGGCGCATGGCCTACATGCGCAACAAGGCGGAACGCTTTGAAATCGAGCCCAAGCCGGAACGCAATCCGGAAGAGATCCGCCGCCGCTATCTCGTGCGCCGTTCGCATTTCATGACAATCGTGGCTGCATGGATCATCACGGTTCCCGCATCTGCCGCACTTGCAGCCGTGCTCTATTGGGTTATGTCTCAGATCGCTCTTTGATCGCGGAGACGAGACTTCCATGCGTGCCAATTACCGGATGCAGCGGCTTTACGTGGCTGCCGACCTTGCCCTGAACCAGGCTTTCGAGGCGACTGCCGAGCAGTTCAATTATCTCGCCAACGTCTTGCGCTTCGAGGAAGGGACGGAACTGCTCGTGTTCAACGGGCGGCATGGCGAGTGGAAGGCCTGCGTGCATTTCCCGACACGCAAGAAGATCCTGATCACGCCCCAGGAAGAGACGCGACCGCAACCTCCCGACTGCGATCTGCAGTTCCTGTTTGCCCCGCTCAAAGTGGGGCGGATGGATTATCTGGTGCAGAAGGCGGTGGAGATGGGTGCTGGCGTGCTGCAGCCGGTGATGACCCAGCACGTGCAAGGCAAGATCGGCAGTATCGACAGGCTGCAGGCCAACGCCATCGAGGCCGCCGAGCAATGCGGCATCCTCGCCATCCCCAGGGTAACAGAGCCAGTCAAGCTGCGCGACCTGCTGGACCGCTGGCCATCAGATCGCCGGATCATCTATTGCGACGAGGACAGCGCAACCCAAAATCCGCTGCCCGCGCTCTCGCGGATCGAGGAAAAGTCGCTGGCACTGCTGGTCGGTCCGGAGGGTGGTTTTTCGGAAGAAGAGCGCAACCTTTTGCGCTCCCTTCCCTTCGTCACGGCCATTCCGCTTGGTCCGCGGATCCTGAGGGCCGACACTGCCGCTGTTGCCGCTCTGGCAGTCGTTCAGGCTGCCATCGGGGACTGGCGCTAGCCGTCTCCCGCACCATTTCATGTTCCGGTTTTTTGAGTCGTGCTTGAGAGAATTTCACTTGCACGGCACATAAATCCGGTTCAATCAGCCACAGTGATGGGCCCGCGCGTGCCCACCTGCGACGCCCAGCAAGGTAGCTTTCATGGCCCGTGACACCACCGATCAGACCCCTCTCGGCACCCTTGACGATATGGCCGCCTATATGGCCGCCGGCGCGAAGCCGAAGGAGCAGTTCCGGATCGGTACCGAGCACGAGAAATTTGCCTTCTTCCGCGCCGACAACAGCCCCGTTCCCTATTTCGGCGAAGCCAGCATATCCGCCCTGTTGAAGGGTATGCAGGCCAAGCTCGGATGGGAGCCGATCATGGACGGCGAAAACATCATCGGGCTGGGCGAGCAGCACGGCATGGGGGCAATCTCGATCGAGCCCGGCGGTCAGTTCGAGCTGTCCGGCGCACCGGTCGAGACATTGCACGAGACCTGCAAGGAATCCAACCAGCACCTGGCCGTGTTGCGTGACGTGGCGGAGCCCATGGGCATCCGCTTCCTCGGCATTGGTGGCAGCCCGAAATGGTCTCTCGCCGAGACGCCGCGCATGCCGAAGTCGCGCTACGAGATCATGACCCGCTACATGCCGAAGGTCGGCAGCCAAGGTCTCGACATGATGTACCGGACCTGCACGATCCAGGTGAATCTCGACTTCTCGTCCGAAGCCGACATGCGCCAGAAGATGCGGGTGTCGATGAAGCTGCAATCGCTCGCGACCGCGCTTTTTGCCTCTTCGCCCTTCACCGAAGGCAAGCCGAACGGGCTTCTCTCCTGGCGCGGCGACATCTGGCGCGATACCGACAACCGCCGCGCCGGCGTCCTACCCTTCACCTTCTCGAAGGACTTCTCTTTCGGCGACTACGTCGCCTGGGCCATCGACGCACCGATGTATTTCATCGTGCGCGACGGGCGCTACCACGACTGTACCCACATCACCTTCCGCCAATTCATGGACGGGGCGCTCAAGGGCGAGATCACGGATTGGGAACCGCAGCAGGGCGACTGGACCAATCATCTCTCCACTCTCTTCCCCGACGTGCGCCTGAAGCGCTTCCTCGAAATGCGCGGCGCCGACGGTGGCCCCTGGCGGCGTATCTGTGCGCTGCCGGCGCTCTGGGTTGGCCTGCTTTATGATGACACTGCACTTGCCGCTGCGGACGATCTTACCGCGAACTGGACCGTCGAGGATGTCGTTGCGATGCGTGATGCAGTTCCGGCGCAGGGCCTCAAGGCATCGGTAGCCGGACGGCCGCTGATGGAGGTTGCGCGTGAGGTCGTCGAGATGTCACGCGGCGGTCTCAAGGCCCGGGCGCGACTGAACTCCGAGGGCCAGGACGAAAGCGTCTTCCTCAACACGCTGGACGAGGTCCTTGCCAAGCGCACCACGCTGGCGGACGACTTTCTGGCGCTCTATCACGGTCGCTGGAACGGCTCTGTGGAGCCCATCTTCGAGGAATATCAATACTGAGCGAGCGACCGGCTGACACCCTGCATTTCAGCAGGGCGGCAAAAACCGGTTTGCCTGCGAGCCTTTCCGGATATAGTGCGGAATCATCTGCACGCATCCGGGGAGATTTGCCATGCTGCCACTGTTCGACATGATGCTGCAGGCGCAGAACGGCATGGCGATGGACGCCATGGCCAAGCAATACGGCCTGGCACAGGAACAGGCGGCCAAGGCAGTTGCCGCGCTGATGCCGGCCTTTGCCTCGGGCTTCAAGCGCAACGCCACCAATCCTTACGATTTTTCCGCCCTCCTGCAGGCCATGACCTCCGGCAATTACGGCAAATATTTCGAGGACATGAGCTCGGCCTTCACCCCCCAGGGCATTGCCGACGGCAATCAGGTGCTACAGCAGCTCTTCGGTTCGAAGGAAGTCTCGCGCGCGATCGCGGCGCAGGCGGCTCAACTGACAGGGATTGGCCAGGACATCCTGAAGCAGATGATGCCGGTTATGGCTGATACACTGATGGGTGGCCTCTTCAAGCAGACGACGGGGCAGTTTCCGGGGGCCAACGCCTTCGCCGCGACCCCGATGGGTGCGATGATGCAGCAATGGCTGGAAAGCACCGGTCTGCAGCCCAAGCCGCAGCCTCAGGCGGCGACGATGTTCGACAATCCGTTCACCCGGGCCTTCCAGGAGATGATGGGCGGCCAGAAGAAGCCGGAACCGCAGGCTGCGGCCAACCCATTCCTCGACAATCCGTTCACCAAGGCATTTCAGGACATGGCTGCCGCCTATACGGCGCAGATGACCGGCCAGCCGCCGGAAACGCCGAAGGCTTCGGCTGAGCCGGCCAAGACGCCGGAAAAGGAAGCCCAGGAAGGCTTTGCCGCGATGGTCAACACCATGTTCGACAGCGGGCTTGAGGTGCAGAAGAGCTACCAGAAAAGCATGGAACAGATCTTCGACACCTATCTCTCGGCATCCCGGAAAGAGGGATCCGCAGCCGATGAGCCAGCGCCCGACACAAAGGGATGATGACGTCGCGATCTCGTGTCTGAACGAAAAACGGCGCGGTTTCCCGCGCCGTTTGTCATTTCAGGCACAGCGTTGGGTCAGAACTCTTCCCACTCGCCATCCGGCTTGTTGTCCTTCGCCTGGGTCAGCTTGGCACCGAGACCGACCGAGATCTTGTCCATCAGGGAGCGTGCCGGCGATGCGACCGCGCGGTTGCCAGCTTCTGCCGGAGCGACCTTGGGCTTGAGGAACGAGCGTGAGGCCGGCTTCGCCGCAGGCGGCACAGGCTGAGGCGGTGTCGGCTGGGTGGGGCGACTGAAGCTCGTGTCGCGCTGATCAGCGAAGCGATTTTGCATGGTCGAGGCATTGGCTTCGAGCGTGAACTGGCCAACGAGGCCCGAGAGCATCTCCGCGTCGCGTGTCAGGCCTGACATATCCGCATTCGTCTGTTCGGCTGCCCGCGCATTCTGCTGGGTGACGTTTTCCATCCGCGCGACGGCATCGTTGATCTCGTTGAGGCTGGCGGACTGCTGCTTCGATGTTGAGGCAATAGAATGAATATGGTCGCCGATCTGCACGACCTGGCCAGCGATCGAGGACAGTACCGTTCCAGTTTCGCGCACGAGGCCGACCCCGCTTGCGACCTCCTCGCCGGACTTGGTGATGAGCGCCTTGATGTCCTTCGCGGCTGTTGCCGAGCGCTGGGCAAGCTCCCGGACTTCCTGGGCGACGACGGCGAAACCCTTGCCAGCTTCGCCAGCGCGGGCAGCTTCGACGCCGGCATTCAAAGCGAGCAAGTTGGTCTGGAAAGCGATCTCGTCGATGACGTTGATGATCTTGGAGATCTCGCTTGAGGCATTCTCGATGCGCTGCATGGCATCGATGGCACCGCCGACGATTTCGCCCGAACGGTCCGAATTGGCGCGGGCTTCGCGGGCGAGACGCGACGCATTTTCGGCGCGCTCGGAGGAATGGCGGATTGCTTCCATGATCTGACGGATCGCCGTCGAGGTTTCCACCAGGGCGGCTGCCTGCTGCTCGGTGCGGAGGCTGAGATCAGCGGTGGCAGAACTGACCGTGCCGCTCTTGCGGTTGATCTCGGCGACATTGCCGTGCACGGCAGAGACCGTACCGGAGAGACGCTCCAGGGATGCATTGAAATCAAGGCGCAGCCGATCGAGATTGCCGGCGAGTGGCGTGCGGATAGATCCCGTCAGGTCGCCGTTGGCCAAACGCTGCAGACCGGCGCCCAGCACGTCAATCGCTTCCGTGAGTTCGGCCTGGGCGGCGGCGCGTTCTGCCTCGCGTTGCTGACGTTCGCTTTCGGTGGCCGAGCGGCGGCTTTCGTTTTCCGCTTCCAGATCCCGCTTGTCGATTTCGGCCTTGCGGAAGACGGCGACGGAGCGGGCCATGTCGCCGATTTCGTCGGAACGTTCGATGCCGTTCAGGTCGATATTGGTGTTGCCGTTCGCGAGCAGGCCCATGGACGCGACCAGTTCGGAAATGGGGCGGGTAAGGCTGCGCGAGAAGACGAAGCCGACAAGCGAGCCGATAAGGACGAGCACGACTCCCATCCCGACCGATTTCAGCCCTGCGGAGACCAGTTGCGAAGTGACCTCCTCTTCGCCGATCAGAGCAATGACTGACCAGCGGACATCACCGAAATCCAGCGGCACGGCCGCTGCGTGGCTCGTGATGCCACGATAGCCCTCGATCTCGCCACTCGCGTCCTGGCCAGCCATGACCGTACCGATCAGCGGTGTGTTCATGCTGACCTTCAGGCTATCGGAATCCGAAGTCCGGGCACTGTCGGACACAAGCTGGCCAGCCTTGTTGACAAGCAGCGTTTCGCCGGTCTGGCCAAGGCCACGGGTATTGGCGAAGATGCCGTTCAGCTGGTCGTTCGGCAACTGATAGGCGAGAACCCCGAGCTTGCGTTCGTTCATGATGATCGGCACGGCGACAAAGGCTGCCGGTGCGCCATGCGAAGGCTCGTAAATCTCGAAATCGGAATTGGCGAAAGCATCCGGATCGTCGCTCTCAATAACCTTGCGGAAGACCTGAGCCAGCCCCGTATCCTTGTAGGGGCCAGACAGCAGGTTGGTGCCGAAGTCGCGTTCCTTCTGGACGGTGTAGACGATGTTGCCGTCGGCATCGATCAGGAAGATGTCGTAGTAGCCCTGCGCCTTCAGGTGCTTGAGAAAGGTTAGGTGCCCCTGTCGATGGGCGCGGTCGTAGCTGTCTTTCTTCGCGCTTTCGAGATTGTGCTTCTCGCCGACCGGATTGGGATTATCGTCAATGTAGCGCTGTTGCAGTTCTGCAGCCGGGTTGTCACCGAGCTTCGGCCATGCGCCCGTGATGCCGAAGAGCGCCTGCTGCGTCATCATGTCGGCAGCAGTTCCTCGGGCATCGAGCCTGATGGCTTCGAGAAAGCGACGAGCCTCGTTGCGACGGCCGTCGGCAGTCGCCTCCAGCTTCTGGTAGACCTGTTCATCCAGGATCCGGGCCTGCTGCACGAGGCCGATCGCCACGGAGGCACTCAGGATCACAAGGGCGAATAGCGTGGCCGCGAGGGGCAGCTTTGTCGATATGCGCATGAAGGGTCTCCGCATCAGGTAGCACGTCAGCCGCTCCATGGCTGACATAACGCCGTTAGCAACAGGTTACTTCCTCCCGCTTTTTCCTTAGGATTTCCACAACAAGCGTCGTTATTTTAGCATTTACAAAAAAAGCCCGATCCACTCGACAGGGGATCGGGCAAGATGCAGGGCTGTTGGCTGTCACCCTGCGGGGATGGGAAGGCAGTTCACTCGCTCTTCTGGCCGCGCAGGGATCGCTCGGCGCGGCGGCGCGCGAGACGCGTCAATTGCAGCGAAGGATCGTCAGTCAGGCCGTGGCGGCGCAGCACGTCCAGGACCTCCCGCTGGCTGAGGCCAAGGTCGTTCAGAAGGCGTTCGTCGAGATCGGCAAGGCTGTTCGCGGCAAGACGATTGCGCAGCGCAACGCGAAGGGATCCGACCCACTGAGCCACCCGAGACAGACGCGCGGCAAGCGTCCGGTTCGGTCGTTCAGTGGCAAGCTCAAGGTCAAAGTCGAAGATCCGATCGTTCGTGCGCATGGCGATATCCTTTCGGCGGGCACGAGAAGATTGCCCCGTCCGCAGATGCGGAAAGGCGATGAGGGTTGGAGGTGGAAGCTTGGCCGGAGACCGGTCGGTGAGGATTACGAGAATGAAGATGGCAAAAGCATATTGATCAGTCCAACGAATGTTTCTAATGATAACCATCAACACTTCTTATGGACCATTCTCATGTCGGCTCCCCTCGATATCGATCAGCTCCAGACTTTCATCGCCATCGTCGACACCGGCAGCTTCACCAAGGCCGCGGGACGGGTGTTCAAGACGCAGTCGGCCGTTTCCATGCAGATGCGCAGGCTTGAAGAGCGGGTCGGCAAGCAGCTCTTCATCAAGGACGGACGCGGCAACCGGCTGACGGCGGACGGCGACAAGCTGCTCAACTATGCGCGCAGGATCATCCGACTGAATTCCGAAGCCATTGCCGCCTTCGACGACAATCGGCTGGAAGGCACGCTCCGGATTGGCACACCTGACGATTATGCCGATCGCTACATGCCCGAGATCATCGGGCGCTTCGCGAAGACGCATCCGAATGTCGAGCTCTATATCGTCTGCGAGCCGTCCATGGACCTTGCGGACAAGATGGCGAAGGGGGAACTCGACATCGCACTCGTCACCCATAATCCGCTCTTGCGGCAGTCTGACGTTGTGCGTACCGAGCCGCTCTGCTGGGTTGGATCGGCGAACCATCCACTAAAGGACGATGCGCCGGTGCCACTGGCTGTCGGTCGGCGCGATTGCCAGTGGCGGCAACTTGCCTGCTCGGCGCTCGACGCGGATGGGCGCAACTACCAGATCCTGTTCACCAGCTGGTCTTCAACCGTCGTTGCGGCTGCGGTCCTTGCCGGCATGGCGGTGTCGATCCTGCCTGAGTCGGCGCTTCGGACGGGCATGAAGGTGTTGACGGCGAACGACGGCTTTCCGCCGCTTCCGCCGGTGCAGATCGGCCTGATGAAGAGGCCGGGGCTATCGACCTCTCTGGTCAACGCGATCACCGATCACATCACCGCCTGCCTCGACAACATCACCCCGGCGCAGGTGGAGGATGACATGGACGGCGAACCGAAGACCTATTCGCGCTATTACCCCCGTCTTCGTGCGGGCAACATGATCCCGGGCTGGTAATCCGGGCGCTGCCCGCTCAGTAGGCGAACAGCGCGGATTGCATGATCCGGCGCCATTGCTCAAGATGGGCGTTGGCCACCGCCTCTTCCTGCTGGGTGGAAAAGCGGATCACCTCGCCCGTTGCCAGGATCATAACCTTCAGATTGATACGGAAACGGTCGAAGTCGACGTCCGGAATGATATGCCTCATGTCCTGATAGAAGTTGGCGATGATCTGCTCATGGAAGTCGGTCGATAGCTGGTTCAGATCCTTGTCAGTGACGATCGCCTTCCACAGAGCCATATAGATCTGCTCCTGTCGAAACATGGCATGCAGGTGGATCAAACTGTCTGCGGCGCGTTCGGCAGCCTGTTCGCGTGTTTCCACCCCATTGAAAACCTCGCGGATGAAGCCTTCCAGCCGGGCGGAAAATCGGTCGTGCAGCGCCTTGATGACCGCCGCCTTCTGCGGGAAGAACTGGTAAAGCGACCCAATCGAGATCCCCGCGCGCTGCGCGATCTCGC
>JBKBON010000030.1:0-38102 GCA_046294755.1 Allorhizobium sp. | reverse complement strand
CGACTTAAGCTGGAGGTTAAGTTGAGCCGACTGCCACCCCTGCGCCTGTTGACCACTTTCGAGGCCGTAGCCCGGCTAGGCTCGATGCGCGAGGCAGCCGCCGCCCTGAACGTCACCCAGCCCGCCGTCACTCAGGCGCTAAAGGCGTTGGAAGACCATGTCGGTGCTGTCCTGATCGACCGCTCGACCCGGCCGGCGCGGCTGACCGACCCCGGCCAGCAACTCGCCCGCGCCACCCGCGACGGCCTCGATCTGATCGCCGACACGATCGAGGAAATCCGTACCAGCACCGGCCACGAAGACCAGCGCCTGACCGTCGCCTGCACCATGGGGCTGGCCACCCATTGGCTGATGCCGCGCCTCAGCGATTTTTACGCCCGCCATCCCGGCTATTTCGTCAATGTCCAGGTCCCGCCCACCGACCTGCCGCAGATGTGGCCCGGCACCGATCTTGTTCTGCGCTACGGTCGCGGCACCTGGACCGATGGGGAGACGCTCCGCCTCTTTGACGAGACCGTCTGCCCCGTCGGGCGCCCGGCGCTGGTCGAAACCCTGCTGGCAAGAGGCGAGGGGCTGGAGGCGGCCCCGCTCATCCATGTCCGCACCATTGAGGCGCGCCACTGGGAAGGCTGGACCGATTATCTGGCCCGCCGGGGCCTGCCCAAGCCAAAGGGGCAATCCCACATCTTCGACAACTACGTCCAGGCGGTCCAGGCGGCCCTCGACGGCCGCGGCTTGATGCTCGGCTGGCGCTCGATCACCGACAGCCTCGTCGCCGACGGCAGCCTCAAACCCTGGCCAGATGGCGCCCTTGACCTCGGCACCGCTTATTTCGCCACGGTCGCGCCTGCAGCTGCGCGGCGCGCAGCGGTCAAGGCGTTCGTTGCTTGGTTGGGGGAGGGGACGGAGAGTGCGCGAACTACGGCGCCAGCCGTTGCCTTAGGGATGTAGCTAGCGAAATGCACGACCGATAAGCAACTTAGATCGATGGACAAGAGCACGGCCCGCCGACATCACGCCGGCGGGCGGCTTTTGTTCGCCCTCAGGGTCGGGAGAACTGTGCCATGTCGATCTCCACGGCGGACGACAGGTTTTCGAGGCTGTCATGCAGCAATTGCAGGAGATAGGCCGGGTTGTGGACATAGCCGGCCGGGTCCTTCATCACCACCTGATAGTTATAGGCAGCTTTGAGCAGGCGAGGGGTCCAGGATTTGTAGGCGTTGTCACGCACCGCCTCGTCGTCACTGATTGCGCCATCGCCGTTGGTATCTCCGAAGAAATACGGATGCCGGCCCTTGTGATAGCCGATCGGTGCTCCCAGCACGGCGCTGCCATAGGCCTGAATGGCCTCATAAAGCTTGCCGTGCAGGGTGGCGATCTCGCCATGCACGCCTTCCTTGATGTCGCCGTCGCCGTCAAAATCACTGTGCCGCATACGGATGTCTCGAATGCTCTCCACCCCGCGGTGGCAGGTCATGCAGCTGTCTTCGGCAACTTTCGTCGTATGTGGATCATGACAGGCGACACAGCTGTTGGCGCTAGGCACATGTTGGAAGCGCCCGACATAGGTCTTGCCGGGATAGTGGTAGCCGCTTCCCGTCTCGGCACCATGCATCGTGCCGGCGGCGACGGCATAATGGATATTGATGAAAGCAAGCTCCGTTGAGACCTCGTCTTCGCCCAGACTGCCGACCGCCTTGGTCACGGCCGCACCAGACTGGCGCCCCTGGTGGCAGACGGTGCAGGTGGCCGAGCTGCCGAGCCCTCCGACCTCGACACCCGATGGAAAGCGGACGGTGCTCAAGGCATGGGCCTCGCCGGTGTGACAGGAAGCACAGCCGATCGGCGAGTTGATCACCCCGGGCTGTTCGATGCTGCCCTTGGCGCTGCCGTCGGCGCCGAGATAGTCGAGAAACCCGGTCTCGGAGTGGCACGTGGCGCAATTCTTCGGCACCTCGCCATCCTTGTTCCAATAGGTGAAGGAAGGCGAATGGTAGTTTCCGTGCGGCGATGAAAGCCAGGCCTCGACCAGTTTGCTGATCGCATCCGCGTCGCTGGCCCTCGCGGAAACGGGAGCCAGGAGCAGGACGGAAATTGCGGCCAGGCTGGCCAGTGTGGTGAATATACGTGCCGGATGTCGCGGCGTCATGGGATCCTCCTCGGTCGTGCATGTCGTGGCGATGGAGGGATCATGACCCGGGTTTAGGCCACGGGATATGACCGAGATCAATTCCGGACGGAATTTCCGCTGCTAGAAAGAGAGCGAAGGAGGACCCCATGACAGATATCGTGACGTCGGGCATGGTCGACATGCCACCTCGATCCTCGCATCGGCTGCCCCGTTTGCCCGCGAGCCTGCTTGCCGCCCTTTATCTCGGCCTTTGCATTCTGCCGCTCGTCCTTGCATTGCGAGCGGAGGTCTCGCCGCTCGATTCGCTGGAGCGGCTGGCTGCCGGGCTCGGCATGGTCGGATTGGCCGGCATGGCCGTGCAATTCGTCACCTCCGGCCGCTTCGAAGTCGTCTCCGGCCGGCTCGGCATCGACAAGATCATGGCATTTCACAAGCTGGCGGCCTGGTGGGTGCTGCTGGCCATAGTGTTGCATCCGATCGCCTATGTCGCGCCGACATGGCTCGATGATCCGGCCCTCGGCAGCGAGCGTCTGGTGGCCTATCTCACCCTGCCGCATTATCGCTCCGGCGTGGTGGCCTGGGCCGCTCTGGTTCTGCTGGTCCTGTCTTCGGCTCTCCGCGAGCGCCTGCCTTGGCGCTACGAGGTGTGGCGGGCTTCGCATATCGTCTTGGGCACGGTGGCCACCGCCGGCGGGCTGCACCATGCCATCGTGGCCGGCCGGTTTGCGGCCGCTGGGCCGGGGGAGATCTACTGGTGGCTGATTGCTGCTGCGATCGTCAGCGTGCTCTGTGTGCTCTACGGCTATCGTTGGCTGAACCTCCATCGCCGCCCGTGGCGGCTCCACTCCGTCACCCGTAGGGCCGATCGTCTGTGGGAACTCGACATCCAGCCCGCGCCGGGAACGCCGCCCCTGGACTATCATGCCGGACAGTTTGTCTGGATGACCGAAGGCGGTCGGCGCTTCCCGCTGCTCGATCACCCCTTTTCGATTGCCGACAGCCCGACCCGCCCCGGTCTGAGCCTGATCATCAAGGAGGTCGGCGATTTCACCCGGCGCATCGGCAGCCTGGAGCCCGGCACGCCGATCGGCATCGATGGCCCCTATGGCGAGTTTGCCCTTGAGGCGCATCCCGGAGATTCGGTCCTGCTCGTCGCTGGTGGTGTGGGTATCGCGCCGATCATCGGCATTCTGCGCGACCTGGTGGCGCGCAAAGACCGACGACCTGTCCGGCTAGCCTATGCCGTCGGTACACCGACAAACTTCGCCTGTCTCGACGAGATCGCTGCCGCAGCAGATGTGCTCGACCTGAAGGCACTGCTGATCAGCGAGGAGCCTGCCGCCGGTTGGCAGGGCACGGTCGGTCGCCTTGATCAGGCGCGCTTGTCGGATCTTCTGGATGGCTTGGACAGGTCGGGCTGCGTCGCTTTGATGTGTGGACCCGGCGGTATGGTCGCTCTCGTGTCCGACATGCTGCTCGATCTCGGCCTTCCCATGAAGAACGTGGTCTACGAACGTTTTGATTACGCCGGTGGTGCGTCCTCCCGCCAGGACCGTCGGCGCAGCCTCGCCATCACAGGCGTGGCAACACTTCTGGCTGCCGCGCTTGCGATGTTCTATTTCGCTAATTAGCGAAGAGACTCGTTTTCGGCACTCGGCGGTGCTGCACCTTCGATCAGTTTCAGCACCTCGCCCACACCATTGCGGAGCTCTGCCATGCGGTTGGCATAGGCGGCGGCGAGGCAGTCCAGGTTTGCGCCGCAGGCACGGCGCTTCTCGAGCCACTCGATCTGCGCGGTCTCCAGGGCGCCACGGCTACCCATGGGCAATACCTCACGCAACAGCTCGAATGTCGTTGCCATGCGCACATCCATGTCGTTCAGATCGATATTCTTGCAGATCGCGGCCTCGTCTGCCGAAAGGCCGTCTGGCCGGCAATCGAAGCTCGCCGCATGAGCGGGCTGGGGCAGGGCGGTCAGGGACACTGTTGCCATCAAAAAAGTCGCAATGGCCGCGCCGCTGGCTATCGGTGTTTTCCACATCTTGGCCTCCTTGGTGTTGAAGGCGCAACGGATAGAGAGTGCTATCGTTCCCCAGAGGCCGAGCTTCCCGCCGCTTCACGATGCGGTGATCACAAGCCATCATGCTCTTTCACCGGGCCAATTGGAGACTACCTGACACGCATGAAGAGACGAGATTTCGTGACAGTTTTTAGCGCCGCCGGCGTCGTATCCTTATTCCCCTCGGTAGGCGCCTGGGCACAGTCGGCAACGGGTGAGGCGGAGGTTGCACCTCCCACCACCCCTGGCGGCGCCGCGCCCTCGGCGTCACCGGATCTCCAAGCGGTCCGCCCGCGCATCGCCAGCCTGCTTGAAGAGGCCCGCCGTCTCGACACACTGGAGACGGTGATCATCAGCCGCGCGGGCGAAACCCTCGGCGAGCGAGCCTATGGCAATAACGCGCTCACCGGCTCCACCAACATCAAGTCGGCCTCGAAGTCCGTTGTCTCCGCTCTCGTCGGCATCGCCATTGACAAGGGTTTGCTCGAAGGCGTTGAGCAGCGCATCGAGACCGTTCTGCGATCGGAATTTCCAGACGATCCCGATCCGCGGCTTTCTCGCATCACCATCGGTCATCTGCTGTCGATGAGATCGGGTCTCGACCGCATGTCCGGGCCGAATTACGGGCGGTGGGTCTCAAGCCGCAATTGGACCCGGTTCGCCCTCGCGGCCGATTTCATCGATGAACCGGGCGGCGGCATGCTCTATTCCACCGCCTCGACCCATTTGCTGTCCGTCATTCTGACAAAAGTGTCCGGCAAGCCAACGCTCCAGCTCTCCCGCGAGTGGCTGGGACCGCTCGAGGGCTTCCGCGTCGGGTCCTGGCATCGCGACCCACAGGGCTACTATCTCGGCGGCAACCAGATGGCCATGACCCCGCGCTCGCTGCATGCCTTTGGTGAACTCTACCGCCGCGGCGGGGTGACAGAGGAGGGGACCCGCCTCATCTCCGAAGAATGGATTCGAGAGAGCTGGGTCCGCCGCACCAATTCTGTCTTCAACGGCGATGGCTATGGTTACAGTTGGTTCTTGAGACAAATGGCCGGCGAGCAGGTGAACTATGCCTGGGGTTATGGCGGCCAGATGCTCTACATCGCGCCGAACCTCGGCCTGACCGTCACGATGACCTCCAATGACAGCGCGCCCTCTGCCCGCACCGGCTACCGTGACGAACTGCATGGGCTGATGACACGCATCATCGAAATCGCCAGGACTTGAGCCGAGCGGCTGTTATCCCCATCTGCGATGAACCTTCCTTGCTTCTGCCTATTTGCCAGCGCAGGAACCGGGTCTAGAAAGTCCATGATCGCATGAAGGATCTTCGTATGCCGCGCTTCGACCGCCTCAAATCCGTTGCCGTAATCCTCGCCTTGATGGTGCCGCTCTCTGCGCCTGCCACGGCACAGGACAAGGCGGTTCCGCAAAGTCGCGCCGAATTGCAGCTTTCCTTTGCGCCGCTGGTCAAGCAGGCACGGGGAGCCGTGGTCAACGTCTATGCCGAGCGCCTCGTCCAGCGTCGGTCCAACCTGTTTGCCGGCGATCCCTTCTTCGAGCAGTTCTTCGGCCAACGGATGCCGAACCGCACGGAAAAGCAGTCTTCCCTTGGCTCAGGGGTGATCGTCGAAGCCGACGGGGTGGTGGTCACCAATAACCACGTCATTGACGGCGCAGACGACATCAAGGTGGCGCTGGCCGATGGCCGTGAGTTCCCGGTCAAGGTGGTTCTGAAGGACGATCGCCTCGATCTTGCCGTGCTGAAGTTTGAAACCAAGGAAGTCATGCCAACCCTGCCGATCGGCGATTCCGATACGACCGAGGTCGGGGATCTCGTTCTAGCCATCGGCAATCCCTTCGGTGTCGGGCAGACTGTCACCTCGGGCATCGTATCCGCCCTGGCGCGCAACCAGGTGACCGAGGGCGACTTCGGCTTCTTCATCCAGACCGATGCAGCCATCAATCCCGGCAATTCCGGCGGTGCTCTGGTCAACATGAACGGCGAGCTGATCGGCATCAATACCGCGATCTTCTCGCGCGGCGGTGGCTCCAATGGCGTCGGCTTCGCCATCCCCGCCAATCTCGTGCGGGTCTTCCTTGATGCCGCAGACCGTGGCGAGGCGAGCTTCGAACGGCCTTATGTGGGTGCAAGTTTCGAGCCGGTCACGTCAGACGTTGCCGAGGCACTTGGCCTCAATACGGTGCGCGGCGCACTCGTCGTGCGTATCGCCGAAGACGGTCCTGCTGCGAAAGCAGGCCTCAAACCCGGGCAGGTGGTCACCGCGGTCAACGGCATCCCGGTTGAACATCCCGATGCGCTCGGCTACCGCCTGACCACAGCAGGTCTTGGCCAGAAGGCCGAACTGACGGTGCAGCAGGATGGACGGGAAAAGACGATCGCCTTGACGCTTGCCGCTGCCCCCGAAACCCGTCCGCGCGACATCCAGTTGATCGAGGGCCGCAGCCCCTTCGCCGGTCTCCGTGCAGGCAACCTTTCTCCGCGCCTTGCCTATGAACTGAAGATGGCTTCGGAAGTGACCGGCGTCGTCGTCACCGAGGTCATGCGCGGCTCGCCTGCTGCCCGTCTCGGCTTCCAGCCGCGTGACATCGTCGTTGCGGTCAATGGCGAGGAGATCGCTTCGGTCGAGGACCTGCAAAGGGTTGCGGCAAGCGATCCGGGCTTCTGGCGCGTCGAGATTGAGCGCGACGGTCAGCGCATCCGGCAGATCTTCCGATGAGTGATCTCTTCGCGCCGCAGATGTCCAAGGAAATGGCCGAGCGCCGTCCGCTCGCCGATCGCCTGCGGCCGAAGAATTTGGCCGAGGTGACCGGTCAGGAACACCTGACCGGAGAGGACGGCGTGCTTGCCCGGATGATTGCCTCCGGCTCGCTCGGCTCGATGATCTTCTGGGGGCCGCCCGGCACAGGTAAAACCACCGTCGCCCGTCTGCTTTCGGGCGAGGCGGGGCTCGCCTTCGAGCAGATCTCCGCGATCTTCTCCGGCGTCGCGGACCTGAAGAAGGTCTTCGAAAGCGCTCGGCTCCGCCGCATGGAGGGCCGCCAGACGCTGCTCTTCGTTGACGAGATCCATCGCTTCAACCGCGCCCAGCAGGACAGTTTTCTGCCTGTCATGGAGGACGGGACCGTCATTCTCGTTGGTGCGACGACCGAAAATCCAAGCTTCGAGCTGAACGCCGCTCTTCTGTCGCGGGCGAGGGTGCTCACCTTCAAGCCGCATGACGAGGAAAGCATCGAGACGCTTCTGAAGCGGGCCGAGGAAACCGAAGGCAAGCCGCTGCCGCTCGATGCCGATGCCCGGGCGAGCCTCATCCGCATGGCCGATGGCGACGGCCGCGCATCCCTCACCTTGGCCGAAGAGGTCTGGCGTGCCGCCCGCCCCGGCGAAATCTTCGACACCGAAGGTCTGGGCCGGATCGTCCAGCGCCGCGCGCCGGTCTACGACAAGGGCCAGGACGGTCACTACAACCTGATCTCCGCGCTGCACAAGGCGGTGCGCGGCTCCGATCCCGATGCCGCCCTCTACTATCTCTGCCGCATGTTCGATGCCGGCGAGGATCCGCTTTATCTCGGCCGTCGGCTGGTGCGCATGGCGGTCGAGGATATCGGTCTCGCCGACCCGCAGGCGCTCGTCATCTGCAATGCCGCCAAGGATGCCTACGACTATCTCGGCTCTCCGGAAGGTGAACTGGCGCTTGCTGAGGCCTGCGTCTATCTCGCGACCGCGCCCAAGTCGAACGGCGTCTATGTCGCCTACAAGGCGGCGATGCGCGCAGCCAAGGAGCACGGCTCGCTGCTGCCGCCCAAGCACATCCTGAATGCCCCGACCAAGTTGATGAAGGGCGAGGGCTATGGCGACGGCTATCGCTACGATCACGACGAGCCGGATGCCTTTTCCGGCCAGGACTATTTTCCCGAAAAAATGGGCCGCAAGACCTTCTACGATCCCCCGGAGCGCGGCTTCGAGCGGGAGATCCGGAAGCGCCTGGACTGGTGGTCCAAGCTCCGGCGGGAGCGCAGCGGCAGCTGATGCGCTTGCCTATCGTCATTTCAGCTTAAGCTGCTTTTAAGCGCTTTTCGGCTAGTCTCCCTGCCCGAACCAAGGGGACGCGTATGTCGAATGAGTTGGAATTGTCGCACTTGCACGTCGGAGGCTCCGCACCGCCGCGCATCGGCTTGCCGGCCCTGGTCAAGCTTTTCGCCATCGTGCTGATCACCCTGTCGGCGCTCTCCCTGCTATTTGTCGGCTACATCGCCTCCCGTAAGGCCGATGATATTGCGATCGAGAAGCAGATCCTCATGCTGGAGAACGTCCTGCGCGACCGCCACAGCCTTCTCGCCCGCGATCAACTTGGCTTGGCGCGCTGGGACCGTTCGGTCAAGTACATCACCCTGAAGTTCCGTCCTTCTTATGTCGTTGAGGAGTTTGTCTCCTCGCTCTGGTACGATTTTGGACACGAACGCAGCTTCCTCATCGGCCCCGGCAGTCGGTTGCTGATGTCGGCCTTTCAGGACGACGTGGATCTGACCGCCCGCGACCTGAAGCCTGGCGAAGACCTGAAGGCCATCGCTGACCTCGCGCTGGCGCGGCATCATGCCCATCGCACAACGATCACCGGCGGCTACGGGCAGAAGCCGGTGCCGTCCTCACAGGTCCACCTAATTGCGGCTTTCGGCTTCGCGGAGATCGGTGGCGAGGTGATGCTGACCACGGCCATGGCCATCGTGCCGGATGACGGCGAGGTGGCCTTGCCCGAAGGTGACCCTGTTATCCTCGTCTCCGCGCGTCCGATCGATGCGGAGCTCGTGGCCGATCTCAACAGCCAGCTCGAATACGGCAATCTGCGGTTCGACCGCAACGCCGACGGCCTGCTTCCGATCAGGAGCGTCGATGGACAACTGCTCGGCAGCTTCGACTTTGATCTCTTCAAACCGGGCGCCGACATCTGGAACATCGTTGTTCCCGCCGTCATTCTGCTCTGCGGCCTGCTGCTGACCGCAAGCTTCGTGCTTGGTCGCTACATCGGTCGCCTGTCGGAGCGGCTGGAAGAGAGCGAGCGCCGCAACCGCGAACTGGCCCATCGTGACGCGCTGTCCGGCTTGGCCAACCGGCTCTGTTTCGACAAGGCGCTCAACGAGGCTGCCGAACGGCTGGCCCATGCACCCTTTGCCGTGATCGCCAGCGATCTCGACCGCTTCAAGGCTGTCAACGACATCCACGGCCATGCCGCCGGCGATGAGGTGATCCGTGTGGTGGCCGCACGTTTGCGCGAGGCCGTCGGCGAAAACGGCCTTGTCGGGCGCGTCGGCGGCGATGAATTCGTCGTGCTCGTCAACGCCTTCCGCGACCGGCCCCGCCTTACGCTGCTCGCCCAGCACATCATCACCTCGGTGTCTCAGCCGATTGCCCTGTCGAACGGTGCCGTGGTCGATGTTGGCATCAGTCTCGGTATTGCGGTCGCGCCGGAAAACGGTGCATCCGCCCGTCCGATCATGGCCATGGCCGACAAGGCGCTCTACGCCTCGAAGGAAGGTGGCCGCGGCCGGGCCTTCTTTGCCGAGGACCTCGGTGTTGGCGCCGAAGGGGCCGCGGTCGATGCAGCCTGACCGGACCCGCCGCCGGCTTCTCCTTCTGCTGCTCGCCGCTGCTGGCCTCTCATCTGCCCCTCTCGCCAAGCGAGCTCTGGCGCAGTCGCCTTCGGTGCCCGGAGCGGCGGACAGGCCGTCCCCGCAACCCGGCAAAGGGCTGAAAGTGGTGGTCGTCGGTGCCGGTATGGCGGGGCTTGCCGCCGCCGCATCGCTGGTCGAGGCCGGCGCCGAAGTCGTGCTGCTCGAAGCGCGCGATCGGATCGGCGGGCGCATCTTCACCGATCGCAGCTTCGACGTGGCCGTCGAGCATGGCGCCAACTTCATCCACGGCTTCAACGGCAATCCGCTTGCCAGGCTGGCCGCAGAGGCCGGCATAACCCCCTTCTTCATCGACCAGGAAAGCTGGCACTTGTTTGGTGCGGGTGGCGTGGAGCCCGAGGAGTTCGAGATCGACGATGTCTTCGATGATCTCGAGACTCTGGCGGAGAAGGTGGTCGAGGAAGCCGATGGCGACCGGTCGCTGTCCCTGCTCGACGTGATCGAAATGCTCGACCCGGCGCTTCTCCAGGAGCCGATCGGCAACTGGGCGCTCACCGACACCTATGAGGCCGAATTTGCCGCCCCGCTCTCCAGGATATCGGCTGTTCATCTCGATGCAGGCGAGACCTTTGACGGGCCGGACGCAGTGCTGCGCGGCGGCTATGATGCGCTGCCATTCTTCCTGGCGAAAGGCCTCGACATCCGCCTGAGTCAGGTCGTCAGTCGCATCCGCCACACGCCGTTAGGCGTGGCCGTCGAAACCGGAAAGGGCAGCTTCGAGGCTGACCACTGCATCGTCACCGTGCCTCTCGGCGTGCTGAAGGCGGGCACCATCGCCTTTGATCCGCCGCTGCCGGAGGTCCAGCAAAAGGCGATCGCCGCCATCGGCTTCGGCCAGCTTGCCAAGGTTTCGGTCGCTTTCGACACGGCGTTCTGGCCGGCGGATCAGCAGTTCCTGGGATATGCGGGCGAGCAGCGCGGCCGCTTTGCCGACATGCTGAACCTCATGCCGATCGAGAATGCACCCGTGCTGACGCTGGTGGCGAGCGGTGATTATGCCGCAAAGGTCGAGGCCATGGACGAAGCGACGCTGATCGCCGATGTGATGGCAGTCCTGCGCGACATGTTCGGAAAGGCCGTGCCGGAGCCAAAGGCCCTTGTCCGCCATTCATGGTCAAGCGACCCGTTTGCGCTCGGGGCCTATTCCTACCCTGCAGTCGGCGCCGAGCCTGCGGATCACGAGCGACTGGCAGAGCCCAGTGCTCCACGTCTGCGTCTGGCGGGCGAGCATGTGAGTGCCGAGTTCTTCGGTACGGTGCATGGCGCCTTGCTCAGTGGGGAGCGGGCCGCCGAGGCACTGCTCGCAACCCGCAAGGGCTGAGTTTACAGGCACCAACATCCTGAAAGGGCAGGGAGGATGGCCTCAGGAGGCCTTCTGCTTCGGCTGCACGGCAGGGGCTGCAATCATCTTGACCTTGGATTCGGCCAGACCGTGATGGCCTTCCATGTCGACGATCAGGTGCCAGTGGCCGCTTTCCGGGATGACGATGTTGAGCGGTGACTTCTTCGCCACGCCGCCCAAGAACTTGAAGTCGAGCGTTTCCTTGAAGCGCTGGAAGTTGGTCGGCGTCATCAGCCGCACATTGTTCACCGCCGAAAGCGTCACCTCGATAATCGTGCCGGCGCGCTGTTCCTTCAGGTCGTAATGGGTGAAGCGGAAGCTCGGTTTGGACATCCTGCCTTGGTCTCCGTCCAGTCTTTTAATCTATCATAATTTACCGCAGCCACGTTAAGGAAGCGTTGGCCGCCGGGCGCGTCTGAGCCGGGCAGGGCGGACTTTTTTGGGACTTCTTCTTCACCCAAACGAAAGCAGGGCCGGCGAGGCCGGCCCTGTCTGCATCAGTGCTTGATGGGTGGTCTGCCGGGGTTCGCCGATCAGTGATGCGTGCCGATATTGGCTTCTGCCCGCGTCTCGCCGACGGACATGGCCTTGAAGAAGGGCACGAGCTGCCAGAGCGCCGACAGGCCGACCAGAACGTAAACAATGGTGGCGAGCATGGTGTCCTGGCCGCCGAACAGGGTGGCGACAAGGTCGACATTGGCAAGCCCGACGAGCAGCCAGTTGAGGCCGCCGACGATGACGAGAAGCAGGGTGATCAGGTTGAGTGCGCGCATGGTTTTCTCTCCGTGGGTGTTGTCAGAGGCTAACAGTTTCAAATGAGATTGGTTCCGGGTGGTTGCGTCTTGCGCGGCGCCCATCTCCCCCCTGGTGGGGGAGAAAGCGATTTCGATGAATTAGGCGAGCGTAAGCCGCCTTAACATCTGAAATCGCAAGAGAGGGGGTTCGTTCATCGTGCCCGCAGCACCGATCCCCTCACCAGGAAAATCTGAAGTTTAGGCGGCTTACGCTCGCCTAAGCCTTCGATTTTCCGTCCTCCCCCACATGGGGGGAGGTGGAACTGAACTGTCAAAAACCCCAAGCTTCGCCGCCGGTCGGGATCGCTCCCTCCGGATCGGGTCATGCTTGTCTCGGACGAGGCGCCAGAAGCAACCTGTCTAAGTAATTTATGTGGCTCCTTCCGGCGCCCCGTTCGGCGTCTATTCCCGCTGCATGCGTCTCTCTGGCAAGGCGGCGACGGTCCTTGGAACTTGCGTTCCAGGGATGACCGGGCGTAGGGTCCGGCTTTGACAGAGTCCTCCCGTGGGAATGTCTGCCAGAGCCTGGCCGGTGGCCCGGGAGGTTCCCGCCGGATGGTGCACCATTCCGACCGGGACCCTCGCCCGGGGGATGCGGCCTTGGTCATTTGCGACCTCGGTCCTCAGCCCCGCCGTCTTTGTCGCCCCGCCGTCTGGTGATGTTCGCGACGGCGTGGGCGCCTTGTCTGTGTGCCCCTGAGGCACGTCCTTCCGATCGGGGTATCCGGTGACGAGAGCATCCGACCCCGTCACCTTCGTTACCAGCCCCTCGTCCGGAGGGAGACCGTTGCAGCGGGCCGGGAATTCAGGTCTGCGACACCCCTCGCCCCCGGCGCCGGCCCCGCCTCGCCTGACATCGCATCGTCAGGTGTATCCGAGGGCGGGACAGCGTTGATTCTAAGGGGGTGGAAATGGGCGGGGATGAAAAAATGTGTGCGGCGTTGATTTTGTTGAGGAATCGCTGCGGGGCGTCCCCCTTTTTTTCGGACATGCGGCGGTCTATCGGGGGTGTCTGGCCTTGGCAAGCTTGTGTTTGGATCCTCGGGTCAAGCCCGAGGATGACGACCTCCAGCGTGGAGGAAGGTATTCTCCTCGAGCGTTGTGCAATCGAAACGGTGGAGGAGGATACCTGTCGCTCCCCTCGCACTCCGTCATCCTCGGGCTTGACCCGAGGATCCACTCACAAGCACACTGCACGCATGGCGGGATATGTCTACATCGTCACCAACCACAAACGCGGCACGCTCTATATCGGTGTGACCTCCGATCTGGAGCGGCGGATCTACGAGCATCGGGAGGGACAGACGGCAGGCTTCGCCTCCAAATATGGCTGTCGGCAGCTGGTCTGGTACGAAGAGCACGACCGCATCGGCACTGCGATCCAGCGGGAGAAGTCGCTGAAGCGCTGGTATCGGCAGTGGAAGATCGAACTGATCGAGGGGTTCAATCCTGATTGGCGCGATCTGTATTATGAGCTGTGAGGGTGTGCTTTCCGCTGCCGGTGAAAGGCCTTGGGTATGGATCCTCGGGTTTAACCCGAGGATGACGACCTCTCGGGGGGGAAGAGGCGGGTATTCTCCTCAGGCCTCGTGCTGTGAAGACGAGGAGGAGGATACCCGCAGCGTCCCCATGCTCCGTGAGGGCTGGCGGGATTTGCATCATCGGCTGATGTCACAGTTTCGGTGGTACTTGGTGCCGATCGCTGCCTTGGCAGGGCTTGTGTTTGGATCCTCGGGTCAAGCCCGAGGATGACGACTTTAGGGGGGGCTGGGTATTCTCCTCAGGCCTTGAGCTATGGAGGCGGTAGAGGAGAATACCAGCGGAATCCCCATCCTCCGTCATCCTCGGGCTTGACCCGAGGATCCAGTCACAAGACCTCGGCCTAAGCCGATCAGGGCCAAACCTCAAATTTCGCAAGAGGGGGGCTCGGTCATGTCGGTGCCAACAGAACCGTGCCCCTCTCCTGGAAAATCTGAAGTTTAGGCGGCTTACGCGCGCCTAAGCCTTCGATTTTCCGTCCTCCCCCGCAAGGGGGGAGGTGGGGACCTCATTTGGGCGTGCAGGTCATACCATTGCGCTGGGCATTGGCGATGCAGTCGCTCTTGTTGACGTAGGCTTCGGTGGAAGCTCCGACAATCTTGTTGTTGCCTGCCGCCTTGCGCTGCCACCGCCACCCATCGCTTTTGTAGATCTCCCAGGTATCACCATTCCGGTCCTTGCAGCTTTCCATAGTGTCCTCCCTCTGAAAGCAGCCTCGATGCCTAGCGGAAGCCTCTTTTCTTCGCCACGAACCGGGTGCAATCTCTGGTGGTTTCGAGGGGGCTCGAATGACGCATAGAGAAGTGCCGCAGCGTCATCGTCGTTTTGCTCGCGCCATGCGGGCCGATGCCACCTGGGCTGAGAACCGGCTCTGGCAGGTGCTGCGGGCAAAACAGCTCGGCGGCTTCAAGTTCCGGCGGCAGGTGCCGCTCGATGGCTACATCCTCGACTTCGTCTGCTTCGAGGCCCGGTTGATCATTGAGGTGGACGGACATCAGCACGCCGACAGCGAGCATGATGTGCGGCGGGACGCCTGGTTTCGTGATCAGGGTTTTCGGGTGCTGAGAGTGTGGAATGGGGAGGTCGAGGATAATCTCGATGGTGTCTGCGATGCCATCCTCATCGAATTGAGGAATTGCAGCGAGTGACGGCGCTCTATCTCCCCCCTTGCGGGGGAGAAAGCGAAATCGAGGAATTGGCCCGATCAGGGCCAAACCTCAGATTTCGCAAGAGAGGGGCTCGGTGAAGTGAGTGCCAACGGAACTGTGCCCCTCTCCTGGAAAACCTGGAAAATCTGAAGTTTAGGCGGCTTACGCTCGCCTAAGCCTTCGATTTTCCGTCCTCCCCCGCATGGGGGGAGGTGGCAGTGCCTTAGGTGTGATGCTTTAAACTTCTGGTGATGCTGGATCCGGCGGTTCGATGCGCCTCGTCTCTCCGCGTTCTTCTATCGATGCCAGGCAAAGCCGATCTAGATGGATCATCAAGCTATTTGCCAGGCCTTGATAGCTCTTGGGATCATCTGACCATCGGTAGAGCTTCATGTCTTGGAGCGATAGCACCGCAAAGTCGTCTGCGACATCCACCTCCCTCGGCCAGTTCCGCTGAACCAACGTCAATGCTGCCAAAACCAGATTTCTGGATAGCTTTGTCCCTTTCGTGTTCCAGATATGGATTGCCACTCGCTTATCATCAAGCTTGACGACAAGATCTGCATCGAAGCGCACTTTGAAGAGTGAGCTCGGGCTTTCCACGATGATCGAGTCACAATGGGTAATTGGTCCGGTGTTCAGTTTCCGCCATTTGAGGAAACGGATAACCCCGCGCTTAGCCGAGTGCCGTTCAGGTACCTTCTTGATCGTACTCAGAGACGACAGCACGTAAGTTGGTGTTTGTGCGCCCGAATTTAGCGCTTGTAGTGCCAAGCGAAGGCTTCGATGGAAATCATATCCATTCCCTTTCGAAGGTTTGTAGCGTTCGCGTATCGCCGTTTTTTGAGGAGTTTCGTTTAGCGAAATCAGCCTCAGGAATGCAGAGAAACCAAATGTCGGTGTCTTAGACAACTCATCTTCCTTTTGTTGAAAGTGGGTGCCTATGCTCGACTCTCAATCCGACTCCTCGTAAAGTTACCTCGTCACAGGGTGAGGAGAGATCTTCGCCTCGCATAAGCACTTTGCTTGTTGCGATTTCGAAACCGGCATCATTGGCGTGATGTCGGTTTCGTCGTTTTGGGCGAAGTTACAGCCAGGAATTGATTCCTGTTTCGTTCCGCCTTGCACTTCGGCCCGAGGTTTCCCCCGGGCCGAAATCTCACTCAAATCTCAACTGCTCAGCTGCACCCACTCGTCGCGCCGCACGTGTCGCACTTCTCGCAAGTGCCATTCCGCACCATCGTGAAGTTCTGGCATTCCGAGCACATGTTGCCCGTATAGCCCTGAGCAATCGAGCGCATGCGGCGGGAGGCTTCGAGCTTCTTGGCTTCGGCCTTGGCGCTGGCGGCTTCGTCGGCGGCGGCGTCGGTGAAGACGCTTTCTTCGGCGATGTCTTCAGCGAGTTCCGCGGCCCGCTCCTCATAGTCGCGCTTGAAGGACACGACTTCGGATGTGGCGATCGCGGTCGTCACTTCCAGCTTGCGGGCGGTGGCGCCGGCGGAGAAGGCGGTGACGGTCGAGGCCTTGGCGGGGGCGGCGGTGGCTGCACCCTTGGGCTCGCCGCCTGCCGCAGCCGGCATGTGGCTGGAAACCAGCGTCGGCTTGTAGCCGCGGGTCAGGCCCTTGGAGACGACATCCGCCTTGCCTTCCTTCATGCCGCGGCCAAGCGCGGTGTTGGAGAAGTCCGAGGTGTCGACATGGGCGAGGTCGTGGCGGCCGAGATAGGAGATCGCGAGTTCCCGGAAGACGTAGTCGAGGATCGACGTCGCATTCTTGATCGCGTCGTTGCCGGTGACCATGCCGGCCGGCTCGAACTTGGTGAAGGTGAAGGCGTCGACATATTCCTCGAGCGGCACGCCATACTGCAGGCCGAGCGAGACGGAGATGGCGAAGTTGTTGATGAAGGCGCGAAGGGCCGAGCCTTCCTTGTTCATGTCAAGGAAGATTTCGCCAAGACGACCGTCGTCATATTCGCCGGTGCGCAGGAAGATGGTGTGACCACCGATCTTGGCCTTCTGGGTGTAGCCCTTGCGCCGCGTCGGCAGCTTTTCCTGCTCGCGAACAACACGATCGACGATGCGCTCGACGATGCGTTCCGTGATGGTGACCGCCTGGGCGGCCATCGGCTGCTGGAGCAGTTCATCGACGCCGTCCTCGTCATCCTCGTCCTCGATGAGCGAGGCATTGAGCGGCTGGGAAAGCTTCGAGCCGTCGCGGTAGAGCGCGTTGGCCTTGAGCGCCAGCTTCCAGGACAGCATGTAGGCTGCACCGCAATCCTCGACGGTGGCTTCGTTCGGCATGTTGATCGTCTTGGAGATCGCACCCGAGATGAAGGGCTGGGCAGCCGCCATCATGCGGATGTGGGATTCAACCGAGAGATAACGCTTGCCGATCTTGCCGCAGGGATTGGCGCAATCGAAGACGGGCAGGTGCTCCTTCTTGAGGAAGGGCGCGCCTTCGAGCGTCATCGCACCGCAGACATGGATGTTGGCGGCTTCGATGTCCTTCTTCGAGAAGCCCATGTGCTCAAGCAGGTTGAAGCTCATGTCGGAGAGCTGCTCGTCGGAAACCTTGAGGGTCTCCTTGAGGAAGTCCGGGCCGAGCGTCCACTGGTTGAAGACGAACTTGATGTCGAAGGCGCTCTTCAGCGCGCCGTTGACGGCTTCGATCTTCTCGTCGGTGAAGCCCTTGGCACGAAGCGTCGTCGGGTTGATGCCCGGCGCCTGGTTCAGGTTGCCATGACCGACGGCATAGGCGTCGATCTCCGCGATCTGGGACTCGGAGTAGCCAAGTGTGCGCAGCGCTTCCGGAACGGCAGCGTTGATGATCTTGAAGTAGCCGCCACCGGCGAGCTTCTTGAACTTGACCAGGGCGAAGTCGGGCTCGATGCCGGTCGTGTCGCAGTCCATGACGAGACCGATCGTGCCTGTCGGTGCGATGACCGAGACCTGGGCATTGCGGTAGCCGTGCTTTTCACCGAGCTCGAGCGCCTTGTCCCAGGCAGCCGTTGCATGTTCGATAAGCGCCGGATCAGTGCAGTCGGCATGGATCAGCGGAACCGGATTGACCGACAGACCCTCGTAACCGAAGGCGAGACCCTGGGCGGCGCGGCGATGGTTGCGGATGACGCGCAGCATGTTGTCGCGGTTCGGCGCAAAGCCCGGGAAGGGGCCGAGTTCCGAGGCGATTTCGGCTGATGTCGCATAGGAGACGCCGGTCATGATGGCGGTCAGCGCACCGCAGATGGCGCGGCCTTCGGCCGAGTCATACGGGATGCCGGACGACATCAGCAGGCCGCCGATGTTGGCGTAGCCGAGGCCGAGCGTGCGGTATTCATAGGAGAGTTCGGCGATCTGGCGCGACGGGAACTGCGCCATCATCACGGAGACTTCGAGCACGACGGTCCAGAGGCGAACGGCGTGTTCGTAGTCGGCGATGTTGATCTTCTTCGTCTCCGCATCCTTGAACTGCAGGAGGTTCAGCGAAGCCAGGTTGCAGGCCGTGTCGTCGAGGAACATGTATTCCGAGCACGGGTTCGACGCGCGGATCGGGCCGGCAGCCGGGCAGGTGTGCCAGTCGTTCATCGTCGTGTTGAAGTGCAGGCCCGGATCGGCGGACGCCCAGGCGGCATAGGAGATCTTCTCCCAGAGGTCGCGGGCCTTGAGCGTCTTCATCACCTTGCCGTCCTTGCGGGCGGTCAGGTTCCACTCGCCATCATTCTCGACAGCGCGCAGGAAGTCGTCCTTCAGCGAGACGGAGTTGTTCGAGTTCTGGCCCGACACGGTGAGATAGGCTTCCGAATCCCAGTCGGTGTCATAGGTCTTGAACTCGAGATCCTTGTAGCCCTGCTGGGCGAACTGGATGACGCGCTTGATGTAGTTTTCCGGAACCTGGTCCTTCTTCGCGGCCTTGATTTCGCGCTTCAGGGCAGGGTTCTCGTTCGGGTCGAAGCAGGCGCCGTTGTCGGCCTCGCAATTGACGCAGGCCTTCATGATCGCCTTCAGGTGCTTGGCGACGATCTTGGAGCCGGTGACGAGAGCGGCAACCTTCTGCTCTTCCTTCACCTTCCAGTCGATATAGGCTTCGATATCCGGATGGTCGATGTCGACCACGACCATCTTGGCCGCGCGGCGGGTCGTGCCGCCGGACTTGATGGCGCCGGCTGCACGGTCACCGATCTTGAGGAACGACATGAGGCCGGACGAGCGACCGCCGCCCGAAAGCTTTTCGCCTTCGCCACGCAGATAGGAGAAGTTGGAGCCGGTGCCGGAGCCGTATTTGAACAGACGGGCTTCGCGGACCCAGAGGTCCATGATGCCGCCTTCGTTGACGAGGTCGTCCTCGACCGACTGAATGAAGCAGGCATGCGGCTGCGGATGTTCATAGGCCGACTTGGACTTGACCAGCTTGCCGGTGAAGGGGTCGACATAGAAATGGCCCTGGCCGGGGCCGTCGATGCCATAGGCCCAGTGCAGGCCGGTGTTGAACCACTGCGGGCTGTTCGGCGCGACGCGCTGGGTGGCGAGCATGTAGGCAAGCTCGTCCTTGAAGGCGGCAGCGTCTTCTTCAGACGAGAAGTACTTGCCCTTCCAGCCCCAGTAGGTCCAGGTGCCGGCCAGGCGATCGAAGACCTGGCGGGCATCGGTTTCCGAGCCGTAGCGCTCGTTTTCGGGCAGGGCGGCGAGTGCCTTCTCGTCGGCCACCGAGCGCCAGAGGAAGGAGGGAACGTCGTTCTCCTCGACCTTCTTCAGGATCTTCGGCACGCCGGCCTTGCGGAAATATTTCTGGGCGAGAATGTCCGCCGCCACCTGGCTGAACTGGGCCGGGACGTCGATGTCGGCAAGACGAAATACGATTGAGCCGTCGGGGTTCTTGATCTCGCTGATGGCCTTGCGGAACTCGATCTCCGCGTAAGCGGATTGCCCCGGTTTGGTGAAGCGACGTTCAATGCGCATCTGCCTGTGTCCCTCGATCTTGGGCGCCGAATTGGGCGCGAAAATTCCGTTCGGCTCCGCGTCCAACCGCGCAGCCGCTGATTAGTTCGTCCGTCAGGTGATTCATCCGGAGATGTTGATCCCTGTATATGGTAGAGATGGTGGCTGCAAACACTAAATATAGTACTAACAGTTTATTGCCGCCAGATCTAAGACCCCCGTCCAGCGGTCAAAAATCGCACAAATTTCCTGGCGCGGACGACGTCTTCAGAACGTCGTTCCACTTGCAAGAAAGCCGCCACAATGTTTGATGAAACCCGGCCTCGTTATGCCCGGTCCAGTCGCCGCCGCAACAGGATCCATTAACATCGGACCGACTGATTCCGTCAAGGGGTGGTCTGTGAAGGAAATGTTAACGCTATATGTTGTGGTGCCGGCTTGTGGATAACGGGCAAAAGAGCGAAGTCACGGGAATGACAGGGCTTTCTCGAACGGTGTGACGAAGCCACCGGTCGATGCCGCAGTGTTGACGAAATGTCACCCGGGAGAAATCGTCTCGAAAAGAGCCGTTTTGGCGGCCTTTCCGGCATTTGACTGCGACGGCTACAAGATCTTGTTGGCGCGACCAAAAATCTGGGGATCAAGGATCGCTCCGGAAGTGCTTGACATCAAAATGTGGCGAAGCGGCACCGCACCGCAATCCGATCTCCTGTGCACTGCACATATTGGTATCTGCTATCAACTAAATCGAAATATGTGAGCGATAGAGAGGGAACATGGGTGTGGAATGATCTCCATGCGCGGCCGCAGGAGGCCGCCTGCCAGGACGGCGGGTCGCACGGAGTGAGTTTTCCATGAGTATTGCCAATCTTTCCATTTTGAAAAAGGTCAGCCTCGTCGTCGTTCTGATGGGCGTTGCAGCTGCCGCAATCGCAGCCGTTGGTGCAAGCGGTCTTTCCTCCCTCGGCGCGGCTCTCAAGGATACCGGCGCCCGCGAAGAGGTGGCTCGCGAGGCCATGGACCTGCGCATCGACATCATCGCCATCTCGCGCATGACCTACCAGCTGGCGCTGGCGCCGGAGAAGGCCGCTGATTTTGCGGCCGAAACCGACAAGCGTGCCGCCGAAATGCTGGCTCGACTGCCGAAGATCGCCACCACGGCAAGCCCGGCAGAGGTGCAGATCCTCGATCGCACCAAGACCGCGCTTGATGCCTATTTCAACCAGATCCGCGCCATGGTGGCCGTGGCTGCAACACCTGCAGGCCAGGACACGGACGTGATGAAGGCGGAACTCGCCAAGGCGCTCGAGGCCCAGAAGGTGGTGACCTCGGTCGTCAAGGAATATTCGACGTCGTCCGCTGAAAGCCTGACGGGTTCGCGCGACAATGCGCTGGCCGCCTCCGGTCTGACCATGCTGGTCCAGATCGTCACGGCTGCCGTCTGCATTCTCGCCGGCGTCGCCATAAGTTTCCTGCTCGCCCGTCGCGGCATCGTCAACCCGATCCGCAGCCTGACTGCGATCATGTCGGAAATGGCGTCGGGCAAGCTCGGCAGCAGCATCCCCGGCACCGACCGCAAGGATGAGATTGGCGAAATGGCCCGTGCGCTGGAAGTCTTCCGCACCAACGAAGAGCAGATGCGCGCCATGGAAGCCCAGGAAGCGGCTCTCCATGCCCAGAGCAAGGACCTGCAGACCTCGATCAGCGGTATCGTCGCAGCGGCTGCTGCCGGCGATTTCTCCAAGCGCATCTCCAAGACCTATGAAGATGCCGACCTGCAGCGCTTTGCAGCCTCGGTCAACGAACTCGTCGAAAGCGTCGACCGCGGGGTGAACGAAGTGCGCCGTGTTATCGCAGCGCTTGCCGATGCCGACCTGACTCACGAAATGCAGGGTCAGTTCCAGGGTGCCTTTGCCGAACTCCAGGGCAACGTCAACCAGACCATGGCCGTGCTGCGCCAGACCATGCAGAACATCCTGACCGCTGCCGGCACGATCACCGGCAACTCCGGCGAACTGTCTTCCGCAGCCAATCAGCTGGCCCGCCGTACAGAGCAGCAGGCCGCTTCGTTGGAAGAGACCGCTGCCGCGCTCGAAGAGATCACGACCACGGTCAAGACCTCCACCCAGCGCGCCAATGAAGCCTCCCAGATGGTGCGCGAGACGAAGAACAGCGCTGGCAAGTCTGGCGACATCGTCCGCAACGCGATCGACGCCATGGGCCGCATCGAGCAGTCCTCCAGCAAGATCAGCCAGATCATCTCGGTGATCGACGAGATCGCCTTCCAGACCAACCTTCTGGCCTTGAACGCCGGTGTCGAGGCAGCACGCGCCGGGGAAGCCGGTCGTGGTTTCGCCGTGGTCGCCCAGGAAGTTCGCGAACTTGCCCAGCGTTCCGCCAACGCCGCCAAGGAGATCAAGACCCTGATCAATACATCGGCCGAAGAGGTGAAGGGCGGGGTTACACTCGTGCTCTCGACCGGCGATGCGCTGCGCGAGATCGAGGACCTGGTCAACCGCGTCAACGACCATGTCGTGACGATTGCCCGCGCGGCAGAAGAGCAGTCGGCAGCGCTCGGCGAAATCAACACCTCCGTCAACCACATGGACCAGATGACCCAGCAGAACGCAGCCATGGTCGAAGAAACCACGGCAGCCAGCCAGGTTCTGGCCGGCGAAGCCCGCCAGTTGCAGGCCCAGCTCGCCCGCTTCCGGCTGGAAGGCGGGGCCTCTTCCGGGTCGTCCGGCTACCGCACGGCGGCCTGAGAAAATTCGGAAAATCGCTAATTAGTGAAAAGAAGAGGCGCCGCAGCATTGTGGCGCTTCTTTCGTTTGTGTGATGGAACGAGCAATGGTGTCTGGCATTGGGCGGACACTGCGCGGACCGCACGATAGGGCCTCGGAATAAAGGAGACGGGATCATGCATTTGTTGCTCTTGGGCGCGACCGGACTTGTCGGGCGCCATGTGCTCGACTTGGCCCTTGCCGATCCGCGCGTTACGGCGGTGACTGCCCCGACCCGTCGGTCACTGCCCATCCGTCCAAAGCTGTCGTCACCTGTGGTCGACTTCGACAAGCTTCCGCAGGATCCCGCGATCTGGACGGCCGATGCGGTGATCTGCGCGCTCGGCACCACGCGAAAGACGGCCGGATCACGCGACCGCTTCCGGGAGGTCGATCACGACTATCCGCTAAACATCGCAAAATTGGCAAAGGCTCACGGCGCCCGGACCTTTGTTCTCAACTCGGCGAAGGGAGCCGATACGAGGTCTCTCTTCTTCTACAGCCGAGTGAAAGGGGAGACGGAGCGGGACATATTGCAACTGGGTTTCGAGCGCACCGTACTAGTCCGTCCCGGGCTCATTGATGGCCAGCGCGAACAGACAAGGCCGATGGAGCAGTGGGCGGGCAGGGTGCTTTCTATCCTGGATCCGATCCTGCCTGCTGCAGCGAAGCCGAACCCGCCGGAGGCGATCGCCCGCGCCATGCTGGAAGCCGCCGTATCGGCGGCCCCGGGCGTGACGATCGTGCCGTCGCAGGATCTGCTCTGACGGTATTTGCCCCCCGTTCTGTTCCTTAGTTCGCGCGACCGAGAGGTAGCTGACGGCGCAGATCGCCGACCTCCGGCGCGTTGATTCGCCGGTAACGCGCCTCGACAAAATTGTAAAGGCCGAACGCGCCGAGACCGAGCGCGACCACGCCATAGATCAGGCTGCCGAAGGGAAGCTGACGGACCCATTCCAGTGCCTCGGCGGTGCCGCCGGCCTGTTCCGGATTGACGGTAAAGGCTGCATAGACAAAGAAACCACCGACAATGGCAAAGACCACGCCGCGGGCGACAAGTCCGTATATGGAGATCAGCACAGCCGGGGAATTCCGGTTGGCGTCGAGTTCCAGATACTTGCCGAAGCCGCGTCGCAGACCCTTGACGGACGTCACCACCCCACCGGCCACAAAGCCGAGACCGGTCAAGCCGGCGAGATAGCGGCCGAATGGCTGCGACATGATCCAGGCCGCAACCCCAGCTTCGCCTCCCGACCCGCTGTTCGACCCGTAGGCAAGGGCGAGCGTCAGAGCGGTGACAGCCAGACCGGCATAGGTGATGGCGCTGCCGAACATGGCGCCGCGGATGATGTAGCCCTTGGCGTTGTCTTCATGGCCATCAGCATTGGCGAGCGCCTGAGCGAGCCGCCAGGCGACGAAACCGGCCAGCCCCAGACCGATCAGCCCGATCCAGATCCGCCCGAAGGGCTGCTGCAGGATGGTCTCGAGCGCGGATTGCGTATCGGCCTCACCGCCGGCAAAGCTTGAAAACAATGCCAGACCCGCAACGAGCAGAAAGACGATTCCACGCGCGCCATAACCCGCCCGTGCCATGAATTGAAATTTGGACCGCGTGTTCATGAAACCTCTCCTTTTCCCGGGGGGAAACGGAGGAGCGAGGGCAGGGTTCCAAAAGCGCCCTGACGGAATGGCTTTCGCAGGAACTGATCTCCGAGACGCGTGTTACTCACCGGTTGGAGGAGATTCGATGGCGACAGAGCCGAATGACAATCAGAAGTTTGGGCAGGCGCAGGAGGAAACCGACTATGCGTCGAACACGGCATCAGGAGCCAAGCCTGCTTTCGCCCTCTCTGCATGGTCGCTGATCATAGGCGGCCTTTTCCTGATCCTGGTGCTCGGCGGTCTTCTGATGATGATCTGAGGCGGATCAGACCCCGCTCCGCGAACGTTCAACCATATGGTTGACAATTTCTGCGGTGGGGAGCATGTTCAACCGTATGGTTGAATTTTCTGCACAGCTCCTGGATACCCTTTTTCACGCCCTCAGCGATGGGACGCGCCGCCGCATGCTGTCGAAGCTTGCGGACGGAGAACAGACGGTCGGCGAATTGGCCGAACCTTTTGCCATCTCGCTGGCGGCAGCCTCCAAGCACATCAAGGTGCTGGAAGCGGCCGGTCTCATCCGGCGCGAGGTCCGGGGGCGCACCCATCTCTGCCGGCTGGAACCGGGGCCGCTTGCCGGTGCCCACCAGTGGCTGAGCGCCTACGAGCACTTCTGGACCGGCCGGCTGGATGTCCTCGAACGGCTCCTTCGCGCGGAGGATGCCGCATTCCCTCACAAAAAACAGGATGGAGAATGACGATGACGGAAAGACTGGGCATCAACCCCTATGGTCGGCTGACCGAGCCAGCGACGCTGGTGATCGAACGTCTGCTTCCCGGACCAGTTTCGCGGATCTGGCAATATCTGACCGACGGAGACATGCGTCGCAAATGGCTGGCAGCCGGTGCCATGGAAGAAAAGGCGGGCGCCGCCTTCGAACTCATCTGGCGCAACGACGAGCTTACCAACCCGCCGGGCGACAGGCCGGACGGGTTCGGCGAAGAGATGCGGATGAAGAGCCGCGTCGTCGAACTACAGATGCACAAGCGGCTGGTCTTCACCTGGGGTGAGAGCGGCGAGGTGGCGTTCGACCTGCGTCCGGAAGGGGACGAGGTTCTCCTGACCGTGACCCATCGCAGGATATCCGATCGCGCCAATATGCTGATGGTCGGTGCCGGCTGGCATATGCATCTCGACATACTGGCCGCAAAACTGAGTGGAGCCCAGCCTGAACCCTTCTGGGACGGCTGGGTGAGGCTGAAGGACGACTACGACCGGAGGCTACCCGCCTGACTCGAGGCAGATAGGTCGCGAGACCGGATCATAAGGAAAGGCCCTCCGCCGGGTGTGGTGGAGGGCCATTTGCGTTTGCCGTAGCGGGTTATGGCTGTGTGGGCGCAGGGGCCGCCGGTGTTGCGTCCTGGACCGCACCTTCCGGCCCGGTGGCGGGCACGTCGGTCTGGGGCGGTGTCGGTGGAGCCAGCGTCCCATCCCCCGTATTGGCCGGTGCTTCCGGCGTCGGTGCGAGGGCGGGGTCTTCTGCCGGCGCTGTCGGTGTCGTGCCGTCCGGGGTCGGTGCAGGGGTATCGCCAGCAGCCGCGGGAGACGCGCCATCGACCGGTGCAGTCGGAGCGCCTTCGACGGCGTCGCCGGCTGTCGCCTGTTCCGTGGCAACCGGTGAGCCGGGCGGTATCTGGTCTGTGCCGATGGGCGAAGCCAGCGGTTCTGCGCCATCGGCGGCGAGCCGCCAGACAGTGTTGCCGGCATCGTCGGCGATCAGCAGCGCGCCGGTGCCATCAAAACCGACGCCGACGGGGCGCCCCCGGGCCTCTTCGTCAGCATTGAGGAAGCCGGTGACCACATCCCGTGGTTCGCCGGTCGGCATGCCATTCTCGAAGGGCACGAAGAGGACCTTGTAGCCGTTGAAGTGGTCACGGTTCCAGCTGCCACGATTGCCGACAAAGGCACCGTTGGCATAGTCCTGCGGCATGGCCATACCCATGGAGAAGGCAAGGCCGAGGGCCGCCACATGGCTGGACAGCGCATAATCGGGCTTGATTGCCTGTTCGACCATGTCAGGCCTCGGTGGATGCAGGCGAGGATCGACATGCTGGCCGAAATAGCTCCACGGCCAGCCGTAGAACCCGCGATCCTGCACGGAGGTCATGTAATCGGGGACGAGGTTTGGCCCGAGTTCGTCGCGTTCGTTGACGACGGTCCAGAGCGCGCCGCTTTCAGGGTTGAAGACGAGTCCGTTCGGGTTGCGCAGGCCCGACGCATAAACGCGTGAGGCGCCGGTATCGCGGTCGATCTGCCAGATCGCCGCCCGGCCCTTTTCGGCCTCAAGGCCCCGCTCGCCAGCATTGGAATTGGAACCGACGGAGGCGTAGAGGAAGCGACCATCGGGGCTCAGCGCCAGATCCTTCGTCCAGTGGTGGTTGATCGGCCCACCGGGCAAGGGGGTAAGCACACGCGGCGGCGTGGTGATCTCGTTCTGGCCGAGCTGGTAGTCGTAGGCGAGGACCGCGTCGGCGGCAGCGACATAGAGCGTATCGTCTGCAATGGCGAGACCGAAGGGGGAGTTGAGGTCGGTCAGGATGTCATGCCGCTCGTCGACGGTGCCGTCTCGATCCGTGTCGCGCAGCAGCGTGATAAGATTGGTTGGTTTGTCATCACCGCCGCTGCCGGATGCGATCGACATGATGAAGTCGCGGATCACATCCTTCGGCCGCTCGACCGGCTTGCCCGGAGGGGCCTTGCTCTGGACGACGAGCACATCGCCGTTCGGCAGCGTGTGGACGGTGCGCGGGTTGGCGAGATCACGGGCATAGGCGGTGATGGTGAAACCGTCGATGACGTCGGGCGTCTCGTTGTCACCCCATCCGACGACCTCGGCGACCTTCAGGTCGGGCAGGAGATCCTGTGATGGTTCGGGCAGGACCGGATCGGGACCCATCTGGGTGGAGATGTCAAACGTATCGCCATCGTCACTGCAGCCGGCAAGGGCGAGGACGAGGACGGCGGTGGAGGCGAGCGCGGCGCGGCGCGAGGTGGTGGCAAAGCGGATCATGGTGTCCTCCAGGCGTCGGCGCTACGCTGTTCGGCGGTAAGATAGACACAGGCGATCATCGCGACGAAGGTGATGGCCGAGGCGCTCAGGCCATAAGGCACGATCGCCGTCCAGCCGTCGCCGGCATGAATGAAGCTGTTGATGATGGCGAGGACCAGGACCGCGAGATAGGCAAGGACTGCCGGCCAGCCGGGGCGCAGCGCACGGGTGGCCGGTCGGGCGAGATCGATCAGTCCGGCAATGATGGAGAGGGCGCCGAAGATCAGGCCGAAAAACAGCAGCCAGTCAGAAAAGTTGCTCCACATCAGATGCGAGGTCCGCCAGTAGAGGATGTCGGTGATCAGGGCCAGCGTGAAGCTGACGAAAGGAAAGGGAACGAACAGCGCAGAAAGCGGATAGGCATTTCTGGCGGCGGGCGGAGAGTGCAGGGCCATGGCGATCTCGATCTTGAGGGATGGGATACCAACGCCATACGACCGAGCACGGCTTTTTGTTCCATCGCGCAGCCTCCGGCTGACGGCGAAGTGAAGCGCCAGATAGCAAAAAGCCCGCGAGCATGCGCGGGCTTCCGAGGATCAAGCCGGCGGGGTCTTACCCCTTCGAACCCTTGGCGATCGGCTCCTGATAGGTGAAGCCCATGTCCCACGGGAAATAGATCCACGTGTCCTGGGAGACTTCCGTGACGAAGGTGTCGATGGTCGGCACGCCCTTCGGCTTGGCGTAGACGCAGGCGAAATGCGCCTTGGGCATCATCTGGCGGACTTCGAGTGCCGTCTTGCCGGTGTCGGTCAGGTCGTCGACCACGAGCACCCCTTCACCGCCATTGACCAGGAGGTCGGCGGAGATGCCCTTCAGGAGGTTCATTTCCCCCTGATTGACGTAGTCGTGGTAGGAGGCGATGCAGACCGTTTCGATCAGGCGGATGTTGAGCTCGCGGGAGATGATCGCCGCTGGAACGAGGCCGCCGCGGGTGATGCAGACGATGGCGCGGAATTCCTGGCCGAGGCCGGCAAGGCGCCAGGCCAGCGCCCGCGCATCACGGTGGAACTGATCCCAGGAGACAGGGAAGGCTTTATCGGGAAGAGACATTGGCTGAGGCTCCGCTGGCAGCAAGGTGGGGTGCGCGCCGGAATGCGGCGCCATGGACCGGATCCTCTTGAGGCGGGCCGCTGTTTCGCGGGTCCCGAAACGCGCTTCGCGCGGCAGGTACCGCGCGAAGCTCGCCCCTCTTGGGGGTCCAGTCTTTGGCCGTTGCTATTAGCGGGAATCCGAAGCCTCTGGCAAGGCCCCGTATGCCCTCCGATCGACAGCTGTTTCAGCGCGAGAGCAGGGTCAGCGCCGTCATCGAATCGAGCAGCGTGCGGGTGACGCCGCCAAACAGCATTTCCCACCAGCGCTTGTTGCCATAGGCGCCCATGACCAGGAGATCGATCGAACTGTCCGACAACCGGTTCTCGATGGCGATCGCCGGGTCCAGTCCGGTCTTTTCCGACGCCGTGACCGTGACCTTGATGCCGTGGCGCGCGAGCGAGGCGGCGATCTCCGCACCGGCTATGGAGCCGGTCTGGGTGGAGGTGTCGGAGGCGTCCACCGTGAAGATCTCGACTTCCTGCGCCGCCTTCAGGAAGGGGAGCGCATCGAAGGTCGCGCGGGCGGCTTCGCGCGAACCGTTCCAGGCGACAAGCACCCGGCGGATCGGCTTCGGTTGTTTCAGGATATGCGGGATCAGCAGCACCGGGCGACCGCTCTCGAACAGGAAGCTCTCAAGTTCGGACCGGGTCTCCGACAGGATGCCGGCCTCGCCCTGTGCGGCAATGACGAGATCGACACTGCGGGCGCTGTCGATCAGCGAGGCGGAATTGAAGCCGGAGGACGTCACGAAGCTGCGCCATTCGTGCGACAGACCCTCGCGCGTGCCGATCTCGCGGAAGATCTTCTCGACGCTTTCCGTCTCCTGATGCGCCATCTCCTGCAGCGCCTGCACGGTCGCGGGATCGGGTATTTCCATCGGCGCCACAAGCGGCACCATGGCGACGGCCTCGGCATGGGCGCCGATCACATGCGCCTGAAACTGGTTGGCAATGGCGACGGCGAAATCACTCACCTGTCTGGTGGTTTTTGGTGTGTCCAATATGGCAAGAAGTGTGCGGTAGCCCATGGTCGTCTCCTCTTGCGGCCCTTATCCATCGTCCGCATGCGATAACTATGTGCGCCGGTAGAGGGTTCCGCCTTGACCTCGGTCAAGTGGAGTGGGGTTCCGCCGCCTCAGGCGACCTCACCTGTGCCGAGATCCCGCTTCGCCGCTGCATCCTTTGCCGAACGCAGGGTCTCGATCATCGCCTCGACATCGGCGGCCGCCGCATCAAGAATGGCCTGGTCACGAGCGCGCACGATAAGTTCGGTCGAGAAGCGTAGGCCGTCGAAATGCGGATAGGAGCCGATCGATGTTTCCGGATGGGCCTTCTGGATCGCGCCGAGGGCCGTGCCGATATCGCCTTCTCCGAAGGGGCACGCGATGGAGCGCGACAGCACGCGCTGACCGGCCGGCAGGGTCTCGATCACATGCGCCATCATCGCCTGGAAGACCTGCGGCACGCCGGCCATGACATACACATTGCCGATGATAAAGCCGGGGGCGGTGGAGACCGGGTTCGGGATGTGGCGGCTGCCTTGCGGCATGCGGGCCATGCGCTGGCGGGCCTCGGTGAATTCCAGGCCGCGTCCCGCATACATGTCGCCGAGCAACGTCATCGCATCGGGATCATGCAGGCACGGCACGCCGAATGCCTTCGATACGGCATCGGCCGTGATGTCGTCATGAGTGGGGCCGATACCGCCCGAGGTGAAGACGTAACTGTATCTGGTTCTGAGCGCATTCAGCGCCTCGACGATCGCATCCTCCTCGTCCGCAACGATGCGGACCTCCTTCAAGTCGATGCCGGCGACTGTCAGGAGATCGGCGAGATGGCCGATATTCTTGTCCTTGGTGCGGCCGGACAGGAGTTCGTCGCCGATGGCGAGCATGGCGGCGGTCTTGATCGTGGATGTCATGGAGGCGTCCTATGGAGTGGGGCAGGCGGTAGAAGAAGTTACCGTTTTGTGTCGAAGACGAGAAGTAAAGGCCATGAATGGTTGAACACTGCGTTCGCGGGCAGGTGACTGGCCGCACTCATGGAATGCGCTACATCAGGCAAATCCATTCAGCGCGGCACGACCGCATGTTTACACGGAGATACGACATGGCGAAGGTACTGGTTCTCTATTACTCGGCTTATGGTCACATCGAAACGATGGCCTATGCCGTTGCCGAAGGTGCAAAGTCGGCCGGCGCGGATGTGACTGTCAAGCGCGTTCCGGAACTGGTGCCCGAGGAAGTCGCCAAGGCCTCCTACTACAAGATGGACCAGCAGGCTCCGATCGCAGATCCCAACGAACTCGACCAGTACGACGCCATCATCGTCGGCGCCGGCACCCGCTACGGCACGGTCGCCTCGCAGATGCGCAATTTCTGGGATCAGACAGGCGGCCTGTGGGCGCAGGGCAAGCTGACCGGCAAGCTTGGTTCAATGTTCACATCGACTGCCACCCAGCACGGCGGCCAGGAAACCACCATCATGGGCTTCATCCCAACCTTCCTGCACCACGGCATGGTTTATGCCGGTCTGCCTTATGCCTTCCAGGGCCAGATGGGCGTCAGCGAAGTCATGGGCAACTCCCCCTACGGCGCGTCCACGATCACCGATGGCGACGGCTCGCGTCAGCCCTCCGCGATCGAGCTCGAAGGCGCCCGCTACCAGGGTGCCCATGTTGCCAAGCTGGCAGCCAAGCTCGCTTGAGCTAGAGGCAGGCGAAACATCCGAAAGGCGGGGCCGAGGCTCCGCCTTTTTTATTCCTGGACCCGGTCTGCAGCCCCGATCGTTCAAATGCGCCATCTTTCCGCAACGGACTCTTAAGCGCTGTGATGCATGCTGATGGTTGTAAAGCATAACCGGATACAGGCATGAACCAGCAAGCCATGACCCAGCCAGAACGTCGTCGCCAGCCCCGTCTTCGGGCCTTGAAAGCCGGCCGCGCCATCCTTCCGGGCGGCCATTCCACCTTCGACTGCATGATTCGCAATCTCTCGCCTGTTGGCGCCAAGGTGACCTTCGAATCGACCGCCGACATCCCGGCCGAGTTCCGCCTGCGCCTGGAAGATGGCACAACACACGACTGCGCCGTCAAATGGCGCAGCCCCCGCGAGATCGGGGTTGAATTTCTCGATGCGCTGGCAGGTTGAGTGATCGATGACACGGGGCAGGGCTGCGACGGCCCTGCCTGCTCTTGACGCGTCCGCCGAACTGGCCGAAACAGAGCCCGCGCGGACGTGGCGAAACTGGTAGACGCAAGAGACTTAAAATCTCTCGGCCTTAGGTCATGCGGGTTCGATCCCCGCCGTCCGCACCATGATCCTAGGCCAAGCCGCAATCCTGGCTGCGACTTTCGACCGAAAGCCGCCTCAATCCCGGCCTCAACGATTTCGCAGCGTCCTGACGCGATCATTCGTGGGCCTGGTTTCGTAGGGCGTGGCCATCAAGCTTTACCACGTAGGCGGCGGATCAGCGGGGCGGCGATCTGGACCATAAGGATCATGACGGCGCCGGCGAGGATGCCGAGCACGGCCTGTGCGGCGGATGTTGCGAGCCAATGCAAAACGCCCGAGAGGGTGCTGGAGGCGGCCGCGACACGGGTTGCCAGGGCTTCGATCAGATGTTCCGGGCCGTGCAGGCCGAACTCGGCGATCCCGTGGACGAGAATGCTGCCTCCCACCCAGAGCATGGCCGCGGTTCCGACCATCGCCAGAGCCTTGAGGAAGTAGGGGACGCCAAGCACGAGACTGCGACCAACCAGTTTCAGCATGCCGAGGGGGGATTGAGCAAGTGCGAGGCCTGCATCATCCGCCTTCACGATCAGGGCGACGACGGCGTAGACAAGGATGGTGATGAGGATGCCGACAGAGGCGAGCACGGCAGCCTGCGTATAGATGTTGGACAAGGCGACGCTGGCAAGCGTCAGCGCCATGATCTCGGCTGACAGGATGAAGTCAGTCCGGATTGCACCGGACACTTTCTGACCCTCCAGGGCGACCGGGTCGACTGTGCCCGCAACGGCTGCCTCATGGTCATGGGCGCCATGCGGCATCACCACCTCATAAAGCTTCTCCGCCCCTTCGTAGCAAAGATAAAGACCGCCCAGCATGAGCAGCGGCGTGATGGACCAAGGGGCGAAATAGCCAAGAAGCAGGGCGGCGGGCAGCAGGAACAGCAGCTTATTGCGCAGCGATCCAAGCGCGATCTTGCCGATGATAGGCAACTCCCGCGCCGGCGACAGGCCGACCACATAGGTCGGCGTGACCGCCGCATCGTCGATCACCACGCCGGCAGCCTTCGTTCCTGCTTTCGCAGTTTGCGCGGCAACATCGTCCAGTGATGAGGCGGCCAGCTTGGCGATGGCTGCAACGTCGTCGAGGAGTGCAAGAAGTCCGGTTGCCATGAGTTTTCCAATCTGTCGGTCAGTAGAGTTTTAATGTCTGTTCAGTTTGCCCGAGGCGAGGCTCGACCCAGTCCGTGACCCTTCATCCCCGGATGATATGCGGAACGTAGCGCGAGAGATTTGCCGTTATCTGCGACCTGTCTTCCCGGATGCCAAGCCCGCATGCCCTATCTCCAACGATCCAGCTTCCCAGAACCGCATGGCCGGCGTCGCTCTCAAACAGCGGCGCATAGGCCTGTAGCACATAACCCTCGGCGCCATAGTCCCCGGGTGTCGACAGAACCTCCTGGCCGGCGCGAAACAGTCGGACATTTTCGCCTTCGCGCGACAACAGAGGTTTGGCGACATAGTCACGCAGATCGGCTGCCGCCGGATCATCGGCAAAAAAGCTCGGCAGCAGATTGGGATGGCCGGGATAGCGCTGCCAGAGCAGGGGCAGCAATCCCTTGTTCGACAGCACGCTCTTCCAAGCCGGCTCGACGAAGACGCCGCTGTGGTCGGCGAGTTGCGCCGAGTAGGTTTCCTGAAACATGAATTCCCAGGGATAGAGCTTGAAGCAGCGGTCAATGACCCTGTTCTGCAGATCCGTATAGCGTCCCTGGTCGTCGACGCCGATGTCGCGAATATCGAGAAACTGGGCACGGTGGCCCGCCTGAATGGCGCAATCCATCAGATAGGCGGCGGTGCCCTGGTCTTCGGCGCTGTCCGTTATCGCCGCGAAATGGAAGAGCCTGTCGCGCGAGAACTGGCCGAAAGCCTCGATCAAACACTCTTGCACGGAGTTGAACTGATCAGTATCCGGCGGAAGGTTGCCCGCAGCAATCTGGTCCGTCAGCCAATTGTACTGAAAATAGGCCGTCTCGAACACCGACGTCGGTGTGTCGGCATTGTATTCCAGCAACTTCGCCGGGCTGTTCCCATCATAGGCGAGGTCAAAGCGGCCATAGAGATGGCGATCCCCCCGCTCCCAGGATCTGCGGACAACATCATGGAAGTCTCGCGGAATGGCCAGTCGATCGAGGGCCTGCTCGCTTCTGACGACCTCGCCAACCAGATCCAGGCACATGGCGTGAAGTTTCTCGCTGGCTCCCTCGATCTGGTTCTCGATTTCCGTCAGTTCGAAGCAATAGGCGGCGTCGTCGACCCAATAGGGCTCGCCATACATCTCGTGAAAACCAAACCCGACGGCATTGGCTCTCTCACGCCAATCCGGGCGCGCGGGCATGGACAAGCGCTGCATCTTACCCGCCCGAGAAGAGGCGGACGCCAAAGCCGCCTCGGCTTGCCGCTTGCGTCTTCACATTGAATTGCTTCGGGTCGTTTGCTCTCTCAGCTGCGGTCCCTTTTTCTCCCCCGCGCTTCTCGGCAAAGGGTGTCACCGTCTGTCCTGATGTGTTCCGGTAAACCGTTGTCCCGCTGGAGGAGGAGCCCTCCTCCTCTTCTTTTTTTCGCCGGAACGCGTGGTAGTCGTCGAGGTTCTTGATCCCGGAGGAGAGGACAAAGCCTGCCATTTTCGGTATGAACACCGGCTGGCCATCCGGATTGTTCGGCACCGAGTTTCCGGCGTGCTCCAGGCAATTGCGCGCACCGTAACTCATCTCGCATGCCGCCATGTTCCGATAACGTGGCGCGGATAGGAGGCGGTCCTGCTTGGCATCCTCGGCCGCTGCCCTGCAGACCCTCGGATCCATGTCGGAGGTCAGGCACTGGTCGGCAGAGGTAAAGACGAGAGGCTGATCCTTGCTGCAGGTTTGGAGCAGAAAGGCAGTGGCCGCGATGGTTCCGAAGGCGAGGTAAGGGTGATCCCCGATCAGACGTCTGGGCATAACCGAGCCTCAATAGGTCATGCAGGCGGCATTCAGGATGCCGATCGCGACCGCGATCCCGCCACTCCAAAGACCAGCCGCGACGTTACCTTCGGTGATCTTGCTGTGCAGATCCTTCATGGTGAGATTCGCGATGTAGAAGGCGAGCACCTGGAGGGCGATGCCGATCACAGCCCAGATAATGAAATCAGCAAGGCTCACCGAATGCGCGGCGGCGGACGCGAGCGGAAGACTGAAGCCAATCAAGGCGCCCAGGAAGGCGACGACGGCGGCAAGATTGCCCTCTCTGATCAGCCGGGTTTCTTTATGGGGCGTGATCCACGTGTAGATCAAAGCAAATGCTGCAAAACACCCAAGGCCGCTGACGAAATAGGAAAGAAAGGCAGGCAAGCCGGTCAAATAGCCAAACATAAAGAACTTTCAAAAACGAACAGAGACCATTGGCGAACAGCATCTCGAAAACGGATGCAATTTCAAGATGCAAATGGCTCTCGTCTCCAACATTGCATGCCTCGTGCACAGGAGGAAGAAAAGCCGGAGCACCTCCGGCTCGGGCGACCATCGCTCGCCGCTCCAGATCTTGCTGAGATGCGCCAAATTTGTGCAGATCCACAATTGACGAAAGTTTGAGCATTTTCTGCTTTGCGGCCTCCTCGTTTCCTGCTTTGATGCGCTGCATCAAAAACAAGGGGAGCTCAAATCCATGATCACAAGACGTCTCTTTTCCGCGGCCGTTCTCGCAGCCGGGCTCATGGCCGGCGTCACGCTGCCGGTCGGTCATGCGCATGCCGAGACCGCCATCAAGTTTACGCTCGACTGGAAGTTCGAGGGGCCGGCGGCAGGCTTCCTGCTGGCGCTGGACAAGGGCTACTTCAAGGCGGAAGGCCTCGATGTGACGATCGATTCCGGCAATGGTTCGGTCGAGGCGATCCCGCGCGTGGCGACCGGTGCTTATCAGATGGGCTTCGGTGACATCAATTCGGTGATCAAGTTCCTGGACGAGGATCCGAGCCAGAAGGTCAAGGCCGTGATGATGGTGTATGAAAAGCCGGTCTTCGCGGTGGTCGGTCGCAAATCGCTGGGCGTCACCGAAGATCCGAAGTCGCTCGAGGGCAAGAAGCTCGGTGCGCCACCGCCGGATGGCGCCTTTGCCCAGTGGCCGGCTTTCAAGCAGGTTGCCGGCATTGACGACAGCGGCATCACCATCGAGAGCATTGGTTTCCCGGTGCGCGAGCCGATGCTCGCGAAGGGGGACGTTGATGCCGTCTTCGGCTTTGCCTTCTCGGTCATCCTGAACCTCAAGGCGCAAGGAATCGCCGCCGACGATATCGCGACCATCCTGATGGCTGACAATGGCCTGAACCTCTATGGCAATAGCGTGCTGGTGAACACAGACTTTGCCGCGGAGAACCCGGAGGCTGTCAAGGGCTTCCTCAAGGCGCTCGCCAAGGGCTTCGCCGATGCCGTCGCCAATCCGGAAGAGGGTGTTGCCGCCGTCCTGAAGCGCAACGAGACGCTCAATCCCGAGATCGAGAAGGAACGGCTCGACATGGCCAATGCCATGAACATCAAGACGCCTTATGTCGTTGAAAACGGCTTTGGTGGTGTCGACATGGAGCGGTTGTCCGCCTCGATCGAAACGCTGAAGGTCTCGATGGGGCTCAAGGGCAACGTCACGGCCGAGCAGGTCTTCGACGCCTCGTTCCTGCCGGCCAAGGAAGAGCGGATGCTGCCTTGATGGTAACACCCTCCCCTTGCGGGGGAGGGTCGAACCGCAGGTTCGGGGTGGGGTGACCCTTTCGCGAAATCACCCCACCCGCTGCTTCGCAGCGACCTCCCCCTCAAGGGGAGGTTGGAAATTCCCTTTTGACCGGAGCCCTTGATGTCCCACCTCGTTTCCATCGACAATGTCGACATGCGCTATGGCGGCGCGGATGGCACGCTGGCCGTTTCGGGCCTCACCATGCGCGTCGACAAGGGCGAGTTTGCCGCCGTTGTCGGTCCTTCAGGCTGTGGCAAGTCCACCCTGATGAAGCTCGTGACGGGGCTGCATATCCCGCAATCGGGTGTGGTCATCGTCGCCGGTCAGCAGGTGACCAAGCCCGTTTCGATCGTCGGCATGGCCTTTCAGAACCCGACCATGCTGCCCTGGCGCACGACACTCGAAAACATTCTCCTGCCGCTCGAGATCGTCGAGAAGCATCGCCATCGGCTGCGGGCGAACAAACGGGAATATGTCGAGAAGGCAGAGAACCTGCTGGAGATCGTCGGTCTGAAGGGGGTGGGCTCGAAATTTCCCTGGCAGCTTTCGGGTGGCATGCAGCAGCGCGCCAATCTCTGCCGGGCCCTCATCCATGAGCCCGAACTGCTGATGCTCGACGAGCCCTTCGGCGCGCTCGATGCCTTCACCCGCGAAGAGCTCTGGTGCGTCATCCGAGACCTGCATGCGGCGCAAGGCGTGACCATCGTGCTCGTCACCCACGACCTGCGCGAGGCGGTGTTCCTGGCCGACCGGATCTTCGTGATGAGCGCGCGGCCCGGCAAGGTGGTGAAGGAACACGCCGTGCCCTTCGCGCGGCCGCGGGATCTGGAGCTGATGTATCAGACGGAGTTCAACGACATGGTGCATGTGCTGCATGGCGAAATCGCAAAGGCGAGGGTGGCGGCATGAGTGTCACGATCGAGACGGCGCCGACACGGCCGGTGGTCAAGCCCTTGGCGCAGCGCATCAACTGGGTGCGGGCCGCACCCTTCCTCTACACGCTGGCGCTGTTTGCCGTCTGGGAGTTGACGGTCATTGCGCTCGACATGCCGCCGACCATCCTGCCGGCGCCCTCGAGGGTCTTCGAGGCGGTGGTGCAATACTGGTCGCCGATCTGGAAGAACTCGCTGCAAACGCTCTATACGACGACGCTCGGTTTTTTGATCGCGGTGGTCGCCGGTCTGGCGCTCGGCCTCTTCATCGGCTGGTCGAAGACCATCTATGCCGGGCTCTACCCTCTGATGATCGGCTTCAACGCCATCCCCAAGGTGGCGCTCGTGCCGATCCTCGTCATCTGGTTCGGCATCGGCACGGTACCGGCGGTGCTGACGGCTTTTCTCATTTCCTTCTTCCCGATCGTCGTCAATGTCGCGACGGGGCTTGCAACCATCGAGCCGGAGACCGAGGACGTGCTGAGGGCCCTTGGCGCCAGAAAGCTCGACATCATGCTGAAGGTCGGTATCCCACGCTCCATGCCTTACTTCTTCGGTTCGCTGAAGATCGCGATCACGCTCGCTTTCGTCGGCTCTGTCGTTTCGGAGACGGTGGCATCGAACTACGGCCTCGGCAACATGATGAGCTCGGCCCAGAGCCAGTTCAATGTGCCGCTGGTCTTTGCCGGCCTGCTGATGCTCGCGGTAGAGGGGATTGCGATGTATGCGCTGATGGCATGGATCGAGAAGCGCATGACCGGCTGGGCGCATCGCTCCACCATGGCGAATTGAGAGGGATCGGCTGAGCGCTTGTTCAGGCGCTCAACCCTTGTCTTTCAGCGTAAACGGCAGCTCGAAGGGTGTGGAGCGCTCGGCAATCACATCGTTGACCGTATAGCGCAACACATAGGCACCGGGTTTCGCACCTGTGATGTCGAGCGTGAGGT